>JAADHN010000017.1 GCA_013151865.1 Kiritimatiellota bacterium
AACACCGGATGTTCCAGTGGTAGTTACAGGGCCGTCAACAAATCTACCCTTAAAACTATTCTCAAAATCATATACAGGACAGCCATTTGCTGTTGGTTCAGCCATATAAAACACTTCTCCTGCATTTCCTAGATAACTTACAGTCAATCCCAATCCTGTAGGGCCATTCCATGGGGTTACTCCACCAGCTTTTCGATGCAACATATCAGTTGCACGATCTGGCCTATAACCCAATGGGATACTACCATCAAAATCACCAGTATACATCATCACTGCTGCTCCTATCTGTTTCATCGCATTAGTGCATCTTATCTGTCTTGCTTTTTCTTTTGCAGTGCTCAATACAGGGAGCAATAGTGCTGCCAATATACTGATGATGGTTATGACAACCAATAATTCGATCAAAGTGAATCCGTTTCTCATGCGTTCCATGGGCCGGGCGAGGATCGAATCACTGGGGTTGTCGGGACCGGTCGCCTTCGGGGGGGCCGGCGGCGGCATCCTCCGGCGTGCAGGCTTCGCTGTCTCAAGCTGCTGCGGTCTGGGCGAGAAAGTTGCGGCGTCCATGATCGGTCTCCTCCCGGTCTGATGCAGACGAATCTCAGTCGCAGGCTTCCCCTGGAAGTGGTGATGTTATGTTGAGTTGCCGGTGCGCCATGGGAACGCTGGGATGCAACTTTTGCCGCAGATATCTCGTCCCGCGGGGGGCAATGGTGCGGCGGACCACCGAATGTCACGCCCCGTGCGCCGTTGCCTTTCCCGCTGCGGTTCGTTTCGTTGCCGGACATTGGACCGACGGCGAAAGTATGGGCGAACACCGTTCCAAACGGAGCGAGCGGTCTCAAGCATGGAACCGGCCGGCCTTCTGGAGTTATCGAATATGGATTTGTGATTGTGATAGGGTAGGGGGATTGATAGAAAATCCCCGTGCCTTGCCTAAACGTAAGCGCGGTATCCGGTCGTTTCAAGTCCCCACACCGCTCTGCCAGCGTTGCGGAATCATTTTGCTGCGGTGGCGGGCGTCGGGTTTCGGGGCACGGGGCGGGGGAATGGAGGGCTCTGGCCTTGGATGTCCGGGGCGGCCGAATTGTGCGTCTGAACGGTGTCCGGAATTCAGTAGAGACATTCTTTCATGAGTGGCCGCAGGTCTTCCATGGCCGGGCTCCGGCAAGTGCGATGGGCTCCCCCCCCGCCGCAACCACCGGATGAGAATTACGGGAACGAGGTTGGTTTTGCCAAGGTCGAGCCCGGCGCCCTCGCGTCCGACTGTCGCGGCCGGATGCATCCTGGGCGGCTTGGCCTGCCGGTGGCCGCGATTGGCCGGCCTCTCGCGCGAGGCGCATGAATTCGGCGCCGACCGGCGCGGCTTACAGGAGACCGCTTTGTCGCATCCATTCCACGGCTCGGGCCAGCGTCTCTTCCGGAGTGTAGTTGGGCGCATACCCCAGCTTCTTTTTTATCTTGGCTATGGACGGGCACATGTTGGCGGTGAAATGGTAGTGCCCCCCGACAGAGGGAACAACATTTCGGACGAACTCTTCATACCCCACCCATCTGATGGGAATCTCCCGCCCGTAGATCGCGGCGTACGTTTCCACAAACTGCTTGGCGGTCAATGCATATGCGGAACCTACATTGAAAAACTCCCCGCTTGCCCGGTCCCTGTTGTTCACGGCCGACACGAACGCCCTTGCAATGTCTTCGGCGTCACAGGGGCCGATCAGGTTGCCGCCGGGATAGGGCAGGACGACTTCTTCCCCGCGCATGAGAGACTTGTGGACCTCCGGGTCTCTCCCGCCTTTCGTTTCCAACGGAATTTTTCCGGGACCGCAGATGTTGGGAGGCATGATGGCAGTGAAGGCGAGACCCTCCTGCGCCGCAGTTGCCTGGATTTCCCGCAGCTCGGCATAGCGTAGCCGGTATCCCTCGGACACACAGGGGTTCTGGTATTCCTCGGGCGTCGGGACCGTTCGCGGCTCCCCGAACATCCAGACAGACCCGCAGCACACGAGATGCCGGCAGTCGTTCTTGACCGATTGGTACAGTGTTGTCACATCCGCACCGAGGATGTCGATGACCACTTCCGAGCGCCGGGAGGCCACGGGTTGCACCCATTCCCGGCTGTTCCGCGCATACGTGGCCCGGATCATCTCGACCGAACCCCATTCAGGCGTGTCGCCGGGCAGGGTTTTTCCCCGGGTCATCACGGCTACGTCATGACCTTGGCGGACAAGCATCGGGGTCAGGAATCTCCCGATATGCCCCGTTCCGCCGATACATAACACTTTCATTCTCACCCTCCTTACCATGCGTCGGGCGACCGGTTTGTTCGGGTTGCCGCCAGCGTGCGATGCATTCGATTTCGCGCCGTTGTCCCAGCGGGTCGCATCGTTTGGTCCGTGCCCCGCGTTCCATTCTGTCCAGAACCGTCTTCCTCTTGTACAACCTATACGGTCTCAGTTCGGCAATTGCAACGGGCTTCCCGGAGCAGGACTCACACGTCACCATACGATAAACCGTCAGTTTTGCCCCGGCCGCCGGTCCGAATTCCACTTCGACCGAGTCGATCCTGAGTTCAAATCGAAGACGCTTTTTTGGGGGGCCACGCCGGGCGTACGTCTCGCAAACCGGCCCTGGAGCGCGACCTGTGAGCGCCGCGCATTCGGAAAAAGAGGCCAGATGGGGCAATAGCGTGTGGCAAGACATTCGAAAAAACCTTTGAAAAACCTACTTGAGTTTTCCTGGATTGAAAAATATCTTGAAGGACAGTTCGTCGCGCCGCACACATAGTGCTCCCCCTCGGGACTCACGGCACACCGCGGTCGCGTATGGCGGGACGAACCGCGAATGCAGGGGATGGGAACCAAACCGGGTGCGGAAAAAGCAGGCGCGGGGCCGGGGACCGCCGATGTCGGGAGACCTCGGCTTACTCGAGCCCGTCCGAAAAGGAGGCGTGAGCCGCGTTGGGAGCGTAGGACGGCCTGCCTCCGTCCCAACCCGACCTGTCCACCGTAGTCCCGCAGGCGCGGGACGAAGGCGGGAGGGCGCGGATGCTTTCGGGCGATCCTCCGCCGTTTCCGTCTCCCGCCGAGCGGGATTACCGCAGAGGGCAGCACCGCCGGGTCCCGCTTGGCGGGAACGAAATCTCACCCAAAATCGTGCTCGCGCGCGGCCACGCACCCTTTTCGTTTCGGATGGGCTTTTACTCGAGACAAGCATTGAGAAGGGAGAGGCGCCACATGCAAGATGAACGTGTTGAGGCTCAAACGCTTCCGTGGGTCGACAGGGCCATTCAGTGGGTTCTTTTTGTTGGGGCTGCGATTGCAACCATATATGCGATCCGCATGGCGTTCTATTTCCTTGGAGGTCTCTACCACAACCATGGATTGTTTGGGTTCATCTACCGCAATACAGGCTTGTGGCCAAATTTGTTGCGAAAGGATGAGATTAACTTTAAGCTTATGAACCGGAATGACCTGATGGTCTTCCTTGGGATCGCGTTTTGGTGTGTGGGAGCATTTGCCTGTTGGAAGGAGTCACGGGGAGGTTATCTCCTCTTGTGTGCACGGGAGAAGGCTCCGGATCAAGCCATGAAAGCAGTATTCTGCGTCCTGATTCTTCAGATCATCCTCATTGTTGGCTTTATTGTGTTGGGATGCGGTGATAATCCCAGAGGTGTCAGTTGGTTTTACCGCCCATTTCGTACACGTTTTCCTTTTCTGAGTCCGTATGCGAGCTTTATTGTATATAATGTTGTTATGAACGCCTTCGGTGCATGCTTCAAAATCTACGTCCTAAGGCGGCTTGCGAGTGACGAATTCCGGCGGGCCCATGCCGCCAGACAGTCACAGAATACACTGTCTATTATCCAAAGCGCATGCCTTCTGGGTTTTGTCAACATCGTCGTCGGACTCTCTTTTGGAGTGATTGGCCTTAGCCACATTGGAGCACACCGGATCACGCGCTACCGTATTGTCGCAGCAGTCTTGATCGTATTGTCGCTTGTTCTTTTGGGGGCCGGCATGAGAACTCTAAAATTGCGATCTGTGTCCACTCTTCGGCACTCGTCCCAAGCCTTGGCAATTGCAGGAATATTTCTGCTTTTGGTAAGCGGGTACTCTGCTCGCGCCGACTGGCTTGATCGCGTTGATATACCATACGGGTTCCTTTACAACATATTGTTCTCGGTTGCTTTTCTGGTTTTGGCCAAAACAGGCCTGAAGATCATAGCCACGCTGACCCGCTCTCCGGAAAGAGAGAGTCCCGATCCGTATTGTTGAGTATGGGGTTCAACCCGACATACAAGGAGGACGGAGACCGTTTAGAGACGTTTAGGGACGGGCTAATTACGGCGATGCGGGCAGGCTCTACGGTAGCCGTCCCCTTCAGGGACCGACGATTTTGATTTCGGTACGGTCGCCCCGGGGTTGAAACCCCGGGCTGGATTCGGCGTCCCCGTCGGGGACCATGAATCGTTTAGGACGTTTAGACGTTTGGGGACGGGCTAATTACAACGTGAATTGTCCGCGTTTAGGTCGTTTAGAGGGACGGGCTAATTACGACGATGCGGGCAGGCTCTACGGTAGCCGTCCCCTTCAGGGACCGACGATTTTGATTTCGGTACGGTTGCCCCAGGGTTGAAACCCCGGGCTGGATTCGGCGTCCCCGTCGGGGACCATGAATTGTCCGCGTTTAGGACGTTTAGGGACGAGCGTTTAGGGCGAGGAAGGGCATCGTCCTTTTTCGAGAGGTTGGCCCGGGGCAGCCGATTGCGGTTGGCGCGGGAAGTCAACGAATCGGTCATTTTGCAAAGCGGCCGCGTCGTGTCCGGCGACGAGCCGTTTTGCCGAACACTCTCGGAACGGGGCGATTCGGGATCAATCCAGGGCGTCACGGGCCATGGCGGCGGCGCCGGTGCATGGATCGGCGCCGGTGACGGTTATTTCTGCTTCGAGTGTTTCCTCGAGGATGCGGACCCAGAGCGGCTGTCGATTGCCGCCGCCGGCGAGCAGATATTGGACGCGGTCCGTTCCGACCAATTCGTGTACCCGATGGCGCAACCGGCGTGCCAAGCCCTCGATTACGGCGCGGGCGAAGTGTGGGGGACCGTGGTTCAGAGCGATGTTTTCCCAGCAGCCGCCTCCAGAGGGGACATCTGGGGCGAACCGCAGGCCGTGGCATCCGGGAGGCGCTGCGGCGGCGGTCTTGAAAAAGTCCTCGAAAGAGGTGCAATCGCGAAGCATCGTGCGGGCCCAATCCACCACGTTTCCGCCGCACGTGTCCGCTGCCATGCGGTAGAAACGTCCGCCCGGATAGGGACCGCGCACCAGTCCCGGAGACGGCGGCGGCAGACTCGGTGTGCAGGTGTAGGCGATCTGGGCCGTCCCCAGAGTCAGCAGCACCGCTCCGGTTTCGTGCAGCCCTGCGGCGTATGCCCCGGCGGTCTGGTCGTTTCCGGCCAGGACCACCGGGATTCCGGACGGAATGCCGAAATCCGCGGCCCGGTCGTCAGTGCGGGCGGCGACCGCTCCGATCGGGTGCAGTTCCGGCAATTGCGTCGTGCGGAGTCCGCAGTAGTCGAGCGCGGCATCCCACCAATTCCCGGTCTCCATCGAATACAGGCCGGTCATGGCGGCCAGGTTCCGGTCGAGGAATGCGTTGCCGCAAAGCCGCTTCACAACGAACGCGGACAGCGGCATGACGGTGTCCGACGTCCGGACGGTTCCGGGGCGGGAAACGGCCAAATGATGCAACAGACAGATCTGGAGGTTGGGGAGGATGTCCGCAAAGCTGGCGTGCTCTGCGAACTCCGCAAACATGGGCAGTCGGGCCATTTCGCGGGCTGTCTCCGTGGCCCGGCAATCCTGCCAACTGATAAAAGGGATCCGAGGACCGCCTTCAGGTCCGAGCACGGTGAATGTCTGCGCCTGGCTCGTGACGGCTATGGCGCGTACTTCGTCTCCGGCTGTACGGCTCGACGCGAGGGCGTCCCCGATGCACCCGGCCAGGGCGTCGAGGACATCGGCCGGTTCGATCTCGACGCGCCCGCCCGGTGCACGGCGGGTCGGCAGCGGGCGGAGGCCGGCACTCCGGCGCGACAGGCTTCCATTGAAGACACCGGCTTTGAAGTGTGTTGAGCCGAGGTCGACGGCCAGGTAGAACGGTGGTGAGTCCATTCCCGGTTCTCATGTCTTTTTCGAGGGGGGCCGTTTTCGTGGGGAGAGGCCCACTCGTTTCCGCTTCCGGAACGGATGTCCCAGTCCCGGGTTCGGGTAATCTACAGAGGCAATTCCAAAACTCCACACGACCGTACGGCAGGCAGCCTCGGGGGCCTGCGGACTCCGGTGAGTCGCCCCCAGGCCGGGGCCGTGTCTCCTTGTTCGTAGTGGCATGTCGGAGGAGCCGGAGTATGGTGCAAGGACGGTTTGCCCGGAAGCATCGCGACCTCCGGCGTGTGCCGTGGCCGGCCGGGCCGGGCACGGGACATTTCGAGACAGAGTCGGCGCTCGGAGCAGCGACGCTGAAGATTCTTCGACAGCCTCGTTACAATCCGGGGCGCGGGCGATTTTCCTTCCACCAAAGGACCATCCGGACTAGTCCGAGACGGTCTGCAAACCAGAGAGACGCCGCCGTGGGACAGAAAACCCCAAACGTACTGCTGATCATGCTGGACCAGGTTCGGGTCGATGCGCTGAGTTGCTACGGAAGCCGGGTGTGCCGGACGCCGAACATCGACCGGATTGCCCGGGACGGAGTCCGCTTTGAACGGGCGTACACCTCCATCTCGATTTGCAGCCCGGCCCGGGCGTCGTTGTTTTCGGGCTTGCTCTCACACCGCCACGGCATGCTTTACAACACCACACCGGCGTTTTACGGCCGCCAGGACCTCGCTGAGGGCGTGACGCTGCTGCCGTCCCTTGTTCGAGCCGCGGACGTCCGGTGCGGGTACGCGGGGAAGTGGCATATCGACCGGTCGGGGCCGCGGGCCCATGGTTGCGAGGGGACCGAAGTCCCCGGTTTTGGGCTGCCCGGTCCGGTTCGGGAGTACGACGAGTGGTTGCAGGGACATGGACATTCCGGTTTGCGGTCGGTCCCGGTCCGCGATTACAGCACGCCGGGCGGCGTCATCGACACGTGTCTTCCCACGCCATACGGATTCGACGGGGTCATCGGTCTGCCGTCCCGGCTGACGCCTTCCGGTTTCGTCGCGGCCCGAACCCTGGACTTGCTCCGCGAGATGCGCAACGACCGCTTCTTCATTACCGCGTCGTTTTGGGGCCCCCATCATCCGGCCTTGCCCAGCGCAGAGTATGCGGGGACGCACGATCCCGCCGGGATCGAGCCCTGGCCGAATTTTGCGGACGATCTCGAGGGGAAACCCCGGATTCAGCGGCGTTATCGCGACTGCCTGAACCCCAACTTTTCAGCTACGGACTGGGGGACGTGGCGCAAGACTGTCGCCCGGCACTATGATTTTTTGGCCATGATCGACGCCCAGATCGGGCGTATCCTGGACGGACTCGAGCATCTGGGACTGGCGCAGGGCACGGTTGTTATCTTCACCAGCGACCACGGCGACACTCTGGGCTGCCACGGCGGGCAGTTCGACAAAGGGCCTTACATGTACGAGGAGACGTACCGTGTTCCACTGCTCATGCGGTTCCCGACCGGCCGTGCACGCGGCGAGATCACGAATGCGTTGGCCACCAATATGGACCTGTTCGCCACGATACTGGACTTGCTGGGGGTGGCGAGTCCGGCCGACCGTCATGCGGTGAGCCTGGCCGGGACTCGAGACGACCCGGAAGCCATATTTCGGGACTGCGTGGTGGGGCAATTCAACGGATTTGATCGCAGAGGGATGTACCTCCAGCGCATGTTGCATACCGGTCGGTGCAAGTACGTATTCAATCCGGGCGATTTCGATGAGTTGTACGATCTTGACTCCGACCCGTACGAACTGCGCAACGTCATCGACGAGCCCGGCCTGGCGGATGTCCGCCGCGAGTTGTCCGAGATGTTGGCGGCGGAAATGGCCCGGACCGGGGACCCCCACGCGGCGGCCGCCCGGCAACTGATGGGATTGCGTTGAGTTACGCGGTGAGGTGGGCGCAGATCGGTCTCCCGCACCGCACGTTTCCGCGGCAATTGACGTTGTCCGCAGCCTAAATGGCTGCCCGTCCTGTCATGGTCGGCTTTCGACAGAGCGCCGTGGATGTGTCTGTGGTTACGGCCAAGAACGTGCGGCACGGCGTCCTGTTACATCCCATCTCCGCCGAAGGTGACCCGGCAACAGCAAGGAGTGAAGACACCATGATGCGGCTACTGTTTGTTTCTGGATGTTCCTGGTGCTGTGCGTTGTTCGCGGCTGACGTGAACGTGGTTTTTCAGGAGGATTTCGCGGACATTTCTCTGCCTGCCTGGCACGGATCGAGAGATCCTTCAATGACGGTGTCCTCGGTTGCGGGGCCGGACGGCGGCCCCGCGTTGTGCATCGATGCCCCGGAGGTCGGGACCACGACGTTCAGCGCTCCGTTGCCGGTCGAACAGATCGCGGGCAAGGGAGTGTTGCTCGACGTGTGGCGCAAGGCCGAAAAGGTGCGGGGCGGAAAAAAGCATTACCACAACGCGAAGTCCATGCTTTCGTGGAAGGTCAAGGGCGCGGCGAAACCCCGGTATTCCACGACGCAGTTCAGCGATTTCTCCGGCACGTTCGATTGGGAGCGGCACCGGTACGTCATCGTGATGCCGCGGGAGCTGGAGTGGGCGAATGTCAGTATCGGTTTGCAGGGATGCAAGGGCAGGGCGAGTTGGGCGAAGCTGACAGTCCGCATCGACCCACGTTTTCCCACGCAAGCCGCCCTGGAACGCTACCTTGCCAGGAAACAGCGCGAGGCGTACGCGAACATCGATGTCACTGCGGTGGAAATCACCACGTTGGACGGCGGGGCCGTGCAACTGCTGATCGACAAGCGTTACGTGCCGCGCAAGTACTGGACTGCGGGCATCCGCAAGCGAGTCCTGGCGGTCATTCCGCCTCCGGCGCGCGTGGAAGAGGGGCCTTCTTTTGCCGCGGCGCTTGCGAGGCAGTTTCGTCTTCGGGCGGAGGAACTGCGGCGCGGGCTTCCCGCGCTTTCCGACGGCGCCGCCAACGACCGCGTGTGCGAGATCGCCGGCCTGCGCGAACGCGTCCGCCAGCTTGGCCGTCGCAATATCAAGGCGACCGTTGTGCGGCTGACTGCGCGCGAGTCAGGCCGCCGGCAGATCAGCCCGTTGATTTTCGGCAACAATATCAACGCGCAGAACTTGAGTGCTCCCTACGACTCGGATCGAGGAAAGTTCCAGGACGAGTTTCTGGCCCGGGTTCGGCCGATGGGGATCACGTTTCTCCGTTATCCGGGCGGGTGCAACGCGGACGTATTCAACTGGCGGGACACGGTCGGTCCCCTGGACAAACGGAAAGACCTGATCAACTATCACAATGGGACCAGTCGCGGCACGCCTCGTTTCGGGGTTGACGAGTACCTGCGCTTCTGCAAAGAGGAGGGAATGGTCCCCATCATCACGACGGCGTTCTGCAAAGATCTTCCTTCGAGAATCGACCCGAACGACCATCCGAACGGTGTCCGGCATCCGTTCGTTTTCGAGTACATCAAGTCCGCCCCGGACCGGGTGCAACTGGCCGCCGATTGGGTGGAGTACTGCAATGGTTCGCCCGACACGCCTTTGGGCCGGCTGCGTGCGGCGAACGGCCATCCCGAGCCGTACCACGTGAAGTACTGGGAGATCGGCAACGAATCCTACGGCCCGGACCCGGTCGGTTCCTGTAGCGCGGAGGAATATGCCGCCGCCTTCCCCCGGTACGTGAAGGCGATGAAAGCCCGCGACCCCCGCATCTCCATCGTCATGAATGGCGGACCTTCGGCGGAATGGAACGACACGATCCTGCGCTTGGCGGGGAAGGCTGCGGATGCGTTCCAGTTCCACATTTATCTCACGCCGCGGATCGGAGACTACGGCAAGTTGTTGGGGCGGCCGCACCAAGTCACGGATGGGATGCGACTGGCGGACAGCATCCCGTCCACTTTGGCGGCCCTGGAGGGACAGATGCGCCGTCATCTCGGCAGGACGCTCCCTGTGATTGTCAGCGAATTCGGCATGGGCAACGCCCGCAACCGCGAGTTCATGACCTCGGTCACATCCAGCGTCCTCGTGGCGGATATGTGGCGCGCCCTGGTGGAATCGCCGCTGGTGTTCGGAGCCAACAAATGGTGCTTGTACACGGGATACTGGTTCTCCCAGATTCAGGGCCCCACCCTCAGGAACCCGAACGCACCTTATTACAACCGCCCGGAGCAGATTATGCACACGATCTATGCCCGCTGCCGAGGCAAGATTGTGCTTCCGGTGGACAACGAGGTCAGCGACGGCGTTAAAGCTGTGGTCTTCGAGCGTCCGGGCAGTTACGGCGTCGTGCTGATCAGCCGTGAGGCGGTAGCCCGGCAATCGGTGCTCCTCGATCTCCCGGCCGCCGCCGCGGTCGAGGCCGAATGTCTGCTGGTGACGGCGACGCATCCGTGCCTGGGCAACGAGCGGGACCACGACCTTGTTCGTCCCTACGGGTTCCGTTTCAAGTTTGTTCCCGGACAGCCTATTGTCGTCCCTTCGAACTCGGTGATGGGGCTGATCATTCCACGAAGATGAGGCCGGGCATGACTGTCGATCGTCCGAACATTCTATTGATCATGACGGACCAGCATCGTTTCGATGCGATTGCGGCACATGGTCATGCCCGGATCCGGACCCCCAATCTGGATCGGTTGATTGCGGAAGGGGTGGACTTCCGCCGCGCCTACACGTGCTGCGGGCTTTGCAGTCCTGCTCGGGCGTCCATCTTGACCGGCGTGTATCCCCACCGCCACGGCCTGCAGACCAATGTCCACGACTTCCTGACGCAACGCCGGTTGGATCCCGCGCTCCCGACGTTCGCGCATCGCCTGCGCCGCGTCGGATATCATCTCAGTTACGCCGGGAAAGTTCATCTGAACCACGACGACGACAGTCCTTGCGCCTACGGATTCGACGAATGGCACGTTCCTTACGGCGAATGGCTCCGGCAGCGCGGTCTCGAACGCGGCAAGTGCGGCGCCCCGACGTATGGCCCGTCCCGGTCTTTGTTTCATGGACCGTTCGCGGCGCGGTACGACGGACCGTTCGAGAGTCACACGGATTACTGGCGCATGGCGGAGGCGCTCCGGATGCTGGAGGAACGGGCCGGCGAGCGGGTTCGGGCTGGGACCCCCTTTTTTTTGCGCGTCGATTTCTTCGGGCCCCATCTGCCGTTCCTGATACCGGAACCGTTTTTCAGTATGTATGATCCAGCGTCCGTTCCGGAGCCGGCCGAATTCGCCGACACGTTCGAGGGCAAGCCGTGGGTCCATCGGCAGATGGTGCGTTACTGGCAGACGGACGACACGGACTGGGCGTTCTGGCAGCCGATTGTGGCGCTCTACTGGGCGTATGTGAGCATGTTGGACGCTCTTCTCGGCCGGCTGCTGGATCGGCTCGATGCTTTAGGATTGGCGGAAACGACGGCGGTTTTCTACTGCACCGATCACGGTGACACTTGCGGCAGCAGGCGCATGTTCGACAAGGGCTACTGCATGTATGAGGAACTGTACCGCATTCCCTTGATCGCCCGCTGGCCCGGCGTCTGGGAAAGCGGGCGAACCGTCGACGCGTTCGCAAGCAATCTCGATCTCCCCGCGACCTTCCAGGACGTGGCTGGAATCGGGCGGACGGCAGGGATGGATTCGCGGAGTCTGCGTCCGCTTCTCGAAGGGAGCGTTCCGCCGGATTGGCCCACCGACGCGTTCTGCGAATTCCACGGAATGCAGTGGGGACTCTATTCCCAGAGAATGGTCGTGACGGAGCGATATAAGCTCGTGATGAATACCGCCGACACCGACGAACTCTACGACTTGCGGGATGATCCCGCCGAACTTCGCAACCTGATCGATTGGCCGGAATACGCCCCGATACAGTCCGACATGTACCGGAGGTTGTTCAAGAGGATGACCGAGACCGGCGATCCGCTGCAGCGTGACAACTGGTGGCCGAGATATGAAGACGCCCGCCAGGGAACCGGCTGTTTTCCCGGCATTGATTACGGCGCGAAAACCGCCGAATTGCCGCTGCCCGGAGACGCGTGAAATTCATGGGCGTTCGGCCCTGGTCAGCACAGAGGCATCCAGACAGTCATCTCTCCGACGCCGCGGTTCGCCCAGGAGTAGTAGGGAACGAGCCGGACCGGGACCGGTTCGAGGGGGGCCTCGGGCAGAGGCTTGTAAAGCGTATCGGTCCAATCGCCTTCGGAAAAACGCCGCGCCGCGGCCTCGAGTATTGTTACTCCACCGAGGATGTCGGGCATGTACCGCGCTTCGAATTCGATATCCCGGGGGATGCGGATTTCGCGTGCCGGCACGCCCGCAGGGAGGTCGTGCGATTCGAGACAGTAGAGGACCGGCCCGCGCATGACCGCGACCTGGTTGCGCAGTTCCTCGACCAAGGGATGCGCGATCAACAATCGGGGTTGCATGGGCAGGAGAAGTTCGATCACATCGTTCTTTCGCCACCGGCGTCGGATATCGGTATAAGTCCCGGGCGTTACGTCCGCACCGGCTTTTTCGCCGTTCACCCTGAGCTTCGCCTCCGCAGCCCAGTGCGGAATCCGCAGTTTGATCGAGAAAGGCGTCTCGGGGGTCGTTTCGAGCGTGATGCGGACTTTGCCGTCCCATGGGTAGTCGGTTTCCTGTCTCAGCTCGATCCCGGCGCCGTCCGCGAGCCGTGTGCTCAACGTGGCGCTCGCATAGTGATGGACCCAGAGTCCGGCCTCGGACGTGCTGTAGAGGTATCCGTGGAGTTCTCCGACCAGTCGCAGCAGGTTGGTCGGGCAGCAAATAGCCTGGGGGCCGGGTTGGAAGCGCACGCACGTGTATCGTTTGTGGTCGTGGGTATAAGGACCGCGTTCACCACCGTGCCAGCGCAGGAAATTGCGATAGAACCAGCTCTTGCCGTCAAGGCCGATGCCCGCGAGTATGCCGCTGTAGAGCGTCTGTTCCATGACGTCTCCATACACGGCGGCCGGGGCCGCGGCCAACATGCGCCACGCCCACATAAACACCCCGATTTGCGCGCAGGTTTCGTTGTACGAAAGCGCATTGGGCAGGAAGTACTCGGGTCCGGCGGCCTCGTGCACCGGGTCGCCGCGGTTCGACAGACCCCGGGTGATCGCGCAGGCGCCGCCGTTAATGAACATCTTGCGTTCGGTATAATCGCGCCAGATGCGCTTCAATGCGGCAAGCAGGGCGCCTTCACCTGTTTCCATGAAAACGTCGGCCGCGCCGCAGTAGAGATAGGTGGAAAGCACGGAGTGGCCGGTCATTTCGCTTTCCTGTCGCAACGGTACGCGATCCTGGCAATGATCACCGCCCATCCAGTCGTGCAATTCGTATTCGCCGTGTTTTCTCGGCGCGGAGCCGCGCCGGTCCACGAACCCTTTGGCGGCGTGCAGGTACTTGCGCTGTCCCGTTTCCCGGTACAGCTCGACGAGCGCCATGATAATGCTCGGATTGAACGGAAAACGCACCATGTGTCCGGGGACCTCCCCCGCCCATGTGTCGTGGACGAAATCGCCCATTCTACGGGCAAGGTTCAGGAAGGCGTTCTTGCCGGTCGTGCGGTGGTGGACGATCGCCGCCGTGATGAGGTGTCCCATGGTGTAGAGTTCGTGGCGGATGGGATCTTGGAAGCGTTTCAGGCCGTCGGCCTGTGTTTGGCTTGCCAAGTAGCCGTCGGGGGCCTGGACCTTGGCGAGAAGATCGATCGCCTGATCCATCTGCCGACTCAACTTTTCATCATTCGCGACCCCGTTGAGCACCGCCGCCGCCTCGAGCCATTTCCCCATCCACGCATCAGCCCAGAATACGCCGCGGAATTCGCCTTCCTCGAGACCTGCGGCAATGCGCAGGTTTTGGAGGACGTGCCCGGCCTCGGGATCGGCCAGACGGTCCCACAGATGCGGCAGAGTCACCTCGGCTGCCTGGCGACGCCGTTCGGACCAGAAACCCGTCGTCCAACGAACTTGGTCCAGTCCCACGTTTTTCAGTTCGGCATGAGGGCTTTTGGAGGTATCCACGAGGGCCTTGGGAACGCTCATTCCAGTATCTTCTCCTGTGCCGGGGTTGGCCACGATTCCGAAAGGTGAAGCACATTGCCGCTCTTCCGGCACAAGCGCCGGGAATCGGCGTCTGGCGCAGCATCGTTCGCAACCGTTTTCCGTCCGGTGGGGATCGAGGCAACACTGTCGTTTTCATGAATAGTTCAGGTCAGGCTTCCAACCCGACGGGGTTTTCCGGGCGGCGAGTTGTGGGGAAGTTCGCTTTGCCTTTCCGGGGACGGTTGTGTCTTCTGCACGCCGCACCGGCGATATCTTGCGGGGGGCGCGGCGAGCCGCCGCCGTGTTTTGCCGGCCGGTGGTTCCGCGATTCCGGACGGTTCGAGTTGCCGGGGTACAGTAGGCTTGTCGGCCGAAATCGCCAGTGCCGGGGACGTGTCTCCCGGCACCCGGGCCCGCCAGCCGCTGTGCAGGCGGGCGACTGGGCATTGTCTGACGAATCCGGAAGGTGCGCTATGTTGCGCACTGGACCCGATCCGTCCGGCGTGCTCTTTTTCCGACGTTGCGCGGCGAAGGACCGGTCGTGATCGGATGGAAGCCGGACGAAAGGTGCGTTTCAATGGTACGGTTCGATCTCGATGAGCTGATTGCCCGGGTCAAGGGCCGTCGAACTGCGGTTGTGACGGGCCCTGCCGGGTTTCTGCCGGGTGTCGGCGCGTTTGCGGAGTTCGCAGTGCGGGCCCTGCCGGTCCGGGGCTTTCTCGCGCTCGAACACGGGCTCCGGGGGGAGTTGCAGGACGGGGTCCGGTTTGACCGTTACAGCGACCCGCGGTCCGGGTTGCCGGTGTTCAGTTTTTATGGGACATCGCCCACCTTTCCCGCTGACTTCCTGCGTGACGAAGTCGATGTCGTGGTGTTTCATGTCCAGGACGTCTCGCACCGGGCGTATACGTACAAGCAGGCCCTGGCCGCCACCCTCGAGGCGGCGGCCGGGACCCGGACAGCGGTGATCGTGCTCGATCGTCCGACGCCGCTGGCGCACCTCGGTGCCTGGGGGCCGCCCGCCGTCCAGTTTTTTCCACTGCCTTTGCCGGTGGGCATTCCGTTGACACTGGGCGAGTTGGCTTTGGTCCTCAGGGAAAAGAAGGGGCTGGACGTGGACTTGGCGGTGATTCCCGCCCGGGATTGGGACAGGGGCGTGCGATGGTCGGCCACCGGGCTGCCCTGGGTCCCCCCGTCCCCGAATGTTCCGTCAGTGGACTCGGCGTATGCTTATGCCTGTACCGGCATCCTGCAGGCAACGAACGTGTCCGAGGGGCGCGGTACATGCAAGCCGTTCGAATACATCGGCGCCCCTTTTGTAGCGGCGGCGCTCCTGGTCGAGGAGTTGAACGCGTTGGGATTGCCGGGGGTGCTGTTTCGCGAGGTATGGTTTCAGCCGGGGTTCAACAAGTACGCCGGGCAGGTGTGTGCGGGGGTGCACCTGATATTCGTCGACCCGACGGCGCTGGATCCCCTGCGGACGCAACTGTACGTTCTGCGGTCTCTCGCTCGACTGTGTCCCGACCGGTTCGAGTTGAAGGCCGGCTTCGGACATTGGCTCGGGGACGAAGCCTGGACCCCGGAGCGCTTGAGGGAACTCGACATCCCCGGATACACGGCCCGGGCCTCTGCGGCAGCGACCCGCTTCATGGCCGACACGGGACCCGCTAGGTTGTATGCCGGGGGTTGAGCGTTGGGCGCGGTCCCGGAAGCGCCGGGGCGGAAAACGGGATGGTCAGTGCAGGAACGGGGGGATTTCGAGAGACGTATCGCGCGGGGAACGAAGGTATACGATGCATGTCGCAGCAAGGCGCAGCACAGGCAGGGCGCGGTCCCGCTGAGGGACCGAGTGGGGCCGGGGGCCACGGGTTCGTGCGCGGACTCGTGGTCGGCCTGGCCGGTGCGCTGGTGATCTGGCCGGCGACGCCGTACGTGAACTTCGTGCTGCGCGTCGGTTTCATCGCCGACGGACAACTTCCCACGGGCGCTTTGTTTCTCACTTGCCTGCTCGTGTTGGTCCTGAATCCGTTGGCCCGTCGTTTTCTGCCGTCCCGGGCGCTGAGTTCCAAGGAACTGGCTGTGGCAGTCGGCGTGATGTTGGTGGCCAGCGTCCCGGCGAGCGGCGGGCTGCTGCGGATGCTGGTGAATTCTCTGGCCATGGCGCCGACGCGCATCAGCGGCGACCATCAGCTCGCCGAATTGTACGACAAGATGCGTTTGCCGTCGTCGCTGTTCCCCGACCGGATGCAGTATCAAGCGGTCGTGCCGGCTTCGGAGTATTTTCTGGACCGCCTTCCCTCGGGCAAGAGCATTCCGTGGTCCAATTGGGTCCCGCCGCTGCTCTCGTGGGGCACGTTCGTCGCCTTCAGTTATCTTATGATGATCGGCCTCGGGATGGTGCTTTTCACGCAGTGGCGCCGGAACGAGCGCCTGCCGTTTCCGTTGCTGACGCTGCAGCGGTTTCTCATCGCGGATGCGGCTCCGGGCGAGCGTTTTGCACCGCTTTTCAAAGTGCGGTCGTTCTGGGTGGCGGCCGGGGTCGTCTTCCTGCTGCACTTCCTGGGCGGCGCGAACCAGTACAACCCCGGGGGCGTGCCCGCGGTGCCGCTCGAGTTCAACATTCGCCGGCTGTTCACGAGCACGCCGTTCGTGTACCTGCCGGGTTACATCAGCCACAACCGCATCTACTTCACCTTCCTGGCCCTGGCATTTTTCATGCCGAACCGGGTGAGCGTTTCCATCTGGTTCTGGCAACTGGCGTACGCCCTGTATACGATGTACGGCAAGGCGTATTTTCCGCCGTTCTACCCGTCCGCGATTTCCCATCATCGCAGCGGCGCAATGCTGGCACTGGCCCTGGCGATCCTCTGGTTGGGCCGGGCACACTGGCGGCGTGTGGCGCGCTTGGTGTGGCGGGGCGGCGCCACGGCGGAAGATCGGCGCGACAGTGTGGCGGGCCGCATGTTCGTGGTCGGCTGCGCGGGAATGACGGCTTGGTTCGTCTGGACGGGGGTAAGTGTGCCGTGGAGTGTGGTATTGGTGGCGATGGCGGTTATGCTTTCGCTCGTTACGGCCCGAATGGTGGCCGAGACCGGCCTGATCCAAGTCTGGTTATACGAAAGTCAGTTGATCGACTTCGCCCGATTGATTCCGGGGGCATGGTATTCGCCTACGGCGCTGTTCTTCGTTGGAATCGTCGGAGTGATTTTCGGCAACGGCGGGCGAGTGTGCGGCCCGGCGATGGTGTCTCAGGCAGTCGGCCTGGATGAGCAGGCAACGCCCGAACGGCAGCGCCGCCTGCTGTGGGTCATGCTGCCGGTATTGCTGGCGGCTGTGGTGATCTGCGGGGCCGCGTACCTGACGTCTTCCTACCATCATGCCACGTCTCTGGACGGCAAATGGCGGCCCCTGACCCCATGGGGCGCCGCGCAGTTCGAGCACTCGAACCGGCTCCTGCGGTATTGGGACCAGGGCACGCTCGGAGACTATGCGCACAACAAGTTCCTCCATTTCGGGATCGGAATGGCGCTGGCGGGTGTGTGCGAATGGCTTTGCCTCACCATTCCCTCTTGGCCGATCCATCCAGTGGGGCTGTTGATTGTTCAGCAGTGGCACGCCAACCTGATCTGGTTCAGTGTATTTCTGGGATGGCTGCTGAAGGTGTTGTTGGTGCGGTACGGTGGGTCCAGGCTTTACCGTGCGGCCTGCCCGGCCGTGATCGGGTTGATTGTCGGCGAGCTGCTGGCTGCGGTTTTCTGGATGGTGGTGGGGATGGTGCTTCTGGGGATGGGCCATGAGTTTCGCGTCGTGCCTGTTTTGCCGTATTGACGGCGGTTGATGCTCCTGTGTTCCCCGCGAGAGGGGGAAGCGAGACCCCGACTCGGTCATGTCTCTTTCCGGTCCCCCGCGGGGTCGATGGACTGTGTGGCCGAACTCGAGCCGGCGATGTCTCCCCGGTGAAAAGCAGTAACCGCCGGCGACGGCACGAGCGTGGGAACGGAGTGAGACCATGATCGACTTGCGCAGCGACACGGTGACGCGCCCGGGGCCGGCCATGCGCCGGGCCATGGCCGCGGCCGAGGTGGGTGACGCCGTTCTCGGGGACGACCCCACCGTATTGGAACTCGAAGCACGAACCGCGGACCTGCTCGGGAAAGAGGGCGCCTTGTACATGCCCTCCGGGACCATGGCGAACGAGGTTGCCGTCCGGGCGCACACGCGGCCCGGCGATGCGCTGCTCCTCGACGCCGACTCACATATTTGCCGGTTTGAGACCGGGGCCCCCGCGGCTCTGTCCGGCGTCACTTGCCGAACCCTGCCGGCGGAACGCGGTGTGTTCACGGGCGAGGCGGTTCGAATCGCTGCCGCCGAAGCCGGGATGCATTCTGCACGGCCCGCACTGGTTTGCATCGAGAACACGCACAATCTCGGCGGCGGCAAAGTTTGGCCGATGGAGGGTATTGCAAGCGTCGTCGCAGCGGCCCGGGAGTGTGGGCTTCGATTGCACATGGACGGTGCGCGGCTGTGGAACGCCGCCGCGGCGACCGGCATTCCGGAGCGAGTCATTGCGGCGCACGCTGACTCGGTTGCGGTCTGTTTTTCCAAAGGCTTGGGTGCTCCGGTGGGCTCGTGCCTGGTCGGTGACGCGGAGTTCATCGAGCGGGCCCGGCGGGTACGGCAGCAGTTTGGGGGCGGCATGCGGCAAGCGGGGATCGTTGCGGCGGGGGCGTTGTATGCTCTGAAGCATCACAGATCTCGATTGTCCGAGGACCACGAGAACGCTCGGGCCCTGGCTCGAGGCCTGGCAGGTTTGCCCGGGGTCCGCATCCGACCCGGAGACGTGGAAACAAACTTGGTCTATTTCGAGATCGAGGGCAGGGATGCCGCGGAGTTCGCAGAACGTTTGCAGGAGGTCGGAGTCGCGATGCTGCCTGCGGGTCCGCATACGTTGCGGGCCGTCACCAGCCTGGGAATTACCCGGGCCGACGTGGACTGGACCGTCGGCGTTTTGCGTCGCCTGTTGGGCGGTCAGCGGCCCTGATCGTCCGCCGTCGGACGGCTTTTGAAGACACGCGGTCCGAAGGCGGGCGGGTGGCAGGGCTTCACCCGAGGGCCGCAAAAAGAGAACGCCCCCCGGCCCGCGGCCGGGGGGCGTTCGTGTGCAATTCGGGTCACTGGTCGTATTGGTCGAAACGAATCTGCGGGTTCGACCGTCCGATGGGCAGGGAGTTCTTGGCAAACCACTTCACGTGGCCGTCCCAGAAGGCGATATTGGCGCCCTGGTTGTGACGGTCGCCTACAAAATGGGGGTAGGGGCCCTGGAGTTGGCTGTTGCTGCGACAACAATTGTTGTGGCGGGGCAGCCAAGCGATGTTGCCCTTGCGGGCATCGGCGAACATGACGCAGATGGTGGGTTGTTTGTTGGCCACGAGTTTGCGGTTCTCGCCGCCTCGAGCCCAGCCGTAGGAACGGAAATCATTGCCCGCAAAAGAGGGGCAGTACCAGATATTCTTGTCGCCGATATAAGAACTCAGCGGCGCCCATTTCGGGAGCGGGCTGGACATCACGTTGCCCCAATCCGCTTCGTAGCGCTGAAAACAGCCGGAGCAACCGCCGCCGCCCATGAATGCGTACGTCTCGCCGCGAATGACCGGCCCGTGACTGCGGTCGCTGTTGTCGCTGGTGTACATCATCTCGGCCAATGCGATCTGCTTCAGGTTGGCCGAGCAGTTGGCCTGTAAAGCTTTGGCTTTGGCCTTCTGCAGGGCCGGGAGCAGCATGCTGGCCAAGATGGCGATAATCGCAATGACCACCAGCAACTCGATCAGGGTGAATTCCTTCTGTGCTCGTCTCCGCATACTCAGTTCTCCTTTCGCCAGTTCTTCCGTCCCTCCACCACGAGAGTTTTGGGCGACGCCACCTCGGCGTCCCGGGTAGGATATGCATTTGGACACACCCGCCCGTTTTCACAATTCTTTCACAGTATAGCGAGGGGCGGCGCCGGTGTCAAGTTTTTTCCCGGAAAAGCACTCGACGCGGCTGGTACGACAGACCCGAATGGCGCCTGTCGACTCCGGTTGTCAACCTCGGTGAAGAAGTCGTAGCAAACAGTGGCGGAAGTGGTTGGGAGTCTCTGCGGAAGACCGGATTCCCGGCAGTCACGGGCGGCGAAGTCTTCGGAATGAACCAAGTCGCCTTCATGATTCGGCTTTCCCGCTGAGCGGGAGAGTCGTGCCTTCTCCGTTTCTCGGCAAAAAGGCGACCGGCCCTGAAGGCGGAACTGCAAACCTGTTCGCGCGCCAACCGAACCGACCCAACCGGATGCCTGTGCATGAGTAATTACAACGGCTGGATCGTTGCGCCGAAAGCAAACCCTCATTCGGGGGGCAGCGCGGGCAGCGTGGGCCAGGTAGCGCGGGCCAGGCTTTATCCAGCCCCCCGGGGACTTCGCCCACGGCCCGGACGGACGCACCGGTGGTCGCCAGGGCGTTCAGGTTTCGCGTAAGCGCCGCAACTGCACCATCTTTTTGGGGTGGGGTTCGGCGTATGTTCTTCGATGATCGCGAGCGGTCGCGAATCGGAGAACGGCAGGGCGGCAAGCGAGACACGAATGGCAAAGCGGGCCCATTGGGAAGCGGTGTTGGCCCCGTGGCGCGAGGGTGGTTTGAGCAAGGGCCCGGCCGCAAAGGGGGCGTGAGCCGCGGGAGTTGTCGCTCTTCGCCAGGGGCGAATCGCTGTCCGCCTGAGGCGGACCCGTCTCTTCCCGCCAAGCGGGATTGGCTGGGAGCGCTGGGCGGCCTTCTGCCGGGAGAACGGGACCCCTCCCTGGCAGTTCCAGTGCCGGTTCAAGCGCCTGACCGAAGTCACGCCCGATCCGGGTCCGGCATTTGCTCCGGTGCACTGCGCCGGCGGCAGCGGGGTGCGCATCCGGGTGCCGTC
>JAADHN010000127.1 GCA_013151865.1 Kiritimatiellota bacterium
CGAGGGACGTCCACGTCTTGCCCGGCAAACCGCACCCGACTGGGGCCGAAGGCATGAAAGACGCGGACCCGGTCGCTGCGCGGCAAGGGCCGCTCGTCCAAGGATCGGAAAGTGAAAAGTGCGGACTCCGCAAAACGGGTGCTCCCGAAACGGGTTGCATGAAAGGCCGCGAAGGTCGGCCCCGCCGCCAGAAAACCGTATTGTGGCAGGACTACGTCGCCGTCGCACAACCCGTCGAGCCCGGAGACGGCGACCGGCACGGCATAGTCCGCGGTCCCGTAGTTCACCCAGATCCGTACGTCTCCGAAGGCGCTGTATTCAACGCTGCCGTCCGGCCGGAGGAACCGGTGGTCCGTCATGGGAGTTTCCGCCGTGATCCGATTGAGCCAGGAAGTGACCTCGTACGTGTTCTTGATCAGGCGGTCCGTGGGATTGAGGGCGGCCCCCCAGCCGCCGTCGGCCCGGGCGAACACCGCGGCCGACGTCGCGCTTTTCGCGGGCTCGAAACGGACCGAGTCCCCGCGGACATCGAGCGTCCCCAGCAACAATCTCGATCGGCCGTCTCCCTGCCCCTGGAGCAACGCCCGACGGCCTTGATGCGTCAGGCCGATGTACCAGCGGATGCGCCCCGAGAACTTCGCCGGGACTTCCACCGTCCGGGGACCGTCCAGGACCGCGCGACCCACTTTCCACGTGCCGGTCGGGCTCTGCAGCTCATGATCGTCCTGGAACGCGATGTGCTCACGATTCCGGTCCCCGCGCGGATGGGTGAAATGCACGAAACACTTATAGTCGGCCTCGATCTTTCCGCCCGGCGACCAGCGGTAGGTCGCACTGAACTTGCGTTTACCGACCTGTCGGAAATCGACAACTTCGACGCCGACCGGCAACACTCCGGCGCCGCCTTTCTTAAAGTACAGATGCGGCCCGAACCCATACAGCGGGTTCTCGGCGTAGACGATGCAGTCCAAAATGTACTTGGCGCGATTCGGCCTGGCCCGGTCGCCCTGGTGCGTGTACAGGTTGATGCAGTCGCCATAGATCAATTCGTAGAGCGGAATGACGCGCCCGCCGCCGGACCGGCTGTAGCCGCGACTGTTGCGGCCCGAACTGACCTTGTGCGAGAGCAACCCCTCGAAATAGTCGGCGTGCGGCACGGCCCACTCCCGACCCTCTTCGCTGCCGAACAGACCGAAATGTTTCCTGGCCAAGTCGCACAGCCGCGACTTCCAACGCATGTCGTCGACCCGCGTCATGGGATGGTTCGGATCGTCACAGGTGACCAGCGGCCAGGCAAACACGGTATCGATGAAGTAAATGGTCGGCCCGAACAACCTCTCGACCGCCGGAAGGTTCCGGGGCCGAGCCGCCAGGGCAACCTGCTCGACGGCGCAAACTTGCCAAGCCTGACCGCCCGCCCAGTTGCCTCCCTTTTTCGGGGCGCCGTCGGAACGCTTGTTCAGATACTTGACGTCCCAGGACGGGGCGTCGGCGTACATGTCCTGGTAATTGTCGTGCAACCCGAAGAGGAAGCCGCACGCCTTGACCCGCTTGGCGCATTCCGCCAGCTTCTCGTTGCCGCCGCATTCCGGACAGGCGGGCAGGATGTCCGGGTGCTGATTGTCGTATCCCCGGTGAATCCAGCCGGCCAGGACGTACATGGCTTTGTCGATGCCGAGGTCCCGGTGCAAATGCTCCGCAACCCGGGCCGCTTCCTCGAACGTATATCCCAGGTGGACGATGTCCTTTCCCGTCTTGTTGAACCGGGAACTCGGCACGATGCGGGAAAACACGAACGGCTTGAAATCGGCGGCGCCGAACATGCGGTCGACCGTCGGATGTCGCTTCCGCTTTTCGGCCCAGGTGGGGAGCCTGCCCCGCTGTTGCAACAATTCGCGGTAAGCCTTGGCAATCTCGACGTAGCCTCCACTCCCGAGCGGATGCAAGGTCAGCTCGCGCGCCCCCTCACCGAGAACCAAGGACATCGTATTCAGAGCGCGCCCCGGCACCATCGGATGGTCCGGCCACGTGGTTTTCACTTCGAGGCGGACCCCCGGGTGCGTCCACGCCACCAACAGAGCGCTTCCCCGTTTGACCGCCCCGTACAAGGCCAGTGAGGCGTTGTCGTGCGTCCGGTATCGCCTGATCCCCGGCATCCCTTCGCGTGCCGACACCAGCTCGCCGAGGCGATACGGCAGTACCGATGCCCCCGCGTCCGCATCGGTCACCCCCAGAGCATTCTCGAGCAACGTGACCGAGTCGACGCTCCACCGGCACCCGGGGACGCGTTCGGCACGATATCGGAGTCGAAGCCCGACCGGGACCTGGACCGGGGTCGCCTCCACCACAAGCGTGACGCCGCTAGGCGTTTTTCCGTCCAGGGACAGCGCCTTACGCAGGAGCAGCCCCCCACCGGTCTTCTCGACTTGGTCGAAACCGGCCAGGGGCACGGTGCGCATCTCTGTGTCCCGGCGCAAGACCACGGAACCGAGTCGGCCGGCCTGAGCGTCGGACGTCCACAGCACCCCGGTACGCCGGTCCAGGAGTTCGAAGGCGCCCTGGTCCGAATCGATGGAAAACCGAAACGCGGGCGTTTCAATCGTTTGCGGATTCCGCAAACGGGCCGCGAGACGCTTGCGTCGGGCAGCGACCTCCGCGGCGGAGAGCGGCTCGGGCCGAATGTCCTCCGCGGCCGGGGCGTCCTCGGCAAGCTCGATTGTGCCAAAGTATCTCTCGCTCAATCGGCCGTTGCCCGAAGCGAACACCCCAACATGAAGGTGGTATCGGCCCTCCACGGCATCGCCCGGGGTCGGAATGGCATACGGACCGTCCCGGACCTCCTTGCCCGGGGGCCAGGCGCTGGTGGGCAGGACCGGATCGTGATCGTACTGGAACTTGATGTTTCCACAAGACGCTTCCGGATACTCGAAGTGCACGAAGACCTTGTAGTTCCCCCGGGCAACCCGCGTACCCCCATTCCGAAACACGAAAGTCGCCCCCAGGGGATCTCCGGGCCGCACACGGCGCGACGTCAGTTCGACGCGCACCGGTATGGGCTGGAACCCAGGGTCCACCTCGGCGCCGGCCGCACCTGCGGCGGCAAACGCCGCCAGGCAGGGAAACATGACCGAAACGTTCACTTTCATCATTCTCCGGCTCCCGATGGTGGAACTGCGCCCCCGTGTGGGACGGTTGCATTCACGCGGTTTCGGGCCAGGTATCCCGAGGCGCACCACAGGGTTCCGAATCCGGCACGGACAGTCCCGGCCCCGACTCACGCACGCCCTCCGGCGGCACATCACGGCAGCGCGGAGGGTTCTCAACGCGCCCCGGTCATACCCGGGGTCGACACATCGTAGTATAGGGGCAGGTCCAGCTCTTCACAATCGTTGAACCGGCGTTCGGACTCGAGTTCCGGATGGTCGGCGAACCTTTCGACGGACAATGTAACATCTTCTCCCGGCTTGCGTTGGCGAATCGTTTCGACGACCCGGCGGTCGAGCACTCCCCAGTGCGCCACCAGCAATTTCCGGCCCGGGGCCCTGCCTTCGAGCACCTTGCGGACTTCGTAACAATACACGACCAACCCCCGGGAGTACTGCTGCAGTGTTCGGGGATCCGGAACGGGCGTCACCTCGAGCAGTCGGCATCGAGCCGTAAGTCGGGCCACCGGCTTGCGCTCCGCCACCCGGGCCCGATGCAACTCGTACCGAGCCCGTGCCTCGGTGTCGGACAAGAATCGATTGAATACGCATATCCCCTCCAGTCGACCTGCCCAATCTCGGTCCCGGGTCCACTCGTCTCCGAACAGCAGGTGTTGCGCCGTCCAGTTCCGAAAATCGCCCTGCACCGCCTTGGATTCAACGACTTTCTTGCCGTCCAGGTAGGCGCGCAACAGGCCGGGGCGATACGTGACGACCACGTGCGTCATGCTCCCGGCCCGCAGTTTGCCGAACACCGTCTGCGGATTGGTCCCATTCCCGCCCGTCCGCGGTGTCCGCAACCGAAAGATGAGTTTATCGTGCTCCTGCCCCAACGTAAAATTCCGGCTGCCGGGGTCGCGGGAGAACGTGACGATTCGGGCCGGGCCGCCCTGAGTGACGTTCGCCGGCGTGAGCGCCGCCTCGACCGTCAATTCATTGGTCTTGCGACAGGCCGCGAGCAGTTCGCGGTCCGCGCCATCGGCCATACAGGCGCCGTGCGCCAGGACCATGTCGTAAAAGCGTCCGAAATACGCGGACCCAACGGCTGTCACGCGGCAACTTCGTCCGGCGCCGCCCCGGGGGGACGGGGCAATCAGGTTCGTGGCATTGTTGTTCTCCCAAGCGAACACCAGTCCGCCCACGCGCCCC
>JAADHN010000022.1 GCA_013151865.1 Kiritimatiellota bacterium
GCGCCGACGTCACCTGCCCGGACCACTGGGACCGCCTTTTCGAAGCAGTGCTGGCCAGGACAGACCGACTCGACATTCTGGTCAATAACGCGGGCGCCGGAATCCGCATCGCACCGATAGTCGAACAGACCGACAGCGACATCCAGGCCTCCATTGCCGTCAACCTGACCGGGGCACTTTTCGGCTGCCGGCGTGCCGCGGAGGTGATGCGGCCCCAGGGCCGCGGCATCATCGTCAACATATCGAGCGTCTGCGCCATCCACGCGTGGCCGGGGTTCGGCCCTTACTCGGCGGCCAAAGCCGGCCTGAATATGTTCGGCCACTGTCTCTACACCGAACTGCGTGAAGCGGGCGTTCGCGTGACCACCATTACGCCATCCTGGGGCGCGACCGAATTCCGGGTCGCGGCCGGGATTGCGGGCGGTCCCACCGATACCCCGGAAATCCGCGCCAAGTCGATGCAGCCCAATGAACTAGGCGACATCGTCGTACAAGTTTGTACACTCCCGGCACACCTCGTGCTTCCCGATATCACCGTGCAACCCCTGGTCCAGAAAATCGAGCCGATGTGAGTGCGGTCCGCGCGCGTCGAAATCGCCCGGGATTCCGGAAACAACGGCGGTCGCCGGTCCGTTTGCCGACGCGCAGACCCCCGTTGTTCTCGGAAAGAACTATCTTACGGGATCGGGTCGCGCCGGGGCCGTTGGGAGGCGGACATAATGAAACCGGACCGAAACACCCGCGGAAAGAGGGCGCTCGTATTGGGATTGGCCGCGGCGGCGCGTCTGTTCGCCGCAGTCGACGATATCGTGCCGATGCCGAAACAGGTGGGGGACTTGCAGCGCTCCGTTCCGCTCGAGGGCTGGCGCATCGTGACGGCGGACGACCCGAAATGCCGGATCGGAGCGGCGGAAATCAACGGCCGTATCCGCGAACTGGGCGCAGTCCCCTTGCCGGTCGAAGTGCTGCGGGGGACGCAATCGACGCCGGCACTGTCCATCGTCCTGGCCCCGTGCACAGCCCCGGCGGCTGCGGAGTTTGCACGCCGCGCGCGTGTCACACCGTCCGAACCGGGCGCACAGGGCTATGCCGTGGCGCCGGACACGCCCCCCGACGGCGCGGTTCGCCGCATCCTGCTCATCGGCAGCGATCCGCAAGGCGCGCTCTATGCCGCCGTCACCGCGCGCCGACTAATCGTGCCCGCGGCGGACGGCGCCCCCCACCTGCAACTGGCGAGAATCCGCGACTGGCCGGATTACCTGTACCGCTGCAACGGAACCCTCTTTGCCGAACCGCTGCGTGGAGACTGGTACCAAATCATCGCAAAACAACGAAAAGGCGACCTCGACGGCGCCCGCGCCCTGGCGAAAACCTGGACCGCCCGCCCCAAACGTTACGTGGATTGGATGCTTCGGGCCAAGATCAATGTGGCTTGGAACTCGACCAACTTCCGGCCGGGAGACGCCCCCGACGGCCTCCCCGTGACCCGGGCCATGCTCCGGGAAGTACACGCCTATGCCCGGGCTCGTGGCATCTACAGCATTGCCGGCGACACCACCGCCATCGGCCGTTGGCCCCAGGACAAGGACAACCCGGACTTCAAGGAGATCGTTCTCAACCGCGTCCACAAGAAGTACTTCTGCTGGTCTCTCCTCGAATACCACCGCCGGCGCGCCCGGCGAGCCGCCAAATGGTTGCGCGATTGCGGCTACTCCGGGTTCTACCTGCACGCCTGCGACAGCGGCGGCTGGCGCGATCCCGCCCTGTGGAGTCACCGTTGCCCGCAGTGCCGAAAAAAATACGGCGACGACCACGCAGCCGCAGACGCCGCCGTATTCAACACCTATTACGCAGCCATTCGCAAGGCGGTCCCCAACGCATTGTTCAATGTAGTGGTCTACCCGTACACCGGCCGTTACCTCGATCCGAACTACATCTTCAATTCCGCGGTTTCGAGTCTGGGCGATCAAACCGCGGCCCGAAATCTCGCGGACCGTACGGCCCGTTCTTTGCGCGACTTCCTCATGCGCCTGAACACCCTGTTGGCGCCGGATATTCGTGTCTGCTTGCGCGAAAGCGAGCGGCGCGACTTCCAACTGGCGCGGAACGCCTGGGGACGACGCGACTTCTACACATATTTTGAGTATGCCTATTGGAAAGGATGGCGGCCGTATTTCGTGACCACCCCGCTCTTCACGAAGTCGCTGTTCGATCCGGCGCACCGCACCGATATCCTGTTCGGAAATGTCTCCGGCGGCGGCTGGCGGGAAATGACCCAACTCCTCGGCGTCGAGTGCGCCTGGAACGTAAACCGCCCCGGGGCGCGCGAATTCGACAGTCGTATCTGGCATGACCTGGGGACGCGCGTGCCGCCCCCTCCCGAACGTCGCAGGTTCGCCCGGCGCGCCTGCCGCTTCTGGTTCGGCGAAAAGGCGGGCAAACTTCTGGCGCCGGTCTACGCCGAGAACATCAGTTGGCAATTCATTGCCTTCCCGGACCGGGCCCAGAAGTATCTCGATCTGCCGGACCCGGCCGCGACCATGGCCGACCAAGCCGGAGCTACGGCACGCGCCGCGAAATCCCTGGACACCTTTCTCGCGGCTCAAAACAAAGAAAAACTCCTGACCGGCGACCCTCTGGCTTACGTGTTGACTCTGTGCCGAATCATGCACGGTGCGCGCATTCTCGCCGCGTTTCGCGCCGAGTTGCTCGCAGCGCGTAAAGCCGTCGAAAGCCTTGATGCCGCTTCGGCCCATGCACGCGTCGCCGCGGCCAAACGCCTGGTGACCGAGGCGCGCGCCGACTGGGACGCGCTCAAACGCCGTGTCCCCTTCAAGCGACTGTACCCGGCTTACATGCGGACATCGGCGGCGCCCGGGGCCCTGGTCCACCTCGACTTGGACGCCCTGGGCAAGGAAGCAGACGCCTTGGGCGCTCGTGTGGACCGGCTTATCGCCGCGTACAGCATCCCCACCTGGTTTGAACGCATTTGCCGCAAGCGGTCTCTTGAGGCCGTGCGGAGTCCGCAACCGCCGAGAATCGACGGCGTCCTGGACGATCCGGTTTGGAAACAGACCCCGCGCATCGAACATTTCACCGACTATCGCACGCTGCGCCTCGAATCCCTCGAAACCGCTGCTCGCCTGGCCTGGGACGACAAAAACCTGTACGTGGCGTTCGAATGCACGGACCCGGACCCGGCGCAGATAACGACTTTCCTCCCGGCGCGCGACCGGTATGCGCTGTGCGACAGCGTCGAAGTCCTCTTCGCCGCACGCCCCAACACCCGGCAGTTCGTGCACTGGATCGTGGATTCGCAAGGCACGGTGTTCGACGCTGCGCAACAACGTCGCCCCGACGGAGATCTGCGCCGAATGATCGAATGGAACGGACGCGCGCGGATCGCCGCGCGCCGCGGCGCCGACCGCTGGACCGTTGAAATGGCCCTGCCCGTCTCCGACCTCGGCCTGACGCCGAAGCGCGGTCGCGAGGCGAGTATCCTGTTGGCCCGAAACATCGTGCACACACGCCCCAAGGGCGAAGAGGAATCCGTGGCCGTGGTGTTCTTGGACGGCAAAGGGTTCCGCACCGTCGAACGCTTCGCCCGGCTGCGCTTTGCGGACGCCGCCGGCCCACCGGCTTCGCCCCGCCCCGACCTCGTGCTGCGCCCGGTCCGGTTCGGCCAGGAAACCACCGGGGACGGCACAGGCACTCGGATCGGCGGCGGACTCCGCATCGAGACCGACCGGAACCTGCACGACGTACAAGTGACCGCGGTCTGCACCGACGGCATCGAACCGCTCGGCCGTTTCCCGTTGGGCGGCGCGCCCTGGGTGGGACTGGTTTGGCGTCCGAAGCAACCGTTCTCGCTGTTGTTCGACCGTCCCCTGACCGGGGTCGAGTGCCGTTTCGAACTCACCGCGAAAGAAGGACGCTGGAGCTTCGTCCGACGCTTCGGACGCCCCGGATTCCCGCGTCTGCCGGACGAACGTGTCTTCGCCGACGGCGTTTCGGGCAAGGCCCTGGCGGTCCCGGCCTACTTCGTGCCGCCGGAGTCCGCACGCCTCCGCCGTGCCGAAGGCACACTCGAATTCTGGGTTCGCCCCCATTGGGACGCGGGACTCCGGCACCCTCCGGGACCGAGGGGAGAACTCGAGCACACCCTCATCAATGTCGGCCCGATCCGACCCGACCATCCGGGATTGTCCAATTGGAAGTGCCTGACGCTCTACCATACCTCCGCCGGTTACCTCCGGGCGATCCTGGCCAATGCGTCGTACGAGGCACGGAGT
>JAADHN010000121.1 GCA_013151865.1 Kiritimatiellota bacterium
GGAGGCTTGAAGAATGAAGGCGTACAGGCGAGTGTTGGGAAGAGTGGTCGGTGTCGTTGCAATTGTTTTTGGCCTGTCGGTGCGGGCGACCGGGGAACGGGTCATCGCCTGTCCGGTTTCGGCTCAAGATGTCGAGACTTACGCCCTGGACGGCCTGGGTATCGTTCCCTCCCCGGGTCTGCTGTCGGTGGGGCTTGGCGAATCGATCCATCTGGAGGCCCAGGTGGCGGCGGACGACGTGGTGACCGCGCCTGTGGTCTGGACGCTGACCGAGCGTCCTGCCGGGTCTGCGGCGGTGATCCAGGCTTCGGTGCTTCCCGCCGATGTGCCCATTTACGATCCGGCGGATGCCCAGACGATGCAGATCGCGGGCCGGGCCCTGCTCGTTCCGGACGTGGAAGGTCTCTACTTCATCACCGCCACGATCACGACTGCGGCGGGTGGGTCTGTGGACGTGGAGGTCGTCGCTTCCGGCGGCAACTATGTGGGCGTGGGCGATCACGATGCATTGCTGGGCTCTCCGCTCACGCCTCACTGCGCGGAATGTCACACGTTGGACAAGCGGGTTCAGGCCTGGAAGGAGACCAAGCATGCCAGCATGTTCCAACGGAAGATCTCGGGTGAGAGCACGCCGGGCGAGGAGTACGAACTCGAGTGTATCCAATGTCATACCGTTGGCTACAACCCGACGCCGGGGGCCGTCAACGGGGGGTTCGACGACGTGGCGACAGAGCTGGGCTGGACATTTCCGGGGAGTTTGGATCCGTCGAATTGGGATACTATGCCGGACGCGTTGAAAATGGTTTCGAACATCCAGTGCGAGAACTGTCATGGCGCCGGGAGCGCGCATTCGGGGGATGCTCGTGCGATTTCGGTCAGCTATAACGTTGGCGACTGCGCGATCTGCCACGATATTCGTGCGCCGGAATGGAAAACATCTCCGCATGCGCGCGTTCCTTACCGTGTGGGAGGTTCCTGCGCTCCCTGCCACAATGGGGATGGCTTCATCGCGGCCACGGAGGGCGATTCGATTCGTCCGGGAATGGAGCACACCATCGGTTGCGCGGCCTGTCACGACCCGCATAGCGCGGCCAACGAACATCAGGTCCGGACCACCGAAGACGTGACTCTGTCCAATGGGGAGATCGCCACCGAAGGGGGCAACGGCAAACTCTGCATGCACTGCCACATTTCTCGTCGCAATTCGGCAGAGTACGTGCTCGAGAACCACAGCCACTACGGGCCGCATCACGGTCCGCAGACGGACATGCTGCTGGGCACCAACGCGATCCAGTACGGGAACTACATTCCGTCGGCGTCCGCTCACCTGTTGACTGTCGACCAGGCCTGCGTGGGGTGCCACATGCAGGAACTCGAGTCCGACAATCCGGCCCTGGACGGCGAGATCAGCCACGCCGGGAGCCACACCTTCGAGATGGTGTGGGACGGGGGCACGCCGGACGATCCGAGCGACGATGTCGACCAGACCGGGGTCTGCGCGACCTGCCACGGGGAGCAGGACGACTTCGACGTGCTGACTCTCAAGGACTATGACGGGGACGGGGTCGCCGAGGGCGTCCAGACGGAGATCGACGACCTGATGGAGACCCTGGCCAAACTGCTTCCGCCGCTCCAACTGAACCAAGTGGACGACCCGACCGACGCCTATACGCAGGCCCAGCGCTCCGCCGTTTACAATTACCGCTTTGTCCTGGAGGACGGCAGCCACGGGGTGCATAACGCGCCGTATGCCTCGGGGATCCTCAAGGCTTCGATCGCCGACCTCCAGGGGGCGGGTACGGAGGTTGGTCCCCTGGGAGGGACGCCCGACGGCAGCGGCTGGATTTACTCCGACTGGTTCGGCTGGTACTCGCCGATCTTCGACGGCAAGTGGATATTCCATCAGTACCACGGCCCCCTGTATGTAGTGGCCGGGACCGGGGATATGATCAACCTCTGGGACCCGGTCATCAACGACTGGCTGCTCACGTCCCCCGACCTGTACCCCACCATGCTCATGTGGGGCCGGCAGAAGTGGGTGACGTTCACGCCCGGGACGGGCGGCACGCGCGTGTTCACGGACACGACCACCGGGGAAATCCTGACCTATCCCGGCTTCAGCTTTGAACCGCCGAACATCGCTCCGGGGAACTGAGCCCGATGAATTCATGAACTCCGTCGCGAGAGGCCGCAGCTTATACGGACTCAATTCATTGCGTCGAACGCCGGCCGCGTCCGGCGTTGAAACACCGCCTCGGTCGGTGAACGGCGGCAATGTTCTGAAGATGTGCGAGATGCGTGATCGCAGCAGATGGGTCATGCATTGTTCAGGGCAGGGGGCGCTGATGGCGTACTCTCGAAGGGGGTCCGTGCCCGGCAATCGTCCGCGGTGTCCCTCCGTTTCCCGCTCCCTGACTTCTCTCCCCGCAGTCAGGCTGCCCGAGGGAATGAAGAGGTCCTAAGCAGGGGAAGGGCGCGGTCGTCTGACGCCGGGGGACCTTCGGCACGCTGGTTTGACCCCGTGGAGTTGCTCTCGAGGTTGATTCGGAGCTGTCTCACGGACCATTACCGGCAACAAGGCGGCAAGAATTATTTCAAAAACCAATTGCTCTCCTCAAGTTATCGAGATAGACTATTTCGACTTGGTCATTTTAGTGTGGATGGGATGTGTCGGGTGATCGCGATGCACGTTCTTGCGGCCACTGCAGGCATATCCGGGGCGGATCTGTCGGGGATTGTCGCGGAAAGTGCGGAGCGAGACATCGGAGCAGGCCGCTGCGTTCAAAGTGACCAAGTGGAATTGCGTTCGGTTGTTGCTCGGGATGTTCTGTGTGGAAAGAACAATCATGGGCATCCCGCGGCGTTTCTCTCCCCCCCCCGGTGTCTGGCGAGGCTTCCGGGCGCAGGCGGGCACATTTGACCCACACAGGGTGTAAAGGCGCGAAGGAATCAGGGGATTGACGATTACAAACACGCGCACGGCAGAAAACCATCATCATAAGACCGGACCGAAGAAGAAGGCGGAGGCTGGGCTGGGCGCCGCTATTCTGGCGGTTCTCGCCTTGCTGGGGCCGCTGGCAGCGGCGGCGCAGACGAACTCCGACTGCATGGACTGCCACGACGACCGAACTCTGACCGCCATGATCGGTGGACGGAAGGTCTCGGCGTACATCAATATCAAAGCGTACCGGAGTTCGGTGCACGGCGATCTGGAGTGCGTCACCTGTCACTCGGACCTCGAGGGGACGGACTTCCCGCATAAAGAGGACCTTCAACCGGTAAAGTGCGCCCAGTGCCACGAGGACGAGGCAAAAGACCTGCAAAACGGTCCCCACGGGAAGTGGAAGAAGGTGCCGGGACAGCCTGCGGCCAGTTGTATCGTGTGCCACGGCACGCATGACGTTCTGGGGCCGAACAACGCGAAGTCGACGGTGAGCCCGGTCAGCGTGGGCAAGCTCTGCGGGCGTTGCCACAGCAAGGAAAAGAAAGTCTACGGACACAGCATCCACTCCGCATCCACCGGGGCGAAACCCAACGCGGCCTGCACAGACTGCCATCGCGGTCACGGTATGGTGCAGCCGAAGATAGAAAAGATCGAACTCCAAACGTGTGGGGAGTGTCATCCCGAGGAGGCGAAGCGACAAGCGAGGAGCGTCCATGCCCGCGCCGCTTTGAAGGGAGACCCTCTCGCCCCGAGCTGTATTACCTGCCATAATCACCACGATATTCTCCCGAGTTCCGACCCGAAGTCTGCAACGGCCAAACTCAACACGCCCGTACTTTGCGGGCGTTGCCACCACGAAGGTTCGAGGGTCTCCCTGGAGCGGAATATTCCTCAAAAGAATATTCTCCAGAACTACTCACTCAGTATCCACGGCCAGGGACTTCTCAAGATGGGGCTGCGAGTGACGGCGGTGTGCACCTCGTGTCACAACTCGCACCTCATTCTTGAGCCCGACAACCCGGACGCCAGCATCAATCCGGAGAACGTGGCGAAGACCTGCATGAAATGCCATTCCAGGATCGAGCAGGTTCACGTCAAAGTCATTTCTGGAAAGCTGTGGGAGCAGGCGCCGCACGAGATTCCTTCATGTGCGGATTGCCATCCGCCTCATAAGATCCGGCGGACCCCCGCCAACCTGAAGAACGTCGCAAACAAAGAGTGCGTGGGGTGTCACGCGAACAGGAACCTCTCAATGGAACGCGACGGCAAAAAGCTGTCGCTTTTCGTCGACGAGAAGGCCTTCAAGGCGTCAAGGCACAGCTCCGTCGCTTGCGCCCAGTGCCACAACGAAGTCAGCACGGTGCTCAAGCGGCCTTGCGCGGCGATCAAGCATAAAGTCGACTGCAGCATCTGTCACGCCGAGACCGTTCAAAAATATCAGACGGGGATCCACGGTAAGAGGGCGGCGGCCGGCGATCCCAACGCCCCAACCTGTCTTACGTGCCACAGTGCCCACACCGCGCAGAGTCATCTTAGTCCGACATCGCCCACCTTTGCCATGAACGTCCCAAAACTCTGTGGAGAATGTCATACCCAGGGGAAGCCTGTGGCCGAGGTTATCGCAAACAGAATTCCTCAGGCGAAGAACATCGTCAACAGCTACATCGACAGCGTTCACGGTCAGGGCTTGCTCAAAGCCGGGCTTGTGGTTGCGGCCAACTGCGCATCGTGCCACACGGCCCATCATGAACTCCCCAAAAGCGACCCCGATTCGTCAGTCAATCCGGCTCACCTGGCAGACACCTGCGGGGCCTGCCACAAGGGAATCGAGCGGCAATTCAAGACGAGTGTCCACTGGCCGGGGCGTGGGAAGACGAAGGAAAAGCTCCCGGTCTGCGAGGATTGTCACACCTCGCACACGATCAGTCGCGTCACTGCAAAGGGCTTCCGAACGCGGATGATGAACCAGTGTGGCAAGTGTCATCAAACCGAGGCCAAGAGTTACTTCAATACGTTCCATGGCAAGTCGTCCCGTCTCGGTTACGAGGGCGCCGCCAAATGCTATGATTGCCACGGCGTCCATAATATTCTACCACCGGACGACCCACGGTCGACACTGAGCTACAGGAACGCTGTTTACACGTGCAAGAAGTGTCATCCCGGCGCTCACAGGAAGTTTGCCGGCTACCTGACACACGCAACGCACCACAACCCGAAGAAGTATCCGTACCTGTACTACACCTACATTTTCATGACGACGCTTTTGGTCGGCACGCTCACATTCTTTCTGCTGCACACTTTGTTCTGGTTGTTGCGCCTGTGGAAGGAGCGCGCAAGCTGGCGCCCGGTCAAGAACCGGACGCATGATCGCTTTTACATCCGATTTAGCCTGAGACAGCGCATCATGCACCTCATACTGCTCCTCTGCTTCTTTACGCTCGGGATCACGGGCATGACGCTGAAGTTTTCCTACATGGGTTGGGCGGTGCTTATTTCACGCGTTTTCGGTGGTTTTGCGGTGACCGGCGTATTGCATCGGATGGCCGCTACGATGCTGATAGGGGTCTTTATCGTCCACCTCTGGCATGTCGCCAAGCTCAGGCGAGCGACCGGGCGGAGTTGGCTGAAGTTCATATTCGGCAAGAACTCTCTGATGTTCAACCTGAACGATATCAAGGAATTCTGGCAACATTTGAAATGGTTTTTCGGCGCGGGAGAACGGCCGAAGTTCGGACGTTTCACCTACTGGGAAAAGTTTGATTATTTCGCCGTTTTCTGGGGGGTCTGCATTATTGGCACCAGCGGGTTGATGCTTTGGTTCCCGACGTTTTTCACCCGCTTCTTGCCGGGGCGGATCATTAACATCGCAACGATTATCCATAGTGACGAGGCATTGCTTGCGGTCGCTTTTATCTTTACGATCCACTTCTTCAACACGCACTTCCGTCCGGACAAGTTCCCGATGGATCCGGTGATCTTCACGGGCAGAGTATCTGTTGAGGAACTCAAGCACGACAAGCCGGGAGAGTACGAGCAGTTGACGGCGATGGCAGACCCCGAGAAACGGCTCACAGGACCGATGTCGCGCGCCAAGCTCCACTGGATTCGGGCCTTCGGATTCGTGGCTCTCGGTGTCGGCTTAACCTTGATCTTCCTGATTCTGTACGCGATGCTCTTCGGGTACAAATGAGGCGGAAGAGGCCGAGTAGTTCCACGGTTCTACGGCTGTCGCCATTGTTCGTTCCGCGCTTCCCATAAGGTCTATCGTCCGACCGTTGCCCAACGGGTCGGTGCCTCCGGTCGATCCCAACGCGATCCCAACGGGTACGGCGGGCCGTTGACGGGAAATGCGTGAGCGTCGCATCTGGCCCATCTCTTTGCCTGGAGGATTGGGTCTATGTTCTTCGGTGACCGCGAGTGGGTTGCGGTAGCGAACCGGAGAACAACAGGATGGCAAACGAGACGCGAGCAGCGAAGCGGGCGCATCGGGAGAGGGTGTTGGCTGTTTGGCGGGAGAGCAGTTCGAGCTAAGCGGCCTTCTGCCGGGAGAACGGGGACTCTCCCTGGCAGTTCCAGTACTGGTTCAAGCGCCTGAACGAAGTCGCGCCCGGTCCGAGTCCGGCGTTTGCTCCGGTGCAGTGCGGCGGCGGCAGCGGGGTGCGCGTCCGGTTGCCGTCGTGACACGAAGCGTCTTTGGAGTGCGGTGGAGCGAGTCCGTCCCTAAGCGCCTGTTGCCTCGGCGCCACCGCTGGGGATTCAATACGAGGCAAAGCCGGACTGCGCCAAGCGCCAGGACAGACCGGGCTTGGTCTGAGTCCTGTCTGCCGAGGCGGCGCGCATTTTTCGTCGCGGGACGATACAGGCGTGGCGCTTGTACGAAAGGTCTGCCGGGTGGAGTGAGGGCTCGGGCGTGGGCGGATCGAGGTTGGGTTCGGCAGTAGTACCCGGCCGCGGGCGTCCAGTTGTGAGAAAGCAGTTCGTCGAGGCGATTGGCGGGGGGCGCCCCTCGATCCGGCGCAACACGTCGTCAAGGTACCGGAACGGCTCGATGCCGAGCGCGCGGCAGGACTGGACGATGGACAGGCGGTAACACGGGTTCGGTTTCAGCGGAACCACCCCCTCGAGAAGAAGGGCCAGTTGGCAGCGGTCCAGTTCTATGCGCCCGTCCCGGACCGGCGGAACGGCAAAACAGCCTTTCTCCAGTCGCTTGTACCAAAGCGCAAGACCGTCGCCGTCCCAATAGAAAATCTTCACATGTGTGCGGCGGCGATTCACGAACACGTAATACACCCCCGACTCCGGACCGCCGCGGTACCGATACACCAGGGCGCTCGATCCCCGAAACGATTTGTGCATGTCGGTCGGAGCGGTGTACAATAGAATACGATCGCCGCCCCCGATGCTCAGCATGACGCCGCCGTTCGCAGGAGCCGCACCAGCACGGCCGGATCGAAATCCGCCTCCACTTCCACGGCCAAGCCCGACGGCAACCGGATGCGCACCCTTTGGAAGTCGGGACCGACGCTCGCGTCCGCCTGCGATCAGCCCGGTTGTTGAAACAGTCCGGGGCTTCCCGTCGGTAAAACACCGGAGCCTCGCCCATAGCACCACTGCCGCCGAGAGGCCGGCGCATCGTTCCAATCCTCCTGGCCGGCGGCTTTGTCGGGCGGCCGAGAATTTCCGGGTTTTCGGCTTGCCGAGGCGGGGCGAGACGCGCCTCGTGGACTGGTCAGGTGAGACACCTCGTGCAGGTTGGAAGCGTACGGCGAATCGGCCCCGTACCTCGTACTCGAGCGAGCTGTACTCCGGCTCGCGTCGATTCCACCTTCCCCGCCGACGATCCTCCTTGCAGGTGTGGCACAAATAAATCCAGTGGGCGACTGGGAAAAAAACGCTTTTGCGGTAGATTTCCGCTCGATTCAGTCAAGAATCGGACGAAAGATTGGAAGCAATGCACGGGCGTGCCACAGGATCAATCGCCAATACGAGAAACGGCCGATCCTGCAAACTCGCGGTCGGGAGAATCCGATAATCTCAAGCTCAAGGCGGAGCCAAAACAACCGTTTTGAGAGAGAACCAGGGCGGCAGTGTGTCGGTCGTATTACCCACGACCTTTGCCGCGCACATCGCGGGCGATCCTGAGGCCACTTGGAACGAGGACTGCCTTGCCTGCCGTGAGACGGTCAGTCCGGCGAAGTGCGTGCGCTCCATTCACGACAAAGCCCGGACGGGAAAAGGGCTGATGAACGCGGCCGCGCATACCGACAGACAGTCACGGTTTCCATGGTTTGACTTCCAGAACTCGGTAGTCCTGCAAAGTTGAACGCCCTCCTTCTTATCCCTGAGATATCGCCAGTGCGGGCGGCAACTTTGCTGAATATGCGTTCCCAAGTCCAAATCCGGCTGTCTGCCGAAAATGGCGTTGAACTTTACAGACCGCCAAGCCTCTGGTATGCAGTGACTGACCTGAAAACAAACACTTGCAGGCTCAGCCGGCCCTCCACCTGTTGGAAATGCCCCATGGCTGGATCATCCGGATGCGAGCTGATGCAAGCAAGTATTCTGAGGTCTACCCGACGAAGGACCCATTCGCCATGACAAAACCAAGACGTTTCTCCCGCTTGTTTTATAACAGAATCACCTACATGGGTGTGATAATATTTTTGATTTTTACGGTCGTAGAAATATGCCTGTTTATCCTCGATTTTCTGGAAAAAGGAAAAAACCTCTATCTAGGGCTCGTCATGTACGCGCTTTTGCCAGGGGTGATTTTCTTTGGTATCCTTCTGATTCCGGCCGGAGTTTTTTGGAAAAAACGCCGTATCAGACGGGAGTTTCCGGACGTAGAGTTAGGTCGTTTTCGTATCGACTTATCGCTACCGCATCACCGTAATGCCTTGCTGGTTTTTATCATCGCCTTTTCTGTCCTGATATTTATATCTTTGGTTGGATCCTATAAGGCGTTCCAGTATTCTGAATCGGTGAAATTCTGCGGGGCTCTTTGCCACGAAGTCATGAATCCAGAATATACCGCCTACCGCCAGTCGCCGCACGGTAAAGTCAAGTGCGTTGACTGCCATATCGGCCCGGGCGCGGAGTGGTATGTGCGCTCAAAGCTATCCGGGATGAGGCAGGTGTTCAGAACGCTGACCCGCACCTATGATCGGCCGATCCAAACGCCAGTTAAGAACCTCAGGCCCGCCGAAGCCACCTGCAAACAGTGTCATTGGCCCGGTAAGTATTTTTCTACCATGGACTTCAGTAGGAGCTATTTTTCGGGTGACGACTCGTGGCCGCCGTGGCACATTCGCTTGCTCCTGAGGGTCGGGAGCGGCAAGGACCAGAGTTATGGCGTTCATGCGCACATGAACATCCAGAACGCCATCACCTACGCGGCGGAGGACAAGAAACGGCAGAATATTACCTGGGTCAAATCGGTGGCTGAGGATGGGAAAGAAACGATCTATGTTTCTCCGGATTCCATTTGGAAAGACAAAACGCCCCCGGCTGACCGCCTTCGTACGATGGATTGTATTGATTGCCACAATCGACCAACCCACCAGTTTTTAGCGCCATATCGTTTGATAAATAAGGCGATGCAGCTTGGCGACATCGATCCGTCGATCCCGATGATAAAGGAAAAGGCCATGGAGGCGATGTCAAAGGAATATAAGACCGCCAAGGAGGCGACCGCGTCGATCAAGAAGGATTTGGAAGAGTATTACAGGACGAAACAGGCCACCTATTATGCTGCCAATCCCGAGAAAGTGGAAAAGGCGATCCAAACGGTGGTCGGTTTGTTCTCGACCAACATGTTTCCCGACATGAAGGTGCGTTGGGATACTCACCCGGATAATATCGGGCACATGGTATCCAAAGGGTGTTTTCGCTGTCACGACGGCGAACACAAGTCGCGCGACGGTAAGGTGATCACTCATAGTTGCAATGCCTGCCACCTGATTGTGGAGCAGGGCCCGGAAGGCCAACTCGAGAAGAATATCGACGGACTCGACTTCAAGCATCCCGACGGCGACGATGCGTGGAAAGAAATGAGCTGTACCGACTGCCATACCGGTGGCGCTTGACGCCCGGAAACAGTACGATTGGAAGGTTTGTCCTGCCGCGGACATTTATTTGTCCGCCGTGTACCACGATTTGTCGGCATCTGGAGCCTTGTTCGTGGCTCAACAGGGCTGGATCCTGTTCGTCACGACGCCATTTCGAGTATCGAATCGCAGCGTCTTACCATTCTCGGTATGCTCATACACAAAATTGACCTGTGGATGGCTCTCGACGAGCGTCGATAGAGTCTTCAGCATGTCCCCAATGGGCCGACAGTCCGGATGGTTCCGCTGAAAGGTCGCCTTGACCCAAGTCCCCTTGCCCACGGCTGATCGTATCTCGATGCCGCCACCGCTTTCCCGAGCCGATTGTGCGAGCATGGGCAATCCCAAGCCCACTCTCCGCGTTTTCTTGGTCGTGTAGAATGGGTCGAGGGCTCGCCGGGCAGTGGCCTCGTCCATCCCGCGACCGTCGTCTTCTATCTCGACGGTGATCACATTGCGCTGTGCGTCGTCCACAATCCTAATGGACACGGTCCGTGCTTGCGCAGAGAGCGAGTTCTCAACCACATCAAGAACATGTAAGGAAATGTCTTCCAAGGTTCAACCCATCAGGATATTTCGTCCCTTCCCGGCATTCAATGCTTTTCGCAGCTCATTGACAGTTGCCGCATTGACGGTGAAGCTCGTGCAGCATTTGCCTACATCGCCGATGTAATGTGCGTCTGAGGCCGTAATCAACGGGAATCCGAATTTGCGATAGTCATCCCTCCGGTCGCCCGGAACGGCAGCCGACAGTTCGAGCGCATCCAATTTCAGTCCGGCCGGTATGAAGCCCAATTGTCCGATGATTCCGAAGGCTTCCCGGTCAACATGGGCGGCAACCGCCATTCCTCCCAGCTCGGCCACGGCATCCACGATACGATTAATCGAGAGGTCTGTAGCCCCGATCAACAGCCGCCCGTCGGTTCCGACGACATACCCTTCTTCATCGACAACCCACTGGTATCCAAACGTGTCCGTATTGTTCTTTCCCGACAAGTGTTGATCGATCAGTTCCGCGAGTGCTCCCAGAGTTCGATCGTCATCGAACAGAGCGAGGACATGGACCTCTTCCCGGGACGTCACTTCCACGCCGCCGAGCACGGTCAAGGACAGGCCTTCCGCAGCCTTCCTGACGGCGCTCACGTTGGCCACGGCATTGTGGTCGCAGATGCCGATAAAACCCAAATTTCGCTCCAGGGCGGCCGCCACAATTGCCCCGGGCAACATGGCACTGCTTGCACAAGGCGACAGACACGTGTGGACATGCAGGTCGCCTTTCAGACGCCTCAGCATCACCGCTTCCCGCCAATTCCCAGGCGATGCAGTTCTCCCGCCAGTCCGAAGGCGGACAGATTGCTCAGCATAATAGGTATATTCTCCTGTGCGGCTCTCTCAGTGGTTTTCTCTTCCGGGACTCGACCGTTTATGATGATAATCCCAGCAAGCCCCTTCATGGCCGCAACGGCCACCGTGTTTTCGTGAAGCTGAAGTGTAATCCATACATCGCCCTGGTGCGCATTGGCAATCACATCGCTCAAAAGGTCGCTGATATAGGCGCCGTTTACCTCCTGGTCCAGGTTTCTCGGCGCACACCTAACTTCCAGTCCGAGTTCGTCAACGATCCTTCTTAGTTTCATATTTGACTCTCTCTTTATTTATCGCAATGGTGATCTCCAGATGGATGCCTTTGCCCACGGTTGAGGTGATGTTCATTTCGTCGGCGCAGTTCTGTATGTTGCCCAATCCCATGCCGGCGCCAAAGCCCAAATTCCTCACCCAGTCCGGAGCGGTCGAAAAGCCCGGCTTCAATGCTGCCGCGATATCAGGGATACCAGGACCGAAATCCTCGATTTCCACCCGGATCTGATTCGTGTCAACCTTGGCTATCAGTTCGCCTGTCCGAGCATAAATCACGGTGTTCATTTCCGCTTCGTAGGTGGCAATCGCCACTCTGCGTACGATATCGGGATGAATGCCAAGACGCTGCAATGTCTTTTTCAACCCGCTGGAACTGCTTCCTGCCTTCTCAAAATCCTGGCCTATTATGTAGTAATGGAAGAGCAGCGCGCTCTTGTCGGCGACGATGTCTTCGAAGATATGGCTCGCCCGATAGTGGCGTATCCCTTCCTCGTGATAGTCAATCTCGAGTCTCTTGAGCAGGCACTGGATGACATCTTCGCGCGTGACCACTCCCACTACTTCGCCAGAGTCCCGGTCAAGCACCGGAAAATGGAAGAAACCGAACTTTCTGAATTCATTGATCGCATGCACCAGAGTTTCATCGGCGTACAGGGCTCGGGGCGATCGGGTCATCCTTTCCGCGACCGGGCATGCGACGGCACCGTCGGTAATCCAGTTGACCATGTCCTCGACGCTGATGACCCCAACCAGTTTCCCGTCATCCATCACGGGGATTCCAGCAATACGGTGGGCGCGGAGGGTCGGCCTCAGTTCGCTCATGGGCGTACGGGAGCTGATCGTGACGACCCGCCGATTCATGGCGTCCCGGATTCTCAGTTCCTGCCCGAGCAGTTGCACCACGCCCGGATCACCGTGGTTGGCATTCATCCGAAACCTTCCTCAGTCATGCTCGCAGCCGCTCAAACCGAGTCGGCAGAGCTGGCCGGAAGCTTCATAGGAGGTCATCTTGGTGGTGAGAAGCACCATGCCCTTCTCTTCAGCCAATCGGATGACATCGTCCCCAGGTCTCTTTCCGCGCATGTAACAGACTGCGGCGGCGTCGACCATTTCGGCGACGCGCACCGTCTGCAGGTGAGTCAGATTGGTCAGCAGGATGGCCTTTTCCCGGGTGACGCACCTGAGCACATCGCTGAGCAGATCGCAGGCACAGGCTCTCAGCACCACGGTTTCGGGGTCGCCCGCACCAATGATCTCCGCGTCAAGGGCAGCCTTCACGTCTGCAACGGTCATCCGACCCACCTCCCTTCGGCCTGCGTGCGGGTATTCGTGTGCCCCGCAGGGCCGCGACGTGTCAGCAATTGGGAACATTGACCGTCACCGCCCAGCGGGAGGTTCGAGGGCGCGCTCTCCACGTTTTCGCTCCAGCCTTGTTCATTGCGTTTCGAAACAATCCGGAGCGCAGGCGAACTCACTGCCGCCGCTGAACCGGCCAGACTATTCTGAGACGGTCCGCAGTTCACTGATGCTCACCGTTAACTCGGCCGCAGCGGCATTAGAATTCCGGCGGCAATTCTTCGAGCTGGCTGCAGCGAAAAACAGGCCCGTCTTTGCAGACATACAGGTTGCCGACGTTGCAACGGCCGCACTTGCCAATGCCGCATTTCATACGGTTCTCGAGCGTGGTAAAAACATTCTCTTTGGAAAGGCCGTGAGTGGCGGTGAGGACGGGCAGCGAGAACTTGATCATAATCGGTGGACCGCAGAGCACACACACGGTGTTCTCCGCGGGAATGTCGGCCTCGCCGAGCACGGTGGGAACGAACCCGACCTGACCGGTCCAGTCCGGGGTCTCTCCGCCCGGATCGACGGTGAAGATCGTTTTGACGTCGTCACGGGCGTCCCATTGCTTGAGTTCGTCCTTGTAAACGAGGTCTGCGACTGTTCGGGCCCCGTAGCAGATGGTGATGTCGCCAAACTCCTCACGCCGGTCGAGGACGTTCCAGATGACGCTCCGCACCGGGGCCAGCCCGATGCCGCCGCCGACAAAGACCACATTCTTACCCTTCATCTCTTCAACGGGGAAGCAGTTGCCGTAGGGCCCGCGGAAGCCCACGATGTCGCCTTCATTGAGCTGATGGAATGCCTGAGTCACGCGACCGGCGCACTTGATGCTACATTCGATGTAGCCCTTGCGCGTTGGGGACGAGGCAACGCAGAAGGTGGCCTCCCCGTAGCCGAAGATCGAGTAGAGCCCGAACTGGCCGGCCTTGAATGTGAAAGCCTCGCCCTGCTCTTCATTCTCGAAGACGAGCTTAAAGGTCTTCACGTCCGGGGTCTCGGCGGTGACTTTGTCGATCCGCATACGATAGGGAACGTAATCAACGTCCATGAGGGCATCTTCCGCTGCAGTTGCCGTATTGCAGGTACACATGTCTGGCTATCCGTTCTGTGCTGAGAAGTCCGATTCACTCGAGTTGCTGCATCGTGCAAACCGATCCGGGCTCGCCGCAGGGGACGTCGGCGCCTCTCCGGCGAGATGTACTGCCGAGCCAAGCCTGTTCCGGGCACGATTCAAGAAGCCGCGGTTGTGATTTCCGCCAGGATATCGACGAGATCCTGGCCGGCGCCGCAGACGCGGATACAGCGGCCGCAGCCGACACATGCTTTGCGGCCGAACCGGTCGATAAAATACTTGAACTTGTGCATGATTCGGTTGCGACAGCGGCTATGCTGCTCGGGACGCGGATTGTGACCGGACGCATGCTTGGTGAATTGTGCGAAGGAGCAGCAGTCCCAGTTGCGCCGACGCTGGCCCTTGCGCCAGTCGGACTCGTCGACAATGTCGAAACAGTGACAGGTCGGGCAGAGATAGCTGCAGGCGCCGCACCCCAGGCATTTCAGCGACATGTCGGTCCAAAAGTCGTCGTCAAAATGCGTATCAAGCCACTCCTTGACCTTTTCCGTATCGAATGGACCGGCACCCACTTGGGCAGGGGGCACCAATTCTTCGGTGCCGACTGCAGGCGCGGCGCCGTCGAGACGCTTGGCGAGCGCAGCCCCACGTTCGTTCATGACTTCGAGCACTGCCCCGCCGTCCGGCATTGGGCGGACGAACAGATCGCTGCCTTCGTTGTCGTCCGCGCGGCCGCCCATGCCGGTGCAGAAGCAGGCCTCGTCGGAGCGTGTACAGGCAACTCCAACAAACGTGGTTGCCGCCCGCCGTTCAGCATAGAGTTTGTCGCGATAGTCCCAGTTGAAGACAGTGTCGAGCACGTCCAGTGCGTTCAGGTCGCAGGGCCGCGCACCCAGCACGACGGTCGGGACGGCCTCGTTGTCGGCGGCAGTGAATTGAACGTCCTCGCCCGGCCGGCGCTCGAACTCGACGAGCGCTTCCGTGCGGGGAAACAGCACGGCTTTGACCGGGGTGCGTGTATTGATCCACTCGGTGGCCATTTCTGCTGCTGCGCTGATTTCGCGGAACTCGGCGGTTCCTTCGGTCAGCACGGGCGCCAGGACTCTGACGTTGTCGCCATGCAAGGCGTCTACCAGCTTTTCCTGCCAGCCAGCGCCCACTACAAGTTTCTCCCGGGGATCGGTCATTGCATTCGCCTTCATCTGGGCAAGCAGTCGAGAAATCAGAGAATGCCGTCGTCGGTATCCAAACCGAGATCAAATGTGCTGAAGGGGCCCTTCTCGTCGGCACTCATACCGGAGGTGAACTCGAACTTGTCTTTGACTTGCTGGATCAACTTTTGGTTGAGCAGGCCGAGCGGAATGCCTACCGGGCAGACCCGCTCACACTCGCCGCAACCGATGCAGCGTCCGGTCAAGTGGAAGGCGCGCATCACGTTCCACATCACATTCCCACGCAGATGGGAACTGGTTTCAACCCACTGCGGGATGTTTTTTTCGACCACACACTGCTTGCAGTAGCATAAGGGGCACACTTGACGGCACGCATAACAGCGTATGCAGTCTTTGAGCTTTTCCTTCCAAAAGTTCCACCGCGCGTCAATGTCCTTGGTTTCGAACGCCTCGACCGCTGCGAATTCGCCCTCTTCCGGTTCGATATCGACCGGGTCCCCCAACACGGTGTCGCAGTCCGGCGGATTGTGTACCGTGCAAAAACGACACTTCTGCATTTTCGGATCGCCGACACCTTCGCAAGTGATCCCGATGATGTGCAGATCTTCGCGCGCAATTTGGTTTTCGCGTATCAGCACATTGATGGCGCGTCGATCGCAGCCTTTGACGACAATGGCACACCTGCCGAGCTTCCGCACTTCCGGCTTGTTTAGGTAGACGGCCAGGTTTCGGTAGCATTCGCCGTCGAGGGCAAGCTGCGACACCTGCTGCGGAGTACGCGCAAACACGGCGGTCATGTCGCCCCTGCTGCCGGTATGTCCATAGCCGATGACAACCCCGACGGCTTTCCGTTTGAGCAGGTCTTCGGCAGTCTCGCGCAGCAGTTGGGTCAGATCCTGCATGGGGGATTAATTCCTGTTGTCCCGTATCCGTTCAAAGTACTCGAAGGGGCCAAGCTCGGTGGCCAGCGCCGTGATGTCGGCAACGACCTGCGACCACTTTCCGCCTTGTGCAGCCGACACCCAGGACATCTGGAATCGCCGGGGGTCGATGCCCATGAATTCAAGGAGCGAGCGAAAGGTGGGAAGCTTGCGCCGGGCGTGGTAGTTGCCGCTCGTGTAATGGCAGTCGCCCGGATGACAGCCGCTCACCAGCACCATGTCGGCGCCGCGTTCGAATGCTTTCAAAATGAAGAGCGGGTCGACTCTGCCGGTACAGGGGAGTTTCACGATTCTGATATTGGGAGGGTAGCCGAGGCGACTCGTCCCCGCCAAATCGGCGCCGGCGTAAGAGCACCAGTTGCACAGGAAGGCCACGATCCTGGGCTCGAAGGTGGTCTGTTCGTCGTCGTCGGCAGTTGAGGTTGTCTGAATCGCTTCCATGGTTCTCCAGCGCTTTCTTGGTATCTTTCTTTAATAGCACTACTTGCCTGACGCCTGTCCCAGGATCGGAGGAGGGGGTTGCGACGGAGTCTCGCGCCCCAGATTCCACGGTTACAGCGCACGGGACCTCAGGGCACCAGTGCGTCTATTTCCGCATACAACTCGGCGTCCGTGAAGCCTTCCACCTCAATGCTGTTCGAACGACAGGTCACCGCACAGGCGCCGCACCCCTGACAAAGCCCCGGGTTGACCTCGGCCACGATCTTGACGAGGTTCCCTTTGCGGTCACGTATTTCTTTCTCACCGATGGCGCCGTAGGCGCAGACCGGCTCACAGTTGAAACAGGCATTGCAGGTGTTCTCATCGACACAAGCAACGATGGGTTCGCGCTCGTATTCGTCCCGGACGACCAGTCCCAACGCCTTGGCGGCTGCGCCGCTGGCCTGGGCGACCGTTTCGGGGATATCCCGAGGGGCTTGGCAAGCGCCCGCGAGGAAGATCCCGGCGGTATTGGTCTCAACCGGACGCAACTTCGGGTGCGCTTCGTTGAAGAACTCATGCTCGTCGTATCCGATGCGGAGTTTCTGGGCGAGGTCGACGGCCCCGCTGCTCGGCACGACGGCCGCCGCCAGTACGACCAGGTCCGCGTCGATTTCGACCTGATTGCCGGAGAGTGTGTCGGCGCCCCAGACAACCATCTTCCCATTGCGCGGAAAAATCTTGGCCACGCGCCCGCGGATGTAAGTGGCCGTCTTTTCTTTCGCGACACGCCGGACGAACTGCTCGTAGTTCTTGCCCGGGGCGCGAACGTCCATGTAGAAGACAAAGGCTTGGCCGTCATGCACCTTGTGTTCATAGAGCATGGTGTGCTTGGCAGTGTACATGCAGCAGATGTTGGAGCAGTACGGCTTGTGCTTGACCTCTTCGCGGGAGCCCACGCATTTGACGAATACGCAGACCATCGGTTTTTCGCCGCCGACGATCTTGCCGTCGTCGTCATACTCGAACGTGGACGGCCGATAAACATTGCCGCCGGTCGGACCGCTGGCGCTGACCATGCGTTCAAACTCCAGACTGGTTACCACGTCCGGATACCTGCCGTAACCGTACTCTTCGTAAGCGGCGGGATTGTAGAGCTGGTAGCCGGTTGTGACCACGATGGCGCCGACCTTCTCTTCCGTGAATTCGTCTTCAGCCTCGTAGTCGATGGCGCCCGCCGGGCAGATCTGCGCACAGGCGCCGCAACCGCCGGTCCTGAAGTGGATGCAATTCTCGCGGTCGATGACCGGCTTGTTGGGCACAGCCTGCGGGAAAGGCACGTAAATCGATCGCCGCGAGTCGAAGCCGCAATTGAACTCGTTGGGAATGCGTTCCAGCAGCTTATCCCTGAATTCGGCCGGATCGATGCAACCGGTCGGGCAGACTACGGCACACGCTCCGCAGCCGATGCAGACGTCGCTGAGTTCCTTGTAAGGCGTGACCACTTCGCGGGTCTGGCCGCGGCCCGAAAAGCAGACGGCGCCGACGCCGATGACCTGGTTGCAGACGCGCACACAGAGCCCGCACATGATGCATTTTTGATTTCGGTTTTCGGTTTTGAACCGTGGTGTGTCAACCCCCAGTTCCCGGGCCATTTCCTGAATCCTCTCGCTCTCGGGGCACCGGGCCAGGAGCAACTCGAGGGTCATCTTGCGCGAACGTTTGATCCGCTCGCTTTCGGTCTGCACAACGAGGCCTTCCTCCGCCGGGTACGCACAGGAGGCGATCAGCCGTGTCCTCCCTCTGGACGTCGCTTCCACGACGCATATGCGGCAAGCGCCTGCGCTGGGGACCCCGCGGTGGTGGCAAAGGGTTGGGATTTCCAGGCCGCAAGCTTTGGCCGCGTCCAGCACGGTTGCGCCGTCCGCAACCTCAATCTCCTGGCGGTTGACAGTGAGTGTCGGCATTGTCGGTATCCCAAAACAGGTTCATCTATTCCACGAGCACGGCATCGAAAGAGCAGGATTCGTAGCACGCGCCGCACTTGATGCACTTGCTCCGGTCGAGCGTGTGCGGCTGTTTTTTGGCGCCGGTGATGGCGCCTACCGGGCATACTCTGGCGCATTTGGTGCAGCCCTTGCAGGCGTCCGCGCTGATGCTGTATTGGATCAGTGCCTTGCAGACGCCGGCTGGGCATTTGCCGTCCGCAATGTGGGCCGTATACTCGTCACGGAAGTATTTCAAGGTTGACAGGACCGGGTTCGGCGCGGTGCCGCCGAGGGCGCACAGCGATGAGTCTTTCACGTATTCCGCCAATTCGATCAGCATTTCGATATCGTCGTCTCGGCCCTGGCCCGCGCAAATGCGCTCAAGAATGCCGTGCATCTGGGCGACACCTTCCCGGCACGGCGTGCATTTGCCGCAGGATTCATCCACGAGGAATTCCAGGAAGTACCGTGCGACGTCGACCATGCACGTTCTTTCGTCCATGACGATCAGCCCGCCGGACCCCATGATGGAGCCGACTTCGCCGAGTCTTTCATAGTCGATGGTCAGGTCCAGGAGCGATGCCGGGATGCAGCCGCCGGAAGGTCCTCCGGTCTGAACCGCTTTGAACTTTCGGCCGTTGGGGATGCCGCCGCCGATGCCGAATACGATTTCGCGCAGAGTAGTGCCCATCGGCACTTCCACCAGCCCGGTATTGTTTACGTTGCCGACCACGGAGAAAACCTTGGTGCCCTTCGATGTGTCCGTGCCGATCGACGAGAACCATTCGGCGCCGCGCCTCATGATTACCGGAACGTTGGCCCAGGTTTCAACATTGTTGATGTTGGTGGGCATGTTCCACACGCCTGATTGCGCGGGAAATGGCGGTCGCACGCGGGGTTCCGGCATGCGTCCTTCAAGGGAGGAAATCAGCGAGGTTTCCTCACCGCAGACAAAGGCGCCCGCACCCCGGAAAACGCTGATGTCGAAATTGAGACCGCAACCGAAGATGTCCTCGCCGAGAAGTCCGTATTCGCGCGCCTGATCAATCGCAATATGGAGTCGTTCCATGGCCAGCGGGTACTCCTCGCGGATGTAGACGTACCCATGAGATGCGCCGATCGCGTAAGCGCCGATCGCCATGCCTTCGAGTACCGAGAACGGGTCCGACTCGATGATGCTGCGGTCCATAAACGCGCCGGGGTCGCCCTCATCGGCGTTGCAGATGATGCACTTGTCATCTCCGGGCGCCTTTCGCGTGAACCCCCATTTCACCCCGGTAGGGAAGCCCGCGCCGCCGCGGCCGCGCAGGCCGGAGCGAGTCATTTCGTCGATCACCTCTTCCGGAGTCATGGACGCGAGGACTTTGGCCAAGGCTTGGTAGCCCTCGCGCCCGATGTATTCGTCAATCTTTTCAGGATCGATGAGGCCCCGATTGCGCAGCACGATCAGGCGCTGCTTGTTGAAAAAGTCGATGTCGCTCAGTTTGGGAATCGGCGGCTCGCCTGCCGACGGTACATACATGAACTTCTCGACCGGGCGCCCCTTGATCAGATGTTCTTCGACGAGTAGCGGCACGTCCTCCGGCTTGAGTTTTTGGTAAAAGATCCCGTCAGGCTGGAAGATCATGATGGGGCCCTGCGCGCAGAAGCCCTGGCATCCCGTGGCGACGATCTTGACCTCATCCTTGAGGCCGCGCTTGTCGATTTCCTCAAGCAGCGCCTCGCGGACCTTGAGGGAGCGGCCGGACACACATCCAGTGCCCGCACAGACAAGCAACTGCGCGCGTCCGACGTGGTGTGCTGTGGGAGGCGAAGTTTGTTCGGCCATCAGGCTACCCTTTCACTGCCCACACCCAAGGCGTAATCCGCAACGATGTTGCCGCCCAAGACGTGTTCGGTGAAGATCACACGCGTCTTATTTTCATCAAGATTGACATACTTCACGGGCGCCTCGCCCTGGATCTCGACCGTCATCATCGGCTCGCGACTGCAGAGCCCGGCGCAGCCCGACGTCGTCAGAGTGACGTCGTCGACCCCCTGCTCCTCCATCGCGCTCATAAGTGCAGTCATGATCTTCCTGGCGCCGGCGGCAATGCCGCATGTGCCCATGTGGACGGTCACCCGGGCGCGGGCCGTCCCGTCCCGCAACTTCGCCTGACGTCGCATCCGCATCGCGATCGCTTCGAGATCTTCCGGTCTGATCTTAGGCATCGACTGTCTCTCCCGCCATGACGTCCGACGGGGCGGTCTGATCCGTCCCCCCCGGCGTGACTGCTGCCGGAGCCTGTTTCCGGTAACGTTCGAGAATCTTTGGGAGCTTGGCCTGGGTTACGGCGCCATATAAATCGTCGTTGATGGTCATGACCGGCGCCAGCCCGCAGCAACCGAGGCAGCGCACCGGTTCGAGGGTGAAGTCCCCGTCTTCCGTGGTCTCCCCGGCTTTCACGTCGAGCAACCGTTCCAACGCCTGCAGAATGAGCCCCGCGCCCTTCACGTGACAGGCCGTTCCCATGCAGACGCGGACGAGGTTCTTCCCGCGCGGCGTCAAACTGAACGAGTTGTAGAAACGGGCCAGCCCATAGGTCCGACTCAACGGGACATTGAGCCGTTCGCTTGTATAGCGCAACGCATCTGGCGGCAGGTAGTTGTATTTCTTCTGGATATCCTGAAGCACGCTGATCAACATGCCGTGCTCGCCGGTTGCCGGTTCGAGAATGACGTCCAGGGTGTTTTTCATCTCCTGGTCCATTGATTCCGCGACACTCACCCTCTCGGGCACGGAAATCTTGTTGCGAGACATGCAGTTGTTGAAGCAGTCGCCGCACCCGGTGCACTTGTCCACATCAACGCTGCGCGCTTTCTTTCTGACCTTGACGTTGAAATTGCCGATGTAGCCGTCGACCGACTCGACTTCCGCATACGTATAAAGCTTGATCTTGTCGCTCTGCATGATGTCGACCATGCGCGGCGTGAGGATACACTGCGAGCAATCGAGCGTGGGGAATGTCTCGTCAAGTTGTGCCATGTGTCCGCCGATGGACGGTTTGCGTTCGACCAGCACCACTTCGTAGCCCGCAGCCGCCACGTCGAGCGCGACCTGGATTCCGGCGATACCCGCGCCGACGACCATGACCCGCTGGGTGACCGGAACGACGATGGGGGCGAGTGGGCGGTTGCGGCGCAACTTCTCGACCATCAGTCGGACCAAATCCTTTGCCTTGGCCGTGGCCTTCTCCCGATCCGTGTGCACCCAGGAGCAGTGCTCGCGAATGTTGGCCATTTCAAGCATATACGGGTTCAAGCCAACGGTGGCCGCGGTTTTCCGGAAAGTGGCTTCGTGCATGCGCGGCGAACAGGATGCGACCAACACACCGGTCAGGCCGTACTCTCGAATCGCATCGGTGATCATCCGTTGCCCCGGCTCCGAACAGGTGTAGCGGTAGTCGCGGGCCACCACAACGCTTGGAAGCGTTCTTGCGTAGGCCGCAACCGCAGGAGAATCAACCGTTTCCGCGATGTTGCTGCCGCACCAGCAGACAAATACGCCTATTCGCGCCATTTTAGATCAGTTCCTCTGTCGGTGTCGCTCTCTGACTGTTAATGGCCGGGCTCATAGATAAACACCGGTCTCGATCAGGCCGCGGTCGGCCAGTACCGGTAGGGGATCGACGATTCCCTTATTCAAACACTGCGCGTCGGCTGCAAGGTCAAAGGCTACTGCCAGCAACTGAGTGAAGTAAAGCACGGGGATGCCCAACTGCCGACCCAACTTGCTCTCAGAATCGGATTGATACATGTCCAGATTGGCTTGGCACAATGGGCAGGCCACGGCCAAAATGTCTGCGCCGCAGTCTTTGGCCATTTCCACAACGCTGCCGCTGAGGCGGACCACGGTCTCGCCCCGAGCCAACGTGAGCGCCGCACCGCAGCATTCGGTCTTGAACGGCCAGTCCACCGGTTCGGCGCCCGCAGCCCGCATCAGGTCATCCATGAGGGTCGGGTATTCCAGGCTGTCAATGCGCAATGGTTCGGGCATGCGCGTCAGCAGGCACCCATAATAGCAGGCGACCTTGAGTCCCGTAAGCGGCTTCCGTACCCGGCGTTGGATAGCCTGCAGGCCGATCCGTCGGACCAGAACCTCTGCGAGATGCAGGATCGCGACGCCGCCGTGATAGTCTTCCTCGACAATCTCATTTATCTGCGCGAGCAGGGCCGGGTCATTCTGCATGTCGTGGTTGCCCTGTTTCAGGCGGCTGAAGCAGGCGGCACAGCAGGTGAGTATTGTTTCCAACCCCTGCTTTTCAGCGGCCGCGCAGGCGATGGCCGAAAGCGCCACGGGCAACAGGTGGCTGGTGGCATGGGCCGGCGTCGCTCCACAGCAGACCCAATCGTCCACTTCTTCCAGTTCAACACCCAGTGCCGCCAACACTGCCTCGGCGGAATGCGCGTATTCCGCGCCGCTGCCTTCCAGTGAACATCCGGGGTAGTAGCCGAATTTCATGAGCCTTCAATCTCCTCGATGCGCCGGAAAACACGTTTGAGTCGGTCCGTGCGCTTGATCTTGTGCGGAATGATGCCCACCTTGCCTTTGAGGAGAAACCAGGGCGCCTTGACGACATTGGTCATTATCCGGCCCGAATTGATGTTGTAGCTTCCCATGAGCGCGACCTCGCTGAGACGTCCGAATTCACGTACGCTGTCAAGGAAAGCTTGGAAGAAGGTGAAGACGCGTGCCCCGTCGGGCGGCATGGGAACGCCGTCGTGTGTGGCCATCTGGCGCAATGTGTCCATCATTCGGGCCAAGTCGATGCCGATCGGGCAGCGGCAGGTGCACGCCGAACACCCGGCGCAGCACCAGATCATTTCGTTTTTCAGCGCGTCTTCTTTCAGGCCCAATTGAACCATGCGGATGACACGATTCGGGGCAATCGCCATATCCTCGAAGACCGGGCAGCCGGCCGAGCATTTGCCGCACTGGTAGCAGGCACTGATCTCCTGTTCGCAATGTTTCTCAACGGCGGCCAGGAATTCGCTGTGAAACGCTTTGCCCGCAAGCTGATGTTTCATGGTTCGACTCTCGATTCCCACTACTTTCTGCTCGTGCCGTCGAGGATCGTTTGACAGGCTTTGAGGCGTTCCTCGGCCCGATCCAGGATCGTGGTGATCAGCATGTTGTTGTGGGCGCCGTAACTGCCGTCGGTGACCACGTATGAGATCATGGTTCCCGCGTCGGCAAGCATCCGCTTGATCGCAGCGGCGTCATTTCCCGTTGCGGCAACCTTGGCGGCTCGCCCCCGGACAGCTTCGAGTGCGGTCTGCAGTTTCGCGACCCGTGCCTTGGTTTCTCCCTGCCATTCGCCGAGCATTTCTCCGTAAGCTTCGTCGCCGTGACAGGCGGTGCACTCCGCCGCGCTGGCCGTGCGCGTGCGGCGTTCGGTGTGCCCCACCGTGAGAACCGTGTCCCCCGCGTGGCAGCCGTCGCAGGAGACGCCGGCTTCGTACATGACGTCCGGTGAGGTTTCGAGTTCGGGCAGCACCGTCCCCGCGTAGATACGTGCCTGCAGCGAGTGCTGCTCACTGCCGTGGCAGTTCGCGCAGTTGCGCGTGGTCAATGACTGTTCTTCCATGGACTGCGTGCCGTGTTTGATCTCGTCGTGGCACTCCAAACAGTCAAAGTGCCCTTTGGACACGTGGATCAGGTGGAACTTTCGCTGGTCGGTGATTTTCTCCCTACGCTGAAAGTGACAATTTCGGCAGCGCGTCGGAGAAACGTGCCCGTCCCCTTCGGTGACATTGCTGTGGCAATCCCAACAGCGGACGTCCGTGTTGTCATCGATGAAATCCTTGTGGTTGAACTCCTGCCCGTTGTGGACGACCGCCTTGTCGGGCAAGATGTGACAAAGCAGGCAATCGCCGATGGCAGTCGGCTTCTTGCCGCGCCCGTAGAAATGACACGTGATGCAGGTGGTCTCGGTCACGCCGATGTGCTGGCCTTCGACCGTCTGGCCGTGACAACTGACGCAGTTGAGTTCTTTCCCGCGTGGACGCGCGCTGAGATGCTTTTCGTGACGGAACCGGATTTTGCCCCGGAAGACCAGCGTCTCCTTGTCGTGGTCCATGCCGGCATGGCAGGCCGGGCGCATGCACGCCGCGTTGTTGATTCTCGCGTGCGGCATACCGGAAACTGAGTGGGTGAGGAACTTTGTGAGTTGCACCATGGCCGCCAGCTTCCCCTTTACAACGGCCTCGACCCCGGGATCGTAGTGACATTCCACGCAGGCCACATCTTTGTGTGACGAATGCTGCCATGAGTTGTAAAAGGTGTCCATATTGTGACAGATCATGCAAAACTTTGGATACGCCGTTATCTCAAGTGAATACGCGGCAACCGCCAGCGCCGCAATCGCCAGAACCGGAATGGCTGCCAGCGCGGCGCCTTGGCGGGTAAAGATGGAAAACAGCGGGAGCAGGTTCAGCCTGTCCACACCGCGGCGGAGATAGGGCAGTGCGAAGAAAACGCCGAGAACGCCTATGCCGGCGACCAGATAGAAGAGAAGGTCCTGGGTGAAATGCGACGTGCTCAGTCTGATCCAGTCATAGGCCATCAGCGAGAGGGACAACGTCAGAAGATAGGCGAAAATGGACCGATGCAGCAGCAACAGTAGCGCCGCGAATGCCGCGCCCACCACGAGAAACACCCCCCACGACCCGGACGCCGCCGGACTTACGACACTCAGCCCGCCTGCTACGAGTGCCACCATGGTTGCGCACACAAAAAGTGCCGTTTCCCAAGACAGCGCCTGGCGTCGCCGGGCTGCGTATCCCGCGCCGACCCACAGCAGGGAGAGCACGGCGAACGGCATCAGTTGTTCGCGATACACCGTGTTTCGAGATACCGCGAGCGCGAGCAGGATGGCAATACTCGCCCAGAGCAGCGCCCCGACTCTGAAGTCCGTCTCGTTCCGGCGCGGGAAAGCGACGTGGATAGCGGCGTAAGCGACTACCACCCACGGCACAAGGGCGGACGTTCCGGTCCAAGTCAGCACTAATGCGGCAACGGCCATGACGATGCTGCTGGCGTGACCGGCGACCAGCGCGCTTTCGGCAAACAATGGATTCTTCCGCGATGCCGTAGTCAGGCAGAAGAACATGAAGACCGTGGCGGCCCCGGCGGTCAACCGCGCGACCGGTTCCGACAGCCCTCCAAAAATGACCAGCAGCAAACCCAGCGCCAGCAGCGCATTCCCGGCTCGCGCGTACCAGGCGCGTCCGCCGATTGTCCAGCCGGCCAGATAGGCCAGCGCGAGTGTCAGTATGCATGCTCCGGACATCACAGAGGGCATACCCCTGAGCGGGCCCAGGCAGAGGGTCGCCAACGTGCCCGCGACGGCGACGATCCCGACAAGCCGGTCGAGCGCATCGGGCTTTTTCGCCCCATTGCGGCAGCCTGCCATGAGAATGGCAGCAAAAGCGATGGCGGTCGCGGAGTAGAGTGCCGGGATTGCCCCGGCTCGAGCGCCAAGCACGGAACTGGCGACACTGATGATCAGCCATGCTGTGCCGATAGCGGTGCGCACCACCGTTCGGCGGTCTCTCGAATCGGCCCACATATAGCACGCGCCGGCCACGACGGCGCCCACAGTGCAGACAGCCCACCCCACGTCCCTGCCGACGAACAGTTGCGTGACTATCACAAAAGCGCCCGCGCAGACGGGACCGAGGGCGGCCAGGACCCATCGGTTCTTGAATGCTTTGGCCATCACCAGCAAACCGATGATGACCGGACCGATCGTGACGAGCGCCAACGACGGTTCGAGGTAGAGCAAGGCCACGTACCAGCCGAAAAAGGCCGGGGCCATTGCAGCGCGTGCAAGATCATTCTCGAATGCACTCCCGGGCGCCGCCGCGAGGACGTTGCGAGCGTAAGCCAATCCCGTCAACAGGAGGACGGGGATGAGCAGGAGCCAGCCGGTCGCCCCTCCTCCGCCGAATTGGATCCCAACGCCCGTGAACGCTGCCGCCAGGAACGTACTCGCCATCAGGGTGTACACTGCACGTCCTGCACCCTCTTCATGGCGTCGCCACCAGACGATCCACCAGTACATGCACGCCATGACCAATGCTGCGAGAGTAATGCTCGGTGTCGCCGGTGCGATGAAAACTGCGGGGACCACCGGCAAACTCAGCCCCAATGCGCCAAGGAAAAAGCACTTGGCCGCGGCACGTTCGGCCGTGGTTGCGCGAGCGACGGTGGGAACGGCAACAGTCAGCCACATGTAGCCTGTCCAGAGGACGAGAGCCGCCAGCGACAAGCACAGCACCAGCGATGTCCAGTGCGAGAGGGAAAGAAGCAGGGCCACGACTGTCGCCATGCATGCGCAAAGATATGCGTGCCGGGACCAACGGTAGCCGCGCCGCGGATGGTTTTCAGTCCCCACCTGCAGGATAGCCACTGCCGCCAATAGTGTCGGCTCCCAACTGGCTTGGAACGACAGCAGTGCGGTGCCCAGCATGCCCCCCGCTCCCGTCAGAAAACCGGAGAACAAATAAACGTAGCCGATGGGCGCGCCTTTGAGGGAATGCCCCAGGTAGATCACTGCATAGCCGAGAAACGCGAGTCCCGCGATGCGAGAGCCCAGTTGCGTGCCGAGATCCAGGAGTGGTGTCTGGACCAAAGCCCATACCGAAAACACAGCCACGGTGATGTTCATGGCCCGAAAAACCGTGAGCGGATATGCTCCGTGATGAGCGGGTAAACGCGTCTCAAGCTGTCGACCCACCAGCCAGAGGGCCGCAACCAGTGGAACCGAGAGGGCCGGAAAGAGCGCGGCGGGTGCGCCAAGTGCGTAACACAACACGAAATACGAAACCGCCCCGAGTAGCATCGCGGCATAGAGGAAGTGGGCTTTTCGGGCCAGAATGGCCGCGGCAAGGAACGGCAGCGTAAACAGAAAAATAACGCCGGAACTCAGGGCCGGAGCATTGGCTATGAAGTCCTTTGCCGCGACGAGCAGCAACAGAGCGATAAGCAGACTGAGGTGCTGGAGCACCTCAGCGGGCAGTCGTGCAAGCTTCTCTCTCACCGAGGGTTCTCCCTCTCGCCCGTGATGCCGCCCCGAACCGCATCCCAAGGGGGAATCAGTCGAGATGCGTACCACATTGTGGTAGTTTTAAGGCCTTCCAATTGATGAGGTTCAGTGTAAAAAACCCTCACACCGAGAGAGAGCATAACCCATGATTCCGGCGTGTCAATCGCTTGCGGAAACGTTTTCTTGTCGCCAATATGATTGGATGCGGAAACAGTCGCAGCCCCCCCCACAGACAGCACAGCTTGGCCGCGGAGAACCATTGCATCAGCGATTTGATCGTTTCGTTCAAGAGGCGCCGGACTGAGGAGATCAGGTCCGGGTGATGGGATCAAGTTGAACGCTTTCCGAGGGGGCTTGTGACCCAGTGTGGGCGACTATTCGTAAGCCTCGCAACGAGCCCATCTTGCCGCCGGCCGCTGTCGTGAAGTACGATTCCGGGAAAGGCCGGATTGCGTCACGCGTCGAGGGGGGCTGCCCCTCCGTCCGAGTGAACCCGTCGTTTTATCCGGTTCACGGTCCGCTTTAGCCTGAGTCGGGCCAAAATGCGTGCTTGACCGCGCGCGAGCGCGGTCTTGGGTGAGATGTCGGTCCCGCCGAGCAGGACCCGGCCTGTCTGCGTGCCCCGCACAGGCAGGCGATGCTGCCCTCAGCGGTAATCCCGCTTGGCGGGAGAGACGGGTCCGCCTCACGCGGACAGCGATTCGCCCTGGCGAAGAGCGACAACTTCCGCGGCTCACGCCCTCTTTGTAAACGGGCCCCAGCCTGAAGCCTGATGAATTCATGAAGTTCGTCACGAGAGGGCGTAGCTCACACGGATTCGGGTTAGGCGGTCCCCCGATGCGTGGATTGCGAATTCGAGGTTGGAAGGCAAGCGGCCTCGCGACCCGATTCCCGTACGAGCCGGCGCGTCTTGCAATGACCTCGATTGCCGTGACTGCTACTTGGCAGCAGGGGCCGCGGCGGCTTTCCCCTCACACGCTTTCTTGCCCTCGAGCGCGGCGACATTGGTGGGATCGAGCGCGAGCGCCTGGTCGAATGCTTTGATAGCGTCGGAATTGTTTCCCTGGGCGGCAAGGATTTGCCCGAGCAAGACGTATGCGGCGGCCCGCGTCGAGTCCTTCTTGATGCTCTTTTTCACGCTTTTGAGCGCTGCGCTGTATTTCCCGGCTTTGTAATACCTTTTCGCCAGCATGAAACGGGGCCGCGCGGCGGCCGCACTGTCGCCTTGGGGGACGGCGGCTGGAGGGTTGAGCGCCTTGGCCAGTTCAGCATCGTCGATCTCTTTCAGCAAGTGACGGATGCGGGCCCGGACGACCTCTGAGTAGTTCAGCTTGGTGTAAAATTGATAGGCGACAAGTTTATGATTCTTGCCGGTGATGCCCACTACGGGCAGAAGCACCACGCCGAGCTTGCTGTTGAGTGCGTCCCCGACGTCGATCAGCACGGGCATCGCGATCCCGCTTTCTTTCACCGCGGCTTCAGCGTCGGCCTTGGGGACGCGGTCGGAGACGATGGCAGCCCAATGCACGGACTTACCGGCCGTTTCTTTCTCGATGGCGGCGAGCTGCTTCAATGCGTCCCGGGAGTGTTCCTGCCCGGGTCTGAAGAAAACGAAGACGTTGACGTCGGCATCCGTGAGCAGGTGGTGTTTGCCGCCGTCCAGCGTCGGCATTTCGATATTCTCAATCACGCTGCCGACTTGGGCGTGTGCGAAGCCCCAGGCCATCGGCCACAACGAGACACAGGCAAAAAGCACCGCCGCGGAGACCGTAGGTTGAAGTGGCATGGCTGTCCTCAGTTTTTCTTCGCCGCGCCAGGGCCGTTTTTTGCCAGACCGGTGTCGCGGTTGTTATAGGTTTTTTTGCCGTGACAAGTTTTCGCGCAGGAACCGCCAGTGGCGGTCTTGGTATAGTGGAGCTTGAGTATCCAGCCCGTCGAACCGTAGGGGACGCCGTCGCGGATTTGATGATCCTGCTTGGATGCGTGTACTTCGTGGCAGGCACGGCAGGTGCGGCCGCGCACCGGTTTGTTCACGTGTAAATAGTGGAGATTGCGGTTGCCGTCGCGGAATCCCGTCAGGGTGGTGGTTACCGGCTCGGCAACGATGTCGGGATCGTGACATTCGAAGCACAGAGCATACAACTTCGGATCGTAGGCGGAATAGAACGTGCGGGGGTATTTGTGGTTAAGAAGGCGGAAGTTTTTGTAGCCATGAGGGTTGTGGCAGACAGTGCAATCCTGGGCCGCGACCGGGCCGTGCCACTGCGGGTTCTCGTCCAACAGCTTCTTCATATTGGTGAGCTTTTTTCCGTCATGGTCCAGGACACCGTCTTTGCCGTGGCAGCTGAGGCAGAGGTTGAACGGTAGCTGGATGAGCAGGTGTTCGACGCTGGCGCCATGTGGATTGTGGCAGTTCAGGCAGCTCGCGCCGGTCGTCAGCGCGTCGTGCTTGACGGCCGACTGCGTGGCTATGGTCCTGATTGCCTCGTGGCAACTCATGCAAAGGCCGGGGACTTTCTCGACAAGCAAGAACTTGCGTTTCGCGTTATGCGGGTTGTGGCAGTTGACGCAGCTCTTCTGGGCGGCCACGTGGACCGATTTGCGGGCCAACACCTGCCGCATGTCATCGTGACAATCAAAACATAAATCATTGACCGGCTTGGTGATCGGGCCGGGGGCTTTCGGGTCGGCGCTCTTGTGGCAGAGGTCGCACTCGCCGGACTCGAACGGCGCGTGGGTGACAGGCGGATTCCCGGCGGCGGGCAGCGGGGTGAGGTCGTTCTTGCGCGTCTTGGGCACGGGGGTGGGGGCGGCCGCGGCGGCCCAGGCGGTCGTTCCGGCCAGGAGACCGAGCAAAAGAGTCATACGGGCGGTCTTCGTATTCATGATGGGGCTCCTTGTTTCATTTGGCGTGGCAATGCAGGCAGAGCGCGGACTGAGATACCGTTTTGCGGAGCAGCTTCGTGCCGGGAACGCCGTTGTTGTGGGGCTCGTGGCACGTGGCGCACTCGACTTTCCCATCGAAGAAGGGCAACACAGAGGCGAACCCCCAGGGATGCATCTGGTGGCAGTTTTGGCAGTTGAGCGGGCCGTCATGGTAGAAGGTCATGCCGATGGGATGATCGTCGGCCAAGTCCGTGCCGATCAGCCTGTCGCCGGAGACGTACTCCCCGCCGGTCATGCCGCCGAAGCTGTCTATGGCTACTGTCCCGTCGTGGCAGGAGAGGCAGAGCCTGGACTGCACGCCCGGTTGGCCCGGGATGCTGTTCAGCGTCGGGCTGCTGTAGAGCGTGTAGGCTGCGGTGCTGAGCGTGTGATTCCAGAGCGGGTCAACCGTTGGATCGGCGTGGTGCGGCGTGTGGCAGACGATGCAGATCTTGCCGCCCGACCAGATACGCCCGGAGAAATCGTGAACGCTGCCCTGAATCCCGCCGCGAGTCGCGTCCATGCCCAGCAAAGCCGCGAACGCTGCCGCGACGCAGACCGTCGCCGACCGGGCCGGACGTTTGGCGATCAGATTCATCATCCATCTCCTTGCCGGGGCGCACATTCGACCGACCCAATACGGTTCCGTCTGCCGGGCAGGTAATTCCAGCGCATGGACCACTCGTTCTGCCAAGCAGACATACCGCCCTCGTGGAGACCATGTTGTGCCGAGATGAGGACAGTCAAGTGCATACCCCCACATTTCCTTGTGCGGTCAGCAGACCCGTGTCTGCCTGCTGTCAGTCGGCAAGTATCAATACTGGTACTTGGAATTGATGCTGCCCGTGTGGTTCTCGCCATGACACGAGAGATCGCATCTGCCGTGGCGCGTTCCCAGGTCGACAAACTCCAGCTTGCCCGTGGTCGGAGACGCTTCGACAGTCGGGGTTCGAAAGTTGATCAAATGGGTCTGGCTGGCGACTCCGTGCGGATCATGACAGGAAAGACAGTTAATGCGTCTTCTGCGGGTGTGCAGGTAATGGAACGGGAAACTGGCGTTGGATTCGATGTTACTCTGACTGTGGCACCCGAAGCACAGAGCAAACTGACTGGATTGCCAGCCGGGCATAACCCTCTCACTGAACGACATTTGTCTGATCAGCAAGCCGTCATAGTCCGAGCCGTGCGGCCCGCGCGGACCACCGGTGTCGTTGTTGTTGTGGCAGTCGGTGCAGTACATCCTGCTGGCGGCGGTCCACGGGGAGATCAGGCTCGGCATGTCCGGATTCTTTCCGATGGCGGCGACGGGGTGATAGGACGCATTGGAACTCTGAAACTCCAGACGGGTGTTGATCTCCGCAATGTGGCGGCTCACCTTGGCAGGGCCTTTGGCAGTGTCGCCGTGGCAGCGGAAACAGATTTCGTATTCCCGGGTGACGGGCTGAACTTCCGTGCCGTTGAGGAGGACCCCCCTGACTCCCGCCAGTTTGCCCGAAGCGTCAGGGGCGCTGGCCGTCCCGGAATTCGAAGCGTGAGGGTTGTGGCAATCCACGCACGTCACGTGTCGTCCGGTTCCGCTGGGTACCAGTACGTTCTCGGTTGGGTCGTGCACGCCGGTGGTGGCGGAAACGGGATGGTTGCTGTACTTGTTGAACACGGCGTCAACGTTCTTTGCTGCGACGTTTCCATTATGACAGACGTTGCAGGTGAGTTCTTCGTCGGCCTGCGTCAGCAAGCGCTGTTTGGTTCCGGCGGTGTGCGGGGTATGGCAGTTTTCGCACCCGTTGTCGGCCACGCCGCTTCGGTCGGAATTGGGCCAGGGATCGGGCAGTGTGCCGTTCCATGTGCGCGTCGACGTACGATGGGAACAGCCGGCCCAATAGGTCCGGTCGTGACAGGCGGTGCAGAGGGCGGCGGCGCTGTTGTTGACCACGAGGAACTTGCCGTACTTGTTGTCGTGCGGGTTATGGCACGCCGTACATTGCACCTGTCCGTCCTTGTCCAGGCGCACCGGCCCAATGAGCGTTGCCGGATCGCGGAGTTGACCGTCAGCGGAAACCAGCGACGAATCATAGTAGAATGAGATGGGATGGTCGTCCGCCAAATCTGTGCTCAGCCTCGTTTCGCCGGCGGGCAGTACGCTGGTGCCCTGCATCTGAATGGTCGTGGACCGGCTGCGCACCAAACCGAGCGCGACGGTTCCATCGTGGCAACTGAGGCACAGCTTCGATGCGCCTGTGGGCTGGCCGACGGCGGCCTTGACCGTGCTGCTGCTGTATGGGATGTAAACCGCGCCGGACGCGTAGCGATTCCACAGGGGCGCGTCCTTCGTCCCGCGGTGGGGCGTATGGCAGAAAACGCAAATCTCGGTTTCCGTCGTCGCCTTAACCGTTCCGGGACCGGTCACCGAGAGATTATGCTTCGTGTCGACGATGCTGCCCGCCTGCGCCGCGCCGACGGTCACGCCCATCACCAATATGCAGGCTTTTCTCCTCATTTCTTCTCCAAGTACCGCAGTATCTGCACCCGACGGTTGTATGAATCCGCCACGTAAATAAAGTCGTCGCGCCCGACGGCCACCCCGGCCGGCATCCAAAACTCCCCGGCCGACTGCCCGGCGGAGCCCACGTCCAGCAGGAACCTACCCTGTGAGTCAAACACTTGCAGGTTGTCGAACAGCGCGTCCGTCACGTACACGTGGCCGAAGTGGTCCACCGCCACTCCCTTGGGACGGCTGAAATGGCCCGAGCCGTCGCCGAGACCACCGATCAGGCCCTGAAATTTTCCCTCGGCGTCAAACACCTGTACCCGTGCGTTCAACGAGTCGGTCACGTAGATCCGACCCGCGGCATCTGCGGAGACATGCGTCGGGAAATTGAACTCGCCGTTGCCCACGCCGCGCCGGCCAAATTTGAACAGCAACTCGCCGTCGAGGCCGAAGACGGCAACACAATGTGTGCCTGCGTCGGCCACGTACAGTCGCTCGCCCGCGATGGCCAAGCCCGTCGGCCGCTGCACACCGTGCTCGATCATGAAACGCAAGTCGCCCTCCATGCCGAAGACAAGCACCTTCCCCAAGCCGGAATCGGCCACATAAAACAAGCCGTGCTTCTTCGCCACGGCGACCGGCGAGACAAAGCCGAACGGCCCCACCTTCCCCCAACGCCGGAAACGCATCCGCCTGCGATCGAAGAACCAGACGGCAGGGGCGCCCGTGTCGGTCACGCACAAGTTGTTGTCCTCATCGAGGCAGAGGCCAAACGGCTTGACAAAGCCTTCGTGGATGCGGCCGCCGCCGGAAATGACACCCAGCAATCTGCCCCACAGCGAAAGGCGCATACCCAGATCGGCGGGTACGCCGACGCTGCGCACATACGTCACGCGGGCCGCCGCCGGCGGCGGCGGCCAGACCGGTGTGGGTTGTTGCGCATTGGGGTCCGACAGCGGTGGCGTCGTCACGCATCCCGCGGTGATCGCCGCGGCGAGACTCAGCGTCAAGCGGCCAAGCGCTCGGCCATCGATGGACCAATCCATTCTCATCAGAAGTTCCGTTTCACACGCAGAAAAAGAAAGTGACGGATGCGTTTTTCCCCGTACAATGTTTCGTTGGCGAACTCATAGCCGAAATTGACGGCGAGTTGGGCGTAAGTGAGGTCGAAGGCGAAACGGGCGGTGGTGACATCCTGGTCGAACCCCTCGCCGCGCTCAATGCTTTTGCCGCCTTCGATGTTGCCCGTGAAGCACGCGCTGAAGCGTTGCCGGTACCGGCCGATGAAGCCGTAGGTGATTTGGTCGCGGTCGGGGTACATGGTTCGGGTCTGCGTCAGATCGAGACCCAGCGCAGAACGAGAACTCGGCGCGAAGGCGAACGACTCGTACAGCCGTAGCGAGCGATAGGGGACAAGGTCGGAGTCGTGGTCGATGAGTTCGGCGCCGGCGCGCAACCAGGACCAGTCGGTGTCCACACCGATGACCGTCTCGGTTGTCTCTGAGTCGACAAGCAGATGTGTATCGCCGAAAGTGTCGGTCAGGTTGACGCGGCCGTATAGACCGAGCCGCCGTTCCCAGAAGTCGATTCGGAGGTTCGCACCGGTGATCATCGTGTCGTACGCGGCGGACGCCTGGGCGGCGGCGGTGTAATCCACAAGCACGGCGCCGCCGTTGGGAATCGTACCGCCGGGGATGCGGCGAAGTTCGGTGAACGTCCCGCGCGAGACCAAGTAGTAGTCGAGGCCCTGCCGGTAGTGGAAGGTGCCGCTGGAGTCTGTGACGGCGGTGACGGCGACGACCTCGGGTTGGGCAAGGAAGGTGGGCACGTCGTCGCGGAGAGTGTGGCGTTCGTCCACAATGAAAAGCTCCCCACCACTGCTGTCGCGCTTTTCGCTGTCTAGCTGGAAGCCGCAATTGAAAGTAAGCAGTCCCCAACCGCCGAGATGCCGCGTGTACGCCTCGTTGACGCGGCCCCCGAAACGTGCGGTCGCAAGGCGGGAACCCGGCCCGATGGCGCGGACGTTGTCGGCGTGGAGATCGGCCGTGGATTGGAGGTTGTCGTAAAGCTGGTGGCGCACGCCGAGACGGCCGCTGTGGGTGGTGGTGTTGGCCAGCCCCGTCGTGTTGGCGCTGAAGCTGTAATCGTAGAATGTGGCAAAACTCGGCGTGTGTTCAAGGTCGAGGCGTTCGGTGACGTGCAAGCTTTCTGTGCGAAAGCTCGACGGCGCGGTGGACAGCCGCGACCAAAGCAGTGTCGAGATCAGTCTCTTTTCCTGGGCGGAGTCGAAGTACTCGACATCGCTGAGGGAAGCGTCGTGGTTGACGCCGTTTTGAACGTAGTCGGGCTCGTCTTGCGCATACTGCTCCCAACGGTAGCTGACTTCGGTGTGGCCGCGGTCGCGCTTGTTGCTGGCGGTGACAGTGAATACGTCCTGAACGCGCTGCGACAGGCGTGTCAGACCGGTGACCTGTTCCTCCAGGTGGGAGCCGCTGAACGTGATCGGCACAGGGCCGGCACGGTAACCGGTGGTCATTCCGAAGCGTTGACTGTTCACCTCACCGCGATGGAAGAAATCGGATTGGCGGAAGCTGACATCTTTATCTGCCGACAGGAAAGTGGCATACGGTTTTTTCCGCAACAAAGTCAGGGTGGCATGGTAACGCTGGAGAAAACCGGTTGAATCGTAGGCTTGGTCTGCAGAGTCAAGCGCCAGATGCTCTCGGTCCGCGCCGAGTTCGAGTGCCATGCCGAAGCCGAGTAGGTTGGGATGATACACCGAACCGCGCGCGTCCAGTCCGAGCCGCGGCACGAGCAACCAGCGCTCGCGCGTGACCGACCGCAACGACTTCGCCAAGGTGCGCTCTTCGTTTTCGGCCTCGAAATCCATGGCCACGTAGCTCTCCTTCAGCTCAAGTCGCAACGGGCGGAAGTCGTACGGATCGACCGCGGTCTGCGCCTGCCCCGCGCCTGCCGCGACCAAAAAAAAACTGCGCAGGCGAAATCGAGAGTGTCCGCCTGTTGTCGGTTCATTGGGTCGCTCCGGCCGTGCCGTTTCTGAGGTAGTAGGAGCGCTCTCCGCCGTGCGGGTTGTGACAACTCTGGCAGGCTGTGTTGCCAATGGCGGCGTGGGCTTTGACCGACGCGGTGTCATCCGGATCGTGACATTCAGCGCAAACTGCCTGGCCGGCACGGCGGAGCAAGTTCGGGTATTTCGCGTCGTGCGGCTCGTGACACAGCAGGCAAGCGCCCGCTTCGACCGGTGCGTGCGCAAATCGAGGCGTCTTCTGGAAACGGTTGTGGCAACTGAAACAAAGTTCCGGGACCGGCTCGTTGAGTTTCTGTGAGAATCCGGATGCATGACAAGCCCGACACTTACGTTCGCCGTACGGCTCATGCGTGACGATCACCGGTTTGGTCGACTCAACCCGCGACGTGTCATCCGGCGCCGCTACGACAGGCTGAGCGGCGCGGGCGGCCGCGGCTTCGGAACGCAGCGGCGGTACGCCCTCGAAGAAGACCGTCAGCCACTGGTGTCTGGTTTCCGTGGAGCAACCCGTCAACAGCCCTCCCCCCACTATTACCGCGGCCCTGCACGCACAAACTGCGCCCGCTTTCAGCCTCGGTTTCATCGCTTGCGTACAAACCCGTACACATCGACTTTGCGCGAACCGTACTGGTTGGTGACCAGCACGAGATACTCTATCTCGTAACCGGGCGCGACCTGTTTTTCGAAGTATCGCACATTGTCGTAATCGAGGACGACTTTGGCAGGCAGGTTCAGCGCGAGCTCGCTGCCCGGCTCGCCAAAGAACAGCAGCAACTTACCGTCGGCATCGAAAATCTGTACAACCTGCGCGGCAGCATCCACCACGTACAATCGATCCTGGCGGTCCACACCCACGCCCTTGGGACGAGCGAATTCACCGGGCCGATCCCCGATCGCCCCGAAACGGCGCAAAAACTTGCCGTCGGGGTCGTATTGCTGAACACAGAAGCGTCCGATGTCGGAGACGTAGACGCGTCCTTGTGAATCGACCGCCAGATTGGTCGGCATGAACAGCTTGCCGTCCTCGTCGGTGGGGTCCTTCGGGATGGTGAACAATGGCTCGCGGGTCTCTTTATCGTACACGCGCACGACCTTGCCGTTGAAATCGACGACGTAGAGACGGTTGCCCACCACCGCCACGTCGGTCGGTTTCAAGCCGGCGGCCGCAGCTTTGGGTTTCTTCCTTTGAGGCGCAAGCCCCCGAGACGCCGCCATGTGGCCTCTCCGGACAGGGGCGCTGCTCCGCTTGCCGATCGCCCCGCGAAAAGTGCCGTCCGAACCGAAGATCAATACTTGCCCGCGGCCTGTATCGGCAATGTAGCGCGTGCCGTCGTGGTCGATGGCGATGTTGATGGGCGTCACCAGGCGACCGTCGTTGCTGGGGGCGAAGTAGCGCATCTGTCGCGTTTCCAAGTCAAGAATATCGACCGCGCTGATCGCCGTGTCGCACACATAGAGCTTGCCTTGGTGCAGCGCGACGCCGTACGGCTTCCCGATCTCGCGTTGCGGGGGCGATTTGCCGGCGATGAACTGGGCAAACGGACTCGGCCCGCCTCCCAGATCGCCTTCGGTGGAATAGCTTTGAAGAAACTGCAGACGCGGCTTCTGGGGGGGGCGCGGGAAGAATATGGGGCCCTGCGCCTGTTCTTTCGGGGACGTCGCGCATCCGGCGACGAGCAACAAAACAAGGCCCGCGGCGCACGACCGAATCATCGCTCTTGTGTCTTGACCCACGTGACTCTCCCCTCAAGAATTGTGAGGAAGGCGACCCGATGCATCCCCCTGCGCGAGGGGGATGCATCGGCCGCAGTTGCCGGAAGTTGCCAGCGCGAAGCTGACTGACTTCCTGTTAACTAACCACTCGTCGCGGTGCTACTTCTGGTGACAAGTCAGACACAACGCGCTCCCGCTGTTGCTCTTGCGCAGGAACGGGTCGTTCGTGTTGTCGTGGACGTCGTGGCATGAGGCGCATTCCAAGCTCGCACTGAACAGAGGAAGCGTCCCATCCACCGTACTCGCGCTCGTCGGCGTCACCAGTTCACCGTCGGCCGAGGCCAGGGCCGAGTCGTAGGTTATCGCGATCGGATGATCGTTCGCCAAGTCCGTACCCAACAGCGCGTCGCCACTCATGTTCGTGCTGCCGGTATGGTTGGCGTAGGAGTCGATCGCGACCGTTCCATCATGACAACTCAGACACGCCTTCGACGCGCCGGTCGGCTGGCCCGGCGTCGAGTCCAACGTGTCGCTGCTGTACAGTGTGAACGTAGTGGTGGTCGACGTGTGATTCCACAACGGAACGAGTTGATCCGTTTTCGCATTGTGCGGGGTATGGCAGTAGATGCAAATCTGATCAGTACCGCCCCCCGAAAGACCGGAGAGGTCGTGGTCCGTGCCGGCAATGCCGGCTCGGGCGGTAATGCCGCCGAGCGTCACTGTCAGCACCACGGCTGTTGCGATTACAATGAATCGTTTCATCTCAAGACACCTCCTCATCGTTGCTTGGTTGCAGATTGAGTCCCGTCGCTCGACAATCGTCAGTATCAGACGAATCGTTTCCGGCAATCACCTCCTTTCGTGCTCTGTCTCGTGATTCGGCGCCACATCCTGTGGACACTGCCCCCCTCAACTCCACCAAATCATGACTCGACCGCCACAAAATGCCGGGAGCCGTTAAATACTTAACGAGTAGCGGAGCTACCACGACTCCCTAACTCCTACAATGTAGTTTAACGTTCGCCCACGGAAATGCAAGGGGTTTCGCGAATTTTTTTTGTCTCCCAAGCTCAGAGCGCCCCCGAAAGCAGCCGAGATCGCCTGTTTTCGGGGCGCTGGGAGCGGCGCGGGCAACAAAAGTGGCTGTTACTTGTGTTAAAAGTAATACAACAGTATAGACGAAAAGGCGGGCGAAAGGGCCAGGATGCTCCCGGTGAGACAAAGGCGGTTTCGAATCCTCGGATGAACCGAGCCGGCAGCTCGGACATTCCGGGCGTTCGCCGGCGGGGCAGCGTATTCGAAAGAGGAGGCGACTTTGTCATGGGAACATGCATCCACGGCGCCGAGGCGGGGGCCACCGGCGCACTTTCGGCGGAAAGGGGCCACTCCGAACAGCTCGCGAACACGTTCATGCTCCAGGCCACTCCGGAAGGTTCCGTAATCGGTGGGCGGTGCGCCGGTAAGGCCCATGAACAGGAAACGGCCCCGGCGCGATCACACGTCGGGGCCGTCGGTGTTATGCTCCATGAAAGGCTGGGGTACTCAGTCGTTCTTGGGCTTTTGGACGCCGTGCATCCCTTGACTCCGAACCTGCCTGAATATCGTTTGTATCTCGTCCATTTTCTTGTACAGGGCGGCCAGGCCGGGGTCTGCCTCCGCGAGTTTGTCTTTGCGCTGCTTCTGGAGTTCCCTGATTTGTTTGTCGATGTCTGAGATTGCTGCTCTCAGATCGGGATTCTGCTGCAGAAGCTGGTTTTCTTTTTGGCGGATCCCCGTCACGGTCTGGTGGTACTGCTTCCAAATTCCGTGGGCACGTGCTTTGCGGTCGCGCTTCGGACCGGCTTCCTGCGCCATCACGGTTGTCACGCCCAAAAATACCGCCACAGTCCCGACGACCAACCAACGTGTCAGTCTCATGCTACGACTCCCTCTTTCGTTGCCGGTCCCTGCCCAAGACGTTTTTCTTGTGACCCAAACCCGCGCCCGTGCGAGTTTGGAAATTGTTCCGGGAACGGGCCGGCACGAATTCTTGTTGCTTTCGGAGCGTCGTTGGGGAAAGCGAGGGCACGGGTCATCTGTTGTGTCCCCGGCATCCTCTTCCCCGACCCCTTGAGGCGCACGCCCGAAGTCCAGGCGCGGCCGCCGGTCGAGTTTGGTCTGTCCACTGCATTCCGCTGAAAGCACTCCTGCCTGCGTTCTCGGTTGGGCAACCGACTAATGTCCGAATAGACACGCGATTCTCCGAAAAGTCAACCGGTCGTCCCACGAAAGCAGCGTCTCTTTCGAAACGTATTACAAGCACTCCTTCCCCCGCATGTCAGGGGGGTGCGGGCTCGATGACAATGTCGTCCACGTAGAAAGCGGTTTCGCGTCTGCCGTTCGCCACGAACCCGACCCAGTCGAGGGACCGGAATCCCTTCTGGCAAGACAGGGACGGGAAAACACGGGGCGTTTTTTCGCCGGGGAGAACCACGCTCAATTGCCATCCGGTCGCCGCCGCATCGCCGAGGGAACAGACAACATCGAATCGGACCCAGGCCCGGAGCGGCAAATCGATCAGGGGCTTGCCGTCCAGCACGAGTTCTCCTCCCGGTCGCACTTGAATCGTTGGGCCGCAGCGATACCGTCCCCGGTCGTAGTCGCGCCACTGGTACAGGAACGTCGTGTTCTCGTCCAGCCACAACGCGAACCGGCCGCGCACGATCTCGTCGTGGAAACCGAGTCGGAAGAAAACGTGCGGATTGAACGGGTGCTTCTGGCCAGGCCCGTCCACGAACTTGAGACTGCGTCGCCCGCCGGCTGCCTGTTCGTCGCTGACGCGGGCCGTCCGGCGGTTGTCCTCTTCCATGGTTGTTGCGCCGGGGGCCGGTGCACCGAGCGGCACGCGCTCGAAATCCAGGCGGATCGACGCAGGCGGGGCCGTAAAGCGCTCGAACGCGCCGGTGAGATCGGTGGCCTCGGCCAGGAAGGCGCGGGCCCGGACGACGGCCGGTTTGTCCAAACGGAACGGCGCCGTGTAAAGAGGTGATCGCCGGGTCGGGGCCGAGTCGTCCAGCGTGTAGTGGACCTCCGCGCCGGGTGCATCGCACGTGATGCGGACCATAACCGGTTTGCGGAGTTCGCACCCCGCGGGTGCGATACGGCAATGAATTCGACGACCCACGTACTCTTCCCGCCACGGAGACTCGAGGCCGCAGAAAGCAAGTCCCAGAGGTCGAATGCCGAGTCCGGGCCCCGGGGAATCGGGTCGGAACTCGAACGCCCCGCTGTCCGGATCGACAAAGCGCGGGTCCGCGACAAGGCTGTGCGTTTCGATACCCGCCGCGCGTGCTTTCGTCAGATGTTCTTTCCCCCATTGCGGATCTTCCGTACAGAAATAGAGGTTGAAATCTGCGTCGGTCTCCCGCAGCCGTGGGGCCGATCCGCCCCTTCGTCCCCGCCCCTCGAAGTAGAGCGCCTGATCTCTGCGGCACGAATAGAGAATGTTCCGCTGGATCACCGCGCCCTTGATCGAACCGTACGGAAAGACGATATACCCGCGGTGGCGTGTATCGGGCCGCAGGTCCGCAATGACGTTGTTGAGGATGTCGTTGTCCCCCTTGCTGATGATTCCCTCGCCCGCGCCGCGGTTGCGCCAGATGAGGTTTCCCTCGATACGCGTGCGGTACTGGTCGTCGTCGCAGCGAATGCCGGCATTCATGTGCAGGCCGCGGCAGTCGTGACAGAAGTTCTTGCGGACTACGTTGTCGGCCCCGGCGCCGCTGACGTAGATGCAGTTGCCGTCCCCGAGCACTTCCATGACATTGTGGATGTCATTGTACTCGATGATGTTCCGGCGGGCATGCAGGAAAGGTTCCCGGCGTTTCCACGACCAGCGCGGTCGCTTTTGGGTTGGATCGAGTCCCAGTTCGCGCCAGCGGACGGTACGCGAACACTCGCCCCGGCCCTGCGGGTCCCAGGCAATCCGGCCGCTAACCACGATGCCGGTGTATGGGACGTGATGGATGTGATTGTGCGCGATGCGGTTCTCGCCGCTTTGCCACACGAAAACGGCGGGCGAGCCCCAGTACAGTTGGCCGATGTCATGGATATAATTGTTTGCGATTTCATTGCGGGTGTTCACGTCCTTCGTGCCCGGACCGTAGCCTGCCAGAAGGATGCCCACGCCGCCCATGTGTTGGATGTGGTTGCCGACGATCCGGTTCTGCTCGCAGGTCAGGTCCAGGCGCACGGCGGCGTGTCCGGAATGCATGAAACGGCAGTGTTCGATTGCGCAGTTCGCAGCTCCCCGGAATCGAACCAGTGCAGTGGGCCGGTCGAACATTTCCCAGTCGTGCTGGAGGCCCCAGCCGCTCCGGCCGTGCCACGGGAAGCGGTCGCCGCCGGTGAAGGTGAGTCCGCGGAAGACAAGGCCGCTCACGGGCGTATCCGCCGGTCCGTCCGTTTCGATGCGGCCCTCGACCCGAAAGAGTTCCGTGAGCAGCGGGGCGGCGACACCGTCGTCCGGCGGCGCGTTTTCCGGCCAATAGTAGAGTTTCGCGTTGGGGGCGTCGAGCACCCATTCTCCCGGACGGTCCAAGACCTCGGTGACGTTTTCGATCCAGGCGACGGGCCGGTCCGTCATGCCGTTCCGGCCCATGGGATAGGTGGCGGGCGCCGCGGTGCGCAGAATGCGGGCTTTTGCGTCCACCGAGTCCAGGGGCAGTATATTCATGGTCCAGAAGTAACAGGGAATCACGACCAGCTCGCCGTTCCGAAAGTCCGGCCAGTTCTCGACCGTCCCTTCCGGAAAGTGAAGCGCCCGGTGGTCCCAGGCCCGTGCGCGCGGGGTCGTGTTCGTGGGTGAGAACCCGGGCCCGCGCGCCCGGGGCAATCGTCGCCCGCGGTGGTACAAGACACGGAAAGGCCACGCCGGTGCGGAGTCCGCACCCTGTGCGGCCCGCTCCCGCGCCGCCCGGATTGCGGACACGTCCGCCACCCACACGTGGCCTCTGGCCGCGACGGGCAGGCCGCGGGGCAGTGGATCGGCTCTCCGCCACCCGCGAATCGGCGCGGCCGACGTGAAGATCGGTGTTTCCCCGGGAAACGCAGCGTAAACGATCGTGTGTCCGGCCGGTGCAGAGTCCGCGGGCGAGAACACCACGGTACGACGCAGGCGGTATGTGCCCCCGCGAATCCAGACGCTGATATTCCGGGAGGGCGTTTGCTCTTTCAACGCCCGCACGGCATTTCGGGCCCGTTCGATGGTGGCGAAAGGGCCGTCGGCCCTCTCGGTGTCCGCTTCGGACCGGCGGCCCGACCATGCATCGTTTCCGTTCAGTGCAACGTAGAAATCGGCAGATCCATTCATGGCGCCACACACCTCATCAACCCGACATAAATAGGCGACGAACCCAAGAGCGACCGCCGCCGGAAAGAGCCGCGCCGCGTTGCGTAATCGTGCAATTCTGTGTTGGATGTTCCGTCCACTTTCAGTATGGAACCCTCGGTTCAAAACCGCGGGCTTGCGGAGAGATTTCGAGCCATGCCTCGCGAGCAGTCGCCTCGAAGCCACCGCGGCGCCCCGACCGTGCGCAATGCAGGCCGACGATGTGGATCCATGTGCAGTGTTTCTTGGCATCAGGACCTGTCCGCACAAGAGGCGCGGCCGGCGCCGCCGCATTACGCCTTGCGGCCGCGGGAGTCAATCCGCTGTCCGGTCGCGCCGGCGGGCCTTTCGCCGTCTCCTCGCTTTGGTGGGTTTGGGCGACGGGAGGACCGTACGGAGGTACTGCCCGGTATAGGATTCGGGTACGGCGGCCACGGCCTCCGGCGACCCGGCGGCCACGACGCGTCCGCCCTCGTCGCCGCCCTCGGGTCCGAGGTCAATGAGGTGGTCGGCGACTTTGATGACATCGATGTTGTGCTCGATAACCAACACCGTATTGCCCTGGTCGCGTAGGGATTGCAGGACCTGCAGCAATTTCTCCACGTCGGCTGCGTGCAGTCCTGTTGTAGGTTCATCCAGGATGTACAGCGTGTGTCCGCGGGGCCGTCGGGCCAGCTCGGCGGCAAGCTTGACCCGCTGGGCTTCGCCGCCGGAGAGGGTCGGCGCGGGTTGGCCGAGATGGAGGTAGCCGAGTCCGACCGCATCGAGCGTGGCGAGCTTGCGCTGCAATCGGGGGTGGTGCTTGAAGAACTCGAGGGCCTGCTCGATGGTCATATCCAGTACATCGGCAATACTCCGGCCTCGGTAATGAATACGGAGCGTCTCGCGGTTGTAGCGCCGCCCCTTGCAGGCTTCGCACTGGACGTAGACGTCCGGCAGGAATTGCATCTCGATTTTCTTCATACCGTCGCCACGGCACTCTTCGCAGCGCCCGCCCTTGACGTTGAAACTGAACCGGCCCGGCTTGTACCCCCGGACCCGGGCGTCGGGCACTTTGGCGAAGAGCTGTCGGATCAGGGTGAAGGCGTCCGTGTACGTGGCAGGGTTGGATCTGGGCGTGCGCCCGATGGGGCTCTGATCGATGACGATCAGTTTGTCCACGTGCTCGGTCCCCTCGATTCGTTCATGGGCGCCCGGAGGTTCGCCTTTGAGCCCAAGCGCCCGTCGGATGGCCCGTTTCAGTATATCGTCTACCAGCGTGCTTTTGCCGGAGCCCGACACGCCGGTCACGCATGTGAACGTGCCGAGCGGGACGTCCGTGTCGATGTGTTTGAGGTTGTGTTGAGCGGCCCCCACGATCCGCAATCGCCGGCCGTTTCCCGGGTTGCGTTCGGTTGGGACGGGGATGCTGCGGTCGCCGCGGAGGAAGCCCCCCGTAATCGAGTCGGGACAGGCCGCGATTTGGTCCGGGGTTCCGGCGCACACGACGCGGCCGCCGTTCCGGCCGGCCCCGGGGCCGAGGTCGACCACGTAGTCCGCGCGCCGGATCGTCTCGAGATCGTGTTCGACCACGATGACCGTGTTTCCCTGGTCTCGGAGTTGCTCGAGCGTTTCGAGCAGGCGTGCATTGTCCCGCTGGTGCAAGCCGATGGTGGGTTCGTCGAGCACGTAGGCCACGCCCACCAGGCCGCTGCCGACCTGAGTCGCCAAGCGGATGCGCTGCGCTTCGCCACCGGACAATGTGCCGCTTTCGCGGTCCAGAGTGAGGTATCCCAAGCCGACAGACAGCAGGAAACCGAGCCGCCCGCGCACTTCCTTGACAATTTCTCCCGCAATGGCTCGTTCCGACTCGGACAGGGACTGCTCGAGCCGGTTCGCGAAGACGGCCGCCTCTTCGATGCTCATGCCGCAGAGTTCGTGAATGTTGACGTTGCGGACCGTGACGGCCAGGCTTTCGGGCCGCAAGCGCGCTCCCCGGCAGTCGGGACAGAGTTCCCGGCCCATGGCTTTGTGCAGGCGTTCCCGGACGGCCTCACTCTCGGTTTCGCCGAATCGCCGCATCAAATTCGGAATGATGCCCTCGAACGGCCGCACCATTCGGTGTCGCCGTCCTCCTCGCCAGAAATCGAAGACGATTTCCTCGTCGCCGCTGCCGTACAACAAGGTCTGCCGCACTTTTTCCGGCAGGTCCTCCCACGGCGTGGTCAAGGCGAACCCGTAATGTTCGGCGAGACACCGCAAGAGGTGGTTGTAATAAATGATCAGACGTCGCGGACCGCGGCGCCAGAGGGGGATGGCCCCGCGCCGGATGGACAGGGTTGGGTCCGGAACCACCTGTTCGGGGAGAAATACCAAGCGGTTTCCCAGCCCGTGACACGTGGGGCAGGCGCCGTACGGGCTGTTGAACGAGAAATTCCGGGGCAGCAGTTCCCCGAAGCTGATGTCGCAATGCGTGCAGGCCAAGTGTTCGCTAAGTATTTCCTCCCGCCATCCGTTCTTGGCGTGTTCGTCCTCGATCATGGCGACCAGCACGCCCTCGCCGACGCGCAGGGCCAGCTCGACAGAGTCCGTCAGCCGTGCCGCGGACGTGCGCCCCGTGACCAATCGGTCCACCACCGCCTCGATGGTGTGGCGTTTGTTGCGGTCCAGCTCGATTTCTTCGTCCAGCGCGCGGATTTCTCCGTCCACTCGGGCGCGAACGAACCCGTCGCGCTGGAGTTCCGCCAGCACTTCGCGGTGTTCCCCTTTCCGACCGCGGATGCGCGGGGCCAGGATCACCAGGCGTCGCCCTTCGGGTTGGGCGGCGAGCGCGTCCGTGATGCGTTGGGCGCTTTGCCCGAAAACCGGCTGGCCGCACCGGGGACAATGGGGTTCGCCGATGTGGGCGAACAGGAGCCGGAGGTAATCATAGATTTCCGTGGTTGTGGCGACCAGGGATCGTGGATTGCTGCCCGCGGAACGTTGCTCGATGGCAATGGCGGGCGACAGGCCGTCGATGCGCTCGACGTCCGGTTTCTGGAGTCGGTCCAGGAACTGCCGGGCATACGCGGACAGACTCTCAACGTACCGCCGCTGACCTTCCGCATAAATGGTGTCGAAGGCCAGTGAGGACTTCCCGGACCCGCTCAGGCCGGTGATGACCACCAGCGCGTCGCGAGGAATGGCCACGTCGATGTTCTTAAGGTTGTGCTGGCGGGCCCCCCAGACTTTAATTTCCGTGGGCATACCGAGGTCGACTCCTGGAGGCACGTTGCAAGGGACCGCAGGACGTTCCCGGCGCCGGCGCCCTGTAATCGGGACGGTCGGTGCACGAAAAAGGCGGAGACCCTCGAGGTCCAAGGGCTTCGAGTAAACACTACCGGGCGTCTTCAATCTACTGCCCGCTTCGCCGCCCTGCAACGGGGCAGGGCCGGTCCGCAGCGTTGCGGAATCCTTACTGCGGTGTCGAGTGTCGGGTCCCGGTCCGACAGGCCGAAACAGCTTCCCCCCGGACGCACTCCATCGCGGTTGGAGTCCGATATCGTTCTGGGCATCCCCCCCGGCGGGGCGGTCCGTTTTTCGTCTCGAGACAATTCAGAGTGTGGGCCAACTCCCTGCCTCTGCAACGCCGCTTCGCATGCATTATTCTGCGCTGCCTGCAATTGGCGTCTCGGACTGATTCGCGGCCGAACTTTCAGCGTTGCGGATCGCAGAGACCCCACCACAAATCATCGGCGAGCCGCTTGCGCCGCCTTCACACGCCCGGCGGAATAGTGATCGGGTTCGACCAGGCCCGCCGACCTTGAGCGTCGACCACCTCGACCCTCAGGTAACCGGTCCCGGGCGACACGGCGATCTCGGCCTCGGTGAGGGGGACGCCGCCGTCGCTGTAGAAGCTCCGCCCGCGGGAACGCCGGCACATGAAGTGAATCTCGCTGGCCGGGGAACAGGCGACCCTGGCCCTGCCGTCGGCGACGCGCAGGTCGTGAATCATCGGTCCGCTGCTGCTGTAGCCCGCACCGGTTCGGAGAGCTTCGAGGATCCCCGCGACCGAACGTTCGCGTACCCGCAGCATGGTCCAGCCCATGAAGATGTCGCGGCCACCGTGGGTGTCGTCGACCGCTACGGCGGGCAACCACCGCCCGGCATCGAGGAGATAATCCCAGATTACGGAACTGCACCCTTTGCCGATCTTGGTGCACGTGGCGTTGTAGACTTCGACCGCCGCCAAACCCTCGACCGCCATGATCTGGTCCGGCGTGTGGCCGCACCAATATGGATGGGCGAAGACCACTTCCCCCCCGCGTTCCCGCACGGATCGGACCAAGGCATTGGGGCCGGCACTTTCGTCATACGGGAAATCGGCCGGGACGTTCAGCGCCACCAAGTGGTAGAGATCTCCACCCGGGCAGGCGGGGTGCATTTCGATCCCTTGGATCACCAAAAACCCATCCAGGGCCCTTTTCCGTACTGGGGTGACGACCCGATGATCGGTGATGGCCAGGGCGTCGTAGCCGGCTTCTCGGTACTCAGCAATACGCTCCTCGAGTGAATGGGTCCCGTCGGACGCCGTCGTATGAGTGTGGAGGTTCACTTTGAGCCAGACGCCGTCGGATGCTTCGAACGGGTTTGCGCAGGTCATCGCCGGTTTCTCCTGCCGTCAGCCAGAGGGGGATTGCCGCGGACCGGAGAATGTAGCGTGTCCCGTGGGCCGAACAAGCCGCAACCGGAGGGCGAGACTCCATCGAGCCGTTGACCGCATCCGGCGTCGAATGACGCAACGGGCCCTGGCCGGTCCGGACGATGGCGCTTTTTTTTGACGGCGGACTGCTTGCAACCGGCGAAACCGGAACGACAATATGCGAGAATCCGGGTCTCCCGCCCTCGAACATATGGAGTTTCGAAATGCTCGGCAGTCAGTGGTGGTACAGCCGGAAGCGTCCCCTGCGGGGGTATCGGTCCCGGACCGGGGGCAGAGATTGGGGCCCGGGACCGTGTCGCAGTCGTGTCGCGTCGGTACTGGTTCTGGTTCTTTTGTGCTTGTGCGGCGCGAGTTGTTGGGCCGGGGGCCTGGAAGTCGGCGCCCCGGCGCCCCGGGTCGCCCTGTCCGGCGCGGCCGGCGGGCGTTTGAACGGGGCGCCCTGGAGCAGCAGCGAACTGCGGGGCCGGGTCCATGTGCTTTTTTACGTCGATCCGGACGAGAAGGACCTGAACGAGCACGTTGCCCAAGCCATCAAGCGCGAGAAGTTTCCGGATACGGAATTCGGCTCCGTGGCCGTCATCAACATGGCGGCGACCTGGAAACCCAATTGGTTGATCGCAGTCATTCTCAAGCGAAAACAGGCCCGATACCCTCGGACGGTTTACGTCCGGGACAACAAGAAAGTCCTGGTTCGGAAATGGGGTCTGGCCGACGATTCTTATGTCATCACCGTGTTCGACCGCGACGGCCGAGTGCGGTTTTCTCGCGCGGGGAAATTCACAGACCGGCAGACGCGGCAGTTGATCGACCTGCTGCGCGAGGAAATCGGCCGGAAACCCATGGCCCCGCGGCAAGCGGCCGCGGGAAACTGATCGTTTCGAAACAGTCATCGCAGCCTTGTTCCGGCAGTTCTTGCACGTTCCGCAAACGGATCGTTCGCACGGCCGGGACCCGACCCCCGAGCAACAGGGAGGACTCGATCCAATGACCGTCCCGACACCCGCACCGACGCCCGGCGACACCTCCTGGTTCATGCATGACCGCTTCGGCATGTTCATTCACTGGGGGACGTACGCCCTGGCCGCCCGGCACGAATGGGTCAAGAACCGGGAACAGATCCCGGATGATGTGTACCGAAAGTACTTCGAGTACTTCGACCCCGACCTGTACGACCCCCGGGAGTGGGCCCGCACGGCCCGCGAAGCCGGTATGAAGTACGTGGTCATCACGAGCAAGCACCACGAGGGCTTCTGCCTGTGGGACAGCCAATACACCGATTACAAGGCCACGAACACCCCGTGCGGCAAAGACCTGCTGCGGCCGTTTGTCGAGGCGTTCCGGGCCGAGGGTTTGCGGGTGGGGTTTTATTACTCCCTGATCGACTGGCACCACCCCGAGTTCCCCATCGACGGCATCCATCCGATGCGCAATCACCCCGACGCCCTCAAGTGGAACGAAACCCGCGATGTCCGCAAATACGCCGAGTACATGCGGAACCAAGTGCGGGAACTGCTCACCGGGTACGGCAAGATCAGCATCATGTGGTTCGACTTTTCTTACCCCACCAACGAGTATCGGGGCATGAAGGGCAAGGGCCGCGATGACTGGGAGAGCGAGAAACTGCTGAAGATGGTCCGAGAGCTGCAGCCCGGGATCATCGTGGACAACCGCCTCGATCTGCCGTCCGAGATGGCCGACATCCAGACCCCGGAGCAGTTCCAACCGCGAGAGGGCGTCAAGATCGACGGCAAACCCGTGGTTTGGGAAGCTTGCCAGACCTTCAGCGGTTCCTGGGGGTACTACCGGGACGAGTACACCTGGAAAAGCCCGGAGCAACTCATCCAGATGCTGATCAACACGGTTTCCTGCGGCGGAAACTTGCTCATGAACGTGGGGCCCACTGCTCGGGGCACGTTCGATGACCGGGCCCTCGACGCCCTGGATGTGTACGCCCAGTGGATGCGGCTCCACAGTCGTTCGATCTACGGATGCACGCAGAGCGAATTCCAGGCGCCCCGGGACTGCCGGTTCACCCAGAACGGCAAGCGGCTGTATCTGCACGTCTTCGCGTGGCCGTTCCGTCACTTGCACATCGACGGTCTGGCGGGGAAGGTCGAATATGCACAATTGCTCAATGACGCTTCCGAAATTCGGATGACCACGCCCCGCGAAGGGGAGGCGAACCGTGAGACCCTTACGCTCGAGCTGCCGGTGCGCAAGCCCGATACGGTCGTCCCGGTCATCGAGCTTTTTCTCGCGTGATTCTCTTGTCGAAACGCGTCTGCGGACGTTGCCGCGCGATGCAGGCTGGCGTGGTCGCGGAGCCAGTGCCCACGCGGACGTCCACTCGATTCTTCAACTTCCCAACTCACGCCGTCGCAGTGCCCGCGCGGGTGCGCAGACCTCACTGCTCGAACACGAGCAGCGCGTGCCCGACCGTTTCGGGGACCGTGACGACCGCGTAGCCTGCCTCGATCCGGAACGGCAATTCCTCTTCGCTCGGCGCCAAGACCACCCGGCCCGGGGGCGTTCCATCCAGTCGCAGGCGCACCTCGAGGTCATGGAGGGCGATGGGTTCCTCGATCATGTTCGTTCCGGCTCCCCGTTGCTCGGGAACGTACGCCAGGATGTGCACCATGCGTCGGCCGGGTTGGGCGGTAACGGTCAGTCGCGCGAAGGACGGGGCGTTCGGCGCCCGGAGCAGGGGGCGCGGCAGGAGCCTGTCTAAAAGATGTTCGAGGACCTGGCGGACCGGAATTGGTGCGTAGTTGTAATACGTGGTGAAAAGCGGATGGGAAACGTGGGCCACCCGTCCGTTGAGCGTCACTGCGGGACGCCCGGTCGGCTTGTCCGGCGGCAGATAGACAAACCCGTGTTCGCCGTCCCAATGCCGGTTGTAATAGGGGGCCGCGATCTCGGCCAGGACTTCAGCGCCGTCGTTTGTGGAGACCGCGATGCCGCGGTCGTAAAGCGTGATCGGCATGTCGGGCAACCCCGGCAGCATTCCGGGCCGGGCCTGGAGATAGGCCGGGTCGAACGGATCGTCGCCCTCGTATTCGAGGCCCCACTCCGGAAACACGAACCCCTGTCGCTTTCGGTCGAGTCCGGACCAGCCGGTGCTCAGGACGGCGCCGCCGCGGTCGAGGTGCGCACGGACCCGGGCGCGGGCCTCTCCGTCCAGGAAGACGAAGTCCGGCAATACCAGCAATTCGTACTGGTCCCACGGTGCGGCCAGCGACGGGATGTCGAATTGGTGTTTCAGTTCGCAGAGGACCCGTGTGGCGGCCTTGATCGCATTGAACTGCCGCCCGTACTCGGCGGCTCGGCCCGGGGTCCGGTGTTTGTAGCCCGGATAGGGCATCAGCATGGGGACGGCGGCGTCCACGACCGGCCGGGCGCCGTCGATCCAAGGCTCGAGTTTCTGCAGTCGTTTGTACAGGCGGGTGTCGAGGTCGACCACCGCCCGATTCAAGTCTCCGCGCGGGTGAAAGTGGTCCCCGATCGTGGTCCGCAGACCGTTGGCGATTCCTTTGACGATGTCGTATTCGAGGCCCGCTTCGGTGCGGATGCCGCCGAAGTCGCCCCAGGATCGGTGGAACCTGGCGGTCATGTTCAGTACCGGCTTGCCGAGCGTGCGCAGATAACGCGCCCCGACCGGCAGCATTTCGTACCCCCAACCGCCCGTGGGCAGGCACTCGAACTCGAGGTACGTGCCGAAGTCGGCCTGGGCCTCGAATCCCACGCCGTTGCAAAACAGCAGCAGGTCCGACTTGACCTTTTTCGCCGCTTCACAGATCCGCTGCGCCATGCCGACGACTTTGCGATAATTGAAGGCGTGCAACTGCTCCGTGTCTTGCCAGTCGACGCCCTCGGCCTTCATTTTCCGCATGCATTCGTAGCCGATGCACGGCGCTGTGGCCATGCAGTCGAGGAACAAGCCGTCGACGTCGCATTTCTCGATGCACTCGCAGGCCATGGCGGTCACGTGGTCGCCGTAGCCGGTGTTGTAGCACATCTGCCGGAAGAAATGGTTGAGCCGGTCCTTGCCGTACGTTTCGCCGCTTTGGGGAAGCACGAGCCAATCCCGATTACGCAGGCCCTCTTCGTGGCTGAGGCCCACGTTGATGTAGGCCGAAAGGGCGATCCCCCGCCGGTGGCAGGCCCGGGTCAATTCTCCCAGTAGGTCGTACTTGAGGGCCGGGTGACGAATGCCGATTTCGGTGTCGTAATACGCCGTGCCCAAGTTGCAGCGAGCCGGGAAGACCACGTAGTCCACCCCGGCCTCGACGAACCAGTCGGCGATGGCCTCGAAATCGAACCCCTTTCCCACGTCCGGGTTCGCCGGCATGGTGTGAAAGTCGAAAAACAGACACCATTTGGGGTCGTGCATGATGGAGTCCTTTCTCGTTGTCTCGCATTTCGGCGACAGGGCCGGCCGGGCGGAGCGGTCCCATCGGACGAATCAAGCAGATCAAGCGGACCGGTGAGACCGGCGGGTCCTGCTGCGGGTTCGCGCCCGTTGTGAACCGTCCGCAACATAGCCCGCATAGGGGCTGCTGTCAGCCGGGATGGGGTCCGAAGCACGGGGCCGTAAACTCAGTCCGCATGAAGGAAGCCCGATCATCGGTTGCGGGCTGTTGTCGTCCACTGCTTCAGCGTGTTGCCCAGTACGGACCTTCGCGGCCAAGTGCGTGCATTGACACCGGGCAGGAGAACAGGCACAAAAAGAACGGGCCGACCGGCAGATCCCGGTCGGCCCGTTGGGTTGTCTGGTGGAGCTGAGGGGAGTCGAACCCCTGACCTGTTGATTGCGAACCAACCGCTCTAGCCAACTGAGCTACAGCCCCGAAACACCGGGCAGCCGCAAAGCGGCAATCGGTCTATAAGCTAATCGCCCGGTCCGGCAAGTCAAGCAGGTTTGGGCGGTGAAATCGCCCCGAGCCTTGGGCTTGTTCCGTGGCGCCGCGAAGGGGCCGCCTCCGCCGCGGCCGGCTCGGCGCGCAATTGCCCGTTGCCTCGGATGCTTGGGCAGAACCGGTCACTTACGGGCAGGACGGCTCGAGACCGATACCACGTCGAAAGCGGAATCGGGCGCAACCACGGTTGCCATAACTGCACCGATGCCGTTTCAGCGCCCACGAGACCGAGGGGGCGCCCCTTGCGCCGGCCCCGGCTGTTGCAAACAGCGAGTTCGGGCGGCACATTACGGGTCGTCTCGCAATGACCTCGAGCACCGGCAAGCCCGCGGGCCTTGCAGGGCCCTGTCTCTGCCTGCGGAGCAGCGCTCCGGACCGCACCCCTGAAGGATCCCGTTTGACCGAACAAAGGAGGCTCTCGATGGCGGAACAGAAAAAACTCGGCTACGACGACACTCCCATGCTCCCGGACGTGCCGTGGCACGTCCACGACGGCAATCGACCCCAACCCCGGGTTGTGACCCCCGGAACGTTCGCCACCCAGGATGCACCCGGACTCCCCCCGTCCGATGCGATCATTCTCTTCAACGGCGAAAACCTGGACGGCTGGAAGGGCAAGAACGACACGCCGGCGCCCTGGAAAGTGGAAAACGGCTACATGGAAGTTGTCCCCAAGACGGGCGACATCGTTTCCAGAGAAGAATTCGGGGATTGCCAGCTCCACGTCGAGTGGGCCGCGCCGGTCGAAGTGAGCGGCGATGGGCAGGGCCGGGGCAACAGCGGTGTGTTCCTCATGAGTCGGTACGAGATCCAGGTCTTGGACTGCTTCGAGAATCCGACGTACCCGGACGGCACCACCGGCGGCATCTACGGGCAATGCCCGCCCCTGGTCAATGCCTGCCGCAGACCGGGGCAGTGGCAGGTTTACGACATCGTTTGGCTGGCGCCGCGGTTCGCGGCCGACAAGCTGGTCAGTCCGGGGCGGGTGACCGTGTTCTTCAACGGCGTGGTCATTCATCATTTTCGCGAGGTGTGGGGGCCGACGACGCACCGCAAACTTCCCACGGTGACGCCCCATCCGCCGGTCGGTCCACTTCGACTCCAGGACCACAACAACCCCGTGCGTTTCCGGAACATCTGGTACCGTCCGCTCAAAGGGTACGACGTGAATTGACGGTCTGCGGTTCCGGAGTCCGCCGCAGTCCCTCGGCCGACCGCCCACCGGCGGCGTCCGGAGAGTCGTCCCCCACCGGAGGATTCGTGTGCATGCCGGGACTTTCCCGAGGCTTCGTCCAAGTGTACACCGGCGACGGCAAGGGCAAGACCACGGCCGCCTTCGGCCTTGCCCTCCGGGCCGTCGGCGCCGGTCTGCGTGTCTACGTGGCCCAGTTCGTCAAAGGAATGCATTACAGCGAACTGGACGCCGTGAAACGGTTCGCGGACCGACTCACCGTGCGCCAATTCGGACGCTCCTGTTTCATCGACCGGACCCCGGCCCCGGAGGATATTGCCGTGGCGCGGCGAGGGCTGGCCGCCGCCCGCCGGGCGCTCGAGAGCGGCGAGTACGACGTGGTGATCCTGGACGAAGCGAACATCGCCACGTATTTCGGGCTCTTCAGCGTCGACGAGCTGCTGGAATTGCTCCGGAATCGGCCGCTCCGGGTCGAGCTGATCATCACGGGACGCCGGGCCGACCCGCGTCTCCTTGCGGCTGCTGATCTGGTCACGGAAATGCGCGAAATCAAGCATTATTTTCGACAGGGCGTGCAGGCGCGCCGCGGGATCGAGAGTTGATCGACTCCTCTTTCCCTGATTGTCGAAGCCACTTTCTGCCGATATGGTACGGGTCCGCCCGTTGGTGCGGCGAATCATTGGCCTGATTCGTGCATGAACTTCGCGGCCAGGGGGCGCAGCTACGGATTCAAGTCATTGCGTCGAGCGCCGGCCAAGGCCGTGTTGAAACACCGCCTCGGCCGGTGAGCGGCGGCAGTGTTTTGAAGATGTGGGAGATGCGTCATCGCGGCAGATGACTCATGCATTATTCGGTTTAAGGCCCATGCTTCAACCGAGGGCTGCGGAGTCCGCAAGACGTGAAAGCCAGCACAGAACTGTTCGTTCCAGGTCGGGTGTGCCTATTCGGGGAACACTCGGACTGGGCCGGGAGTTACCGGCGTTTCAATTCGGCGTTGACGCCGGGGCGCGTGGTGATTTCCGGGACGAATCAGGGCGTTTACGCCCGGGTCGGTCCCCGGGGCGACGCGCTGGTGGTGCGTTCGACGCTCCCCGACGGAACGACTCGGGGGCCCGTGCGCATCCCGATGACGTCCCAGGCGTTGCTCGAGTGTGCGGAAAGCGGGGATTTTTTCAGTTATGCGGCCGGCGTGGCATACACTATGCTCACGTTCTACAATGTGGACGGCCTGGAGATCGACAATTACCGGACCGACCTGCCGGTACAAAAGGGCTTGAGTTCCTCGGCGGCATTCTGCGTGCTCGTGGCTCGGGCGTTCAATCGGGTTTACGATCTGAAACTAACTGTCCGCGCCGAGATGGAAGCCGCCTACCAGGGCGAAATCCTGACCCCCTCGCGTTGCGGCCGCATGGATCAGGGCTGCGCCTACGGTCGGGCCCCGGTGCTCATGGTGTTCGACGGGGACCTTCTCACGGCGGAGCGGCTGCCGGTCGGCAGCCCCATGCACCTGCTGGTGGCCGATTTGAACGGCAGCAAGGACACCATTCGCATTCTGGCGGAGCTGAACCGGGCCTATCCTTTTGCGGAGGACGAGCCCGGACGCCGGGTGCAGGAATACCTCGGCCCGGTCAATGCCGGGATCGTGGACGAGGCGGTCGCGGCGATCCGCGCCGGAGACGCGCGGCGCTTGGGGCGGCTGATGAATGAGGCCCAGGCCGCTTTCGACGAGGCCATGATACCGGCCTGCCCCAGCGAACTCGAAGCCCCGAGACTGCACGCCGTGCTGGCCGACCCGACAGTGCGGCGTCTGGTCTGGGGGGGGAAAGGCGTCGGCTCCCAAGGGGACGGCTGCGTGCAGTTCGTCGCCCGCGGTCCCGAGGCCCGGGCCGAATTGGCGGCGTATCTGAAGACGGCGCACGGGCTCGAGTGTTTCGAACTCGACCTGGCCCCCGCCGCGCGGGTCCGGAAAGCCGTGGTGCCGGTGGCGGGATTCGGGACGCGACTGTTTCCGGCCTCAAAAGCGGTCAAGAAGGAACTTTTCCCGGTGGTCACGCCGGACGGTGTCGCCAAACCGGTGCTGTTGGTGATCGTCGAGGAGGCGCTGGCCGCCGGGATCGAGGAAATTGCCCTGATCGTCCGCGAAGGAGACGGGCCGTTTTTCGAGGAGTTCTTCTCCGGCCGATTGCCGCCGGCGTACGGTAATCACCTGTCGGAAAAGCAGAGGATATACGCAGAGCGACTTCGGGAGATAGGTCGGCGGATCACCTGCATCGCTCAGTCGACCCAAGAAGGGTTCGGACACGCGGTTTACTGTGCACGAGAATGGGTTGGCGACACGCCTTTTCTCCTGATGCTGGGCGATCACGTCTACCGGTCGGACACGGAGACGCCCTGCGCCCGGCAGCTTCTGGACGCTTTCAAGCGGACGGGCGGGCGGAGCGTCGTGGGTGTCTACCCGGCCCCGTTGCGCGACGTGGTCCATTACGGGACGGTGGCGGGCGAGTGGGTGGATTCGGAGCAGCGGCTGTTGCAGATCGGCGAGTTGGCCGAGAAGCCGAGCGAAGACTATGCGTCCAACAACCTGGTGACGCCCGGGGTCGACTCGGGCCACATTCTGTGCATTTCCGGCCAGTATGTTTTGACCCCCGAGATTTTCGAGTTGCTCGGGCGGGAGATCGACGCGGACGCCCGGGAAGCGGGCGAGATTCAATTGACCACCGCCCTTGAGTCTTTGCGGAAAACGTCGGGAGTGTTCGGGTATCGAATTGCCGGCCGGCATTTTGATATCGGCCTGCCGGAGGCCTACGTGGAGACCGTGGCCGCCTTTCGGCGCTGACAACTGCCCCGACCCCCCTTGGCGGTCGCACCTTTGGTCCGTACAAATCGGCCGCTGGAGTCGAGAGCGCCCGGGAACGCACATTTTCAATTCCAATGCGTGCTCAGTCGGCCCTGGATGTCATCGAGCGCGACCGGTGGACGGTGGCGTGCGGCGGGTCGACTCGGAACAGATATTGAGAATGCGAGTGAGAAAAAGACTATGGATCACGCATGAAAGCACTTGTCACAGGCGGCGGCGGCTTTCTAGGTCGCCACATTGTCGCGGCGGTCCTTCGCCGGGGCTGGAAAGTTCGCGTTTTCGGACGACACCGATACCCGGACCTCGAGCAAAAGGGCGTGGAATGCGTCGTGGGGGACATCTGTTCCGCAGAAGCCGTCGAGGCGGCCTGCCGCGGGATGGACGTGGTTTTTCACGTTGCGGGGATTACCGGCATCTGGGGTTCGAAGGAACTCTTTTTCGAAGTGAATTCCCATGGCACGGAGCACGTGATTTTCGGTTGTCTTTGGAACGGCGTCCGTCGCTTGGTGTACACCAGTTCGCCGAGCGTGGTGTTTACCGGGCGCGATATTCACGGGGGGAACGAATCCCTTCCTTACCCGGACCGGTATCTGGCGCACTACCCGGCCTCGAAGGCCAAGGCGGAAAAAATGGTCCTCGGCCTGAACGAGAAGGAAACGGGGCCGCCGGCCCTCGAAAACCGCGAACGGATCCTCACCTGTGCCATTCGTCCTCACCTGTTGTGGGGACCGGGCGACCGCAACCTGATTCCGCGGGTCATCCGATTGGCACGCGAGGGTCGATTGCGGCGGATCGGTCCGGGTCGGAATCGGGTGGATCTGACCTATGTCGAGAACGCGGCGGAGGCGCATGTCCAGGCCGCGGAACGTTTGGTTCCGGGCAGCCCGGTGGCCGGCAGAGCGTTTTTCATCGGCGACCATGAACCGGTTGTTCTGTGGGAGTGGATCAACGATTTCTTGGTCCGTGTGGGTGTGCCGCCGGTGAGAAAAGCGCTTCCGTATCCCCTGGCTTGGGGCACCGGCGCCCTCCTGGAGACCGCCCACCGACTGATGCCGGGCCTGGGAGAACCCGTGTTGACCCGGTTCCTGGCGGCGCAACTCGGGACGTCCCACTATTTCGATCATTCTCAGGCCGCAGAACTGCTGGCGTATGAACCAACCGTGGACAATGAGACGGGGCTCGAGCGACTCGTGGCCTGGGTTCGTGAGACGGGGCTCGTGCCGTGCCCGAGCCGAAAGCGTCCGAGTGAGGTGGATCTCCCGACACGCGCCGAGAGCACCCGCAACGCCTGTCGGGTTTGGGGCGGTCGAGGTGCGGACGGGGGAGGTCAAGTCGACCCAGGGGCGAGACGGCCGTCGTGAATGCGCAGAATGCGGTCGCCTTCTGCTGCCAGACCATGGTCGTGAGTGACCATGACAATGGTCTTTCCGGACTGATGGAGCCGGCGGAAGATCTCGACGATCATTTGGCCCGCCACGGCGTCCAGGTTGCCCGTCGGCTCATCGGCGAGAATGATGCGGGGATCGTTCACCAGTGCCCGGGCCAGGGCCACGCGCTGTTGCTCGCCGCCGGACAATTCCAGGGGGCGGTGCCGAAGGCGGTCCCCGAGTCCGAATTCTTCCAGGATGCTTTTCGCCCTTTTGACCACGACCCTCTTGTCCCGGCCCCGGTGCAGTCCGGGCAGCATCACGTTTTCCCAGGCGTTTAATTCGGGGAAGAGGTGGTAAGCCTGGAAGACCATGCCGAGGGTGTCCCGGCGCAGTCGGGCGCGCCGGCCGGCCCCCATGTCTCGGTAGACTTTCCCGAAGCAGGCCACCCACCCCCGGCTGGGAGCGTCCAGCGCGGCGAGCAGGTGGAGGAGCGTTGTCTTGCCGCTGCCGGACGGCCCCACCAGCGCCAGCCACTCGCCCGGAGCCACGCGGAGATCCACTCCCTTCAGCACGGTGATCGTGTGACCTTCGAGCCGGAAGTCCTTGTGCAGGTCGACCGCCTCGAGGGCAGGTGCACGCTCTTGTTGGCCGGAAAATGCCATCGAGTCAGTTGTCCTCGTGCAGGGCGGCGGCGGGTGACAGAAACGAGGCGTATAGGGCCGGAACCAAAGCGCCGAGAATGCAGATCCCCACCGCCAGCAGGGCGATTCGGCCCAAGTCCGACGGGACGACCCGGGCCGGAATACTCGTTAAGTGGTAGAGTTCCTTGGGGAAGACCTCGACGCCCATCACGGTCGACAGCAACTCCGCGATTCGGTCTCGGAAACGAATGACCAGAAGGCCGGTCGCGATGCCGAGTGTCGTGCCCGCAACGCCGATGACGGCTCCCTCGACGACAAAGATCCGCGCCACGGTTCCGGCGGTCATGCCCACGGCCTTCAGAATACCGATTTCCCGCGTTTTCTGAACCACTACCGTGATGAGCGTACCGGAAATGCCGAACGCCGCGACCACGACAATGAAGAACAGCAGGAACGACATCAGGTTCTTCTCGACGCGGAGGGCCCCGAACAGGCGGCGATTGGCCTCCTGCCAGGAGAGGACCCGATAGCGGGGAAACGCCTTGCGCAGCGCTGACTCGATCCCCTCGAGATGAAATGGGTCCGGCGTTCGCGCCTGGACGGAAGTCGCCGCACCCCAGTCGTACCCGAACAGTTCGGCCGCCTGGTCGAGGTTCAGGATGACGATGGACGAATCGTACTCGTAGAGGCCCATCGAAAAAATGCCGGCCACGGTGACTTCCTCGGGCAGATACACTTCCTCGGTTCGGCGGACCTTGACCCGGCCGTCGGCGGTCCACTGAATGCCGCGCGTCAATCGGGCAGGCGCATGAATCAGCAGATGGTCGCCGATCGTCAGGCCGAGCTGCGCCGCCATTTCCTCACCGATAAGGGCTTCCCCTTCCCGGATGGCGAAACGGCCGCGGACGGCTCCGGACAGGTTGGACACGGTTTTCTCGAGTTTCGGTACAATGCCCTTCACATACTTGGCCACGACCTGTTGTTTCCACTGCAAAAGGATGGGACCCTCTATGACCGGCGCGCCGTGGGCCCCCAGTTTGCGCAGCTCTTTCAGGATGGGGTCCGGGTCTTCGATGACCGCCGCACTGCCGGTATCGAGTCCCCGCGGCGGAAAGACGTGCAGGTGGGCCTGCATTCCGAGGATGCGTTCCCGGATGTCCCGGTCGAAGCCGGACATGACGGCCGTGACAATGACCAGGAGGGCGACCCCCAGTACCGGGCCCATGACCGACAGGAGCGTGATGACGGAGATCAAGGTGCGTTTGGGCCGCAGATAACGGAACGCCAGGAAGATGTCGGCATTTGGATACATCGGGCGACCTGTCCGGGTCCTTGGGCGGCGGCGGGGAGCGCGGGAAGGCTACCGGCGGCGAAACCTGCTGAAGGGGAGGGCCGGCAGCGAGAGCAGCGCGGCGATTACGCCGCAGCCCAGGGAGCGCAGAAGCACGTCCGGCCAAGCCGTCCATTCCCCACTGGTGATTTGAAACAGCACGAACCCGCACGCCCCGACCCCGATGAGGACGACCACCAGATTGGCGGCCAGTCGGACCAGCCCCACGGAGATCATCATCCCGACGGCCACCAGAAGACACCCGACGATCGCTTGGACCCACATGGTCGGTCATCCCTCCGAAGCAAACATGGCCAGAGCGTTCGTTCCCCGACGGTACGGGGCCCGGCCTTCTCGCCGTACGGGAAAGCGGCGCGTGGCCGGCAACATGTCAATAATCGCGCTGGTCGGGCTCGGGCACTGCGATCAGCAGTTGCCGGACCAGGTCGTCGGGCGTAATGCCTTCCGAATCAGCGGTGAAGTTGGTGAAAATCCGGTGACGGAACACGGGCAGGGCCAACTCGCGCACGTCCTCGCAACTCACGTTGAGACGACCGTGAATGACCGCCCGTGCTTTTGCCCCGAGGATGAGAAACTGGGCCGCCCGCGGTCCGGCCCCGCAGAAAACGTGGTCCTGTATGAATTGCGGCACGTTTTCGCTCTTCGGTCGCGTGGCGCGGGTGATGCGGGTGGCGTATTTGACCACGTGCGGGCTCACCGGCAGTTCGCGAACGGTATCCTGCAGGCGCAGCAGATCCTGGGCCGTGAGAACTTCCTGGATGTCCACGTCCTGCTTGCCCGTGGTGGTGGCGACGATTTCTTCCTCCTCGTCGGCTTCCGGGTAATCGACCACGATGTTGAACATGAACCGGTCCAACTGGGCTTCGGGCAACGGGTACGTCCCCTCCTGCTCAAGAGGATTCTGCGTGGCTAAAACGAAGAAGGGCGGCGGCAGGGGGAACACATGATTCGCCACCGTGACCTGCCGTTCCTGCATGCTTTCGAGCAGGGCGGCCTGAGTCTTGGGCGGAGTTCGGTTGATCTCGTCGGCCAGCAGCATGTTGGTGAAGATCGGGCCTTTGATGAAGCGAAAGCTCTTTTCCCCCGTCGTTTCGTTGACCTCGAGTACATCCGTGCCGATGATATCCGACGGCATCAGGTCGGGGGTGAACTGGATCCTTTTGAACTTCAATCGGAGGATGCGGGCCAACGTGCTGATCATGAGGGTCTTGGCTAATCCAGGCAGTCCCACCATCAGGCAATGGCCCCCCGCCGCAATGGCGATCAACAGTTGTTCGAGCACGGCGCGCTGGCCGATGATCATTTGCCCGAATTCCTTCTCGATCATCGGGTAGACTTCGGACATTTCCCGGATATCGCGAATCGTGCCCTCCGAGGGCATTTCACCTGAAACGGTCGCCGGGGCCGAGGTCTTGTCGACCGGCGCCGTGACGCCGACGACCGTGGGGATGGCGGGGCCCTCGGGGGGTGTTTCGGCGGCGGCGGCCGTCACCGACAGGTCGGTCTCCGAAAGGTCCGCATCGAACGAGATCGGAACGCTGCCCAGTTGAAATCGAGTCTTGTGGGTCAGTTCCGCTTTCTGGACCCGTTTGCTGTCGACGAACACCCCGTTTTGGCTTCCGAGGTCTTCGATCCGCCAGATGCCGTCCACGAACTCGATCGCCGCGTGGTGCCGGGAGATGCTGCTCTCCGTCAAACGGATGTCGCAGTCATGGCCCCGGCCCAAGACGAGGCGACCGTTGTCGATCTGAAACTTCTGACCCGCGTCAGGTCCATCCAGGATTTCCAGGCTCGCCATCCGGTGTGTTCTCCATCTGGGGCGGCATGTTCGCGACCCGCCGGCTAAGCGGCGGTATGAAGCGCCGGACCCCGGCGCCCTCGGGGCAACTCCGTACAGTAGCACGCGTGCCCCGGTATTCCACGTTTGCCAGCGAACCCCGGCTGTTTCACTCTCCCGCCCCCAACACATTTCCCGGGATGCGCCGTGGAGCAGCAGCTCGGGTCGCAGTGCCTCTCCGCCGGGGATCGTCCGAGCCACTTTCGGTGTCCGCGGACGTGGGAATGGAAAAGTCCCGGCGAAACCCCGTTGACGGTTTTTCGGTATCCAGCCGTCAATCTCTGGGGCCGGCTATGCCGTAACCGGGGAGTTCGATGGGGCCGACGGCTTTCGTGCGCAAACCGACGCGCAGGCCGCAAAGTTCAGATAACTGCTTATGCAAAAAGAAGTTGCGGCTTGGCAACTCGTCCCGATAAAGCTGTTGCCGAGTCACCACTTGCCAGCCGACCCCCTCGACCTTGGCGCGTTCGACCCAGCAGATGTCGATACTGTGGATGCAGCCTTTGAGAACTTCCCCGCTTTCGGCAAAGGCCTTGCCCAAACGCATCTGTTGTACGAGCACGGCGCCCCGCACACCGTCGGTCTCGAACCGCTCGAATTCCTTCGAGTCGAAGAATGCTTCCCAGCCGCCGATGCGATCTTTGGTCCGGCCCAGGCTGGCTTTCACTTCAGCGAAGAACTTGTCCGTGGCGGCCTCCGGGTTGCTTTCCCGCAACATGCGAATCCCCTCGTAGAATTGCATGGTTTCCGGACAGATGACCACCAGGTCGTAGTAGTCGGGAGGCAGATGGGGGAAGACCGCCAACTTTCCGTTCTCGCGCATTTCAGCTTTGTAGGGCTTGAATTTTTCGCGGCTCACTTCCGTGGTGCCGGCCCGATCCTTGCGGTCTTTTCGGTACCGCCGTCCATAGGCCACCACCACTTTGGGACCGGGGCGGGTGAACCGGACTTCGAGGCGGCCTTTCCATTTCTCCTTGTCAGGTGCGTTCGAGTACAGGTACTTGCCGGCTTTCTTCTGGGGCGCGCCCGCGACCCAAAGCGCGGCCACGGCGGCCGCGACGACCGGAACGCGGGACCATCGATGCGGAGTTCGCAACGTCTTCATCGCAGCCACCTCGATGCTTCTTTCGCCGCGGGATGGTTCGGGTATTGCTTGCGGATTCGGCGGAGGATTTCCTGGGCTTTGTTCGAGTCCCCGGCCTTAAGGCAGATCTTGGCTCGTTCGAGTTCGACGTCGGGCAGGTTCGGCAGTAGGGAGTTCATGGAAATAGCGCCGTCCAGTTCGGCGAGGGCCCCGTCGTACCAGCCCACGGCTTCGAACCACCGGGCCCGTGCCAGGCTGAGCGAGCCGTCGGTCCAGCCTTCCGACGAGATGTCTTCCAGGTCGTGAAGGACTTTCCGGGCGTCGAGCAGGAACCCGCGTTCGAGCAACTCGTAGAAGCGTTCCCGGAGGGCGTTGCTTTTGACGGCATTATATCGCTGGTTCCGGCTGAATTCCCGCCGGGCGAGGAGCCGATCGAGCCATTTCTTGGCGTCGTCGGTCTTGCCGCGCTGTATGGCGATCTGTACATGGAACATCTGGATGAGCTTTTCCGGCACGGCCCGCCCGAGATGTTCCGCGAGTTTTGCTGCGGCGTCCGGGTCCCGCTTGCGGAAGAGCAGGAACTCCATGTACTCCCGGGCGTCCCGGGCCTTGGAGGCCCCGCCGGCGCTTTCCCGAATAAGTCGAGCGTAAGCACGTTCGGCTTTGTCGGGAAAGTTCCGGGCCGCAGCCCGGGCGAGGCCGCGCAAGGCCTCGCGGCACTCAGGACTGTTGGCGCGCGCCTTGCCGGCAATGGCCTCGTAAACGGGCAAGGCCGCCTCGTTCATCTCCCGATAGCTGAAGAACGTGATATACCCGCGCAGGGTCCGCACATCCAGGTCGCGCACGTTCTGCCTCAGGATCAACGAGCTGTACCGGTCATAGTCCTGAGCGCTGCTCATGAAGCGGCGCCGGGGCACTGTCTCGGGGAAGGCGACCGTGCCCCGAGCACTGACACGACCCCGTCGAGCGCTCACTTCCCGAGTGTACAGACCCGGAAAGATCCGGGTCGTCGTCGAGCCGCTCCCCCGACCGCCGTCGCTGAATCTCCAATCGACCTTGATCCCCGGGTAAGTGCCCAGCTCGACCTCGGTGAACTGTGCCCCGTTGTAACTCATGTACGAACGCGGCTTGATCCAGAAAGCCGGACACGGCGTGGAACTGTAGCGCGATTCGATTCTTTCGAGCTTGGTCTTGCCGGGCTGAAGGAAGTCCTGGGGCCGCAGGATGTACTTCTTCCGACCCGAGATCCAACGGGCAACCACGGCCATCTGGGTGCCGCCGGCCTCGACCACGACACAGCGGATCGGATGTGGGCCGGCAGACAGTTGCACCGTCTTTCGGGCTTCGCCGCGCTGGGCCGTCCGAGCCCACTGCCGCCCGTTTCGCGCGATCAGAAGCTTGCCGTCCACGAAAAGGTACCCCGCGTCGTCGCTGACCAGCATGAACGTCTGTTCGCCCGGCCTGGCCACGCGCAGGTATCCGTCGAAAATCATGATGAACGAATCGGCGGAATCGACGGGATTGTAGCCCAGGTCGATCCGGTCCACAAACAACCGCCCTTTCCGCTTGGAGCGTTTGATGAGTTTGGCCACCTCGTCCCAACTGTTGAAGGGGCCGTCCGGCAGAGTCCGGATGTCGACGGTGAGACCGGGCAGGAATGCTCGCTCATGCTGCGGACTCCGCATTTTCGAGCCGAAGTAGAGGTACACACGCCGCGTGTTTTCGGCCGGTCGGACCAGGGCAATCGCCGAATTGTCGCCGCTGCGCCCGAGCGTCAACAACGCCAGCTGATTGCCGGCGTCGTCGAATGCGACCAGGTCGGCCCCGTCTTCGAGCCCGAGACCGCAGATCGGGACCGATACCGCCAAGCCGCCCCGAGGGTCGTTCGGACGGGACTGAATCGAAAACTCGGCGCGAAAGGGCGAAGCCCCGTGACGCCACGACGCCCGGCGGGCGACCGCGGCCGACCCCAAACCGATCAGGAAAAGCCCGGCCAAGCAGCGCACGGTCCACGACATTGGCCGGGGAGACAAACCCGGCTCGAAACGAATGTGGCTGCTCACGCGCACAATCCTTATACGTTGTTGGCTATTAAGGAACCGCAAAGCTTGCCGCAATGTGCGGCGAAACGGTCGGAACACTGCTGTCACCCCGGCAAGCCGTGGGCCTCGGTGACTCGGCGCTTGCCCCGGCTGCGCCGGGGACGCCGGGGCCGGAGGGGGAGGTCAGTGGCTGCCCAGGCTCCGGTAATAGTCGCTGACGATATCGCGGTAAGCGTCGCCGATCTTGCTTACGTCCACGTCTTCGGTCGCCGCGCCGCCGGTCTGCGATACACTCGCGACGGGCATGGGAAGGACGACGCCGCTGTCGAGTTCCACCTGCGTGTCCTCGAGACGCCGCAACACTTTGCGGTGCAGGGAATCGAAGGTTTTCAGGTCGCGGCGTTGGGTCTCGAGTCCGCGAAGGTCCCTGGCGGCCGTCCCCAAGCTGCCCGTGCCCAGGTAGAGGAGGCGCGCGGTGGCGTAAACCGCCTCGGTTTCCTGGCGGAGTTTGGTGGGGTCGACGCCGTGTTCACGGGTATTGAGGTCTCGGCGGGGCGCCTTGCCGAACATGCCGATGCTCTCCGACTCTCCGCCGAGTTTCCCGCCGCCGGTGGCTTTGGCGTCGAGGGTCGAGTCCTCGTCCTCGGTGACCTGTCCTTTTTGGAACGGGTCACGAGTCCGGCGCGCGTGCGTCTTGGTGCCTTCGAGCCCTTTGACGCGATTCTCCACCAGTTCCCCGTTGGACTGGCCTTCTCGGCCCGCGCCGCTGCGCCCGGTCATTTCATTGTCGTTGGGCCGGGTGTTCCCGGACTTGCCCTTGGCCGAGAAGGAGGGCATGGGGCCGTCCATGACTCCCCAGCCCATCTCCATATCGGCGATCATGTTGTTGCCGGTGGTATCCTGCGATTGTTGGGCTTCGGATTGGGCCTGATCCAGGAGGTCGCCCACGATGTCCTCGAGTTCGTCGGGCAGGGGGACCAACGGCATGTCCGGAAACTCGTCGGTATCGAAGCTCTCCATATTCCAGGTGATATGGTCCGGCACATCGGGCAACCACATCTCCACGTCCTCGACCCGTTCTTTGGTATTTCGAATGGCGTCCAGCAAGGCGTCCTCCTTCTGCACGGCGATCTCGAGGGCCGGGGCGTTCTCGCTGTCCATGGCCTGCTCGACGTCTTCGTAGACTTCGCGCATCTTCGAATTGAGTTCGTTGCATACGGGCAGCTCGGGAAACTGGTATAAGTCCTGGGCCAACTTCTCGACCATGTCGGCCATGGATTCCTGTTCTTTGTCCATCTCCGCCAGCTTCTTGCGGACCTCGTCGTCCAGCTTGCCGCGAGAAGCCAAGTCCCGGGTGACTTCGGCGATTTTGGCTTGCTTTTCTTCCAGTTCGCCGAGTTTTTCGGCCACCTCTTTGAGGACCTCGGAGGCGTTCTTGGCGATTTTCTTGGCGTTTTCGACCCGCCATCTGTTCAAGATGTCCAAGGCCTTCATCAGGGTCCGCAGGGCTTCGGACTGGCCCTGAACGCCGGCCGCAAGGTCCCGGGCTTCGAGGGCCTCGGCGGCCGTGAGCATTTTTTCATAGGTTTTTTCTTTGTCCAGCAGATCGTAGACCTGCCGGATCTGCGCGGCGAAATCGTCGTCGACCCGTTGTTCGATCATGATCGAGCAATGGTCGGCGAAGCCCACCAGGTCATTGGCCAATTGGTCTTCGGTGCGAGACAGGGCCGAGGTCGCCGCGGCGGTCGGGGCCTTTTCTTTCTGAACCGCCTTCGAGTCCTTGAGGTTCTGCATCTGGCCGGCCACGATCTTGCGGAGTCGTTCGAGCAGGGCCACCTTCTCCTGATGCTGCTGTTCTCGGTTCAAGCCCGCCGGTACACCGGTCAGCGCGGCCAGGATGCGGGTTTCGAGCTTGACGGCTTCGGTGAGCCGGGACGCGGTTTCCTTGCCCACGGCCCGGCGTGCCTCGCCCAGTACGGTCAAGACATCGGCCATTTCGTGATTGACCAGTCCGGCGACTACCGTGGCCAGGTCGCCCAGTGCTTCGCGGGCGTTGACCAGTTCGCTCGACATGTCGCGGACCGTCTTTTGAACCGCCTGCAGCTTTTGGATCTGGGCCGGGTCGACCTCTCGGCCGGTCAGCGCCACGTCGGTGAAACGCCGCGTATCCCGCAGGTTTGCGCGCTGCATCTGGATCACTTTCAGCAGCACGCCCTTGCTTCGTTGAACAACTTCTTTCTTGGCCCTCTCCTGTTCTTCGGGGGCGGGCACGCCGATTTCGAAAACTCGGGACATGCCGCGGCGGACTTTGCCGCCTTTCTTCGGCGGGCCGCCGTCCTCGGCCCAGACGCGGAACCGAAAGTTGTCTCCGGGCGCGGCCCCGAACGACGCCATGTCCACCAGGAACCGCCCTTGGAACCGGCGCGGCGACTTGCCGGGCGGTGTAATGGCCGTGACGTCCTCGCCCTGGTCCCCGGAACCGAGCCGCGCCAGGCCGATGCGGCGAATGCCATAGTCGTCGCTGACCTGGAACGCCACCGGCACCTTGGCGTCTCGGGCCGCCAGGGTGCGGGGCTTGACTTCCGGCGGCAGGATAACGTTCGGCGGCTGATCGAGCAGGACCACGAACGGCAACGGTTGTTCCGCTTCGAGTCCGCTCATGCCTTGCAACAGGAGCCGTACGGGGCCTCCGTCACGCATCGGGAAGGTCAGGCTGAATTTCCGCTTCCCGGAAACCCGGGTCTTCGCCAGGACGCTGCCGCCCTGCACCACGCGGACTTCGCTCAAATCGGCGGTGGCCGTCCCCCGGAGAACGACGCTCGATTCTTCGGGGATTTCCATGGATTCGGCGTCGCGATTCAGGCGGAACCGTTCGCGCCGAGTGTATTCGGGCGGTTTGACTTCCGCCTCCCAACCATCGAGGCCCGGCGGGTTGGTCACGAGCAGCCGATACCACGGGGAGAAAGCGTCGCCGGCCAGCACCCGGTACCTGGATTCATAGAAGACCCCCTTGAGTGTGCAGGTGTAGGCGTGCGTTGTCCCGGGGGTTTTGCCCGGCGGCGCCCCCATGTCGATCGCCGCCGGCGCCAGCGGCACTTCGAGGGTCTTCCCTCTGCCGCGATCCCAGACGATGCGGGCGTCCTCGGGGATGACCCCACCCAATTCAACCTGCACCGCCACAGAGGCCCCGCGCAACACGGTGGCGTCGCCGGGAGCGACTTTTGCGATCCGAGTCAAGGAATACGGTTCCAGCCCGGCCATCGGTACGAGCAGACGCAGCAGCGACCGGGCGGCTCCCCGGGGGGTCAGGGCAAAAGACAATCCGAGTACAACGGTCATTACGACCAAACCGCGGCGGACCCAAGTCAAGGGCTTCCGGGAATAGAGATTCCGCGGCTGGACCGCCTCCAGGGCGAGGTCGGTCTCCGACAGCAGTTCTTCAACGAACGGTACGGCCCCGGGACCGGTCTCGGACAGTTGCACCGCGTTGATAAGGTGATTGTCCAGGTGCGGCAGTACGGCCTCGACCAGTGCAGCCACGGCCGAATCGCTCAACCGGGCCCGGACCGTGCGGACAATCATCCATGTGCCTGCCGCGAGCACGCCCACCACGGCGAGCCAAAACAACCAGCAGACCAGGATCGGAAAGTGGACCACAAGATCGAAGACCACGAACCCGGCGGCAATCCCCAAGGCCCCCGCGAGCGCACCGAGCGCAAACAGATAGGAGCGGCTCCGGATGTACCCGGACCGCAAGCGGGCCAGATGCTTTCGGACAAGTTCCAAGCGGCTCATCGTGCCGGTCTCCAATCACAGCGGGCAACAGAATGCCTCGTGGCCCTCCAGCGCCGTGCGCGTCGCCCGCGTCAATAACAAAAGACGCTTGAATTACAGTCTTTATTGTACCTTATAGCACGGCAATCGTTCCGAAACCGCACTTCGGGGAGGGCTGAGGCTCGGAAACGCCGGGTGTCGGCGCGACCGTGGCCCCGATCTGCGCCTTCGGTACCCGGCCGCACACCTGAGTGCGTCGGCATGGCCCGACGCTGCTTGTCGGACGTCTGGGTGACCATACTTCACAATACCCGCACCCCGCTGCGATTTCCAGTTTTCCGACAGAGCCCTGCCCAGTCTCACCGATACCCATATCGCGCCGCTGCGGGAAGCGTCAACAGCGTAACCAGGCTTTTCAAAGGACGGGACAGCTCCCGCTTCCAGCGCTCGTCCAACCGGATTCGGTCGGACCGGAACCGCATTTCGTTTCCGGACACTCCATGCTGCACCGCTTCCCGGAAACGATCTACGACGCCAGGGACATATGGGAGGTTGAGCCAGGTTGCGAGCCGTTCCAACGTCGGGCCCGGAGCGGACGCCAGATCTTCATACCTCAGACGAAGCGCCGGGGTCCGGGCGCGATTAACCACACGTTCGATCAGGAGATTCTCCAGGACGTACCGGACGCTCATCCGAAATGCGTGGCGCCCTCGCGTCAAGCGCCCGGACTTCCGCCGAATCATGGAGGCCACAAACCCCCGCGGGTCCCGGACAAGGTGAATGGCGCGCACATCGAGACCGCCGCAGTGGTGGAGCCAATACAGGCGGTAGAAGAGCTTTGACGAGTCGAGGATGCAGGCGGCCGGGGCCGTCCCCGTCATCGTGGCCTGGGCCAAGACCGCGCGCAGGAGTGCGGTGTTCGCACGCTCGAAATCGGCCAATTCCGCCGCTGGCGGGGCTTTGCCCGTCACGATTTCCAACAGGCGTCGCCACTGAAAAAACGGCGCGTGTCGGTCTGCTTGCAGGAACTTGCGGACCGGACTGTCCGCGGCGAGGAAATCCTGTCCATGGGCCCGAATCAACGGTCCCCAGAACGGGCAGATCGTGCAATGGACCCCGCACCCGCAGGAACGCTCGGGAAAATCCACCTGGATCGGCAGTTCATGGATCTCTCCCACATCGACCACGCCGGGGAGCGCCCCGAGCAGCAACTCGAGTAATGTGGACCCGCTGTGCCCCGTGCTCACGATGTAGATGACGCGAACAGTTCGTTCTTCCGATTCGGACATCGTCGGACCTCCGGCGCTCGATGCGCATACCGACCCGGCGCCTCAACGGGCTGTCGCGCCCCCCACAATGGCGTCCGAGACTCGGTCTGTCAAGCACAGTGCGCCTGCTTTCAGTCATCCGACCGTGCCGGTCGGTCACTCGGCCGGCCGGGTGCGTGCCCGGCGTTGCGGAGACGGCTGAGTGGAAGCGGGCGAGAAGCGCGCTAGACTATGAATCGGCCCGGGCCTCGTCGAAAAGGACGTCGTGGCGGAATCGAACATCGATCGTCTCGCTTGGTTCGGCGACGGGACATTGCCGCATTTCGATACCGACCGCCAGGCCGCCCGCTCCTTCCGGGAAAGACAGACAGCGAGGCAGCCTGTTTCGTGGATAGCACATTCGTGAGTAACACGCCCACCGGCGAACGAAAGGGCGGCATGAGACTTCTTTCGAGAGTTCGTCCCCGCTCCATCACCATCTTGTTCGTCCCCGTGCTGTGCGCCCTGTGGCTCCTGGCCGGCTGCCGGTCCGCCCCCCCCACCGCAAACACAGGCCGCCGCATCGTCATGGAAACGACCGGCTATTGTCCCTGTGGAAAATGCTGTGGGTGGAAACGAAACTGGTATGGCCGGGCGGTTTATGCGTACGGACCGAACAAGGGACGTCCCAAAAAAATCGGGGTATGCGCCGACGGCACAAAAGCGCGCTTCGGAGTCATTGCCGCCGACACCCGATATTACCCATTCGGGACGCGCATGTACGTGCCGGGGTACGGGTACGGAGTGGTCCACGACCGTGGGGCGGCGATTCGTGGCCCGCGCCGCATCGACCTCTTTTTTTCGCGCCATTCGCAGGCACAGCAATGGGGCCGGCGCCGTGTCACGGTGGTGGTTCTGCCCCGGAACTGAATGTTCTCCGTCTCGAAACCTTGCGTACGGACGGGGCGATGAACAGCCCGGAAGACGCACCGGCATCGCATGAGCACTCCTCGTGGAAAACGTGTGCGCGACTGGTTCCGGACACGTCGGGAACTCCCGGCGATACTGTACCGGGCGGTCGGTCTTGTGGTGCGATTCCTCTTCTGGACGTACAGAGTGCGCGTAGTCGACCCAAGGGGCTTTCTCGAGCACGGCCGGCCGTGGCCCGCGGTGTTCGCCCTTTGGCATAATCGCCTGATCTTCCTCCCGCTCTGTTTTCCGATGCACGTGCGCCGGCGGACGGCGACATTGGCCAGCATTTCCAGAGACGGCGAGTATGCGGCGGGCCTCATATCCGCCCTGGGCCTGCCCGTACTGCGGGGGTCGACAAGTCGCGGCGGACACCGGGCGCTCCGGCGCCTGAAGCAGCACTTGGACGGCGGCGGGTCGGTTGTCCTGACGGTGGACGGCCCCCGGGGACCGCGGTACACGGTCCAGTCCGGCGCCGTCGTCCTTGCCGGCCTGAGCGGTCATCCGCTTGTTCCGGTCTGTTTGAATGCGCCCCGCCGATGGGAACTGAACGGCTGGGACCGTACGCAAATCCCGATCCCGTTCTCCAGGGTGGAACTGGTCATCGGCGCCCCTTTGACCGTGGCCCGCCCGCGTGGACGCGAGGAGGTCGCGTCCGAAGCCGAGCGACTCCGCAGGGCACTCTTGCGGATCACGCACGACGGTCCCACTCACCCATTGCCCGCCGGCGAATTGCGTCGCGTCCGAAAGCAATGGTCTGCGGAACGACCTCTTCTCCTGCAGGAGGGGGCGCTCTGCCAACGCATCAAGGCTTCTGATGGAATATGGTTGCTTCGCCGGCCGTTTCGGATCGGCGCCGCCCGAGCCGCACTCGAAGCCCACCAACAATGCGTGGAGCGCGGCGATTTGTTGAAAGACGGCCCCAAGCGGCGGCTGTCCCGTGTCCGCGTCGGAGACGCCCGGCTCGTGGTCAAGGAATTCCGGAAGGCCCCCCGCTGGTACGGTCCTTGGGCGCCGGACCGCCGAACTTGGTTGAACCTGTACCGCATGGAGACCCACGCACTGCCGGCGCCTCGAGGCCACGCTTGGCTCCGCGGCCCGAGCGGACGCGGCTGGATCGTCATGGCCGATGCAGGTCGGACGGAACTGACCGAAACCCTGGTGCAAACCCGGGACCCCCGGCAACGGCGCGAACTCATTGAAGCCGCAGCCCGCCTGGTTGCGTGGAGTCATTTGGCCGGCGCATACCAGCCCGACTTCAAGATCCCCAACCTCGTCCCGACCGCAAATCCGGACGCGGCCGACATGCCCCTGGCCCTCGTTGACGTAGACGCCGTCCGGTTTACGTCGAATGTCGCGTCGCGACTGCGCCGGGTCAATCTCGCGCAGATCCTCGATTCGTTCCCACCCGCCGTCACACGGCTGGAGCGTGCTCGATTCCTGGCCGTCTATCGGCGGGAAACCCGGATGGACCGCGCACGGTTTCGCAAGCTGATCGCCGCCCCAAGAGGATGACGTGGCCGTCGACTTCCGTGTGTTTCGGTATGGACCGCACAGGCGAGCAAGGCGGGCGGGCTTGTCTGCGTTTCGAATTGTCCCGAGGGCGGGGGTAGACGGCAGAACGCGTTGGGGCGGCATGGCCGACTCGACTCCAGAAACCCGTTTTCTTCAGAAAAGGAGTTTTCCTCATGGCACATCTCGCGGCGTCGGACCGGTACGACACCATGCGGTACAACCGTTGCGGGGCAAGCGGGCTCAAACTTCCCGCTGTGTCCCTTGGACTCTGGCACAACTTCGGTGAGCCGGAGTCGTTCGCCACGGCCCGGGCCATGGCGTGCCGGGCCTTCGACCTGGGCATTACCCATTTCGACCTCGCCAACAACTACGGCCCTCCTCCGGGCGCCGCCGAGGAGACATTCGGCCGCATCCTGCGCAAGGACTTGGGTCCGTACCGCGACGAGCTGATCATTTCCACGAAGGCCGGCTACGAAATGTGGCCCGGACCCTACGGGGACTGGGGCTCGCGCAAGTACCTGTTGGCCAGCCTCGACCGGAGCTTGGCGCGACTCGGGATCGAGTACGTCGACATTTTTTACCACCACCGCCCGGACCCGGAGACCCCACTGGAGGAAACCATGGGCGCGTTGGCCGACGCGGTGCATCGGGGGAAAGCCTTGTACGCCGGGATTTCTTCATACGGTCCGGAAGAAACCCGCCGGGCCGCGGAACTCCTCGACGAACTCGGCGCCCCTTGCCTGATTCACCAGCCCTCGTATAACATGTTCAATCGCCGTATCGAGAAGGGGTTGCTGGATGTGCTCGAGGAGGAAGGGGTCGGCTGCATCGTGTTTTCGCCGCTGGCCCAGGGCCTGCTCACGGCGCGATACCTGGACGGTATCCCGGCCGACTCCCGGGCGGCGAAGCCTCACGGCTTCCTCAAGCAGACACAGATTACCTCCCAGCGCCTGGCCGTGATTCGGCGTCTCAACGAGATCGCCGCACGTCGCGGTCAGACGTTGGCGCAAATGGCGGTGACCTGGGTCTTGCGCGACCCGCGCGTGACCTCGGCCCTGGTCGGCGCCAGCCGACTTTCCCAAATCGAAGACAACGCGGCCGCGTTGTCGGCCCCGCCGTTGTCCGACACCGAACTGTCCGACATCGAGGCGGTGCTGTCCGGAAACTGAGAGACCCGTCCGGTTGAGGCGCCGACTCCCGTTGTTGTCCGGCGGGAGCCCCCTGCAAACAACACCCGGGGCCCCGGCCTCGCGTGTCCGGCCCCGAAATCCGGCCCGTTCGGCGCCGGGCAGGACCCGCCGAAACCGTGAGCGGTCATCCGGAGGCAGGAAAAAGAAACCGGCCGGGACGCGCGGCCCCGGCCGGTTCTTGATCTCCACCTGCGTATCGGTGGTCACTGGGCGTGATAGCGGTTCCACATTTTCGACTGGGCACTCCCGGCGGGCGGCGCGCTCGAAGGGGGCTTGTACGCTTTGACGTGCCCATCGAAATACATCACATTGCACATGCCGTTGTGCTTGTTGACCAGACTCGGATCACAGCCGCGTCCGTCAACGTTGTCGAGGGCCCGGGCCCACTGGTAGAAATGGAGCCAGCTCCGGCGCCCGTCGGCCCCGATAGCGAAGTCGCTGGGCTGGCGAACTTCCGATTCCGGACAGTTTTCGACGCCCTCATTGGCCCCGGTGCTCCGGTTCCGGACCCGGTTCAAAATGTAGTCGGATGCGAACGCCAACGTCCCGAAATCGGCGTGCGCGATGCCGCAATGCTCGCAACTGGTTCCGTAAAGGCGGTCGGTCGCACGGCCTGGACAGCGGAGGATTTTCGGGTCCGCGTAATAAGGTTTGAGCAGGTACGTCCACCTGGCCCAGTACCCGGTAATGCCCGGGGCCCGGTCATTGTAGTCGCCGCGATACATGACCATGGCCAGGGCCACCTGTTTTTGGTTGGCCGAACAGCTCGCCTGCTGGGCTTTGGCCTTGGCCTTTTGCAGGGCGGGCAGCAACATGCTGGCCAGGATGGCGATGATCGCAATGACCACCAGAAGTTCAATCAAGGTGAAGTTCCGTTCCCGTTCCATTACGCCGTCTCCTTTTGTTCGAGCGCGCCCCGTTGGCAACTCCCGGGCAACCGCTCCACGCCCGTGAAGCACGACCCCGGTTTTCAAAACTAATTCATAGTTTATCAATACGGCGTGTCCGCGTCAAGCTTTTTCTTCGAGCCCGGTTTTTCCGTGCGACACCTCCGGTGCATGCGTTTGGCGGCCGCGTCAGTGGCGAAGTCGCTTTAACCCCACTACCGTACCAAACGCATTGTAATGCGTCATCGAATTATTCGGTCGACGCGTCGAGTGCGGGCTTGCGGATTCCGCAAAACAGGCCCGGACGTTTTCGGGCGATCTTTCGCCGTTTCGGCCGCCCGACGAGCGTGATTGCCGCTCAGGGCAGCATCATCGCCTGCCTGTGCGGGGCACGCAGACAGACCGGGTCCCGCTCGGCGGCAACGGAATCTCACCCGAAATTGTGCTTGCGCGCGGCCATGCACCCCTTTTCGGACAGGCTCAGGGGCAGACAGTCATGACTACGAGGTTGTGTGGGTTTTTCGGGTCCCTTTTGCTCTTGGGCATTCTTGGCGTGGCGGATCGACGAGCGGCCCAGGCCGCCGACTGGCCGCATTGGCGGGGCCCGGGCCGGAACGGGGTCAGCCCCGAGCCTTCGGGGTGGCGGCCCGGTCGGCCTTGGGTCGGGCCGCCGTTGTGGGTACGGTCGGTGGGACAGGGCTGCACTTCGCCCCTCGTGGTGGGCGACCGGGTTTACACGCTGGGGTGGCGCAACGGGCGCGACACCGTTTTCTGCCTCGATACCCAAACCGGGACCGTCGTTTGGGAAAAAAGTTACACCTGCCCGAAGTACGGCCGTTTCAGCATAGGCGACAAGGGGTTTTACGGTGGACCGAGCGCCACGCCCGAATTCGAGTCCGCAACCGGAACGCTCTACACGTTGAGCGTCGACGGCGACCTGATCTGTTGGGACGCCACACACGGCGGGCGACGGGTTTGGAGTCTCAACCTGTACGAGCGCTTCGGCGTGCGGCGGCGCCCCCGGGTCGGCAGCAAGGGTGTGCGGGACTACGGCTGGACCGCGGCGCCCATGATTTGGGGCGATTGGCTGCTGGTTGAGGTCGGCGTCCCGGCGGGGAGCCTCATTGCATTGGATAAGCGCACCGGCCGACAGCTTTGGTCCGCGACGGCGCGGCTGCCTGCGGGGCACAGTGGCGGCCCGGTACCCATGCAGGTACAGGGCGTCCCCTGCGCCGCACTGCTCACGCTCGAGGGTCTGCTGGTCGTTCGACTCGACGGCAAGCACGCGGGCGAAACGGTGGCGCGTTTTCCCTGGATCACGGATTTCGGCTGCAATATTCCCACCCCGGCCGTGGTCGGTGATTGTGTGTACGTGACCTCGGGATACAACCACAAAAGCGTCTGCAAGGTCCGCATTACTTTGAAAGGGGCGCAAAAGGTGTGGGAAAGCCCGGTCGGCGCCACGGTGTGTTCGCCGGTCGTGTTCGGCGACAGTTTGTACTTGGTGCAGCACTCCCTCCATTGCCTGGCCACGGTCGACGGCCGAGAGCGTTGGAAGGGAGGGGGACGGTTCGGCACCGCCGGCTCGTGCATTGCGACTGCGGACGAGCGGATCATCGTTTGGGGCGGGCGCGGCCGACTGGCCTTGGTCGACTCTGCCCGGCTTTCACCCCGCACCTGCCGCGTCCGTTTCCTGAAAGACACCGGCAAACGCCCGGATGCCTGGCCGCACGTGGCCCTCAGCGACGGGCGGGTCTTCTGCAAAGATCGCGCCGGCCGCCTGGAATGCTACTCGGTCTCCTCCGGGGGATGAAGCACTTTGAGCGGAGCGGGGGGGGCAGGCCTTTCGTGCATGTCGCGAGTTCGCCGGACTTGGGGCGAGCGCCGGCGCCGGTCGGACAGCCCGCGCTGGATCGAACGGTATGGATCGGCTCGAAATGATCCGACGCGCAGGCGAATTCGCCGGCTCTCCCACATCACTTGGACAGTGTGGAGGCGCCGGCAAAGGAGTTGGAGCCATGACGACATCTGTCGCAGTTAGTTGGATTGAATCGGCGATATCGGTTGCCGTTGTGGCCGGGGCTTCCGCGGTCGGTGCGGCGCCCGCGAACGGCGCCCGGGCGCCTATTGCGGCCGCGTCACAGTCCTTGCAGCACGTCTCTCGGCGCATCCCCGCGCCGCTGGCCGGACACCCGGGCAATGTTTTCATGGAGGGTGAAACAGTCCGCATTCCCGTTCCGGCGGCCTTGAGGGACAAAACGCGTTTCCGGCGTGTGACCGACGAACGCGGCGAGGAGGTTGCTCAGGCGGCCGCCGTTGCGAACTCCGCAAGACCGGTGACCGAGGTCGTGCTCGGTCGCCTCCCTTTGGGTTGGTATCGCATCGAATTCTTGGATGCGGCGCGCCGGACAGTGGGCTGGACTTCCGCCGCCGTACTGCATCGGCTCGGGGTCCCGGTCCCCCAGGACTCGCCCGTGTGTGTGGATTCGGCCACTGCGTGGTTCGCAGCCCGTTACCGTCCCGAAGAAGAACGGGCCCGGGAAGTGTTTGCGACCTTGGCCGCCCTGGCCGGGGCAAACTGGATCCGAGACCGGCTGAGTTGGGGCGAGATCGAGACCGGCCCGGACAAATACGCGGCCCCGACCCGGTACGATTCGTCCGCCCGACTCGCCACCGAGCACGGGCTGAAGACCCTGCAGGTTTTTCACAGCACGCCGGGTTGGGCGGTCGATAAAGCCCTCGACGGTGAGCGGGGAGGGCGGCGGTTTCCCAGAGATCTCCGGGTGCTCTATCGTTTCTGTCGGACGCTCGCCGTGCGGTTCAAAGGCAGGGTGTTCGCCTGGGAACCATGGAATGAGGCCAATATCGGCGGGTTCGGCGGTCATCCCATCAATGAGATGTGCTCGCTGCAAAAGGCGGCGTACCTGGGATTCAAAGCGGGCGATCCCCGGGTCACGGTCTGCTGGAACGTGTTCGCCGGCGGCGGCAACGATTTGCAGACCGAGGGCGTGTTGGAGAATGAAGCGTGGCCCTACTTCGAGACGTACAACATCCACTCGTACAGCGCCCCCGGTGCGTACCGCGACCAATTCGCCAACGCCCGCCAAGCGGCCTGCGGGCGTCCGCTCTGGATCAGCGAATGCGGCATTCGGCTGCCGACTCGATCCGCTCCTCCGTGGGGAGATATGACTCCGGCCGATGAACTGCGCCAGGCGGAATTCATCGCGCGCTCGGTTGCCTCGAGTCTGTACGCCGGGGTGGATCGGCACTTTTTTTTCATTCTCGGCAACTACATCGAGCATGACGTGCAATTCGGCTTGCTGCGTCACGATTTCACCCCGCGTCCCGGCTACTGCGCCTTGGCCGCCGTCGGACGGTTCCTGGCCGGCGCCGAATGCCGAGGGCAACTGCCTCTCGAGGGAAAACCGGAAACCCGCGCAATCGTTTTCCGGGCACGCCCGGACGGCCGCCGGCAGGACGTTGTAATCGCATGGGCCGCCCGCGCAACCGAATGGTCTCTGCCGGGAAAAGCGCGGATCGACGGCATGTTCGACTACCTCGGGCGTCCTCGACCGGCGACCACGGGAAGTCTACGCGTGGGGCCCCGGCCCGTTTTCATCTTGCTCCCGCCGGGCGAGACGGACGACTGGCCCCTCGAGCCGCCCCCAAACAAAGCACCTGCCCGGCCCGGAACTCCCACCCCCATCGTCCTTCAAACGCAGATGCCGCTGTCCGCCGTCCGTCTCAATATTCAAGGCTTTCAGGCGCCTGTGGGCAAGGCGTTCGACGTGCCGGTTGACGTCTACAACTTTTCGGACGCTGCGGTTCACGGCGTCCTGGCCGTGGACAAGGCGCCGCCCGGATGGAAACTGGACTTTGCCCCGGCATCCGTCGGCCTCGATCCCATGGGGCGCGTGCGGATCACGGTCCGAATCGACCTCGAGAAAGGGGGGAGAGCGGCCCTGTTCGGCGCCTGGGTTCAATTGCGGGGAGATTTCGGCAAGGCCGGGAGGCCGGTCCTCGCGTTTCGTCTGGCCGCCGACCCGGCCGCGATCGAGCCGACTTCGGCTCACGTCGTGGCCTCGGGCGACCGATCCGGGGCATGGGCCGACAACATCGTGGGGGGCGCACGAATGCAACACGGCCCCGCGCCCGGCGGCGGCGTCCGATTCGACATGCGGTTTGCGGACTCCGATCCGTGGGCTTACCCCCGGCTCGATCTCGATGCAGCGGACCGCCCCCCGGCGGATTACGACGGTTTGCGGCTGACGGTCCAACTTCTCGAAGGCTCGGGCGCGGTCCGCGTCCAGTTCATTGAGGACAACGGCGCCTCTTACATCACCGACCTTTCCGTCAAAAGCGATGTGCGGACTCCGCAAATCGCCGTGGCCTTGTTCCGGAATGCGCATTGGGGCTCATGGTCGAAACCGGACGTGAACCGCCGACTCGACCTCGACCGGGTCCGAACGATTCTGGTGGGCATCAACTCGAAGCGCAACAGCACCGTCCGAATGGTCGTTCGGGACTTGGCGTGGGTCAAATACTGACTGGGACAGGCAACTCCAGGGCGGGGCGTCGCAGGCACAGGTCGCTGTTACCGTTCATTTCGCTTTCGCATCGGTCTCGGGGGGGTGCGCAGCGGCTTCCAGGGCCTGGCGCAACACGGCGCCGTAGCGGGCCACGTTTTCGGGGGCGTACGGTTTGGTCTTTGCCGCACTCGACGCGTAGATCCAGACCCAGTCGTAGGCCTCGAACAGGCAGCGGAACAGGGGCTTGAAATCGTCCAGGGTGCGGAACGGGGACTTGGCGTAGCCCTTGCGGATCCAGCCGGACGTGAGGTCCCAGTCGTGGAACGGCGAAATGGGCCCTGCCAAGACAAGGCGTTCCGGATAGACATCCAGCCATTTCTGCACCAGACGGTCGCGTCGAGCGATTTTTTCGCGCAGGCTGTCGAGGCTGCGGTTGCAGTAGCCGGGCAACGTCTCGCCGCCGTCCAGGAGGGTCAATGGAATGCTGTGGGTCTTGGCGTACTCGAGCAAACCGGTGAAGACATACGTGGGCGTGGTCAGAACGTCCCGGGTGGAATTCGGCAGGCGTTCGGTGCGTTCGAATCGTCCGAACAGCGTCCAGACGACGCAGGTCGGGTACTCTTCGGCGATGATCCGGGCCATGTCTTCCCCGAGGCGGCGGCAGTTGGCGATCACGGCGTCCGGCGACCGGTCGCGGCGTTCGGCAACGAAAGCCACTCGGTAGGTGCGGTAGTCGTTGTAGGCCTCGGGATCGAGCACGATTCCGGGTGATTTCCAGCGGCGAGCAGCGCGTACGGCGAGGCGAAAAAGGGTAAGAAAAGCCGTGCGTGCACCGGTTTCGTCATCCAGATCGAGCGCTCGGATTGCCCGGAATACCTTGTTTGCGGTGGGCGCGCCGGCGTGGGAGCGTCCATCCGGGGCGCTGCCGACCATGCGGTTGATGCTCACCCACGGCCAGAGGTCGATGGCTCTCGGGGCGGCCTCTCTGGCGGCGTCGAGCCGGGGGGCCAGCGCCGAAAACGGCGGCGGCGGAGAGACGTCGTAGGAGCCGCGCAGGGGAATCGCGACACCGTTCCATACAGAGCCCTTCAGGCGCCCCAAGGCGGACAGATCCAGCGTGCCCAGCGGTTTGGTGTAGAACGTGATCAAGTTCAGGTAGGTGGTCTTTCCGGGGGCGAGGCTCCGGAATATGGAGGTTGCGGAGTCCGCAACAGCGCCCGCGGGGTCGACGATTTCGATCCGGGCGCGGTGATGGCCGGAGGGGACGGCCGATGCGTCCAAAACATAGGTGCCGCGTTTCGAATTCAGTGGCTGTGTCAGAATCACGGGTTGCGCCTTCGAATGGAAGGTCCGGATCGTCAGGCGAGCGGTGCGGTCCCGGACCGGTCCGACAAGCACAAGACGCAAGCGGAGTTTGCGGCCACGTTCGAAGATTCGGGCGCAGGTGTCGTGTTCCACGATGCGGGTGCGGCGACATCGGGCGAGGCGCATGGCGTCGATGTGGAAGTCGATGCGGTCGCCGTCTCGATACCATGCTTCGGCGACATAGAAGCGGATGCCGGCGACGGTGTCGCCGTCCAGGTGCGCAGCGAGCGGCACGCGAACTTCGTTCCACGTATTGGGGACGAGGCCGGGGATGGTGTACCAGCGCGCTACGGTTCGTTTGTTCCTGCCGGAAAGGAAACCGACGCGCAGGACCCGTTGCTGGGTGAGCGAAAGGTCGGTTTCGGGGTAGACTTCGAAGCAAAGATAATCGTACGACGACCAGTCCTGCGGCGTCGAAAACGTTCTGGAGATCATGGGCCAGCCTTTGGCGTACCGCTCATGGGCTCGTTTTTTCCAGTTCACCCGAATCGTAAAGAGCAGGGAATACTTGCCCTGTTTGACGATCCGGGTGTCGGCGGTCACGGCTGCATCGCGCTGTTCGAGGTCGGTTTTGGGATCGCCTTTCAACCAGGCGGCGGGATTCTCGAAGTCGTCGAGCGGGGTGAATTCGAGGTCGGGCGGGATTTCGTTTGTGCCTGCGGCACGTAGAATGCAGGCGGCTGAAAGCACGAAGCAGACAAGGCGGCGGCGGAAAGCGGACTTCGTCATGGCACGATCTCCCGTTAGGCAGAGCCCGGCCACCAGGAGTGCGTGGCCGCGCGCGAACTCGATTCTGGGTGAGATTTCCTTCCCCCCAAGCGGGTCCGGCCTGTCTGCGCGCTCCGCCCTGGCAGGCGCCGCCGCCCCCGGCGGGTCATCCCGGGCAGAACCGGCGAAAGATTGCTCGAGAGGGTCGCACAGGGCCGGCTGTGTGCGAGGACCCCGTCGAGACGGGTCGCCTCGGGGGGGGGGCGGTCTCACCCGCGTTTCCGCCACATCTCCCATGCCCTTTTTGCGAGGCAGGTCACCAGTGCCGATGATTCGGATTATGCCGGGCGCCGGTGTTCGGATCGTTTCGACACACACGATAGAACGGAGTGTTCGAGACGCAAGAACCTACCACGTGCAATTCAAACCGGTCAATCGGAAGACGCCGAAGCCGTTTTTCTCTTCGAAATCCAACGTGGTGCAACTGCCCGGACCCACTGCGAATTGCGCATAAGTTATGGGCAGCGGGATGTGAAGGAGATGACTCAACAGGGTCTGGATGATCCCGGCATGGCACACAAACGCCAGCGTCTGTCCGCCGGGCCGGACAACCCGGTATCTTCCTCCCTCTCGTGCGTACCCCCGTTCGGCCAGAAAGGCGTCGAACTGTTCCCAGAAGGTTGCGGCGAGGCCGACCATGTGAGCGCCGTATGGAACGTGCCGATGCCAGTCTTCCATGGTGAAATTGTCCCGGTGCTCGAACGTGTCGCTGCCGGGATAATTCCAGGCCCACGCCCGCCCGTGGTAGTTGCCGTCCAGTTCGCTCAGCCAGGGCAGCACCGTCGGGGTCATTTTTTTCGGACCCGCAATGTATTCGGCCGTCAGCCGAGCCCGGCCCAAGGGTGAAACAAGAATATGGTCGAGGGTCCGGGGGCGAAGTATTTCACCCAGGCGGCGGGCCTGGGCGCGTCCCTTTTCTGTGAGGGAATCGTTCGGGTAATCCGGATCTCCGTGCCGAATCAGCAGCAGTCTCATTCATTTCCCTTTCGGTTTGTCTTGATTGCAGGTTGGGGCCAGAGCGCTGCGCACGGCTTCGAGGTAGCCGAAACGGTCGCGCATGTTCGGCTGAAGGCCGGGGCCGCCCTCGGCCCATTCGGCCACGTTGTAACATGTGATGACCTGCGGCATGGAAGGGCGCGAGCGTACATGCCTGACGGCCTTGGAGAGCAGTTCGCGGAACAACGCCGGGGTGCTGCCCGGGCATTTCCAACGACTCGGGTGCGGGGTATGGGAGTGGCGTGCCGTCACCGAATTGACGATGGTGTGCGGATCGGACGGAGGTTCGAAATTCTCAACAAGTTTGCGGTACGTCCGGGTATCGCGGCTGAGCGGGTCCGAGTAGTATGCCCGGAAATGCAGCACCCCGGCCTGTTCGAGCCGGGCGCGTTCCGCGGTCTTCGGCATGTAGGGATGGCGTGCGAACAACGCCACTCCGTCGAATCCTGCTTGCTGAAAACGCCGGGCAATACGCGCATAAAACGCGTGGGTCTTTTCGGCGCCGCGGAAATTGTCGAACACGCCCCGCACCGCGCCTTCCTCCCACAAGTATAACACCGGGTAGCGGCGGTCGCCGACACGAAGGGAATAGCGGTTGGGGTAGCGCAGGTAGATGTTCTCGACGAGGGCGATCCAGCCGCGTTCGACCCTGGCCCGGTTTTCGGGCGTCGAGGGCAGCCAGGGCGTTGGCGCCCACATCACGTATTTCAGGAGTTTGAAGTTGGGTGTGCGGTTGAAGAGTTGGTGGAGCCAGTAGAGTGACGACGCAGGCCGGTCCCAGCGGGCCAGCGCGGCTTCCGGGTCGCGACTGCTCCAAGCCAAGATCACGCCGCGCACATCATACTCGCACAACCAGCGGCACTGCCAATCGAGAACGACCGGATCGTCGCCCCTGTAGAAACCGAGCAGTGGATGGCGGGAGGGATCGTATCCGTCGCCGGGTGCGGCGTGAAAGTTCCAGGACCAATAATACCAGCCGATCCACCCGGAACCGCGGTTGGTCCGGCGACACTCGAGGCCGAAATCGTTGTACCAGTGGGCAAGGATATCGACCGGCAACGTGGGCAACGGTCGCCCCGGAGGAGGCGGTACGAGGCTGCCGGAGCGAAACGGCAACGGTCCGCCCAACTCCAGTTCGTTCTGTTCAAGGTGGTTCTGCTGTAGGCCGATCAGGTTGCCGTCGTCGTCGAACACGATGATCGGGGACGGAGAAATGTCGTTGCGGACAATCACGCCCGCCGGGGATTCGAAGCGTACGCCGCCGGAGAAATCGAGCGTGGCCCCGTTGAAGAGGTACGTGCCGTTGGGGTAGTACACCGGTCGGCCGAGTCGATGCAGGCGCGTGAGGATTCCCGTGGCGTCGATGCGTCCGGTGGGGTCCGCGCCTCGGACCACCACGTCGATCATGTTTCCCTGCCCGCTTTCCTCTTCGGCCTCTCGCATGCAACGGCATCCCCCGGCAAGCAGGCACGCTGCCAGAACGGCCAGACAAGACGATCCGGAGTCGACATACTTCATTCGCTTCTTCCAGAGCGTGCTCCCGCCGGAACGCAGGGTGGATGACCCGGAGAGCCGGGTCGGAATGTATCCCGGATTCTTGTCCGGCGCCCGACGCCATGGCCCGAATCCATGTAATAAGCTACGCTCTCTCGCGACGAAGTCCATGAATTGATCGCCCCAGGGGCGCATGTCAGTTCCGTAGGCGGTGGCTGTGTTGTGGGAATGGAGACCGCGCATTTGCCCGGTCGGAACACGGATTGATGCGACAACCGAATCCGTCCGCCTGAGGCGGGCTGGACTCGGCGTCCCCGTTGGGGACCACGAACCAACGCGGTATCCGGTTTCGTCCGGTATGGGAGCAATGAAAAAAGCTCGACGGCGAGGCCCCCCACCGGGACCACCGGCGGAACTGACATGCGTGCTCGCCCCCGGCCGTCGTCGCCGCGCGGAATCCCGGCAAGAATCCGTCCGACGGGACGTTGCAAACCCCCGGTTGTGCGTGTACTTCATGGGGAGAACCCCCAAAAGGAGGTCGCGGAAATGACGACAATGCAGAACTGCGTAGCGGAATGGCATTTCACGTCCCGGAAGAGCTATGCCGACCCCTTCCATGACGTGGAACTGGATGTGATCGTCACCGATCCCGACGGCGCCGAACACCGGGTCCCGGCATTCTGGGCCGGAGGCGCCACGTGGCGTGTGCGCTACTCACCTGCGAAGATCGGAAAACATACCTGGTGTACGGCATGCTCCGACGAAACCGATCCGGGCCTGCACGGCGCGACCGGCGTCCTCGATGTGATGCCGTACGATGGCGACAACCCGCTGTTCCGCCACGGTTCGCTCCGCCCGAACGTCGGCGGCGGTTGTCTCGAACACGCCGACGGCACTCCGTTCTTTTGGCTTGGGGACACGTGGTGGATGGGCCTGTGCAAACGCTTGGAATGGCCCGGTGAATTCCGGGAACTGACCGCCGACCGTGTGCGCAAAGGTTTCACGGTGGTTCAGATCGTGGCCGGACTCTATCCCGATATGCCCGCCTTCGACGAGCGCGGAGCGAACGAGGCGGGCTATCCCTGGGAAGCGGAGTTCGCACGGATCAACCCGGCTTGGTTCGACATGGCGGACCTTCGCATCGATTATCTCGTGCGCAATGGCCTGACGCCGTGCATCGTGGGTTGCTGGGGTTATTACCTGAAATGGTTGGGCGTTCCGAAGATGAAACAGCACTGGCGTTACTTGGTGGCACGCTGGGGGGCGTACCCCGTGGTCTGGTGTCTTGCCGGCGAAGGGAGCATGCCGTATTATCTGTCGAAAACGCCGGACGAAGATCGTGAATTCCAAAAGCAGGGTTGGACCGAAATCGCCCGGTATGTGCGAAGAATCGATCCGTCGAGGCGGCCCATCACCATTCATCCGAGCACCAGTGCGCGCGACACGGTGGCGGACCCGGGCGTGCTCGATTTCGACATGCTTCAGACCGGGCACGGCGACCGGCGGAGCCTGCCCAATACCGTGCGGCTGGTGACCCGCGCCCGCAACACCAAGCCACGGATGCCCGTGATCGAGGGTGAAGTCTGCTACGAAGGCATCGGCGGGCAGTGTCGAGAAGAGGTGCAGCGCCTCATGTTTTGGGCGTGCTTCTTGTCTGGCGCCCAGGGGTTCACGTACGGGGCCAACGGGATCTGGCAGGTCAACCGCCGCGAGCAACCCTATGGTGCGTCGCCTCACGGGATGGCTTGGGGACACACGCCCTGGGACGAGGCCGCCCGGCTCCCGGGCGGGCGGCAGTTGGGTTTGGCGCGGCGGTTGCTCGAGCGCTTCCGCTGGTGGAAGTTCGAGTCGCACCCGGAGTGGGTGGCGCCACACTGGACCGCCGAGGATTATCTGCTGCCGTATGCCGGCGGCATTCCCGGCGAAGTTCGCATCATCTACTGGTTCTGCATGTGGGGGATGCCCGAAGTGCGGGAAATCGAGGCCGACGCGTCCTACCGTTCCTTCCTTTTCAACCCGGTGGACGGGAGCGAAACCGACTTGGGAGCGGTCGATCCGGACGCCGGCGGCACTTGGCGCCTGCCCATTTCCCGCCCGCCCATCTACCAGGATTGGGTCCTTGTGCTGGAACGGGCAGCCCCGTAGACACTGCGCGATGGCGCGGCGTCAGAGCAGGGCCACAGTGTGTCGCGGGGAAGACCGTCCCAACGCCCATTGACAGTGGGGCAGGGCTACCGGGATCGCTCGGTCTCGAGGATCAGGCCCCGGTCCCGGACGTCGGCGGGCTCGGGGAGCGGCACGGGATCGCCACCGGCAGGTGTGAGGATCGGGGCGCCTCTCTGCTGCGCCGGCCTGTCCCGGGGACCAAGTCGGCAGGGCCGGAAATGGTGACCGAATTGCGGACTGCCCGTGTGTCAACCGCCGCCGCCGAGACGCAGCAGGGCGAAGGTGTCGAAATGCGTTAGGACGCACGCGGTCGGGGTGCGCTCGGCGGCGACGAGACGGGCGCCGTCCGCCTCGGCGACCTCGGTCACCTGGGCGTTCCGAACGACAACCCGTCCCACCGGGTCCGGACCGGTCGCGACCAGCAGGAGGAAATCGTTCCGGGCGCCCGTGAGCCGTCGCCAGAATATTTCGCGGGCGTCCGCCGCTTCCACGGAAACCGATGGCGTTCCCACCAGCCGCCTGATGGGGGGCCATGGATCGCCGCTGCCCGCCCCCTCGACGACCTGGATGTCCGGCGGTGGCCCGGTCGGTCGATACAGACCGCGCCAGGGACGGTCGTTGAGGTAAAGAATCCGCCCCCCGCGGCGATTGAAGGCGCGCAGGGCGTCCCGGGCCGGGCTGCTGCCGTCGGGTTCGTCCGGGATCGTGCTGTCGAGCAGGAGCAGGCGTTTGCACGGGGTTGCCGCCAAGTCTCCCGGGCGCAACAGGGATATCAACCGGAAACTCATGCCCCGTCGGTAGAGGGTCCGGCACACGTCACGAACCGACGGGCCGGCCAAACCGCGCCATCGGTCGATCGCCTGATCGCTGACGAGCAGTTCCACCGGTGCACGACGCCCCGCCATGAACGGCCCCAAACGCTCGAATGCGGCATAGGTTTCGCGGACCGGGGCGTAGGTGGCCTTGGGTTTGCGGTCGGCGGTCACGATACCCCAGGCGTCGGCGGATACGTCCTGGGTTTTCGGGTCCGGCCCGTGCCACCACTCGTCGCAATAAACGAACGGAAACACGCCCCTGACCTCGGGGTGCATGGCCAAGAGCCAGAGCATCTGCCGCATGAGGCGGGCCGCGACCTCGGGTTTCTTGTAGGTCCAGGTGTTGATCCCCGATTCCGTCAACAGGATGGGGCGGCCCGGGCCGATCCGTCGGGCGAGACGCAGGCAGTATCCGCCCCAGTCTTTGTCCCAGTGATAGTACAGATTGTCTCCCTGCCATTCGAGGAACTCCAGGTCCGCGTCTTCGGTGGCCGCGTCCCATCGCCCCCCGCAGAGGAGCGCGTAAGTCACTGGCGTCGTCGGGTCGTGCCGCCGGATGCCGTTGTGCCCCGCGCGCAGGAAGCGGCTGAAGGTCTGTCGCTGAAACCGCCACCATTCCCAGTACAGCAGGTCCTGAGCGGCGCCGGTCGGCGGAACGATGGCGTCGAAGGTCGGATCGGCCCGACCCGTGAGTTGGTTCCAGCGTTCTATTGTGCCGAAGCGTTGGCGCAGCGCGGCGTGAAATGCTTTCTGCGTGAGCGGGTCGAACCCGAGACACTCGTACCGGCCGGCCTTATTGCGCCCCACCCAACTGTACTCGTTTCCCAGGTTATAGGCGGCAAGGCCGGGATGTCCCCGCAGGGCGGCGGAGAGCGCCGCGGCGTGGGTCTGAATATCCGCCCGGGCTTCCGGGGCCGCATACGCGGGTTGCCCCGGCGAACCGTCTTTGAACTGCATTTTCGGCAGGCTGCCCCGGGCGATTTGCGGAACCAGGGACAGACCGTGCCGCCAATACGTGTCCAGTGCCTCTCGCGACACCGGGCCCCAGGTCCGCAACGCGTTGACGTGCAAGTTACGGAGTATGGCGAAATCCTGGGCGACCACTTCCGGCGGACGCTCCCAACCGTACTTTGAATGCCAGGGCGACCAGCCCATACCACGGAGGAACCCCATGTCCGCGCCGATGGCGGGCCATGAGAGTACCGCCGCCAGGATTGTCGAGCCGGTTCTCATCCATACCTCCGAAAAAAGGGGGCGAGGCAGAGCGCGACGACGGTCGAACAGCCTGTCCGAGGGGCATGGCGAACTCCGGCAGGGAACGCTGTTCGATTTTGCGGCTCCTTGCGTACTGCCGCTCATTTGAAGAAGATCAGCAGGCCCCGCACGAGTTCGGCCACTTCCCGGTCGTGTCGTTTCACCGAGTAGACGAACTGCCCGAACCCACGTTGGGCCAGCACGTACCTGCCGAATCCGAGCTGGGCCACCACCAGCACTCCCACGCCGAACTGAGCCACGGTCGCCGGCGCCACTCCCAGTTGCCCGAGGGCGAACCCGGCGGCAAACGCGGCCTGACCCACGGCCACCAAACCGAACGACAACTGCCCGAACGCGACCAGTCCAACGGCAACCTGCCCGAACGCCACTCCGCCGGCCGCGATCCGACCGACGGCGATCACGCCCCGAGCCGTGATCCGTCGACCTGTCGAGGGACACCGGCCGCGCGTGATGTGAACCAAGGGCCAAGGGCCGAGCCGGGCCCGACTGCGGAATTCGCTGAAGAGACGCCCGTCCGGATACAGGTATTCCCGGCGTGCGCCGAACCGGGTGCGGGTGACTTTGTACTCCGGTTCCGACAACAGCAGGTTCCCCGGTTGCCCGGACTGACCGCTGCTCCGTGAACTTTGCGCTGCGGCCATGTCTCCCTCCATCCTCCCTGTCCCCGGACGACAGATTCCGGCTTCCTTTTCCCGGTGGCTGCGATTGTCGCGGCCCGCCGGGCTGGGTATACTACGTTTCCTGCCGCCCAACGTCAACCGCGTCTATTCGAATCGCTGCCATGAGACGATGCACACAGCGCAAGTGGCTCGGACTGCTCGTGGTCTGGATCTGCGGCTCGCACTTGGCCGGATGCCGCAAGCCGCCGCTGTCCTCCGCAGAGGTCCGGCCCTATCGGACTGCCGTGCAGGTCTATCTTCACCAACACAGCATGGGACTGCGGGTGGCCGGGTTCAGGGAGCTGGCGGTTCGGGGCGACCGGGCCGCTGCCGTGGTCGTTTTGCAGGACGCCGAGGGGATCGTGGGCGTCAAGGTCCGGTGGGCGTTCGAGTTCGAGCGGCGGAACGGCAGGTGGATCGCCGTCAGTCACCGCGAAAAGTGATCCGTGTGGACGGGCTCAAGCCGGTGCGGACATGGCTTGGAGAAAAGACAGGAGGACGTCCCGATGAAACGCTCTGAAATCAACGCCCTGATTCGGGAGGCCAAAGCCTTTTTTGCGGAGCATCGTTTTGCCATGCCGCCGTTCGCGTTTTGGTCGCCGGAGGATTGGCGGGGGCGCGGCACCGAATACGACGAGATTCGGGACAACGCCCTCGGCTGGGATTTGACGGACTTCGGCAGCGGCGATTTTCTGCGCACGGGACTGTTGCTGTTCACCCTACGGAACGGCAAACCCGGCAATCCGCGTTACACCAAGACCTATGCCGAGAAGATCATGATCGTCCGCGAAGGACAGATCACACCGATGCATTTCCACTGGAAGAAGATGGAAGATATCATCAACCGCGGCGGCGGGACGTTGGTCCTGGAACTCTATCGGGCCGATCCCGACGACGAGGGCCGCTTTTGGGACCGGCCGTTCGATGTCGGCATCGACGGGGTCTGTCGCACCTGCCGTCCAGGCGAACGGGTCCGCCTCGGGCCGGGCAGCAGCATCTGCCTCGAACCGTTCGTGTATCACGCTTTCTGGGCCGAGGGCGGCACATGCCTGGTGGGGGAGGTCTCGAAAGTCAACGACGACAATACGGACAACCGCTTTTACGAGCCGTGCGGCCGATTCCCGGCCATCGAGGAGGACGAGCCCCCCCTGCATCTTCTTTGCAACGAATACCCGCCCGCGGTCTCGACGGGCTGAGTCGGCCCCCCGGGATGGGCAACATCCTTGTTCCGCCTCCCGTTCGATGCGCCTCGGTCGGCCGCCCTGTGGATGACATGCCGCCGTCCCCATTTTCCGAAAAACCAGGAGAATGCTCGTGGAATCTCTGATCACCATCATCGGCAGAGGGCATTCCGGCACCCGTGCCATGTCGCACACCCTGAGCGCGTCCGGCGTGTTTATGGGCGAACCGTTGAACGGGTCGGGCGACCTTGTCCCGGCCGACGCGATGTACGAGGCCTGCCGGGTGTTCGCCCGGCAAGTGGAATGGCACGGCGGCCTCGAATGGGATTGGAGCGCAACCTTCAAGGGGCCGATCCCCGGCGAGTTTGTGGACAAAGTCCGAACGTACTTGGCCTCCGTGCTGTCCAGCCGGGCCCCGCAACGGGGGTGGAAACTGCCGGAAACCACGCTGTGCTATCCGTGGATCCAGCGCATGTTTCCCGAGGCCAGATACATTTACTGGACTCGCGACCCGCGCGATTCCATCTTGGGCGCGCACCTCACAGACGATCTCACGGATTTCGGGGTGCCCTATCCCCCTACCCACGATCCCCTGGTGCGACGGGCCGTATCGTGGAAGTACCAGTACGACCTGATGAAAGCCGTGCCGCGCCCCGCACATTGGATCGCCGTGCGCTTTGAAGATTTTGTGCTGAAACAGGCCGAAACCCTCGAACGACTCGAGGCCTTCCTGGGGCTGCCCTTGAAACGAATCCCGGTGCGGCCCGAAGCCGTGGGCCGCTGGCGGCGCGCCGAAAAGAAAGACGCCGTTTTCCCCCCCTTCCTCGACGACGCCATTCGCGAATGCGGATACCCGGCGTAAGGTCACGGCGTCTGTGCTCTCGACCGCGGCGGTTTCAGTTCGGGAAGCTGGAAACCTGAACGCCCACCACTCCCGGTGTCGTCCTCGCGGGCCGTTTCGTTTGGGGGGACGCCGGTCGCCATAGATTCAGTTTCCGGACGCCGGTTCGCCTTGAGTGCGGGCAACGAAAAAAGGATGTCTCGCTTCACCGATGCACTGAGTTACGGCGTTCAAACGCCCAGTTTGTCGCGCATGTTTTCGAGACTGATTCTCAGACTCTCGAACGGATCGAGGTCCCCACTGTCCCGCTCGACCAGGCACCATTCGACACCCGCGTCCCGGCACGATTGAATGATCCGCGGCCAGTTCAAGTTGCCGGCGCCGATTTCGCACATTTTATGTTCGCGGGCAGGGGTGATCGTCATATCTTTAAAATGCACGCAAGGAATCCGCCCTGCCACGCGGTCGATCCAAGCCGCCGGGTCGCCCCCCCCGTGCTGAATCCAGTATGTGTCGATCTCGAACCAGATGGACGGATCGCACTGCTCGATCAACAGCGCCAGGGGGAGCTGCCCGTCAACCGGCGAGAGTTCGTGACTGTGATTATGGTAGCCGATGCGGATGCCCGATCCTGCGAACTTCGCAGCCACTCGATTGTACGTGTGGGCGAATCCTTCCCACAGAGCCCGCGTCCACGCTTCCCGGGGAAAAAAACCACCGACAGCCGTGTACCGGCAGTTCCATAATTGGTGTTCTTCGATGACGTTCTCCGTCTCGTTTTCCATGCGATCCCGCGAGACGTGCGTGGCGGCACAGGCCAGACCTTCCCCGTCGAGAATGCGCTTCAGCTCGCGGGGGTCGATGGGACCGAAGGCCGACACCTGAATGCCGTCGTACCCCATGGCCTTGACTTTGGCGCAACTCTTGGCGATCTCCGCCGGCGTCTTGCAGAATTCTCGCACCGTGTACATTTGAGCGCCGATCAGCAACTTGCCCATGAGTCGATCTCCTCGTTTTTGCCTGTTTTTTCCATCGGAACGATTCAGGCCGCCGCCGAGTGCGACCTGCAAGGTGACGTACCCAAAAATCAGGGGGTCGCCCCGTCGTCGGCCGGGGACGGCTGTGCCGCAGCATTTCCCGCGTTTGTCTTCGCCTGCTTGGTCGCCGGTCTCAGGCAGACCCAGGCCGGATTGCGCAGGCCGCCCGGACCGCCCGAGTCGCGGAGGCGAATCACCACGACTTGATGCAGGGCCTCCCGGGTAAAAAACGGATCGATCCGAATCCGGAGCGGCAGAGACACGCCTGCTGTCGCGTCGGGATTCGACTCAAGGATGCGTTTGCCGTTGATATAGACGGTCCTGGCGTCCTCGCTGGGGCCGAGGATCAAGAACGCCGGGCAGCCGCGCCAGGCAGGGCGCACATCGAAGGCCGTGGCATACCAGCCGCTCCCGTCATAGCCGGCCATTCCGCCGTCGCCCGGGAGAGGGATCGGCCCGGTGGCGAATTCCCAGGGCCGGTCGGTCCGCAGGGTGGGCCACTTGGCGAGGGCAGGCCAGGGCAGGTTTTGCCATTCTTGCGATGCCCCGCGTTCATCCGGGTCGACGCGGAAATGCCACTTTTCGGGCAATCGGACGGCGGGAACGACTCCGTCGAAGAGTTTTCTCCACAGCGTACCGGCGACGTCTCCGGCTCGGAGTTCGCGGAGTGCGAGACACGGGAGGCAGCAGCGCAGATCGGAGCGGAATTCCCGGCGAAAACTCGCCAGTCGCCGGGCCGCTTCGAGGGCTGTATCGAGATCTTCGGGTGTCGCGGCCGCCGCGATCCCGTTCTGGAGTACCGTTGCGATCAGTCGGGCGTGGGCGTGCGCCAGCAGCAGGTGTTCCAAGCGTCGCTTGGCATTCGGCCCCAGCCCGTCATCAAAGGCCGCGTGCAGAAACGCCGCCGATTTCGTGAAGTCGTCTCGCGAAAGCTCCTTGCCCAGAAACCGGTAGGTTCCGAGCGTAGGGTCGCCCCACCCCATCTCGCGGACTTCGGCGCGGTGCGTGCCGACCGCCGCCATCATCCTATCGCGCCAATACCGGAAGTACTGCCGAACCTGAAACGCTCCGGAACCAAAGGCCAGGCTGTATTCGGCAATCCACGTTTCGAGAGGCTCGTCCGGGCGCTCCAGGCCGCGGACCAACGCATAAAGCGCCGGCCCCGAGAGGTCCCATGACGGCGACGGCAGGAGTAGGTCGACCGTCCCACCGGCATCGAGTTGCGTGCGGACTTCGTCCAATGCAGTCCGGGTTGTGGCGACGGAGGTCAGCGGGAGCCCCAGGTCCGACGGAAGGCGGACCGTAGGCCCGGTTCCTTTTGCCGGCGCCGGGCGTGCGGCAAGACCATGGCGGCGGAGCCACGTCCGGAACACGGCCCGGCGTTTTCGTCCAATCTCGGGGGTGGGCCGGAGTTCTTCGGGCAGACCGGCTCCGACCGCCGCCGTCACGGCCTCCGGAGCCGCACCTTCGAGAACGACTCGAATGCGGCTCGCCGCCTCGGACCGCCGGACCCAGACCGATGTCTGCCGGAGTCGCAACGGTCCGGACGTGAGGCGCACCGTCCACGCGTCGCCGGGAGCGAACCAGCGGACCCCGCACTCGCGTTCGAGGAAGGCATAGACCGCCGTGAGAATGGCGTCGGCCCGCCTTTCGCCCGCCCCCGGCGTCAGCCATACGGCTCGAGCCCCCACGCTGTATCCGGCCGGCACCGGCTTGTTGCCCGACCATGAAGACGCCGACCAGCTATCCAGCAGAATGAAGGCGAACGGACGCGCCCCGCCCAATTCCCACTGGGCCGGTGTACCCTCCCGTATCGGGACGGGGCGCCCAAGAACCAGCTCGAGATGGCGCGCCAGTTCCGCCGACGCTTCCGCGATCCCCGCCGCCGCATGCGGAGGACGCAGCACCATCGCGTCGGAGACCGTGACGTACCGCGGCGCGGACCGGCTCATGGCGGTGCTGCGCGGTACAAACAGAGCCGGCGGGAAGCACCCCAGGGCGAGTATGACAAGAAAACGTGTTCGGCACATGCTCATGGGAATCTCGCGATTTGCGGCAATGTGAGTTCGGACCGGAACGGCGTGCGGAGGACCACGGACACAGCCCCCGGCGATACAGTACACGCGCTCCGAGCTTTTTCCGCTCCGCTTTCGGAAGGCCGAACAGGCGGGCGGGGCGCTGGCATCTCCGGTTTCGGCATCCCACCCAATCCAAGACCGTAAGCTGCGGAGCCGGTTGCGCTCGCTCCAGGTGTGTCTCTCTTGAGCCGCCGGTCGCCACGGCACGAAATCAGTTTGTGGTTCCTCCGCCCGCAAGCTATGTTGGAGGGGCTCGTCGGAATAGAGTAGGCGCGGCCGACTCTCCTGTTCGTCCACCGCCTGTGCTCGGAAGGTGCGAGGCTGGACTGGAACCCTCACGTGTGAACGGGCGCACGCCGAAGCCGTTTTCGGAGACCGCGCTCGGCGGCCGGCGGGGGGCCGTGGCCGGGCCGAAAAAAGAGAGCGTCCGGTCGAAACCGGGCCGCAACCCGGAAAGGCATTTTCCTTCTCATGGCAGATCTCAGCGTGACATTGGCGGGACTGGCGCTTCGCAATCCGGTGATTACGGCGTCCGGCACGTTCGGTTACGGCGCCGACTATGCTGACTTGGTTCCATTCGAGCGGCTCGGCGCGATCACGGTGAAAGGCGTCTCGCTCGCCCCCTGCCGAGGCAATCCGCCACCACGGACTGCGGAAGTGTTCGGCGGCCTGCTCAATGCGATCGGACTCCAGAACCCGGGCGTCGACAAATTCCTCCACGATTCCCGCTATCTGCCGTTCCTGCGGACTGTGGACACGGCGGTATTCGTCAATATCTGGGGTACGAGTATCGAAGAATACGCCGAGGTGGCCCGACGATTGGATGCGGAGTCGGAGGGGATTGCCGCACTCGAGATCAACATCTCCTGCCCGAATATCAAGCACGGGGGCATTGCTTTCGGCACCGACCTGGGTTTGGCGGGCCGGGTCGTCCGCGAAGTGCGCAAGGCCACGCGTTTGCCGCTGATCACCAAGTTGAGTCCGAACGTCACCGACATCGGGGAGTTCGCTCGCTGCGTCGTGGAGGCCGGCTCGGACGTCGTTTCACTGATCAACACCATCCCGGCCATGGCCATCGATATCGAGACGCGCCGGCCGAAATTGGCGAACGTCACCGGCGGCCTCAGCGGTCCCGCCATCAAGCCGGTGGCGGTGCGTATGGTGTACCAGGCACGGCAGGCCGTGGACGTGCCCATCATTGGGATGGGCGGGATTCAGTCCGCTGCCGACGCACTCGAGTTTCTGCTGGCCGGCGCAGACGCCGTCGGGGTCGGCACCGCGATCTTCGCGGACCCCGGTTGTCTGGTCCGGATCGTGGACGGGATCGACGCCTGCCTGGATCGTTGGGGGGTCCCCCATGTGCGGGACATTGTGGGAGGAGTGATCGTGTGAGCCGCCGGACGTGCATTCCCGGCATGGTCCATGCCGCCTGACCGGCCGCCCGGCGGGCTACAGCCCGAAGCGCGCCGCAAGTTCCGGCAGGCCAAGATCGGCAAGGACCTTCCGCCACCGCTCGGGATGGCTTTCGTGGCGCACCAAAGGTACGAAGCCCAGGTTGAGGTAGGTCTTGATGGCCGGGAGACGAAAATCGTCCGTCTCAAGGACGACCCGGTCCCGGCCTTCCGCCGAGATGTGATGCATGGCGCGCAACGTGACCCAGTAACCGAGCCTCAACCCCCGGTGATCCGGAAGGACGCCCACGTAATGAATGACGCCGGCTTCGCCCCAGTTGCCGGGCTTGTGCCACGCCGAAGCCGTGGCGGCCGTCGTGCCGGCGTGGTCGATGAAGAAGATGCGCTGCGGCCGGAACGCCGCATCGCCGCGCATGATTCGCTCGAAATCGTACTGCTCCGGGCGGGCGTTGAAACTGGCCGCGATGATCCGTGTCCAGTTGAGATCGTCCCCCGGGCCGAACGACCGGACCCGACACCCGGCCGGAAGGGCGACCGGCGGCAGTTCGCGCAGATCTTCGCGCACCATGTTGAGCTGCGGTGTGAATCGTGCCATATGACAAATCTTCCCGCTCCGGCGGTCAAGTCGAATCGTCTTTCTCGCCGACAACCACGACGTCAATACCGGTCCGGTCGAGCCAGGCGCGGACTTCGGGGCCGATGCCGTTGTCGGTGACGACGTGCCGGAAGTCCGACCAGTCCGCATACTTGACAAATGCGGGCGTCTCGAACTTGGTGTGGTCCACGGCGAGAAAACTTCGCTCGGCCGCCTCCACAATGGCGTGAGCGACCCGCGCCACCTCGAGACTGGCCGTGAAGACACCGTCTCGCGTCGCGCCGTCCCCCCCGAGTACGGCCGCATCCACTCTGAAACGTCTCAGATTCTCCTCGGTTAACGGCCCCGAGAGGTCCGGACTCCCGCGGCGAACGGCGCCCCCGAGCAGGATCAGCTCGACGTTCTCCCGGGTGTGCAACACCGAGGCGATCATCAGTGACGTGGTCAGGACGGTGAGGCGGGGTACGGCCGCAACGGCCCGGGCCACTTCGAGTGTGGTGCTGCCCGTATCGAGCAGGAGTGTCGTTCCCGGTTCGATTCGCTCGGCCACGGCGCGAGCAATACGCCGTTTCAGCTCGATGTTCCGGGCCTGCCGGTGCTGGAATTCAAAAGAAACAGTCCCGGCCAGCGACAAGACCGCACCGCCGTGCGTCCGGCTGAGGCGCCCGCTGCGCGCCAGGCGCGCCAAATCACGGCGAATGGTCATTTCGCTCACGCGGAAACGTCCGGCAAGTTCATCGACGGTCATTTCTCCTTTGGCAGCAAGTAGTTCAATGATTTCGGACTGGCGGCGTTGACGGGTCATGCTCCGCTCCCGGTGCGGTTCGCGATAATCTTTCGGATAGCCTGACCAATTCATGAACCTCCTCGCGAGAAGGCGCAGATTGTGCGGATTCAAGTCATTGCCTCGAACGCCGGACGGGACCGTGTTGAAACATCGCTTCGGTCGGAGAACGGCGGCAATGTTTTGAAAATGTGTGAGATGCGTCATTGCAGCAGATGGCTCAGGCATTATTCGGGCTCTAGTTTAGACCGGTTCCCGCGATGTGCAACCGAACACGCCGTGTACGGGCCCCACAATAATAAGACAGACTCGCGCCGGGCCGTTTTCCCGTGTCGTACCCGGCGTTCTCATCCGCGGTTCCCGGGGATTATTCAGATACCGCTTTCCCTCGATGCGGTCCTAAAAAGGAACGGCGAGACGCCGTTTCCGCCCTGGTGAGCCCACCCCCTCTTCGGCGGTTGAAACAGTCCTGCCGGGAGAGCGTCTCCGCTTGACCGGCATCGTCCCAGCGCCTATACTCTGTCGGACTGTGCACGCCGCCGGACAACCGGACGTGCCTCGGACCGTTGCCGGGTTGGCAGGCAAAGGATTGGAGCGTGACGAAACAACACTTTTCGGTTTCGATTTCCGCGCCGCGCACGCCAGTGGTCGAGAAAGCGGCGGCGTTGCTGTGCCGGACGGTCGCCGAGCGCACAGGCATCCGGGTGGAACGCGTTCCTTCCGGGATCGCAGCCCTGGATTTGGCCCTGGATTCCGACGCCGCGCCGGCTGAGGCGTTTCGAATCGAGGACGCTGCCCTGCACACGGTGCGCATCGCCGGCGGCGACGCCCGCGGATTGTTGTATGGAGTGGGCAAGTTCTTACGGTCAAGTCGATTCGACGAAGGGACTTTCAGCCCCTGCACCTGGCGCGGCGGCTCCGCACCGGACTGTCCGGTGCGTGGGTTGTATTTTGCCACACATTTTTACAACTGGTACCACCAAGCCCCCATCGAGGAGATCGAGCGCTACATCGAGGAACTGGCGCTTCAAGGTTGTAACACACTTTCGGTCTGGTTCGACATGCACCATTACACCGGGATCGGTCAGCCCGCGGCCCAGGCGATGCTTGCACGTCTTAAGGCCATGCTGCAGGCCGCAAGCGTTGTGGGAATGGGGCCGGCACTGACCTTGCTGGCCAACGAGGCCTATGCCGACAGTCCGAAGGCGCTGCGGGCGGCGGGTACCGGGCTGGGACATTACGGGGTCGAGTTGTGCCCTTCGGTCCCCGAAGGTCGCCGACTCATTCTGGAGTGGCGGCGGGAAGTCCTGGAGGCTTTTGCAGACATCGATCTGCGCTACATCTGGATTTGGCCCTACGATCAGGGGGGCTGCGCCTGCGGACGCTGCGCACCCTGGGGGTGCAACGGATTCCTGAAGATCGGTCGTGCCGTCGCGGGACTTTGCCGGGACACGCATCCAAACGCCGAAATCGTGCTCTCGACGTGGCTGTTCGACCGCAAAGCGCACGCCGAGGACGACCGCGGCGAATTCGCCGGTCTCGACGCGGCCCTGAGACAGGATGCCTCGTGGGTGAATTGGCTCATGATCGACTCCCACCAGGAATTCCCCCGGTATCCTCTCGAACACGGCGTACCGGGCGGGCTGCCTGCGCTCAATTTTCCCGAGATCAGCATGTTCGGCATGGCGCCCTGGGGCGGCTATGGTGCGAACCCCGCACCGGAACGTTTCCAGGCCATTTGGGACCGGGCAGGGCACTTGCTTTCAGGAGGGTTCCCGTACTCGGAAGGGATTTTCGAGGACATCAATAAAGCGGTCTGTCTCGGCTTCTATTGGGACCGGAATCGCCGGGCCGTCGACACGGTGTGGGAGTATGCTGCATACGAGTTTGGGCCCGATGCCGCCGAGAATGCGACACGCGTCGTGCAGAGGCTCGAACGCGCCCACGGCCATCGGGCCGTACGGGATTCGCAGACGGGGGAACTCCGCCACCTGCTGCCGAACGCCGACCCCGCTGCGGCCGACGAATGCTGCGCACTGTTGCGGGACGCCGAATCGCGTCTGCCGCAATTCGCCCGGGAAGGCTGGCGCTTTCGAATCCTGAAACTCCGGGCCGAACTCGACCGCGAACTCTCAGTCGGCGGCGGGCGGCACACCGAATTCGCCGACGCCTGTTTCCGTGAACTGGCCGAACTGTATCGGGTCGATCCCGCCCGGACCATCGCCTCTGTCCGTCCGCCGTTCCGCATGGGGGGCTGAGGCGATCGATATCCGACGGCTGTCCCCCCGCACTCCGTTAAGGTTCGGGTGTCTTCGAGGGGGGGATTACGCGGGCGTCCAGACGGACACTGTCGATCAGGCCGCGAAAAAAAGCGGCCTTCCGCCCGAACGGATTGCAACCGACGGCAGTAGTCAGGCTTTGGAAACCCGCAGCTGGCGCCGCGGTCGCGCCTTCGAGACGCCCATCGAGAAATATGCGGAGTTCGCGCCCGTCGTATGTGGCGGTCCCGTGAGTCCAGCGCCCGACTTCCACGGCACTGTGGGAGCGGGCGACGGCCCACTTGCCCGCTCCGGCGCTTTTCATCTGGATGTACAGGCGATTGTCTTTATCCAACGCAAAAATGAGACCGCCCGTGTCCGTATAGATGCAGCGGGTCCCGGCGCCGTGTTTCCCGTCCCGTGCGGACTCGTTTCGAAACCACGCCCGGACGGTGAAACTCCCTGACGGCGTACGCCCCGGGGGCAGGGCTACGTAACTCTGTTTTCCGTCGAAACGCAGACAGGCGGGACTGTTGCGGCCGGGCGCAACCCACTGTGGGGGCGGGTTTCCTTTCAAGTTCCCGGTGCTTCCGTACGGTCCGGAATCTTCAGCGGCGTCGCCGTGGCCGGCATCGAATTCCCAAACGCCGGCGCAATCGGGCCGCAGTCCGGGCGGCGGCGGGACCCACAGGAGTTCAGAGGCAGTGCGGCGGCCTGCGGGAGTCACGCCGAAAGCCCCGAAAAAGCCCCAGCGTTCTTTCTCGGGAACAGCCCGAAAAACCTGCCAGGGCTGACGCCCGTTGTCGATGCGCTCCGAAAAACGCCGTTCAACGGCCTTCGTGTCGGTCCCCGGCTGGAAGCAGAGCAGGCGTAGATTCTGGAACAGGTAGAGTGGGCCGCCTGCGGACTTGCCCGGCGGCCACGCGGCGCGCACCGCATCGATCATCGAACCGTCCCGTCCCGGGACCGCTTCAATGTCGAGGCCGAGATGCACGTCACCGGGCGGTTGCATCGAGTTCTCCGGCCCGTCGATTCCCACGAGCACGCCCCGGCGGGGCAGGACTGGATCATACGCGCACGGCCATACCGGGGTGGGCGGGCCGGTGGTGGTGAAAACGCGACGCCCCAGGCGAAACATTACCCGGACCCGCACCCAGCTCGTTGCCGGCAGGACGGCCGCCCGAAAACGGAATTCACCGAAAATCAATCCGGGTCCCGTTTCCGTCGAGAGCGTGACCCTTACCGGGTCGGCCAGATCTGCGCCGTCCGCCCCGAGCAGGCAGGCGTGTGCCTCCATGGGCGCCGAGGGGGCGGCCGCCGGAAACCACGCCCCCACTTCGCCCCGGAAATCTTGTCCGGCGTGTACGGCGCACGGCTGCCAGACCCGCAGCGATGCCGGGGAAAAGGACGCCGGGCCCCGGCGCCAGGCGGCAATGAACTCCCGGAGCAGCGCCAGGCGTCCGTTGCCGTAGGCGAGGCTTGGCTCGAAATGCGTGTCCTCGGCGTAGTCGTTCCAGGTAACCGCACAGAGCCAGTCGGCGTCACGGGACGCTTCCTCTGTCCGTTTCAGCCACGAGAAACCCGGCGGCTCGGCGCGATAGTTCGACTTCAGACTCCAGTAGCCGGGCCAGAGCGTCCCGATGTCGACGCTCGCCCACGGCCCGGCACGATTGGGATCGAGCGACCGGAGCAAGCGTCGGACGGCCTGCCATTTTGGGGTGCCCACGCTCTGCCCGCGAAAGCAATAGAACATGGCCGGGAGCCGAGCCCAGGCTTCCAGGCGCCTCGCCGCCGGCGGCGGTAGCTCGCCGGACTCCAAGGTTACACGGCGGCTCAGCCAACCATTCAGGTCGAGAACGAGCAGGATCGGGTGCTTCCCGGTATCGAGGATCGCCGTGACTTTCCGCCACTGCTGCGGCGAGAAAGTACCGCCGTCGTATGTCCAAACCACCCAGCGCCCATCCAGGCGTAGCCAAGAGGGGGACGATCCATAGGCCGCGAGGAGTGCTTCGATACGCTTCGCGACCGCGACCGGTCCCAAGGCGGAGTGCCCGTCCAGGCAGGGCGCGACCAGAAACGGAGGGCCCGCTTTGGACAGGCCTTCGGCCGCCGCGAAAAACGTCCCCATCACGTGGGTCCAATGCGCGGTCGACCAATGGGACGGCAGGTCGACCGCAAACCCGTCGATGCCGGCTTGTGCGGCCAGCCGACATTGCACGACCCGGTCTTCTTGGAGAGGGACCGATAAGCCGGGCCACTGATCCAGCCCCATGCCGAGGGCGAAGTCCCGCCGATTCACATCGTAGACTTTCACCGAAAACCATGGGACCAAGTGGGCCCAACAGAGGCGGGCCGGGGGACGGGAAACGGCACTGGCGCGCGTAGGATCGCCGGCCGCAGGAAGAGCCGTAAGCTTCAACAGAAGTGCGGCCAGAAGAATCGCACCGGGGACGCGTCTCTCGTTCGTGTTCCACATGATCATGCCGCCTTATTCCTCACGGTGGAATTGTGTTGCGGGGCGAGTCCCCCGTCAACGTCGGTGTGCTCCGCGGGTTTCCCGGCGCCGGGAGCAGGCCCGCCGGAGCATGGGGCGGAGATGCGAACGTGCCGCGGGACGGACCTTGTTTTTGCGGAGTGTGTTGACTTCTGGCGGCTTATGGGTATAATCCAAGCAGAGGTACGAGATGCAGGTCCGTCCCGACCTCGCCGAACCACCTGCCCGGATACCTGCACATTGCGGCCGAGCGAAACGAATTGGAGAGGCCGTCGCCCGCCGCGCCAGAACCGGGGAAAAGCCGCAAGGCACGAAAAGGAGGCAAACCATGCGAACTCATCGAAAGCAACAACGGTTCACCTTGATCGAGCTGTTGGTCGTCATTGCGATCATCGCGATCTTGGCCAGCATGCTGTTGCCCGCACTCCAGAAAGCCAGAGCCAAGGCGCTCCAGGCAAGCTGCGTGTCCAACCTGAAGCAGATCGGACTGATCCTTTTCATGTATTCCGACAACTACGACGGTTACCTGCCGCCGCGTTGCTGGGGCGCGACCATCGGTCAACCGGCGTGCTACAAGCGAATTACCCAATTCATTTACGACGAGATGTCTGACCCGAAACTCTATGTGTGCCCGGCCGACTCGAGCAAGCGGACTTGTTCGAAAATCAACAACGCCCAGGTCAGTTACGGGGGCAACGTCGGGCACGTCATGCGCGACTGCAACTGGACGTTGAACAACCAGATGACGCTGACGAGGTTCAGCCGTCCCTCGGGCGTTGTGGCCATGACCGATTCCAAGAGCAATCCGGGCATCGTGCTCTGCTCGAGGTGCAATCCTCCTTCCTCCCGCTGGCCGTGGCAGAACTATACCGACCTGCGTCATCAGAACGGGGCCAACGCCCTCTACGTCGAGGGACACGTGAAGTGGCAGTCCGGGAACGCGCTCGGCAGCAACGCGGACGATTTGTGGGGGCACGTGACCCGTTGACGACCCTGCACGGGCCGTGCGTGACGCGTTCTCTCTCCTCATATTTCACTGACCTTCACCCAAAACCGGGGCCGTATCGTGTGCCGGCCCCGGCGTTTTTTCTGCCACGGATCCGTCGCCTGAGCGAAAGGCCGCCGGGGTTTGCTTCGTATCGCGCCCGACGATCCGGTTTGGCATCTTGCTTACCCCAAACGCCTCAGCGTGATGCGCGGCCCGGTCCCCGGGCAGGGCGGGAGGATGGCCGTGGCGAAAAAGCCGTCCCGCAGGGGGCCGGGATTGACCACTGTCCGCCCCTCCCACGCAAAGATGCCTCGAGCCTCGTGAATGTGCCCGCACACCACCAGTTGGACATCGAGTCGCCGGGCGATTTCAGCAACGCAACGACTGCCCACGTGTCGCCCGCCCGGCACTTCATCCGCACCGGACCCCAGGGGCGGCGCATGACTCACCAGCACTCGGTGCACGGCGGCCGCGACCCCATCCGCAGCCACGGCCTCGACCACGGGGTCGGACTCGATCAGGCACGCCGCATCGTCCCACTCGTACGGAGTGAAAGCCGGCGTCTGGTTTGAGCCGGCGAGTCCGAAGAACAGGCAGGCGCCGCGCCGCGCCGGACCTGTTGAAGCTTCCGTCGGCTCGTACCGGAACACATTGTGATGCAAGTCCCACCCGCGTTTCGCGATGAGCGGCCCGGCCGCCGGGGGATCGCAGTTGCCCAGTACAGCCCGAACCAGCGGAAACCGGATTTGGGCTTCATCGAGGGTTCGGACCACGTCCGCCGGTTTCCCGAAATTGGAAACGTCGCCGCCGACCAGAAGCAAGTCCGCCTCCGGCAGTTCACGAAGCCGGGATGCGTGTCCGTGGATGTCGGCGACCAATACGACGCGCAATCCGCCCGTCTCTTGCATGGGTTCAAGCATTCCGGCCGGGAATTCGCTGTCGGGAAGACCACCGGCCTGTCGGAACTGCCCGATGGCGACCGTTTCATTCCCCTGCACCGCGGCACGTAATCCGTCCACGAAATGCCGTTCTTCCGGCGGTGTCAGGAGGCGGTCGATAAAGCCGGGAGTCAGTCTCTGCTCCGGCGAAGGCGGCGGGGGCGTGCTCCGGTTCCCCCGGCGGGGACGGTCGCCCACGGCAGCGGTGCAGTGGAGACCAGTCCCCGGCAGATCGACCGTCGCGCGACTGCCGCGACTGCCGTCCACGGTGAATCGGGCGCCGCGGGCGCCGAGCGGAAGAGAACCGCCGGACTTGCTCAGGTTCAACGTCAGGCCCGGAACAATACGGGACCTCCGGAAAAAACGCAGGCACACGATCACGACTCCTCAACGTTTGCAGTGGCTGGAGTGGCTTCATCGATACGCAGGGCAGCCTCGGACCATTTCCCGAAGATCTTCGAGAATGCGCAGGTGCAGGGGACCGTGCACGCCGCCGTACCGGGTCTCGAAGTCCGACACGGAGATGTGCTCGCGCACGTCTCGGAGGTCCGGCGGGAAGAAGGCATACCCGGCGAACCCGGCGCCGAGTCGTTCCTGGAGCTTCAGGGCACGCTGCGGGGCCGCGGCGGCGCTTTCGGCCAGGGCGCTGCCGGCCAGGGCGGCCAGCAGGTGGACATAACTGAACCCCGTCGGAGTCAGGCTGGCCCGGACTTCCTGCTCCAAAGCCGCCGAAAACGCAGCATCTTCTCCTTGAAGCAGGGAGAGGACCGCGGCGCGCAGCAGTAGGGGCCACACATCCCGTCGTTCGCTTAGCGGCACGATCATGGGGTACCGCCGGATTCGCTCGCGAACGTCCGCGCCGACGGTAATCTTGAGGCGTGTCTCGAGATCGAGATTGCCGGAGGCCAGGGCGAGGGCCGCCAATGCGGCACTGTTTTCCCGACCGGGCGGGGCCCCGGCTTTCGTGGCCTCCCGGACCCTGCGGAACAGGAACACCACGGCCTCTTCCGGGGACGATTCCCAGCCGTGCCGTTCGAGCACGCCGAGCAGGCGTAAGGTCTCCTTTGCCGGGACGCCTGTGCCGAGTTCCGCCGGCGGCAGGAAGCGACAGAGAAGCGTTTTCGGCAGGCGGAAGCGTCGGTATCGGATCAGAATCCGGCTGTCGTCTATGCTCAGAGACGAGACACGACCGAAAAACGCATCGAGCCGGCCCTGACGCATGTACTGGTCCACTTTTCTCTCGACCCACCACTGGGCCACGAAGCCGGGAACAGGGCGGGAACCCACCAGGAAATCCCGGACTTCGATGGCCACCTCCCGTTCCGCAACAGTGGGCCGAAAGAGGAACGACAGGTTCCACCACCAGCCCCGCAGCAACCCGCCGCACGGGGCGCTGATCCGCGCCCGGAACCAACCGTCCACGAAAGTCACGGCCAAAGGGCCGTCGGATTCGCTCAGGAAAAGCGACAACAGCAAATTGACGTCATGCTCGGACAAACGCGTCATCTTCGTCTTGTCCGGCCCGAGCTGGTCCGGCTGGCAGCGGCGGTACAAGACCGCGAGGCGTGTGCGTTCTCCCGCCGAAAACACTCGGGCTTTTCGAGCGGTGACCCCGGGTCGGCGCGAGACCCCGCTGAAGATATAAGCGGCGCTCGCCCCGACCAGGACGAACAAGACCAAAAGGAGCACGCGCAAGCCCCGGAACCACCCGGACCGGGACCGGCGATGCCGTCGGCGTCGCCGGTCGATACGGACGGGGACCGGTGCGGACGGTTCTGTGGCAGGCATGGAGATTCGACCTCCCCGGCAAACGTCCCTGACCGTCGGCGCCCGGAGAACGGGCACACACGCCGCCAAAATCGCAGGGTGGTTGAAAACTGCCCGGACGCTTCTGTGGAAACAAGGAGTTCGCCTGCGGTTCGGACGGCTTCCAGCCGTTCAATCAACACGCCGCACGTCGATCCGCACCTCGAAGGCGCGCGATTCGCCGCCCTCCAGAATGCAATGGGGAGCATTCTGTATTTCGGCGAGACGCCCGCCCACCCGGCAATTGGACGGTTCGATCCCCGTGACGTACGCGCCCTGCCCCATCATCTTCCAATGCACGATCCAGGGCAGCTCTCGCTTCCGGCAGCGCACCGTGACAGACAGTCCGGTCTGCGGACTGTGCAGGGTCAGACCGGCAAACCCGTCCGCGTCGGCAGGGATGTCGTGATAGAACACCTGTTCGGAGTAACCGGGCGTGGGGGGTTGCATTTTCCACCAGCGTTCGAGCCCGGACGCGGCCTCATCGTCCCGAGGGGCGACTTTGTGGGGTGCGGCGCCGAGAGTCGACGATTCGTGCACGACGGGGAACCCCCAGTTCGTGTGGTATAGAATGAAGACCGGCTCCGGGTTGAAGCCGCGATTGGTGACGGTGTCGGCGATGCGGATTTCGGTCCCGCCCAGTCGGGTCGAAATCCGCCGGACCAACTCAAGGTTCTCGCCGAAAAGACGGGCCTCGGTCATCTTGCCCTCCACGAAGAATTCGCACTCGTCGCCGTCCCACTCCTCCCCCGTACAGACATTCGTGGCCGGGATATTCGAGAGACGTCCGTGGAGCGGAAACTCTTCCCCGTCCACCTCGCACGGCCCCCCGACATTGCGGAGTCCGCACCCGGTGAGCAGGCCCGCACCCCAGGTCCGGAGCCAATTCAGGCCACGGTCGTCGAAATAGGCGGGGGCGGCCGAGTCGGCGGGCGCGAGGTAGGCCAGCGGCACACCGGCGAATTCCGCCGGACCGATGTCCATGCCGCGGTCGAGGAGAACGGAGAAGCGCAGACCGGCCCCGCTCGACACTTGGGCTACGCGCATTCCCTGTTCGCGACCGTCGTCGAGCCGTACCGATCGAACTCCGGCCACCTGGGCCAGCCGTCCGGTATAGGCATCGACCTCCCGCCGGGTGAGGTCCAATCCGAAGAGGTTCATGGCAACGTTCCTTTCCAGGGGCCCGCTGCATCGACGTGTCGGCGGCGGCAACCCGTCGTTCTCTCAAGGTAAAGTCGGAATTACAATACCCCGCTGTCCGGTGTAATCAACCTTTTTGTCCCGATCGACCCGAAGCCGGTGCGCCGGTGCGGAAAAGGCGTGGACAATCGGTCCTGCAGCACCTACATTCAGCATCGAGATGTCACACCGTTGGATCAATCCGGCTGTTGCGACGGCGGCCGTGGTCTTGTGGGCGGCGGCCCTGGGGCTGAGCGGAGCCATGCGATGGTTGCACGCCGCCGTGGCCCGTCGGCCGGCGCCGTTGCGTCGCCCTCTTTCTTCGCTGCCGTCCCAAATCGGGCCGTATCGGCTCGAAAAAGAGTTTCCGCGACTGTCGCGGGAAGCGGAGGGCGCGTTGCGTGCCACGGCCTACCTCACCCGACTGTACCGGGACACTCGTCGCGGCCCCACCGATCCCGGTGGTGAGGTCCGCCTGCACTTGGCCTATTTCACGGGGACACCCGACACGGTGATCCATGTCCCTGAGATTTGCTACACCGCCGCCGGTGCCCGCGGCAGGGATATCGAACAGACCGAACTCGACCTCGGCTTCGACTCGGGGTCTGGTCGCCCCGCGGTCCGGACCGCGGCGGGAATGCCGGTCGAACTTCCCGTCGGTCCGGTTCCCGTGCGACTGTTCGAGTTCGTGCCGCCCGGGGGGGACAGACCGGCGACCGTGCTTTATTTTTTTATCGCCAACGGCAGACTGCTGGGTATGCCGGAACAGGTTCGGGCGCTGGTTTTCGACCTGCGCAACCGCCGAGCCTACTGGTGTAAGGTGGAAATCTGGGTCCGTCATGCACGGGAGCGCTCGGTAGTGCGCCGCGCGGCAACCGAGTTTCTGCGGGTCATGCTGCCGGAGATTCTCGCGTGCCTGCCCCGGAACCGCGACTTGAACGCACCTTGAACGCAGAAAGGTCTCCGGATGAAGCGTCGGGTCAATCTTGGCTTGCTTGTTTTCGTGGTCGGTGGGGCATTGGTCCTGGCGTTCTTGGCGGTCGTCTTGTATCGGGCGCGCCGCGACCCGCGCCGTTTCCGCGTCCGGGCCGCGCGCCAGGCCCGTGCCGGGGAGTATGAAAAGGCCGCGGCGAACTATGCTCGAGCCATTCGGCGGAACGACCGGGACCCGGCAACGTATCTCGAATTTGCCCGGACCCTCGCGAAACTTCCTCCTCAGCCGCCGGAAACCGCGCTGGCGCGTACGCAACAGATGGTCAGCGCTCTCGAGCACGCCGTGGAACTGGATCCCGGGGCGGGCGAGGCCCGTGCACGATTGATGAACTACTATCTGGGCACGGCTCGCGCTACGCGCGCGCCCGAAGCCTGGCAACTGGTTAAGGAACGGAGCGGCGCCATACTCGCTTCGCTCAAACGTCACAACCAGAAGCCGGGTATTCCGCTGCTGCGAGCCCGGGCCCTGGCATCGAGCCATCTGCTGCAGTTGCAGCCCGATCCCGCCCGCCCTCGGATCGCCGCCGTACTGGCTCAGCTCGAGGCGGTCCATGAACAAGCGCCCGAGGATCCGCTGATCCCGATCCAGATCGCCCGCTGGCACGCTGCGGCGGCCGCTGCGGCGCGCCGGGACGGAAAAGAAAAAGCGGCCGACGTCGAATGGGCCCGGGCCGACCGACTCGTGCCCGAGAACTCCCCGGTCTTCGCGACGCGTGTGGCGCGGTTGCGACTGGCCCTCGATGCCGGCCGTGTCTCCGGCAAAGAGTTTCGGAACAACCTTGCGGAACTCGACCCGCTCGCCGCTTCGCAGCAGGACTCTTTCGCCCTCCGGCAACTGGCCCAGCTTTGGTTGCTGGCTCCGGCAGCATCGAAAGCAGACCGGACCGACAGCCTCGAACATGCCGAAGCCCTGCTCCGTCGGACCGTCCGGGCGAATCCGCTCGACGTCGCGGCCCGTTTGGAGCTGGCGGACGTTCTGCGCCGCCGGGGGCGCGTGGACGATGCCCTCGATCTGGCCGAGAACGTCCGGCGCCGGAGCGAAAAGCTGCCCGTCGGCGTCGTTGCGGTCACGGCGCGGTATTACGCCCCCGCGGCCGGACTCATTGTGGCCGATCTCTGCCTGGACCGTGCGGCCGCCGCAACGGCCGCGGCGTCTCGGGCAGTGTTCATCGCACGCGCCCGAAAAGTTTTGGATGACGTGGCCGCGTCTCCGCGCTTCGCCGCCGCGGTCACGGTGCGCCGAGTTCGTCTCGAGCTGCTGGAGGGCCGCCCGGGCCCCGCCCTCGACCTGCTGGGTGTCGCAGGGCCTGCCGGCTCTCGTCGAGACCCGGCGCGGGCGCGATTGTCGGTAACCGTACTCGAAGCCGCCGGCGAGACGGGTGAGGCCGTCCGGCGTCTCGAGGCCCTGATCAAATCCGGCGCCGGGTCGAGGGTGTCGGACCCGCTGCACCTTGCCGCCCTGGAATTGAGGGCCGGGCGTCCCGCCGCCGCGCTGAAAGTCGTCGCCGGCGTGCTTGCAGACCGTCCGCGCCAGGTTCGGGCCCGGGTGCTCGAGTTTCTCGCACTGGCGGATCTCGCCCGGCGTCGGGACATCCAGGGGGATCTCAAGGCGCAGGAAACACTGGTCCGAGCCCGGGCCGCGTTCGACCGGTTCCAACTGGAGACGGCCCCGCCTGAGGTCGTGCTCGCCGCGATTCGACTGCTGGATTGGTTCGGCCTCGTGAACGACGCGGGTCGACTCTCGGCTCGCGCGACATCGGTGGACGCGCCGTCGCTTTCGCTTGTGCGGGCCCAGGTCGCGTTCGCTTTGCGCCAGGGGCGGAAAGCCGAGGCTGCGGCTGCAATTCGTCGCGCTCAACGACTGTACCCGGACAATCCCAGTCTGGCCCGGGCGGCGGCCGAACTTGACCGTGGCGGTCCGTTCCCGGCAATCACCCGGCTGCTCGTCCCTGCCGCCGGCGACGGGATCGCCCCGTTGCTGGCCTGGGCCGACTACTGCGCCGCGACCGGCAGAGGGGTCGAGGCCGGTCGGGCCCTGCGCGATGCTGAGCAGGCCGCACCCTCCGACCCGCGCGTGTTGCGGGCGTGTTTCGCCGCAGCGCTGGCCCGGAGTGATTCGACTGCGGCGGCGCAGCTTGCAGACCGGCTGGACCGCCTCGAGCGAGATCCGATCAGGACCGCATTGCGCCGTGCCCGCATCGCTATACGCCGCCGTGAGTACGACCAGGCCGAAGCCCTGGTTCGCGGGGCCGTCGAACGCCGACCCCTCGGCTCCGAGGGTTGGTGGTTGCTGGGTGAAATCCTGCGTGCCAAACGGAACTTCCGGGGCGCCGCAGACGCGTACGGGCGGGCGCTTCGACTCAGACCCGAACTCGTGCCGGCGCGTTCGGGGCTTGCGGAAATCTTGTCGCTTCAGGGCGAGCGGCGCGCGGCCGTGGCCGAACTCGAGGAAGCCGCAGCCCTCCTCCCGGAGGACTTCGTTCTCTGGCAGACCTGTCTCGACGCGCTCGGCGTCGACGAGCCGGACCGGGCCGTCCGACTGCGAGAACGGTTGGCGAAGCGCCTGCCAGGCGATCATCGCAACCGGCGAGCCCTGGCCGCACTGCAGGCGCGCCTTGGCCGAGAAGGCGAGGCAGAGAAGCTGCTTACGGATTTGGTGGCGGAAACGCCCGGCGACCCGGGCGATGCGTGGGCATTGGCTCGGTTCTACGACCGGCGTGGGAATCATGCCAAAGGCAAGGCCGTTATGCGGGCGTTCCTGGCGAGAAAGGACGGCAAGCCCGACTTTACAGCCCGGCTTCTCTACGCCCGATACCTCGCCGCCACTAGCTTGGACAAAGAAGCCCGCGAAGCGTATCGCCGGGCCATGGAAATCGAGGATGAGAAAACCCTGCCTGCCACGCTCGAATTGGCCCGAACCCTCATGCGTCGGCGCCGAGTGGCGGAGGCCTTGCCTTATTTCAAGCGCGCGGCCGCCACGGTTCGGGACCGGGGCGTGCTGGCCTCCTACATTGGGGCGCTCGCAGCGGCCGGACGGGACAAGGAAGCCATGGTGCAACTGGCGGTCTACAAGAAGCGATTCGGGGCAGACTCCGGGTCGGCCGTGCTGGCTGGGCTGATGTGGGCGCATCGCGGGGACGTCCGGAAGGCCGCCGCCGCCTTCGACCGAGCCGTCCAGCTCGGTCCGCGGGACGCCCGGGCTTTCTTTCTCAGAGCCCGATTCCGTTTTCAGTATCGCTCGGCGGGGCAGTGGGCGCGGATTCGGGACGATCTCAGAAAAGCCATTGAACTCAGCCCGCGATTCTTGCCGCCGCGCGAACTCTTGACCGAGTGGTACCTTGAGAGTCGCCCGCCGGACCGCGGCGCAGCGGCCGCGGAACTGCGTAAGATCCTCGAATTCCGCCCTGACTACACCCCCGCACGACTCCAACTCGCCGACCTGTTCTTGTCGGCCGGGAAGTATTGGGAATTGCAGAGCTTTCTCGACGAATCACGCCGACGTTTGCCCGGCTTGGCGGTTTGGGACCGGATTTCCGCTGCCTTGGCAGCCGCCCGGGGCAAACCGGAAGCCGCCTTGATGGAACTCGAACGCTTCTACCGGAAAGAGCAGAACGCCGCGGCCCTTGAACTCTACGCCGGTGCGTTGATTGGGACAGGAAAAGTCGACAAGTGTATCGACGTGCTTTCGGCGCCTTCCGTCCCGGCGGCCACCCCGTTGCTCCGGGCCCTGAAGGGGCGCGCCCTGGTCGCCGTGGGCCGAAAAACAGCGGGGCAGGCCGAGTTGGCGGCGGCCCTCGAACTGGCGGCAACGCGGAACACACAACTGCTCGAAGTGATCGCCCAGGTCGCCCGCGCCCTCTCGCCGCCCCAAGCCGCGGCATTGCTCGATACGGCCGGAGACAAGATCCCGACCCGCAGGTTCGAGTTCGAGTCGGCGGCGGCCGACGTGCTCCGTGGGGCTGGGGATTATGCCGCCGCCGTCGCGCGGCTCGCAGCATTGCACCCGCAGCAAGTCGAACCGCCCAAACGCCGAGCCGCACTCTTGAAAGGGTTGGCTTCCCTGTACGTCCTGCTCGGGCGGTTCGAGGAGGCCCAATCCACTTACCGTCAGGTGCTGCGGATCACACCCGATGACGCAGCCGTCCTCAACGATTTGGCTTTTCTGTTGACGGAGCACCTGGACCGTCCGGAGAGTGCGGCGCCTTTGGCGGAAAAGGCCCTCGAGCGCAGCGAGCCCTATTCGCGCATTCACGCCGCGGCCCTCGATACCTTGGGATGGACCCGGTTTCGCGCCGGAAAACATGGACCTGCGGAGTTCGCACTCCGGCAGAGTGTCCAGGAATGGCCGCAGGTCGGAAATCGCCTGCACTTGGCGCAGGTGTTGGCGAGCACAGGTCGTAAAGACGAGGCCCGTTCTCTTATCGCCGCTGCCGAGAAAGCGGCGCGTCATGCATCCGACCGTGCCGCTTTGGCGCGGATCGAAAGTGTCCGGAAAAAGGTGCTGGGCCCCTGAGCGCGGCCCCGGGTTCGCGGCCAAGATGGAACATAGGAGAATGGTCCGGCGCCGACGTTGCGTCGTCACGGCTGTGGGGCTGATCGGAGCCCCCGCCGCCCCGCCGGCGCCGGTGGCCCCAGGCTTGCGGGCGGTGCGGTGAACCCGCGGCTTGAACGAAAGGCTCAGTGACTCGGGGGCGCGGGTACGGAGCCATGCAGCAGCAAAAAGGACATACGGCGCAGAGACCATGGGACTATCTTTTCAGGTTTTTTCGGACGATTCCTCGACACCGTTGCTCCTTTGTCGCGGCCTGCTCGCGGTCGCTGTTGCACTGGCGACTCTCGCCGCCTCGGCCGAAGATCTTGTCACGACCCGCCCCATCGCCCCGGGAGTGGAGTTCCGCACTCTCCACCGCACCCCCGGTCCACGGCAGGTTCGGGTGGTTCGGATTCAGCGCGATGAGCCCCTGATTCTTCTGGAAACGGGCTTGGCCCGAGGGGAAGTGCGGGGAGTGGAAACGTTGTCGGCCATCGTTGGGCGCGAGAACCGAGCGGCCGCCCCGGTGGTCGCTGCGGTGAACGGCGACTTTTTTCATATGGCCGGTCAGACTTGGGCGGGCTGCGCGCTCGGACCCGTGGTCCGCGAAGGCGAACTCGTCCAAACCGGGGGCGGACGCCTTTGTTTCTTTGTCACCGGGGACGGTGTGCCGCACATCGGTCCCCTCGAGGTCCGCGTCAGACTCGTGACTCCCGCCGGCAGCTTGTCGATCCAGAGGGTTAACGTCCCCCCGGTTGCGGGTCGGGTCACGGCGTACACGGCTCGTTGGGGATGGCCGGTCAAAGGCGGCGTGGTTCTGGGCCTGTCCGGCCTGCCGCTCCGGACTGCGGGGCGCTGGCGGGGAAAGGTGTTGCGGGTTGTTGCCCCGGGAACGTTCGGGTCTGTGGTCGAGGGCCGGCTGACTGTTGTCGGTCCTACCGGTGCCGGCGGGTTGCCGGTGGGATTGACGCCGGGCGCCGAGGTCGAATTGGTGGCGGCGGTCCCGGGCTTGAAGCAGCCCGTGCGCACAGCCGTAGGCGGCGGCCCGCTCCTTTTACGCGGCGGCAAGATCGTTCCAGACGAGCGGCCACGCGCGCCGCGGCACCCCCGGACCGCGGTGGGCTTCAACCGGGAATCGATCGTTCTGCTCACTGTGGATGGGCGTCAGCCCGGCTGGTCCATGGGAGTGACCCTCGCCGTTTTGGCCGACTGGATGCGCGAGCTGGGTTGTGAGGAGGCACTCAACCTCGACGGCGGCGGTTCCACGACTGCCTGGGTCCGGGGCGAAGTGGTGAACCGCCCGTCGGACGGAAGTCTCCGAGCCGTGGCCAACGCCCTGCTGGTTCGGTCCCGTGCTCCTCTCGGGACGCTGGGGCGGCTCATCGTCCGTCCGGAGACTGTCGCCACCTTTCCTGGGCAGCCGGTGCCGCTGCGCATCTGGCTGACCGACGAGAACTACAACCCCGTGGCCGTCGAGCTCGACCGGCTTGCGGCGGACGTCACCGAGTCTCGCGCCACCGTGCCCATACGCGCCGCAATTCGGAATGGCGCTTTGACCCTCGACGGCGGTCCCGGCCGCGCCGTGGTGGTGCTCCGATACGGGGGCGTCCCCAAGGTTCGCGCCCGTATCGCGGTGCGCGTCGTCACGTCCTGTCCAACCATCGAAGTCGATCCCCCGCTCATTCATCTGTGCGGCGGCGAAGAGGTTCGGTTTCGGTCCCGCGGCAGACTCGATGACGGCGTGAGCGTGGTGTTGCCGGCGAAACGCCTGACTTGGATGATCGACGGCGATGCCGCCGTCCCATTGGGGCCGGGCCGGTTCCGTGCCCGCACGCCCGGCGCGGATGCCACGGTCACGGTCCGTTTGGGGAAGGCGGCAGGTCGGGCTCGAATCCGCGTCGCGGACGAACGCCTCATCGAGAGATTCGAGGCCGGATCGCCGGCACGGTTCACGACCTTTCCTGCGACGGGTGTCGTCACCGGCGGTCTGACCATGCAAAGCGGTCCGGCCTCCGAGGGCGGCCGGTTCTGCCGGATGTCTTTCGACTTGGGCGCTCCCGGGCGGACGCGCGCGGCGTATGTCCGCCTTGACCGCAAACTCGGCACGGTATTGCGCGTTTCGTTCCGGGCCCGGCTGACCGGCACAGCCCCTGCCTGGGTGCGGGTCGCGCTCGTGGACGGCAACCTCAGCCGGCATACCTTCACTGCGGCAAGCCGTCTTGCCAACGACGGCAAGTGGCGTTCGCTCAGCGTTCGGCTGCCGACCGGGATGAAACCGCCCGTGGTCTGGCAGTCCGTCTACGTGGTCGAGACGGGACAGCGAACCTGTCGCGGTGTCCTGGACGTGGACGCACTTCGCGTCGCCGCGATTCGGGACCCGGCCTCGTGATCCCCTGGCAGGGGTGTTTTCGACTGCCGAGGTCGGTCACGGGCGGACTCGGGTGCGCGCGGCGCTCCGAACCCCCGTACCGACGACAGTGGCGGTCAGCGTCCATTCACCGGGGGGGTCGTTCAGGGCCAGCGGGAATTCGGACGACACCGGGCGCGGGCCGGTCCAAATGGTCTGCATGAGTTCGGGGCGTTCGCGGTTGCGTGCGTCGATGACCGTGACACGGACCAGCTCCGGTCCGGTGTTGTCTCCGGCGAGTGCAACGGTGAAACGAATTCGCGCGCCGCCGGTCCCGCCGCCGCCCGGTTGCGAACTCCGCAGGGACCAGGGAGAGTCGAGGACGAGATGCGGCGCCACTGCGGGCCGGTCGCAGAGGCGGAATATGCGGGCGCACCGGGGTGTCAGCGGCACGGTCAAAGTCGACATGCGACCGCGGAAACTTTCACTGCGGGCGTCATACACGAACCGCGGCCGCCCGAGAGGGATGGTCGCGGTGTCCGGCCCCGAATCTCCGTGCAGAAGACACAGGTACTCCCGCGCGCTGTCGACGTAGCGCACGACCTCGACGTGAGGCGGCCGGCCACTTTCGAGCGTGACCGGGTACAGGGGTTTTGCACCGTCCCTGGCCAGGAAATCGAGCAGCAGCGCCCGCAATCGTGCTTCGGTCGGCGAATGGAAGCGGCGTTCTTGTTCGTAATTGCTGAGGTCCAGGTTGAGCAGCAGTGCCCGCCCACTGCTGCCGAGGACAAAAGCGGGGACGCCTCCGTCGCCCGCCGCGGCCCGGGCTGTGCCGCCGGCGAGCCGGAGCCCGGGGTCCGCCACCGGGCAGCGGACCTCGGTG
>JAADHN010000113.1 GCA_013151865.1 Kiritimatiellota bacterium
CCCTCGTCTCGGACCGGACAAGGCTCCACCACCGTGCATGCCGAACAGCCGCACCCACCCGAGCTGAAATCGTCCTTGCCCTTGATCATCCGGTAAATAGCCCTTACAGCAATCAACCCGACAATCCCCAGGACGCCGACGGCGAGAATGGTTTCCATCTTTCGAGACCTCTGCGAGGGGTTGGCTCCCGGAGGGCGCACCGAAGGCTCGGCTGCAAGAAAAACGGCGGACCGTTTCGCGGGCCGTTCCCGTGTCAAGCGTCATGGGCCGCCTGACGCGCAATTTCGTCCGCCAGTTCCGGGAAATGCTCTTTCAGACAGGCCGGACAAATCGAGTGGCTGAAACGGACATTCGAATGATCGCTGAAGTATCGCTCGACCGCCTGCCAAAAATTGTCGTCGTCCCTGATTTTTTTGCAGTAGCTGCAAATGGGGAGAATGCCCTGGAGCTGCTCGATGTGGCGCGCGGCCTCTTCCAATTCGCGGATGCGGGCCGCCAAAGCTTCCTGCAATTCGACGATCCGAAAACCGGCCCGAATCCGTGCGTGCAGTTCGGCCTGATTGAACGGTTTGGTCATGTAATCGTCTGCGCCGGTGTCCAAGGCGTCGACCGCATCCTCAACCTCCTTCAAGGCCGTGAGCATAATCAAATAAGTCGGCGTCGGTCGGTCGAGTTCACGCACTTTGCGACAGAGGTCCACGCCGTTCACGCCGGGCATGATCCAGTCCAGCAGGGCCATGGGCGGCGCGTCCGGTTTGCACAGGTGTTCCCACGCCGCGTCCCCGTCGGAGACCGCGACGACCTCGAAGCCTTCGTTCCGGAGCAGATGCACAAGGAGCGTGAGCATCGTGGGATCGTCATCGGCGACCAGGATACTGCGATCCTCGGGGTTCATGCGGTCGTACCTCCGTCGGGGGCGGCCAATTCGGCACGCAGGCGTTCGAACTCGGCTTTGATCGTTTCGAAAAGTGGGGCCAAATCGTCCCGTCCCGCTCGTGCAGCCGCCTCCAGGGCGGCCCCGGCCTCGGACAGGGGGGTGGCGGAAAGGTTGGCTGCGGCCCCTTTGATCGTATGGGCGATCCGCTCCGCGACAGCACGGTCGCCGCGCTCGACGGCTTCGGCCAGGGCTTGAATCTGACCGGGCACGTCCTCGAGCAAGACCGACACCAACTCATCGGCCAAATCCGCGTCCCCCCCGATCCGTTCGAGCAAGGCCTCGCGATCAAGCGGCACGGTCCGTGCCGCGTCGGCTCCTCCTGCCGCGTCCGAGACCGGACGGTCGTCCTCCCCGCTCTCGGCTGCGGAAGGGGGCGTTTCAACGTCTCCAACGGGAAGGAAACGGTCCAGCACCCGTTCCAATTCCTCGGGGTCGACCGGTTTGGACACGTAATCGTTCATTCCGGCCGCCAGACAGCGTTCGCGGTCCCCCTCCATGGCGTGGGCAGTCATGGCCACGACTGGAATGTCGGGATTGCGCACGCCTGTCGCCGGGTCGCGCAGCCGGCGCGTGGCCTCGAACCCGTCCATCTCCGGCATCTGCACGTCCATGAAAACCAAATCGTAGGGCATCATCTTCAGTGCTTCGACGGCCTCTTGGCCATTGCCGACCGTATCCACAGTGCACCCGAGGCGGGTGAGCATGCCCAGCGCCACTTTCTGATTGACCGGATTGTCCTCGGCCACCAGGATTCGAGGCCGCCTGCCGTCGGGCAATCGCCTCTCTTTCCGCGACATGGTCGGCCCGCGGGGGCGCTCGAAGGTGGACGCCGGACGTTGTTCACCGGCAAGAGACGAAACCAGGGCATCGTAGAGCTGCGACTGCTTGATCGGTTTGGGCAGGCACGCGTCGAACCCGACGCGTTTCAGCCGGTCCCGCTCCGAGCCCACGTCCATCGAGGTCAGGAGAATCATGTGGGTGTCCCCGAGCCGCCCGCCTTCCTCGCGTATTTTCGTCCCCAAAGTGAGGCCGTCGGTGCCGGGCATCTGCATATCCAGAAGAACCAAATCGAAACGCTCACCCGCCTTCGCGGCCTCGTGCAGTTTGTCGAGTGCCGCGGCGGCATCTGCCGCCTCCTCGTGACGGCAGCCCCACGAATCGAGCATCTCGCCGATGATCCGCCGGTTGGTGGCGTTGTCGTCCACCACCAGAGCACGATGCACATGCATGTCGACCGGGACCGTCGTGCGGCCGGCGTCGTTCCCGGCCTGCTTCTCGAACACGGCGGTAAACCAGAAGGTCGACCCCTCCCCTTCCCGGCTTTCCATCCCGATCTCACCGCCCATCATCTCGGCCAGACGTTTCGAGATCGTTAGCCCCAGTCCGGTCCCGCCGTACTTCCGAGTGGTGGACGCATCGGCTTGCGTAAACGAGTCGAAAAGCGCATCGATTCGCGAAGCCGGCACGCCGATCCCCGTGTCTGTCACCGAGAAACGCAGCTTGACGGAATCGCCCAACTCCTCGACGATCGAGACCCGCAGGATCACCTCGCCCTTCTCCGTGAACTTGATCGCGTTCCCGAGAAGATTCAACAGGACTTGGCGCAGCCTACCGGGGTCCCCCCGGAGACGGGTCGGCACGTCCGCACCGATCACCGATGCGAATTCAATCCCCTTGTCCTGAGCATGAAGCGCCAGCACATCCATGGTTTCCTCGACCGTCGAACGCAAATCGAAACTGAGCATTTCAAGCTCGAGCTTTCCGGCCTCGATCTTGGAATAGTCCAGGATGTCGTTGATAATGGCCAGCAACGCTTCGGCGGAATGGCAGGCTGTCTGAGCGTACTCGCGCTGGGCGGGAGTCAAATCCGTATCCATGAGCAACCGGAGCATGCCGAGGACGCCGTTCATCGGGGTCCGGATCTCGTGGCTCATATTGGCCAGGAATTCGCTTTTTGCCCGACTGGCGGCCTCGGCTTCGAGGGCCATTTCGTTGGCGCGGCGGATGGCCTGCTGCAGCTCGCGATTGACTGCCTCGGCCGCGTCCCGAGCCCGGCGCAACTCGTTCTCCATGCGCTTGCGCCGGGAAATATCGCGGAGCATGCCCTCGACCCCGGCGGGACGCCCGTCAGGGCCGAAAACGAGACGCGAATTGGCGGACACATCCACGACTGCGCCGTCCTTGCGGCGCAGTCGAAGTTCGTAATCCTGGACGCGGCCGTACCTCAGCAACATTTTCATGAACGCTTTACGATCGTCCGGGTGCTCGTAGACCCGGGCGACGGACTCGCCGAGGAGTTCTTCGGCCCGGAACCCGGTCATGGATTCGACGGACGGACTCAGCTCCACGAGCCGCCCGTCGAGGTCTGTCCGGTAATAGAGATCCACCAGAGATTCGAATATCCCACGGTATTTTTCCTCGCTTTCCGCCAGGGCTCGATTGGCTTGGTCCAGCTCGCGCGTGCGCTGGGCCACCAGGGCGCTCACCACGACCGACCGCGAGAGAACGGCCCGGAGGTATTGAACGACCAAAACGGTGAGAACCACTCCGATCAGGGCCACGGCCAACGGCGGCCACTGCGCCGCCCGACCGTGGAAATCGGGACCTGCCCGGAAGCGGCATTCGAGGGCGAGTCCGGCAACAGAGAGAGGTATTGTCACCACGGCGCCGGGCCCGGTGTTCTGAGAGTATGTCGTCCAACCGCCGTGCCGGAGTTCGCCGGCCGCACAGAACGGCTTGACCCCGCCCGCGGCCGTCCGGCCGAACACCTCGAACATCAGTCCGCGCCCATCGCCCCGGGCGCCCGCCCCGCGCATGGCCTGTTCAATGTGGAGCACGGCGAACACACATCCGCGAAACGCGCGACGCCGATCCTCCAGTGTCGCGGGGACCCCGTCGCCGCCGTACACCGGAGCAAACAAAGCAATGGCATCGCCGCGCGTCCGGATCGGGGTCACACTCCGGGCGTCCGCCGCCATCGGTCGCCCCGTGTCCCGGCTTTCCAGCATGGCCTTGAGCAAGTCGGGAAAAGCCCCCAGATCCAAGCGTTGGAGCCGCTTCGCCGTACCCGCTGGCACGGCATACAGGACCGGGAAATAAACAGGGCGCAACGGCACCGGCACCCGCGACCCGCCGGCCCCGGGCGCCCAAAGCTGCAGCACCGCACCGTCAGGCCCGGAACGCTCCGCCGGCGACTCCGTTTTCTCTCCCCATACCAGACGCGGCGCCCAGCCGAAACATGAAACCGCTTCGCTCATTTGCAGAAAGGGATCCGCCACACGCTGAAACGCCTCGGAATCGAATTGCCCGTCGGACACTCCCGGGGAGAGTGCATTGCGAATACTCCCCACACCGACCAAGGCTTTCTCGACCGCGGCAACAAACCGGGCCACGCGGTCCCCCGCAGCCTCTTGAACGACCATCTTCTCGCCACGCAGGAGCAGCTCGCGCATCCCCATGGCCGCCCCCACGGAAAGCAGGAGTCCGGCCACGGCGGCCAAGGCCGGTCCGAGACGACACTTCAACCGACCGTCGTGCCCGTCGTGGTCGGCGTCGGGCGCCGCGGCGGCCCTGCCGGCGGAAACCGGGGCGGGATGCGGCGCTTTCAAATGAGCCCCCAAAGGAGAGAGCAGGAGGAGACAAAGAAAGAAAAACAGCAAAAACTCCCCCAACCCCAACCAAACGATCAGTCGCTTGGCCAATCGATACGCGTCTCGGGGGACGTCAACCGCCAATCGGGCCACGGGCCGTCCATCGAGTCCCGACAGCACGGTTGATGCCTCGAGCAACCCCTCGGACGGTACTCGCACCGCGACGGCCTCAGCCGACGGCGGCGCCGCCTCTCCCGCCGACTCCGGGACCACGGACAGGTGCTCGTGGAGCCGCTTGGCCAAGCGGGCAATCCGTGCCTCGGAGAGGAGGCGCCCCATGATCACGGTCCCGCGGACTTCACCCTCACCCGCATCCGGGAGGATCGGCCGGGCCGCCACCAGCAGCAGGCCGTGCTCGGTCCACCAATATCCCAAAGCCGACGAGGAAGGACTGCCGCAAAGCAACAGACGACGCAATTGCGGGGTCAGGGTCGAATCGGAAAAAGAACGAAAGGTCAGGGGCGTGTCGACGCTGGGATCGTATCCCCGGGCCCAGAGCACTTCACCGGCTTTGTCGCACACCAAAAGCAGATTCAGGTCGGCAGCCGCCAAGGCCTCCAGGCTCAGGTCGGATTTCTCGAACAACGCATTCCGGTCCGCAGCGTACCGCCAGATTTCGTCCCGGGACGCCCACTCGCGGACGAAATCGTCCAGACGCCGTGCCTCCGCGGCGACCGAGTCGCGACAGCGGTTCAGACTGCGCTCGGCGGCACGGCGGTCCCACTCCCGGGCAGAGTGCAGGGCCACCAGCCGCAGGGCGCCGTATAGCACGGCAAAACCAGTGGCCAGAAACAACGGCAGAAGCACCTGCCGGATCGTTTTGCCCGTGGGGCTCCGCATGTTCTATCTTCTGTATCCCGCAAAACACCGCCCGGACCGGCGGCGGCGCCCAAGCCACCGAAACCCGATCAAGCCTATGGCGCCGGTGACCGCCGCCCCGTGCGCGCCCGGAAAGCGACAATCCCAAATGCGGCGCCCATCACCACCATCGTCCCGGCACAAAGCAGGAGGAGCGTTCGATACACCCCGACACTCAACCACTGGCGGCCGAAAGTCAACAGGACGGCAACCGTCGCATACCAGGCCGTGTCGCCCAACTCGTGTCCGGTCAAAAACGCGATGTAATCGCGCGGTTCTTTCAGTCGGAGCGCGGCCACTTGGCCGGCGCCCACCGTAGCCCACCAGCCGGTGAAATACGGGTTCGAGAGCGAAACACCGGCGCCACCCAAAAAAAGCGCCGCCGCGGACAGTGCGGGCGCCGCCTGCGCCGTCACGGCGACCTCACCGGCCTGTACCGCCAACATCCAACCCATCCAAACCAGCACAGCCCCCCCGACGAGACTCAACCACATCCGCACGCGGGCCCGTTGCAGGAGCCGACCGAAACCCCGGGCGAGGGCAGTCACAAAAACCGCCTCGATAGCGGCGTGTCCGGCCAACACCCAAAAAACCGCAAGACCGCCCTGCGCCAAGACTTGGGCGATCACCAACGCCAACAAGGGACCAGGGGCCATGGCGCCGCTCAACGCGATAAAAAACGCCGGCAGCGCCGTCCGAACAAAACGCCCTTGCCTGGAACTGGTTGCCACGGAGCGTCATCTCCTCCCCGCCGACCCAGTGACCCTCCCACCAACAACATAGCCGATTGCCGCATCCCTGCAAGCACAGGGCCGCCCCTCCCGCGAACAGCCGGGGCCGCTCCCGCGTCCGGCCTGATGGAGCTGGATCGTCACCCAACGGGCGGCGGGCGGGGCTAGCCGCCGGAGGCGATCTGGTAGATCATGGTGCAAGGCGGTTCGCCGATCCGGAACGTCAGAACACCGTCCTCCCATTGCGCCGGGACCTCCCGGAGGCGTTCCCCCCGGGGACCGAGCGCGTGGACGCGAAGGGTCGCGAGAGGCGTTCGGAGCCGAACCTCGCCCACGATCGGCTCAAGGAGCATGGGCCCCTTGCCGGAGTCGAGGAGTCGCGTGTGGGTGACGTTGTAAACCATCCCGGTATTCCGGACACGTCCCACCGCGGTCAGCAGCAGGCGGTTCGAATTCTCGATAGGCAGGAATGTCAACGAACTGAGTGCCACGGTGGCAAACCGAGTCCGGATCGCCAGGGTCATATCGCGGAGTTTGATTTCTTTCCGCCCGCCGATCAGTCCGTAAGCGACCTGGGTCCGCTCCGTATTGATGACGCCGAACCCGCGCTTCCAGTCTCTGCGCAGTTCACCGTTGTCCGATACCAGAACAGCAGCGCCCGACGCCGTTGAGGATGTCCCGAGGTCCACTACGCGCCCCGCGTCGGACCGGTCGGCGAAGCTCAGTTGAAGGCGATTCAGCTCGGGCGTGCCGGAGAGGGCCGGGGCGCCGGCGGTCCAAGGAACGGCGGCCCGGGTCGTCAGGGCACGGGTGCGGTCGAGTTTGATCATGACGGTCTTGTCGGCGGCGTGCGCATCCCGAAAAAACAACAGGGCGGCATGCGGAAAAAGACCGAATCGAGCGGGATCCAGCCCGGTCTCGAAGGGACCGTCGACATAGTCCAGGGCCTTGAAATCGTGCCGGTACGTGTACACCGTGAGCCCGTCCCAATCCTGGAGCCGGGCCGCGGCAGCCATCAGCAAAGGCAATTCGGCGCGCCACTCGTTCGGCCAGGGCTGGTCCCATTCGCTGGCGAAAAACGGCCGGTCGGCCAGCCGATTGAAGGCCAGAACCGAGAGAAGATTGCGACGCTTCCGCGTCGTCATGGAGTTGTAGAAGCGGTCGCGGTGCGCTCCGTGGGGATGGTCCTCGTATGCATGGGAATCGGTGAAGTCACACACCGTCAGGGCGAGTAACAGCGAACTGTTGCGGGACCAGTTCGACCCGGTCAGCGGCACCCGGACACGCAGGCGCTTGCGGTAGAACTCGATCATGTCCCGGTAGTACTGCTGTTGCACATCCACGAAAAAACGCACCATGTCGTCGGTTTTTTGGGTGAAATCGACTTTCCCGGGCCCGACTCGGACTTTGTTTCGGACGGCCCAGTCGCGGTAGCGCTTTTCGAGCCGCGTCCGATAGGGCTCCAGTGCGACCGGCTGAGTGAAGAGGTCGTTCTCATTCGTGAATTCCGCCAGCACGAACTGGGGATCGTCTCTGGGCGCCAAGCCCGTGTACGGGTTGATGTGCGTCCACAGGCGACGGCTGAACTCTTTCTGAAGCTCGATCAGCTTGGGATCGAAGACGGCGTAGGGCTTGGCCCCAGGGCCGAGAGCTTCCGCGGCGGGCACCTCGTCTCCGTCCGTGAACTGGCGACTCACGAGTTGGTCCAGGTAGACATAGATGCCGCGTTTCTTCAGTTCGGCCATGAAGAAATCGAACCGGTCCAGGTTCTCCGGATCGAAGTGTCTTGAATCGTCGCGCTTGTAATCGATCAGCGACCGCGAGGCCCATTTCGCGTCGGCATGGTGCGTCCGCACAATGTTGACCCCGAACCGGGCCAGGCGCTCCGCGATCTTTGCCGCCTGGGTCTTGTCCGGAAAATTGGCGGCGGCGGAAAGGGTCGTGCCCCAAAACCTCGCCCGCGTCCCATCGGCGAAGACGAACCGGTCGCCCCGGACCCCAAGAAAGCCGTGTCTGCCCGCGGGACGCTCGATCAGGAACGACACATTCACCGGGGCCGCGTCCCAGGGACAGATCCAGGGCACCCAGCCGCTCACATCGTCGTCGGCCGGCGCCGAGTCATCGAGCACGACCCGGATCGGCTTGCGAAACGTGAAGATGAACCGACGCTTCACGCGCCACCCCGCCGGCACACGCCCGTCCGACACCGGATTGAAACGGAATTCGACCGTATCCAAATCGAAAAAACGGTTGTCCTGCACCAGTAGCGGACCGGGCGGGTCGAGACGGATGGTCATCGGGTCGGGCAGCGGCACGCTCACCCGGCGGACCGACTCCGTCCAGAGTTGGAGTTCTTCCTTACGGGGCGGGACCACCACTTCCGCCTTCCGGCCGGAAGCGGTCGTCACACGACAGGGCCGGCCGGCCACCGACTGGATGTCCGTGAAAAAGGAAAAACTGCAAGCATTGAGACGCGCGGCTTTGGACGCACCGAACTCGACCGCGACCTCAAACCCGTCTTTCCGGGGTATATACCGCTGCCGAAAACGGATGCCCACACCGGGGGGGTTGGCCGGGATTTGAAGCGTCCCGGACACCTCGCGCCAGCCAGCGCCGTCACCGGTTTTTCCGGTTTTTACGGAAAGGTCCGGAGCCTGGCCACTCCATTTCTGCTCCCAGGCCGGCCCGTGCAGGTAAAGGCGGGTCGAGCCGAACTCGCCCACCGTCTCGGCCCGCAGGACGATCCGTCCGCTGTTCTCGAGGTAGGCAACCGCCGCGGGAGCCGGCGACGAGGCCGACAGAGCAACGGCAGCGTAGAGCAGCGCGGTGGACGTCGGCATCAATGCCATGACACGAATCTCCCGACTTCCGGATCAGCACTCGCATTTCCGGAACAAACGTCCGAAATTGCCATCCCGCTCGTCGCCGCCTTCGGGACCGACGCCCGGGGCCGATCGCCTCCGCATACCGCCCCGCCGGCCTGGGCGCGCCCAGCACGGATCGTCTCCTCCGGGCTCAAGCCCGCAAACCGAGCCGGGCGACCGGCCAAAAGCGTCAGTGCCCCGCGGCGCCGTTTCGGAAGACGAACCCGGCGCTGCTCAAACGACGGCGCACCTCTGCCAGCACCCGCGCTTCGTCTTCGAGCGTCCGCGCCACGAAGGTCGCGCTGAAGCGAACATAACTCCCGGCGTCATCCCACGGAACGGTGCTGATCAGTTTTTCGGCGATCAGCCACTGGCTGAATTCCTCCGCAGTGCCGAAAGTCACTCCGCCTTCTGTTCCCTCCGGAATGCCGACATACAGATAGAAAGAGCCTTGAGGCATCCTGGCGTCGAACCCCAGTGAGCGCAAGGCTTCGGTCAGGGCTTGGAGACGCCTGCGGTATTTCTCACTGATCGCCGGAGTGATCTCCGCCTGGTGATCGAGCGCCCAGATGGACGCCTTCTGAATCGCACGAAACTGGCCGCTGTCCGCATTGTCTTTGACCGTGGCAAACGCTTTCACCGCACCAGGCTCCCCGCACACCCAACCAAGGCGCCATCCGGTCATATTGAAACCCTTGGACATGCTGTGCAACTCCACGCACGTTTCTTTGCCGCCGGGACGCGACAAAATGCTCAGGGGAGCGCCCGAGAAGTTGAGCGGTGCGTACGCCGCATCGGAAATCAAAACCATCCCGTGCCGTTGAGCAAATGCGATGGCGGAGTCGAAGAATTCCGGCGTGGCCGAGGCGCCCGTCGGATTGTTCGGATAGTTCAGATAGATCATTTTGGCCCGACGCCGCTGCTCGGGCGTCAGCGCCTCGAGGTCCGGCAGAAACCCGTTGGCCTCGAGCAACGGCAGGTTCACCACTTCGCCGCCGAGATAGCGCGCCCAAGTCCCCATGACCGGGTAACCCGGCACGGTCGTCACGCACAGATCGCCGGGATCGATGAAGCAGGCGGGCAGGAGCGACAGGGCCGATTTGCTCCCCATCGAGTGACAGATCTCCGTCTTCGGGTCCAATTCAACGCCATACAGCGTCTGCATGTAGCGGGCCACGGCCGCCTGAAATTCCGGGATGCCGTTGTCGGCATAGGTCCGGTTTTCCCAGCATGCGGCCTCCCGGGCCAGGGCCTCGACGACGCCGGGGAACGCCATGTCGTCCGGTTCGCCGACACCCATGTCGATCAGCTGGACATCCGGATGGGCCCGCTGGGCTGCAGTCTTGGCCCGCTTGATTTTCTCGAACTTGTAGATCGCCGTGTCCTTGCCGAACCGAATCCCGCCGATCCGCTCGGCAAACAGTCTCTGCAGTCTCGTTTCCGTCATACTCGTTTCACCTTTCCGTGCCTGAGGCATGGGGCTCACTCCCGAGGCGTGGCTGCACCGCCCGGTTGCAGATTCCATCTTGGGTCGGGACAGCACCTTGCACCATGCTGCCGCGCTTCATCCTCCATCTCCTGCCGGGACCTGGACCTTCGCCGCCCGACAACGGCCGGCCGCCAACCAACGCAGGGCCCGGCAGGTGTCGTCACCGTAGTTCCGGTAGGCCATGCATTCAAGGCTCATGCCGACGGGACCCTCTTCCCGGCCCATTTTCGCGCGCGCCGCGCCGCCGCAGTTCCGCCGAGGCCCCTGGGCGCCTCGGTCGAGAGCAAGAAATATTGCCTGGCCCTGGGCCGTCATCTTGGATCGGGAAGAAATATTGCCTGGCCCTGGGCCGTCATCTTGGATCGGGGGCAAGAATCTCCAAAAGATGTTCCGTCCGAGTCTCCGTCTGCTCGACGCGACCGTCGGGCCAACGCACGATGACCCGGGCCCTGCCGCGTTCCGCACCCAGACCGAAGTGGAGCGTCGGGCCGTTTTGCTGGCCGTGACTGCTCAGGCCGGCTCCGGCCAAACGAACTTGACGCAACGCCCCGGCCTCGACCGTGACCACGGCGCCGATGAAAGTCCTTCGGTGCGGACTGGGTCGTAGACGGACTTTGAGCCAAGCCGGCAGCGGCGCACCGGGCCAGCCCGTATTCCGATAGAGCCGGAACCGCACGGGCGCGTTCGGGGCGGCCCGACCCGCGGTGGCCAGATCGAGCAGGCCGTCTCCGTCCACATCGGCCCACGCCCCGGCATAGGTGTCGATCCGTTCCAGGCCCGCAACCCAGGCCGCGTCGTCGAACCCGCGACCCGCCACGTTCATGAACAACCGGGCCTTGGCGTACGCGAGATTGTAGATCTGCGGCACGAAGAGATCGACCCAGCCGTCGTTGTTCACGTCCGCCGGCGCGCAACCGGCCCAGAGTTCGTCCCCCCGGTACGTGCCCGCTCCACCGCGCGGCATCTCGGGAACGCCCAGCTCGGCCCGCCGGTCCGTAAACCGTTTCCCGGTCCGGCGATAGAAGGCGGAATCGTCGCAGATATAGCCGCGGATATCGTAACCCATGTCCTTCAGTTTGCTGGGACCGACGTACTTGTGGGACAGGTTCGCCGTGACCAGATCGAGCAGGCCGTCATTGTCGTAGTCCAGCCAACACGCGCCGATAGTGTGACCATAGTTGGGACCGAAGCGCCGACGGACCACCGGGTCGATGAAACGTCCGGGGTCGTAACGCCCGGCGATCCCGAGGCCTTTGGCGCGGTCCTCGAACCGGTCGTTTCCCAAGTTGTGCCAAAGCACGTTGGCCGTCAGCCGGTAATTCCCCACGAAAATGTCTTGGCGGCCGTCCCCGTCCACGTCGGCGAAGAGCACGGCGCGTGCGTAGGTCTTGCGGTCGATCCCGGCCCGGCGTCCGATCTCGGTAAAGTGCCGACCCCGGTCGCTCTTCCAAAGCTGATGGGAGTAGTAGGTGGGGTCCCCTTTGTTCCAGTCTTCACCCATGCCGAGATAAAGGTCCACAAAACCGTCGCCGTCGATGTCTCCGGCGCCGATCACGTCGGTTTTCGGATTGGGTCGGAAGCCTGCGGCGGCCGCATGGTCGGTGAATGACCCGTCGCCGTTGTTGTACAGCAGTCGCCCGGAAGCGGTCACAATGTCCGTCCAGCCGTCGTTGTCCAGATCCACGCACAACGCCGGACCGGGTCGGGCGCCTTCGAGCCCGGCCCGACGGGAAACGTCCGTAAACCGATATCTCGGCGGACCGTCGTTGTGATACAGACGGGCGCCGTCCAGCAACAGGTCCGGACGGCCGTCGTTGTCTATATCGCACCAATTGATAAAACGGGCGGGCGCCGCCGGAAAACCGCACGCTTCGGTGACATCCTGGAATCGGGGTACATATACACCGCCGGGCGGGAACGGGGGAACGTCTGCCGGGACCGCGGCGGCGGCGCCCGAGCCGCACACCAAGAACCCGATAAACGCACCGAACACGAGCCCGGGCGCAGTCTTGAACCCAACACAATTCATTGCTTCGCAAACTCCGTGATACCCGCCGGCCGGAACGGACGGCAAGTCGAGCCCAAGCGCCCCGCCCGCTTCGCGACGGAGTGCGGAACAGCGGGCACGCGACCCGAACGATAGTCCCGCACTCGGGGCACGTCAACCGTCCCGGGACGGCGCGACGGGACGTCCCTCAACTCCCGTCGAATGTCCGCCTCTGTGCATCATGCCGAGCCGTCAGCGAAACACCCACGTCCCAAACAGGTCGTGCTCGAGGAAACCTTTGGCCATGGGCGACCAGGCGCTGAGTTCGCGTCCTTGGATGCGCTGCCGGCACAGGTTGGCCCGCAGTTTCAGACCGGGCTGCGGCGGAGCCATCTTGAGCGCACCCCATGGAATGGCCATTTCGGCGGCCCAAAAACCACGTCCGCGCGAGACCGCGTGACGCCAGTCCGGGTCGTAGCCGAGAACGACCTCATCCCCGTTGACAGCGTCCCAGGCGACCCCGTTCGGATTGAGCATGAAATGGTAAAACGGTGCGGTCTTCGCCCCCGGCGGGCAAATTTGGACCTCAACGTCGTCGCCCTCCCAAACGGGATCGTCGCGCTCGCGTCCCACAATCTTCATCCCGGCGAGACGGGGCTCTTGGCAGCGAACGGCGATGTACAACGCCCGGTCGTCCCACAGCACCCACGCCCGGGTCTTCCCCACGAGTTTTCGCGGCTGAGTCGCCAGAGGCACGAACTCGACCGGTTTGGCGGCGGCCGTCCAGGCCGGATCGTCGATCCGCCCGTCGATCACCGGCGGTTCGACCCCGACCGGGAGACGCCGGACCTCGAGCGTGCGTGGTTTCAACCGGGCGGCGATTTCGGCACGCTCTTTGGCCTTGGCCGCGGCAATCGCCGGCGCGAGGTCGAACCCGAGGGATTCTCCCCGGTCGATCTTGGCGCGGGCGGACCGAATGGCTTCTTCGCACCCGGGTGGAATGTTCCGGTCCTGCCACCAATTCATCCGTTCGCTGTAACACCAAACATAGCGGTCGGCGGTTTGCAGGGCCCAATACACGTTGTGCTCGAACCACCGTGCCCGATCCTCGGCCGGCATCCACCGGGAAAGGACGCGTCGAGTACGCAGCGCAAAATACTGATCGATATAAAGGGCCTGCCCCGCCTCCACATGGTCGCGATAGCGAGCCTCCAACTCGGGGTCGAGCAAGTAACGGGCGCCCTGCCGAATGCGATGATACACCTCGAAGTACGCATTCCTGTCCGTGTAGTAATAGGCGCTTTCATTGCCGTCCACGATGCGCAGCCCGGGGCCGGCGGCATCGAGCATTCCCCTCAGAAACGCCGGCAACAGGGCGTAGTGCATCTTGGACAGACGCCGGGCGCGTTCCGCAGGGGGCATGGGTTTGTACAACGAACCAAAATAGCTGAGTTGGAAGAAGGTGAGAATCACCGCGTCCGGAAACTCGCTCTCGACCGCCCGTGCGAACTCCGCACCGCGCCGGCGGACTTGCGCCTCGTACTCGGCAAAGCTTTTTGCGTCTCGATGAGCGGCACGGCTATACGCCCAGGGATTGCTGCCGTACGGTTCCTGGTCGAAGCAGAGCCCCACGCAGCGTCCGACCCGGGCCGCCCTTGCCAGGAGTTTCGCGTTGCCGCAGATGGCGGCCCAGTGCGCGTCGTCGAACCAATCTTGGTCCGACGCAGCCCACATGATGATGAAGTTGTCCGTGAACTTGTTCCATTGGATGCCCTTCAGGGCCTCGAAGTCGGCGGCGAATTGTTTCTCCGGCCAGGGCGTGGGTACCAGCACCTTTCCGCCGCCGCGGAGTTTGAAGATCAGGCCGTCGAACGGACGTTTTTCCATCTCACGGATATGGTCGCGAACGAAATCGGCAAACGGTACGTCCCAGCCGTATTCGATCAGTTTCTTGTCCAGCTTCGCCGGCCCGTGGGCCGTGTCCGCCTTGACCCCGGGCCAAAGGCCCATGAGGAATACGACCGCCGTCAAAAAGGTGCGTCGACACCCGGACCGTACACGGCCGGCCGGCGCCTTTGCGCCGGATCGCACTCCCACTCTCTGCCGCACGACCGAAGAACTCCACATGTTGCAATCTCCCTCTGTTGGTCGGCTTCCCATCGTTTCGCCGCGGGCTGATCCAACCGGTCCCGTTCCGGGCAAGCACGGTCCCGAACGGCGTGACGTCCGACCCGTACCGTCAGCGCGCCGGCCGCAGGTCCTCGACCGCACGGGCCGGCCCCCGGAACACGTTGTCGGTCAGGTCGACCTCACCAACCTGCTCCCCGATGCGTACGGCCACCGGCTGGCGTTTCGCTCCGCCGCTCTCGAATTCGCAGGCGACGATCCGGACCCCCGACGCCGAGCACCGAATGTCCACCCCGCACCGGCCGTTGTCCCTGATCCGACAGCGTTCCAGCGTGTTGCGGTCCGCCGTCCAACTCGGTTCAGGTTCCGGGCGAAACAGGACGCCCACCTCGCCGTTGTCCTCGATGGCGCAGGCGAGGAGCAGGTTGTCCGTGTCGCGGTGCCCGACGCTCGTGCCGAACTTGCGGTTGCCGATCAGGCGACAACGCTCGGCGCGGCCGTCGCACACCCCCCAGCACCAGAACAGGCCCACATCGTTGCCTCGAGACTCGCAATCAAAGAAAACGGGGCGTTGCGACCCGCTCCCAGGATGAAACCCGAGGTTGGCATTGTCAAGCGCCCGACAGTGCTCGAATACAATGTCGTCGCACACCTGGAAACTGAACCCGTCGCCGTTGTAGTTGCGGGAGGTCACGTTACGGAACCGCCAGCGGTTGCAGTACTGCAGAAAAACACCCCCGCCGTAGTTCCCGTTCAAATTGGGATTGAGGGCCGAGTTGCCGTCCAGAACAAGATCTTCGACCGTAACGCGGCTCACATCCCACCCGTGAATCAGGCTGTGCACGGCGGCCGCCGTGGCGTTTTCTTTAAGCCAGTAGTTGGCTTCCGTGCGGCGGTCGAGGTATAACAGGCCGCCCTCGATCGCCGTGATCGTGTACAGGCGCGTCTGCGGAAACCGAATGTTGTCGCTGCGCAACGCAAGGCCGCCGCCCACCCGGAACGCGGCGGCGTCCTCGACTTCCACCGCATACTCGTACCAGTCCGCCGGGCGCGTCACCCGCATCTCGACCCCGGGCGCTTTCTTCAGGATGGTTTGCTCGCCGCTGCCCCGAAGCGTCGCCCCGGAAGGCGGAAACAAGGCATTGAAAAACGTGTATTCTCCGGGCAACACCTGCACCGTGCCGCCCCCGAGCCGCGCCGTGTAATCCAGGGCAGCCTGGATGACTTTATCGTCCGCACCGCGGAAATCGGCGCCGCCGTCCATACCGACCGTCACCGTGATGGGGCGGGGTCGGCGTACGGGACGGGGGGAACGGGTGTCTGCCGTCGCGATTGTCATCGAAGTCGGCCTCCTGTCAAAAGAGCCTGTCGGACTTTGGCGTTGCGGGGTGGCCGGTCCGGGAACCCGGGCGCCTTACACCCCCAAATCCGATGTTCTATTGCCTCGACAATTCCTGCGTTTGCGGTCGTGTGACCGCCCGGTCTTGGCGTGCGTTATCTCTGATAAGCTCAGTATGAACCGCATGTCTGCACGCTTCATCAACATTGACAGACCGCCTCCAATGCTGCTTCCTCCAGACCGGAGGGATGGGTTTCCGGAGAACCATGTCGCCCGCTTCGTCATCCACTTGGTGGAGCAGTCGGACGTTTCCTCGTTCAAGGAAACGCTCGAGGCAGTGGGGATATGCGCAATGCCCGTCTTCGATGCTCTCGGCGCTCTTGACCTATTGCTGCGCCACGGGGACGGTTTGTCTCCCGCGCCGCATCGAGGAGGCGACCTACAGCGATGTGGCGGCCCGGTTCATTGTCGGGGACACCCACCTGGACCACGACACGATTTGCACCTTTCGACGCGTTAACGGGCAGGCTTTCCGCGAGTTGTTCGTGAAGGTTCTGGCGGTCGCCGGACAACGCAATCCGCTGAAGCAGGTTGGCGGAATCGGCGTGGACAGGGCGAACTGCGAAGTTCGGCAGACTCCTCGGTCGATTTCGATGACTGCGAGTCATTCGTGTTTTCACAAAGCTGCTCGGTCCGTCGCCAAGTCTTCCAGGAACTCGGAGGCGGGATCGACGCCGGAAACCATGAGCCGGTCGCGGGCCCGGGTGCAGGCCACGTAAAGCAGGTGGCGTTCAGTGTTGTAGATTTCCTCCAGGTCGGCGCTGTCGGAGATGGACTCGATGCGGTCCTGGGACGGGATAACTTCGTCGTCACAGGCCATCACGGCTACGGCGCGGAATTCGAGCCCTTTGGCCAGGTGCATGCCGCCGATCGACACATGCCCTGATCTGCTTTGCATGCCTTCGCTCAGTTCCACACACTTCAGCCCGGCCAGGGCTACGGCACGCCGGGCTCTGTCCAACTGTGCGGTCGACCGCACGAAGATGCCGATTTCCCGCGGGCGGAAACTTTCTTTCAAGAGTTCCCGCAACCACTCGGCGACGGCCCGGGTTTCGTCTTGCTCGGTATCAAACACCTGGATTCGCGGCGCGGGTCCGTTGAACACGGACACGGTCCCGCGCCGGTCCTCGGTGTTGCCGTCCACATCCGTCAGTTCCGGCGGCAGCAGGCGGTCGGCCTGACGGCGTATCTGGTGCGAAGTACGGTAATTGACCCGCAGCGTGAACGAGCGTCCCCGGACGTCTACGCCGAGCGCTTTCCAGGAAAACGGCTGCTGGAAGATGCGTTGGCCGAGGTCGCCGGCAAAGAACAGGCTGTTCGGGCGTCCGCCGCCGAGTGCCGCCAAAAAGCGCAATTCCGGCACCGAGACGTCCTGGGCTTCGTCGATGACGGCGAAGTCGAACGGCGCGTGCCGGTCTTTTCTCAGTTTCTCCGCCACCCGCGAGAACACATCGGCCTGGGTCAATACCTTCCGCCGGGCCAGTTCGCCGCGGACCCGTTCGAAAATCCGCCACAGTATCTCGCGCTGGGTTTGCGCCAGGCGCGTCTTGCGTCCCAGGCGTCGGACATCCCGGTAATCTTCCCAGGTTTCGAGCTGCCAGGCATCGACCACGTTATGCCATTCCGCCCAAAGGAACGCCGGGGTGAACCGCGACTCGCTGACCTCTGCCGCCGCCGTTGCCAGCAGCTTCCGGATGGGCTCGGCGCCCGTGATCTTGAACCGCCCCAGCTTCGCCTGTCCGAGGCGACGGCCGATCGCGGAAAGGGCGTGGACTTCCAAGCGTTCGGCGAGATGCGGTTCGCTACTGATCAGGCGCCGCAGCCGGTGGTGCAGCGCCGCGGCGAGAGGCTCGGAAAAGGTGGCCAACAATACGCGGGCGTCGGGATGTTTCTTCGCCAGGAATACGGCGCGGTGCAACGCCACGATCGTCTTGCCCGTGCCGGCCGAACCGGAGATTCGCGCCGGTCCGTTGAAATCGCGTTCCACCAGCGCCCGCTGAGCCGGATGCAGGAAGACCATCCATTTTTCCCAGGGATACTTCAAGGCGCGTTCCAGTTCCTCCACGTTGGCAATGAGGCGGAATCGTCGCTGAGCGTCGGGATGCTGGAAAGGATCTTCGTCCGCCCGGGCCGGCGGCGCCGGTTGCGGTCGCCCGCCGGTCGCCAGTTCCAGCAGGGCCTCGGCCGCCTCGCCCGGCAAGTGCTCCACCAGGTCCAGAATCGTATCCTCGGTGGCTTCGCGGACTTCGCAAACCCATTCGGCCGGCACGCCGTAGCCCAACAGATCGTTTTCGGGAATGTCCGCGTAGAGAAGAGACTTGGCAGTCGGTTGCGGTTCCGCTTCGACGACTTTGGGAACTATGACCTTCCGCACCAATTCGCGAATCTCGACCAACTGGGCTACGCCGGTTTTTGGATGCGTCTCCAGCTTCCGGCGTGCGGCCCAGCGATACGCGTCGTCGTGGTGACCGACGTAGCAGAGCAGCAGGCTGGGACCGGTCCGGTGTACGATCAGCCGGAGGTCCCGACTGACCCGCACCGACCAGAAATTCGGGTCCCGCGCGCCCTCGATCCGGTGCAGGCGCATCCCGGGACCGGCCGGATTGAGCTGCAAGTCAAAGGCCGTCGTCTTGACCGCTTTCTGCTCGTCGCCGGTCAGGTTCGCCAGGCTGTCGGTGAAGGTGTCGGATATGCGGAACTGCACGGTCGTGCTCGGTTTGAAAGAGTATGCAAAATCATGGATGGCAAAATCATTTCACCATCTGTAGAAACACCGTTCCCCAAGTAAGGCGCCGAAGAAACTTTTCCTGCATGCGCCCAGTCGAAGTCAGGGCGGGACAAGATTGGGGTGTGCCCGCGCCAACCAGGCGAGCACATCGTCGCGAAATGTCGCAACGAATTCGATTAGCTCATCGGCGTCGGCTTGCGAGGCCCCGCCAACACAGTCGTACTCGACGGTGTTCCGCTTGGCCCGGCAGGCGTCGAGGTAAATGGCGTCATTCTTTCGGGACGGCCCGAGAATCAGCGGCAGGGCCTGGATGGTGCGCACATGCTGCAGTGAGCGTTCCGCCCGGAAACCTTCGGCATAGAGGAGAACAGTGCAGAGTTTGAGCGCGGCATTGTAGGCGATGCCGAAACGCCAGTCGTCGGAGATGGCGCTTCGTGCGTCCGCCAGGTCGCGCTCAACAATTCCCAGAAGATTGGCAATCTCCTGGCTGCTGGGGGTGTGCGGCCGCAACCAGCCGTTACTGCACCATTGCTGCAAGGTCATCTTCATTCCCCACGATGAACAGCTTCGGAGCGGCCATCACCCGTGAAACCAAGTGTTCATTCCTGTTCAGCCGGTCCCTGAATTCGGACATCGACATGGCATGCGGATTGACCTCGCGACCGATTCGTCCGGATACACCGGACAGCAATACCGAGAGACGTCGCAGCCCCACTGAACCGACGACCATGAGGTCCACATCGCTTTCCGGTTGCTCTTCGCCGCACGCCAGCGAGCCGAATACGAAAGCCCAGCGGATGCCCTCGTCGGCAAGCGCCTCGGCCAGAACGTCCCGTAGTCCGCAGGTCTTGAGTACCATGGCGTGGATCTCGGGATAAAGAGGATGGGCTCGATTCGCGGTGAAGTACTTGCGATTCCCGTCTCGTCGCGCGGTCACCAACCCCAGCCTCGTCAGGTTGGCAACTTCGTTCTGCACCGCGCCGAGGCTGCCGCCGGTCAGGCGCTGAAGCTCGCGCAGATGATGCTCGCCCGACGCCAACCCGAACAACACGCGAAACAACTCCGCGCGTGTCCTGGAAGAAAAAATGTCCGCGAGAATGGCCATATCGTATTATGCAGTCATACGACCGTATTGTCAAACCGAACGATCATGCAGATTTTCCGTCCAAGGCCCGCAAGCCGGAATTCTCCACCTTTTTTGCGTGCTGCCGCATTCCCCCTCTCCAACAATTATTTTGCCATCCATGATTTTGCCATCAGTCTTCATCGCCTTATTTGAAAGAGTTTGCAAAACTATGGATGGCAAAATCATTTTTCTCTAATAGAAAAACCGGAGCTCGCCGGTCGGTGTAAGTGGTTCTGAATGAGCCCATCCGTCCAGCCAGCTCCTTCTTTTTGTTGCGCAGGGGGAGCAAAAACACTCCCGCCTGCTCCCGGAAAGTTTTCAGCCCTCTACCGTCGATGTCGTTGCCGTTCGTCCATTGTCCCGCTCGCTTCGCCAGGCTGTCGGTGAAGGTGTCGGAGATGCGGAAGTTCATCAATGCATTCTCTCAGAAAGAGATGCTCCAAATCGATCGGGCCTGCCGGGCCATCCAGCGCTGTCGCGCCTGCAGCTTTTCGGGGGTCCAACAGTCGTAGTCCTCCGCGAGTTTCCGGGTGATGGCGAATGTACTCTTCCTGTACGCCTCGCGTTTTTCAGCAAAAGGAGCATTGCCGAGTTCGCGATTGGCCTTGGCTTCCAGCAAG
>JAADHN010000079.1 GCA_013151865.1 Kiritimatiellota bacterium
TGGCGGGAGGCGCTTCAGTTGCAGGGCTCCCGGCAGATGGGCGTCTTCCAAAACGTGATCTCGACTTTGCCGTGGTGGGAGCTGGCGCCTCACAACGAGTCTCTGATGATCGACAACCAACCGGCCCCGCCACCCGCGAGAGAGGACATCTCGCCGCCCTGTTGCGCCGCATCCCGAAGCGGATTGTGCCTCGTCTACATCCCGCGCGGCAATGGCCGACGCGTGATTCGTCTCTGTGGCCTGAAAAAACAATCGCACGAGGCACACTGGTACGACCCACGCACAGGAAACAGAATCGCGGTCAACGATCCCCCGCGCGGCGGGGATGAATGGACCATCCCCCACCGACCTGACCCCGACGAGGACTGGGTGCTCATCGCCACGCCCTGCCAGTGACTGCACGAGAACAGCTCTGTGCCGCCGGCCTGCATCTCAGACGGCGGACGGGTACGGCCGCGGCAGATGAGATTTCAGACCTGACAAACGAAAGAACTGCCATGACTTCAACAAATCAGAAGAACATCTGCGGATGGACAAAAACCGATTTGTATGCGCGCCTGGGCGTTTCGACATCCGCGTTTCCTGTCGATACTCCCATCGGCGCGCGAGAGATCGCGGCCATCCGGGAAACCGGGAAAAAGGCATTTGCAATGTGGAAATCGAGGGGCTCAATTCCGTTCCTCGATTCAGTTTCGACGACCGGCGACAGATACGGGAGATCGCCGCAGAATGCGAGAAACAAGGCCTCCGCGTGGTTTCCGTCCATGGGCCGGGCGTGCCTTACAATTCAGCGGACGAGGGCGAGCGGAAAGAGGCGGTGAAGAAGGGTCTCGAAGCCCTGCGGGTCGCGGTCGAACTGGGTGCGTCGGTGTTTGTGATACACGCCCGCGGCATCGACGAACCGTCGCTGAAGTCGGTGTGCGAAACGCTGGAGGGTATCCGCGGCCTGCCGATCAAACTGACGTTGGAGACGCCCACGTGGAATCCCCGCGGCTACCCTGAATTCCTCGCCAAGATCGGATCCGAGCAAGTCGGGATGACCGTCGACACAGGGCATGTGCGAAACGATGACGGGCTCGATCCGTTCTGTCTCCCCGGACAAGCGTACGACACCCTCAAGTTCTTCGGCGACAGAATCTGCCATCTGCACTTGTCCGATTTTCACATGACGGATCACGTGCCATGTTTTACCGGGAACATCCAGTGGCCGGAGCTTTTTCGCGCGCTGGCCGACATCGAGTACGCGGGGATTTTCATGTTTGAATTCGGCCCCAGTCTGGCCGGCCGGCCGAAAGAGAACGCGGCTGAAGAGCGGCTCGAACAAATCGCCCAAACTCTCGCCCCGGATTTTGTGGCGGAAGCCTTGAGCGGGCCCCATGAAGTCCTGATAAAGCGCCAACGGCAGATTCTCCGGCCGAATCCCGAATCCCCGGAAGACGTGCTGCGCCTGTTGTCCGATTTCACGCCGCAGACCCCCGTGGAGTTGCGCGATATGCTGTTCACCGTACTGCTGCACTTCCCCAGGAAAACGATTCGCGACGTGTTCGGAGCGACAACGGATCGGCTCTTGGAAAGCGCAGCCCGTTTTCCGGAACAGCTTGAAGCCAAGTGCCGGGAGTTTGAGTCTTGAAGCGGAAATGGGGAGTGCAGGTCAAGGTGGCGCCGGACACCCGGCTCGAGCCGGTGATTGAACAGGCCGCACGCGACGGCCTGTCAATGATCGAGTTTCGCGCACCCACCCGCTGCGGCGCGACGCTTGAGGACGCGGACGTGTTCGGCGATGAGAAGATTGTGGACGAGATCAGGCGGTTGTGCCGCGTTTGCGGCATCGAGCCGGCATATCATGCGCCTCAAGGCGGCCCATGGGATTTTGGCGCTGGTTTTCCGGTCGCCCACTCCCAGGCCGTTCTTGAGACATGCATCCGGCGAGGCGCGCGGCTCGGCGCGCGTCTCATGACGATCCATGTGATTGTGAACCCCAATGATCGCAGCAACAGCATCCGGCGCGCGGCGCGGGCGCTCGATAGAGCGGAGACGATGGCGGCGGCGAATCATGTCCGTCCCTGCATCGAGAACGTATTTCGAGATCGCTTTCTGTATTCGGTCGAAGATATCCGCCTGCTGCTGCAACACTCCCGTTCGTCGCGCTTCGGCCTCACCTTGGACACGGGGCACGCCAATTTGTACGGCGCCCTTGAAGAGATGGTCCAAGTCATTCATCCTCGTCTTGCTTTCATTCATGCCCACGACAACGCCGGGGACAGAGACGCACACCGCGCCCCCGGGCGCGGCACAATCGACTGGCCGGTGTTCATGCGCCTACTTGACGCCTATGCCTACGCCGGACCCGTCATCTTCGAACTGCGTGAGGAGTGTGACTTGCCGGCGGTCATAGCGCGCCTGGAGCAAAGGAGTCCGCCATGTGCCTCGTTCCCGGATCTTTCTCGATAATCAGTGTTGACAGTTGATCCTTGATGCCCTACGTCAATTGCACGGGGCTCAGCGACCCGCACGAACCCGCCGGACATGCCGGCTGTGGCCAATCCCCTTTTTCGCTTTTCGAACGGTCGGCAACTTGTATCGTACCTACCATGTCGTTACACACCGATTCACTTGCGCGCTATTGCGTTCACGGAGTAATTCGGGAGTCTTGCCGCTCCCTGCCGGTGGCGTACACAGTGGACGTGGCCGTTGTGGGCGGCGGCACGGCCGCGGTCGCCGCCGCAAGTGCCGCAGCGCGTCAGGGAGCCCGGGTCTTCCTGGCCGCGCCCCGGCCCTACCTCGGCGAAGACCTGTGCGCGACGCTGCGGCTCCGCCTGAACGCCGGCGAAGCTCCGCAATCGGCTTTGGGCCGACGTTTGTTCGGCTCGCGGAGGACCGTGACGCCGATGCGCGTGAAGAAAACCCTCGACAAGGTGTTGCTCGAGGCGGGAGTCGATTTTCTGTTCGGATGCTATGCAACCGACGTGCTACGCGACACGGAAGGCCGGATATGCGGCTTCGCGATGTCCAACCGTGCCGGGCGGCAAGTGATCGTGGCCAAGGTCGTCATCGACGGCACGGACCGGGCTTGGTTCGCGCGCTTGGCTGGGGCCCGGGCGCGGCCCTGGCCGGGAGGCGAGTTACCGTTTCGGCGTACGGTCGTGCTTCCCAGGGGGCCGCGCGGCGCCCGCACGATGGAACACGAATTGATACTGCCTATGCCGGACCCGAGCTTCCGCTCGTTCGCCGAAGCGGAGCAGTTGGCGCGGGACCTCACCTATACGGACGGACAGTTGCGCGCGGCGGAGTCCCTCTTTCAGATACCACCCGACCCCATCGTATGCCGCCGCACGGCGGCGGAGCGGCAAAGCGGCTCGGCCCCGCACATCGGCCATTTTCAGCCCACGGGCCTGGACCGGTTGTACGTGGTGAGCGGTTGCGCGGACATGCCGCGTGGGGCAGCGGAAGGACTCTTGCGGCCCGCGGCGATGTGCGATGTGGCGGAACGCGTCGGCGCCGCCGCGGCGGCCGAAGCCCGCTCCCTGCCGACGCCGACCGGAGTGCATGTGCCGGGCGCAACGGTATCGAGCGCCCTGGCCAGCGAAGTGCGGGAAGTACTGGCCGGCGTGCGGCCCACCGACGAGAATCCTCGCGTGACGGCAGAGGCAAGGCCCCTGCCCGTAGTGGGGGTGTACGATGTGGTCGTGGTGGGCGGAGGCGTCTCGGGCGCTCCTGCGGCGATTGCCGCGGGACGCCGAGGCGCACGGGTGCTCGTGATCGAATACCAGGAAGGATTGGGCGGCGTGGGCACGGTGGGCCTTATCGGCAGGCCCTACCATGGGCATAACACCGGGTTCAGCAAAGAGGTCCCCTTCCCCGACGCGACGCACAACGTCGAGCACAAGCTCGAGTGGTTCCGCCGAGAAATCCGTAAGGTCAAGGGGGACATCTGGCTCACTGCGCTGGGGGTGGGATCGATTGTCGAGCGAGGTCAAGTCAGGGGCGTCGTGGTCGCAACCCCCGCGGGGCGAGCCGCGGTCAAGGCGAAAGTGCTCGTCGACGCGACGGGCAGCGCGGACCTCGCGGCCGCGGCGGGTGTGGAGTGCGCATACGGCGCCACGGAAGACGGGGACATTGCGCTGCAGGGCGTCGGACTGCCATCTCGTCCTCTGCGAAACTCGTATGTGAACACCGACTACCTGCTCGTGGACGAGTCGGACATGTTGGATGTCTGGCGCGCGCTCGTGGGAGCGCGCCGGGCCATGCCTCCGCGGGCATACGATGTCGGGCCGTTCATCCAGACTCGCGAGCGCCGCCGCATCGTGGGCGACCACGTGCTCACTTACCTCGACCAGATCGCGGGGCGCACCTATCCGGACAGCATTGTGTTCTCCGCGAGCGACTACGATTCGCACGGATATCCGAACCACTCGTATTTCGCGCTGATGCCCCACGACGGACGCTCGCTCACGGCCAACCATCCCGCGCCGGGCGGAGCCTGTTTCACTCCCTATCGTTGCCTCTTGCCGCGGGGTCTGGACGGCATCCTGGTGACCGGCCTCGGCATCAGCATGGAGCGGGATGCTTCCGCGCTGGTGCGTATGCAGCGGGACATGCACAACCAAGGCTACGCAGCCGGCGCAGCCGCGGCCATGGCCGCGCTGACCGGTCGCGGACCACGCGAGATCGATATCAGGGCACTGCAGCGCGAGCTGGTTGCCCTTGGCGCCCTGCCCGAGGACGTACTTCAGCACAACGATTCGTTCCCCTTGCCTGCCGAAAGGGTACGGGCGGCCGTGAGGGACCTCGCGCACCCTGACCGGCGCAGAGCGTCGGTCGCCCTCGCGATTGTCCTGTCGCACCGGGTCCGCGCCGCGGACGAACTGCGCGCGGCGTTCCGCGACTCCGTGGGCGGAAACCGGCTGACTTATGCGCGCATCCTCGGCTTCTTCGGCGAGCGCGAGGTGGTGGACACGCTCACGGCGGCTTTGGATCAAGTGGCCAAGTGGGACGCCAAGGTGTTCCAGGGGGTGATGGCGGAATACGCTCATCTGCCCACGCCGGTGGACTCGCTGATCCTGGCGCTGGGGCACACCCGCGACCCGCGTGCGGTCCCGGCGATCTTGCGCAAGCTGGAGAAGCTCGACGCATCGGTGACGCTCTCGCACCACCGCGCGGTCGCGCTGGCGCTCGAGCGGATCGGCGACCCGACCGCAGCGGAGCCGATCGCCCGCCTACTGGCCCAACCCGGTATGCGCGGTCACACGCTGCGGCGCTTGGTTCCCCTGCATGACAAACCTGTCGGGGAACGACGCCGGATTGGCGCGTTACGGGAAATCGTCTGGGCCCGGGCCCTCTATCGCTGCGGCGACTCTTGCGGACTCGGCAAAAGAATCCTCGAAGAGTACGAGCGAGACCAGCGCGGCCTTTTTGCCCGGCATGCGCGCTTCGTTCTTCGCTGCTGTGAATTCGCACCACCGGGCCTCCCGGTCACGTTGCAATGTTCCCGGGTGGGCACGCTACAGAACGAACCGCCACCTCCCTGCTGACGGGCTTCCTTTCCCCGCCATATCCAACGCCGGTCGGGGGCAAGAAACCGGGGTGGGCTTCCTCGAAGACCGGGTCCCCGGCGAGGACCGCGGCAAGGCGAGGGCGAACATCCTGCTCCGGTGTTCCCTTTTCCGCGAGTCGACCGGGCAGCATTTGCCGAGGGCACTCCATCGTCAGGGATCGAAGTCGGAGTTCACATTGCCGTTGCGTCTTGTCGCAGGAACCGACTCGAACCGTTCCCGCATTCGCGTCAATCGTTTCCCCGCAGGCGTTCGGACAATGGTCGTTCCCGGGGCGCGTGACGGGCGGCCATTTGTTTTCGATTTCCGGTCGATTAGGTTGGACGTGTTGGAGATTCCCGTGGCTTGGGGGACGCCGCCGCAGGACCGTCCAAAGAGGAGTCGACTGATGGGGTGGACATTTCGCGCCGCAAGCAAATGGGGTTTCCGGCTGCCGACGATGGTCCTGGTGACAACCGTGTGTGGCGCAGATCCCGTGCCGGAAATCCACACCCTCAAGCGGCTCTATCCTCGGACCGTCATCGTACGCGACGGGCGGCCGACCGCCGTGATCGTCCGTCCGGACGGGGCGGAGTTCGAAACAGCGGCCGCACGCCTGAGCGACGCCATCCGGGAGCGCACCGGCGCCGCCCTGCCCGTCCGGCGCGCATCGGAACTCGTCGCCCCCGATTGGAACCTGATCGACGACGCGTTTGGGTCCCGCAACCTGATCGCTATCGGCAACATCAACACCAACCGGCTGCTCGCCGTGCTGTACGGCGAAAAGTACGTCGTAGCCGACTCGATCTACCCCTACAAAGGCGGCTACGTAATCCGGACCGTGCACGATCCCTTCGCGCGCGGCGTCAACGTGCTCGTGCTGGCCGGTTCCGATCCGGACGGCGTGCGCCGGGCCATCGACGAATTCCGCGAACGCTACGTGCGGCCGGCCGAGCGCAGTCTCGAGTTGCCGCAGCCCATCGTGGATGTGAAATTCACGCCTGTGGAGTTGCCCTTCGTCCCCGCACCGGTCCCGCCCGAGGGGGCCAAACGACAACCGCAGTACCGCACGGCTGCATTCTACCGCAAGCAGGTGCTCGACGAAAACGGCCGCGTTCGGCGTCTCGAAAAGGGCACGGTCCTCGACGTGCTCGGCCCGATCATCAACATGGCGCAGTCCTGGTTCTGGACTGGAGACAGCGACCTGCCGCCGTTGATGAAGGCCTTCCTCGATCAAAACCGGCGCCTGCTCCGGAACGGACTCGAACGGGTCGAGATGGAAGGCGGAACCGCCGAAATGCTGCCGTGGTGGGACAAAATCGAGGAACTCCCCGTCTGGACCGAACGCGACCGCCTGGACATCACCAATGCCTTCCTGCGCGATTCGCGCCTCGGGCACGAACGCCGCGCCGTCCACAAACTCGTCAAGGAAGGCTTCGTCCAGGTCACCGACGAGAATCACGGCACCTTTTCCGCTTGGCGGGATTTCCTGGCCTGGCGTTACTTCGACAAGTACTATCGTCTGCCCGAGAGCGAATACTGGATGACCGTGGCCCGCGCAATCTACGCCGGGCAATGCGCCTCGCACCAGATTCTCGAGGACTCGGCCGGGTACATGTGTTACATCCCGGACACGATCATCGGCTACGCGTTTGCCTCCCGCGACCTGCGCTACCTGACTTCCGGCATCGCCCGCGACCTGGCCTCCTACATCGCCCAGGCGGGCGTCAACAACCTCGGCCTGTCCACCGGCTTCGGCGATTCTCCCGGCCTCGTGCTTCCGGCTGCCTACCAGGCCATTTTGAAGGCTGCCTGGTTCTACCGCGACCCCGAACTGTCGTGGATCGTCCAACGCTTGCTTCCGGGCGCGGCGGGCCTGCGCGCTTTCCAAAGCGCCCTACCCTACGATCTCGATATTCCGTTGCGCAAACCCGCGGAATGGACGGGACTGCGCCTGTTTCCCATCTGGAGAATGCCCCCCACCGGGCGGACGCCGCGGAAGCAACCCGCCTATGCTCCGCGCGAACCCGTCGGCCCGGAATGGTTCAACAAGGTGGTGTTTCGCGAGGCCTGGGACCCGGCGGCCCAGTACCTGCTGCTCGACACGGCAGGCAAGTGGCTCAACCGGCCGGGCCCCTACCCGCTCGGTCCGGCCGGACACAAACACGACGACGTAAACACCATCGTCAACTTCACCGACAGAGGGCGCATGTGGCTCGTGGACCACACCTACAGCCTGCGCTCGATCAAAGACCACTCCGGACTCTACATTCTGCGCGACGGCCAACTCTCGTACCGCTCCCACGAAGCCCGGGTCGAGGACCATGCCCAAGGGGAGACGCTGGCCTTCTGCCGCTCGGTGTTCGAAAACTTCTCCGGCAGCGACTGGGAACGAACGATCTTCTGGAAACGCGGCCGCTTCTTCGTGGTCGTCGATCGGGTCATCGCCAAGGAACCCGGCACATTCACGATACGCTGCAGTTTCCGGGGACTTGGGGAGGCACGCCTCGCGGAGGGGCGACTTCGCCTGGAGCAACAGGGAGCGTACTGCGACATCGTCAGCGACGGAGAGGGCTTGCTCGACCTCGACCGGCACGTATACGACAATCCAAGCGAGTGGAAGCGCTGGTATCCCTATGCCGAGCCGGTCGTGAAGATCTTCCAGCAGGACAAATCCCGCCGGCTGGAGGCGGGGGGCGTGATCGCGTTTCGCAACCTGCTGGCCGCCGCGGACTCCGCAACCGACCTGGACGCCCTCGAAATGATCTCCGTGTCCGACTCGGCTGTCCTCGTCCGTGACCGGCGCCAAGACCGGAACTTGGGACTCTTCGGGGTGGGCGATCTACCGGGCGACTTGGCTGCGTGCAGCGTCTCGGCCGCCACCCCGGACGAAGGCCTGTTCGGTGGCTTGACCCGGCTCGGCCCCGTCGATGCGCCCATCCTTCAGTCCGACAGCCCGGTGACGCTCTACTGGAACGCCACCGGCGAGGCGTGGGTGCGAGCGCCACGGCCGACCACGCTCACGGTCGCCGGCATCGGGGCGCCGGTCCACATCGCGCCGGAGAAGAAGCATCGATTGGAGCTGCCGCGCGCGCAACAGGCGGCGACGTTTCTTGCCAAGGCATTCTCCGCCGCCCGCCGGCTCGCCGAAGACTACCGGGGGGGCGAACCCGGGACCCAGGCGGAGGCTATCGCCCCGGGAACGACTCGTGGAAATCCGCCGGTAAGAACGGCGGCCGTCCGCCTCGACAACGGGGTGTCGGACCTGCGCATCGCGGACCTCGACGGCGACGGACGACCGGAGTGGGTGCTCGCGGAAGACCGGGGCGTCGCAGTCCGACGGTCCGACGGCAGCTTGGTTTGGCGGTTTGCCACGCCCAAGCCCGTCCGCGTGCTCGATGCGACAGACCTGGACGGGGACGGCCGGCCCGAGATCGTCGCAGGCTGCGAGGGCGGCAACGTGGTCCTGCTCGGCCCCGCGGGACGCCTGCGCTGGACGTTCGCCTGCAAGGCCTCTCAGCGGAAAGCCGGACCGCCGACGCCCGACATGGTGCGCATCGCGGACCTCGATGCCGACGGCAAACCGGAGGTGCTGATCGGCGCCAACTGGGTCCACTGCCTGGATGCAGAGGGCCGCCTCAACTGGGAAGACTACCTCATCCATGCGCGCGGCCGGATCTGCGGCGATTTTCGCTGCGGGGCACTCGCCGACTTCAACGGCGACGGGAAGCAGGAACTGTTGGCCTTGTTCTCCTACACCTATCATGCCGGCATGATCTTCGGCCCGGACGGTCGGGTCGTATTTCCGCCCAAGCGGGACCGGCGCAAGATGACCGGGCTGATCAAGCTCCCCTTGCCGCAGTGCGTGGCTGCCGTGAATCTCCTCGGAGAAACGGGACCGCCGGAATTCGTGCTGGGTTCGGACCAGGGACTACGCCTGTATTGGGCCGCCGGGCCGCGCGCCGGCCGGGCCGGGAGCGGCGTGGGCGGCGACTTTCGCGCCATGGCCGTTTACCGGCCCGAACAAGGCCCCCCGATCGTGTTCGGCGGGACCGACATGGGGGCGGTCGTCGCGGTCCGGGGCGAACGCGGCGACGGAACGCCGCCCCTCCGATTGCGCGTGCAGTGGCGCGCCGCGGTCGGCCAGAAGATCCGGGCCCTCTGGGCGGGGACGCCCGGCGGCACGAAACACCCCGTCCTTCTCGTCGGCACAACACGCGGTGCGGTGTTCGCATTCGACGCCCGATCCGGCAAACCGTTGGCGGGACTGCCTGCGGTCTCCGGCGGCACTGTGGTGAAATTCGTTCCCTCCAACGAGAGTGTGCTGGTCGTCCATCGCGATGGTCTCATCGCACACTATCCGGGATTGTGAAAGGCCAAGTGCGCGCAAAGCAGTGCGACGTTTCCGGCGGAAAGAGATTCAGCATGGGATGCCCGGCGCAAACCGTTCTGCCGCGTTGGCGGGGATTCAACCTTACGGGAATGGGCCGTAGCGACACTGGGATGGGCCGTCCGGGAAGCGGGTCTGCTCGAAATGGACCGGGCCGTACGCTTCGGCACGGAATACGGCCTTCATGTCTGCATCAACTTTGCCTGGACATCCGGGAACAGCAAGCTCTGGGTTCCCGGTAAAGACCCTCTCCGGAGCATCCGACTCGGCCTCGGATATGGAGATGCACCATGAACAGAATACGAGACTTTCTACTGTACACGACACTCGCCGCTGCGGCTTCTCAGGGTGCAAGCGCCTTGATGTTCGATGCCGCCACCCGCGAATTCCGCCAAGGCGACAAAGCTGTCTCGGTCGGCGGCGTTGTTGCCGTCAAGACCGGCGGACGCCGACAGTTGCTGGGGGGCTGGATGGCCAGCACCCCCTACCGAATGTGGATGAAGCCGAAGCGCTTCCTGGACCGCAAGATCGACGTGGACGCCAAGACCGGCACCGTACGCTTTCAGGCGCGCATCCCCTTAACGAAAGACGGAAGAACAGCCGGCTTTACGCAGGTCTCCCGCCTCACCTCGGACGGGCTGATCGACGTACGTGTGGCAGTGACGTTCGACGACCCTGGAGACAGAACGCTCTGCAAGGGAGGATTCTTCCAGTTCATCGGCGATGTGGCGAACTTGGCGGGCGAACGCGTTCGCGCCGGCGACAAAGTCATCACCTTCGCCGACTGGCGCCGTCCGAAAGGCGACAAAGTCACTCGCCTTTTCGAGACGCGCAACGCATGGGTAACGTTCTATCCCGACGCCCCGGCGCGCAGCTTCGCGCTCAAGCCCGTTGTGGGTCGACTTCAACTCATCGACTACCGGCTCATCAAGCGCGATTCCTACGTGGAACTGCGGGCCGTTCCCAAGGGCGACGTGGCCGAGTTTCTCATCAAACTCCCGAAGACGCCGGGAGCAACCGCAGTCATCCGCAAGACGTACGCCGGCATCGACTTTTTCCGGTGCGACGGCTTCAACGTACCGAACTACGAGCTGTCTCGAAATCTGATTCAAAACCCGAGCTTCGAGGCGGGATTCCATTACTGGTCGCCGGTGAATTGCCATCCGCCGGTGGCCCTGGATTTCAACGACTTCGCGGTGATCGACGACAACGTCGCGTTCCGCGGACATCGCAGCCTACGGCTCAAGGTCCGCAAGGGTCAAGCCCCGCCGTTGGTCGCGCATTTCGCCGTGCCGGTCGTGCCGGGAAAGACATATACATTCTCTTTCTACGCAAAGGCCGACCGTCCAAAGGTGAAGACGAGCGTCCTCGCAGTCACCGGCGACTGGGGAGATTTCCCGATCAGCAAACGGATCGAGCTGACGACCGAGTGGAAACGCTACAGCTTCGCCTGCAAGGCGCCGAATCGACTGCTGCACATCGGCGTGGGTGAGCGTTGGTGGGACAACCGGGAGAACAGCGGCCAGATCAACGGCGCCAGTATCTGGTTCGATTGTGTGCAGCTTGAAGAAGGCGAATTGACCGATTACGCCGAGAAGCCGGTCGTCGCCGAACTCGTCACCGGCCAGTACGCCAACACGTTCGACGTGCGGCAGCCGAGGGAAATGGACTTCGCCGTCCACAACCTCACGGGCGAACCCCGGGACGTCGCGGTCACGCTCTCGATCAAAGACTTCTTCGGCCGCAGACGGTATCGGGAGCAGTTTACACTGTCCATGCCGGCGCACGGCAGGGCGTCGCGTCACTTGTCTCTGACCCGCGTCTTGACGACCGGGTTCTACGTGTTTCGCGCGCGGTTGGCCGACGGGAAGTTTGCCGACACGGACTACTTCCGAGTCTGCGTGATCCGGGCCTTGTCCAACACCCACCGGAACAAAGACCTCTGCGGCGTGCATTTCCGGCGGCCTTTCTGGTTCGACAAGACGGCCGAGTTCCTGATGCGTACGGGCATCGGTTCGGGAATCGGCGGCGGGGGGCGATATTTCGGCCCCTTTCCCGGCAAGGCGTACTACGACATACTCGCCAAGTATCGGATCAAGGCGCTGGCAAGCATCTTCGCGTTGCACGTCAAGGCCGGCGACCTGAGCCTCTCGAAGAAAGAGGCATACACACCCGAGGGCCGCGCGCGGGTTGAAGCGGCCTGCTACGAACGGGCCAAGAGCATGCCGTACGTGAAGTACTGGAAACTGATTAACGAGCCCGAAGCCAACGGGTTCCCCGGCCGGCTGGACGGCGTCTCGATGAAGGATCTTGTCGAGACGCTCAAGGCGGCGTATCGCGGCATCAAGCGCGCGACCCTCCGCGCAGTGGTGATCAGTCCGGACCCGTGCAACATGTACGAGCGCGGCCGAAGTTGGATCGGACGCTTCATCCGCGCCGGCGGTCTCCAGGCCTGCGACATTATCGCCATCCACATCTATCGGCCCGCACCCGAAGATCCTGACCTGGACGCCGATGCCCGACACCTGTTCGCGATGCTCGATTCGCTCGGCTACAAAGGACCGGTGTGGTGGACGGAAGGCATCTACTATGCGCCCTACACAATAGCGGACCTGGACATCAGTGCATACAAGACCATCAGCGACCACTACCGCTGCGGCGCGCTGAGCTACGACTTGGGTCGCAGCGAACGCATTGCGGCCGCCCGCACCGCGCGCAGCTATCTCGTCGGGTTCAAATACGGCCGACGTCTCGGCATGATCGTCGACTGGAGCCGGCGGTATCGAAACATCGATTTCGACGATACGCCCGGCGCGTACCTTTTCGCGCAGAACACGCTCGGCAACCTGCTCGGCAATGCCGATTATCGGCAGGACGTGGACCTCGGCTTCGGGGTCCGCACGTACGTCTTCGAAAACGAGAAACAGCAACCGGTGGCCGTTATGTGGAACTACAACCCAAAGGTGGAGCGCTTCGAAAAGCCCGCGCCGAAGGCCGTGCTCACATTCAAACCCGGCGAAGTGCACGCGTTCGATTTCATGATGAACGAGGTCCCCGCCGCCGGACGTTCGAAGCTTGAGTTGGCCGTCACGCCTTACCCCCTGTTCCTGATCGGAACGCCGGGGAGCCTGAAAACCTTTGTCGGGAAACTCGCGGAGACCCGCATCGAGGGTGCCGAGCAGAAGCCGTTCCGCGTCGCCACCCGAGTCGAAGGCAGTCAGGCGGAGATCACTTTCACGAGTCTGTTGTCCCGCGGAGTCAAGGGCCGGTACGCCATCCGCCTGGGCGAAAAAACGGTCGACACGGGCGCGTTGGACATCGCGGGCCGGGGCGAGAAGAAGGTGCTCTGCGATCTGACCTCTTACATTCAGCCAGGCGCCATCGCGCTTGTCCCGCTCGCGGTACAGTTCAAGGAGGCGGCCGGCACACGGACCGTCATTGACGGCAGCTTTCGATTGGGCGTCTGCCCACGCCGACATCTCCCGATCGCGATCGACGGCAAGCTCGACGATTGGGAGAGCATACCCGGGGTCCGGCTCGGAAAGGACAACCTTACGTTCTTCGGCCACGGACCGAACACCAACACGTGGCACGGCGCGAGCGACCTTTCCGCTACGCTCAAGACGGCCTGGGACGAGACGGGGTTCTTTCTCGCAGTGGATGTGGCGGACAACGTGCTCGACCTCAAGGGCCGCTATAAAAAGCGCCAGCGCGTGTGGTTTATGCGCGACAGTCTGCAAGTCTATTTCGACACCTGGGCGGACGCTCGATTCCGGCGGGAGCGCGGCTACGACAACAACGACTACGCCTATCAGTTCGCACTCACCCCCGAAGGCCCGCGGGCCCTTCGCGATACCGTGCCCGAATGGCAAATCGCCTTCCTCAAAACCGGCGCCCCCGAAACAGTCGAGACCGCGATCCGCCGAGTCGGCAATCACACGATCTACGAAATCTTCTTGCCAAAGCGCGAGATCGTGCCGATCCGACTGGTCCCGGGCACGTCTTTCGGTTTCGCCATTCTCGTGAACGACAAGGACAACGACTACCGCAAACAGGGCCTGACGCTGACGCCCGCGGGAACCGAGCCCTACATGAACCCGCAGCTCTGGCCGCTGTGGGTGTTGGGAAAGTGACAATGCCGAGCGCCGCCATGCGCAGTTTGCTCTGGTTTCTCGTCGGTCCCCCCAGCTTCGCGCCGTCTTCCCGGCCGACCCCGGCGCCGGCCGGACCTCCGGGGCGCAGTGGCTTGGTCTGAAGCGCAGGCCAAAACCGGCGCGGCGAAACTCCGCTGCCAACCGAATCGACAAAGAATGGTCGATGTGCAGGCCCAAAGAATCAGGGTCGTGTAATGTTCTGTATGAAACCCAAATGACGAAGGAGCAAACCATGACCGACCTTTCGCATAGCGCGTTGTCGCTGGTTGCGGCGTCCGCCGCGATTCCGGCCCTGATGAGTTGCGTACCGGCGGCCTCGGCCGAGACGCCGGACGACAGCCGAATCAGGCCGTATACGAAGAATCGGCGTTACTGGCAGTACAAAGGCAAACCGTTGCTGCTCCTCGGGGGAAGCAAGACAGATCACATCTTCTTGATCGACGACTTGAGGCAACACCTCGACGCCATCGCTGAAGTCGGCGGGAATTACGTCCGCTGCACGATGAGCCAACGGGAAGGGCTCGACCTGAAACCCCACAAGCGTTTGACAAGCGGGAAATTCGACCTGACCCGGTGGAACGAAGACTACTGGACGCGTTTCGCGAACTGTTTGAAATGGTGCGACGAACGCGACATCGTCATTCAGATCGAGGTCTGGGACCGTTTCGATTATTCGAGAGAGCACTGGGACGCCAGTCCCTGGAATCCGAGGAACAACATCAACTACACCTACGAACAGACCGGCTTCGCCCGCGAGTATCCGCAACATCCGTCGCGCGACTTGCAGCCCTTTTTCCACTCGATCCAGGGCATGCCGCACTACGCGCCGAAGCTCGATCTCGTCCGGCGATATCAGGAAGCATTCCTCACCAAACTTCTTTCGTACGCCCTGGACTACGGGAATGTCCTATACTGCATGGACAACGAAACATCGACGCCGGGGCAGTGGGGCCAATACTGGATCGAGTTCATCCACGCAAAGGCCGCCGAAAAGGGCGTAACGGTTTGCACGACCGACATGTTCGACGACGCGTGGCAGGGCGAAAAAGCGGAGAACACGCCGCGCATCTTCGGCGACGCCAAACACTACATGTTCGCCGATATCTCGCAGGTCAACAGCCGGAACTACGACGAGGCACACTGGAAGAAGTTGCGCTGGCTGATCGAGCAAGTGAACAAGAAACATCCGCGCCCGTGCAATCACGTCAAGGTTTACGGCAGTGGATACAAGACCTTCGGAACGGGTGGACCGGAAGACGGCGTCGAGCGATTCTGGCGGAACATGATCGGCGGGTCGGCAGCCGTCCGATTCCATCGTCCGGACTCCGGCAATGGACTGAACGACTACGCCAAGGCAAGCATCAAAGCCGCACGGATTCTGGAACGTTTGGTTCCGCTTTGGAAATGCGAGCCGCGCATGGAATTGCTCAAAGATCGAAAAAGCAACGAGGCCTACCTGACGGCGAAACCCGGCGCGTATTACGCCCTCTATTTCACGGACGGCGGGTCCGTCGGGCTCGATCTGACGTCCGCGCCGGGGATGTTCGACATCACTTGGATCAGCGTGTCCATGGGCGTCACGACGCGCACCTCGGCCGCCGGCGGCTATCGACTGATGGATACGGCCCTTCGCGGCGGCCGCGTGGTGAAACTCTCCGCCCCGTATAAGGGAGGTTGGATTGCGGCAGTCGTGAAATCCCCACATCGCAGCGGACATCAACGAAAGGCGAAGACGCGTCAACCCTGAATAATACATGAACCCTCTGCTGCAACGACGCATCTCGCAGGCTGCAAGAACATTGCCGCCGCTCACCGGCCGAGGCGGTGTTTCAACACGGCTTTTACCCGGCCGGGGCTTGGCGCAATGACCCGAATCCGTGTGAACCACACCCTCTCGCGACAAAACTCATGAATTCGTCAGACCAAGGACCGACTCCTGCTTCTTCTCGCTTCTTTTTCAAAGAAAAACGGAGGACTCCGGTCTAATCCCGACAGATGACCACAACGGCCGCCAGACCGGAGAGCGATGAAGAACTCGTGCGCAGGTATCAGCGCACCGGGGCGCTGGATGCCGCAGACGAACTGATACGCCGGCATACGCCCGCCACGCGGCGCATGATTCGTCACATGCTGTTGTGCGACACGGATGCAGACGATCTGACCCAGGAGGTCTTCATTCGGGCTTTTCACGCCCTGCCGCGATTCAACGGCCGGGCACACTTCACCACATGGTTGTATCGGATTGCCCTGAACACGGCCCGGACCTACATCGCCCGGAAGAAAAAAACGCCCGTGCTGTTCACCGAAAACCCACCGGACCGTCCGGAGTCGGCCACGTACGGTCCTGAACGCCGGATGTTGAATCACGAATTGGATGCAAGAATCTCCGCCGCCTTGAATCGGCTCAAGCCGAAACTTCGGGCCGCGATTGTCCTGACGATGATCGAAGGATACCCTCCGGCCGAAGCCGCGCGCATTGAGAGCTGCCTGACCGCCACCTTTTACTGGCGACTGCATCAGGCCAGGAAAATCCTGCAAGAGGCTTTGCGTCCGTATCTCGATGACGACGACGTCTGACAAGCGCGACCGGGGCGGCGTCAACCCCGCGGGCCCGCGGTCTCCGCGGCAACAGGTTTCGTGATCCACGCCGATGCCGCGATTAATGTGGAATCAAATCCAGCAACCGACTCACGGCCAATAACCTGTGACAAGCAACAAGGGAATCAAGAATTCATGCCGGACCCACTAACCAACCTTCTTCGGAGGTGGGGAGAAGCACGATCGGAAAATTCCGAGAAGGCCGACACGGAGACGGCGGAACGGATCTCGAACGAATTGCGCCGCCGCCGTTTCCTGAACCTGCCGGACACCCCGGGCACGGCATCCTCCGGGCGCTTGGTCATGCACATCGCGGCCGTCGCCGCGGCACTCCTCTTCTTCCTGGCCGTCGCGGGCTTATGGCTCATGAATGGACGCAAAGTCGGGCGATCTTCCCGCCTCGCTCGAACCGACACTGGCGAAGACCTTCTTCCGGAACCGGCGCTGTTTGCCCCCAATCCCACCTTGTTTCGAGAAGTGAATGCGCTGTTCGATCGCCGTTTGGCATGGCTTGCCGACCTGCCGCGCGGCCTCGAGTTCTCGCTGGGACCCGCCGAGTCCTCGGTTGCGTCGACCGCACGGCCCGTGGCCGTCAAGTTCGTGCTCCTGACGCGTTCCGGCGAAGGCTCTCCCTGGAAACCGGTGTGGCAGGGCACGGTGTATACCGCCGACGATCAATGGACGGAAGTACGCGGCACGACCGATTCCGTTCCTCGCCTGGCGCTCTGGGTCTACCCGCTCGAACCGGGGGTGTTTATGATCGATTCGGCCGTTGACCTGCGCCGTCCCGTGGGGCTGGTCGTTCGGTGCAGTCGAGTCGTCATCCCGGGGCAACCGGTACGCCTGGTCTATGTGGACTCCGGAGCGGTTCAATACCAGCTCTATCAATCCGTGGCCGTTCTCCGGACCTCAGCAGAACCGCAAAACGAAACACCACGTTATGAACTGTGAAAACGCCTGGAAACAGTCGTTGGGGGGTGGGACCGTTGTCAGTGAAGCGACAGCGGAACGGTTGTCGTTGTCGTATTCGCAATCGAGAAGATGATGCAATTCGGTTACAAACAATTTGATCGCCACTAGGGGCTCGTTCTCGACAAGACCACGGAGGCGCCGCCATCGTGACACGTCTCGCCGCAATCTGGATAGTCATCGGTGCGGTCACCGGCGCCAACGCCGTGCCGCGGCCTCGATTGAGCGTAGTCGAACCCTGGCGCTGTTTCCTCGGGGCCCGACCGGTTGCCCTCCACCTCGAAGCCGCCCAGGACCGGCTGACGAAGGTCCGGGTCGCCTGGCGGGTCTCGGTCGAGCGTGCCGTATTGGCAACCGGAGAACGGATTGTTTTGGCCGGTCCCGGACAAAAGGCTGTTGTTCCGCTCCATTTTCAATGCCCCGGCCCCGGGCTGAAGGCAGTGGTTTCGGGCAGAATGACCGCGACTCTGACTCGATTGTCGGATCGTCAACCCCTCGCGGAAGTACGCGTCCCATTGCGGTTCTACCCGGAAAATCCGTTCGCCGGCCGTCGAAAACGGATCGCATCACTCGATCTGCTGCTGTTCGACCCGCTCGGGGACACCGCCGGAGAGTTCCAGGCCCTGGGCATTCCGTTTTCCCGCGGCGGCGACCCGCGAACCGCGAAACGACGAACCGATCGAGAGACCTTCGTAACCGGCGCCGGACTCTCGTTCCGGGACTATCCGGGTCTCCTGGAATGGCTCGTCCGCCAAGCAACGACGGGGGCCAACGTCCTGTGCCTCGCGCCGGCTGACGGAAGCCTCCCTGTTCCCGATCCCCAAATCGTCAAACCGGAACGGATGCAGCTTCAGGGCGCTTCGTGCATCACCGCCCTGGATTCGAAACTCGACGCAACCGCCTGGCCGCCGAACGGCGCCATGGTCTACTGTTCGATATCGTTCTCGACGGACGGCGCGAACACACCGCGCTTCGCGATTGCCCGCAACGACCGGGGATGGCCATGGCTCTCACTCCGGTTCCCGTCCGATGGATGTTTCGTCTTCTGTGGTTTCGATCTGATCGGCACGTGGCGAGACGGCCCCGTCCCCCGATACCTTCTGGCCCGAATTCTGGAATGGATGGCGACGAAACCGCAAACGAAAGATGTTTCAGGGAGAGAATGAGAACCTTGCCCTGCCGCGTGACGCGACAAGAGGGAACACGCCGCAACGCAGTCCATGCAGTCCACTTCGAGACCGAGATTGCACCAAGGAGGTCCATCATGCTGTCATACCCGCGCAACGTCCGTAACGGCCTTTCCCTTCTCCTGTTTTCGGCATTTTTCGGCCCCTGGTTGTGGGCGGCGGCGCCCGCGGGAGCGGCAAGCGCAAAGCCCGACTCGAACCCGGCGCCCACGGTCTATCCCGTGGCAATTCTGCCTTTCTCCCAGCGGGGCGCGGCCGACGCGGACCTTGGCAAGCAGGTCAGCGAATTGCTGTTCGCCGAGCTTGTCAGTCGACCTGAGTTGCTCCTGGTCGAGCGGGAGGAACTGAAAAAAGTCCTGAGTGAAACCGAACTCAACCTCTCCGGCCTGGTCAGTCCCGGACAGGCCACGCAGATCGGGCAACTGACCGGTGCGAAAATCCTGGTGACTGGTTCCGTATTGACCATTGGCGCCAAGCGATACCTGGTGGCGAAGATCATCGGGACGGAAACCAGCCGTGTGCTCGGCGCCTCGGTGAAGGGCTTGGCGCGCGGCGATGTCGATGACTTGATTCAGCCGCTTGCCGAGCAGGTCGCCGCCGTGATCTCCCAACGGGCGAACGTGCTTGTGGCGAAACCCGAAAAGCCCGAGGACCGCATTGCCGCCATCCGGGAGAAACTTGGAAAAGCCGCACGCCCGCTGCTGGCCATCATTATAAAGGAGCGGCACGTCGGCCCCGCCGTCATCGACCCTGCCGCCCAAACCGAATTGACGCACCTGGCCCTGGCCACCGGGTTCCAGGTCATCGACGCCGTCGCCGGTAATCCGACCCAGGCGGACATCGTCGTTCGCGGCGAGGGGATCAGCGAATACGCCCTGCGCCGCGGGAACCTGATCAGCATCCGTGCCCGTCTCGAAGTCAAGGCGACCGACCCGAAGACCAACCGGGTCCTTGCCGTTGAGCGTCAGACCGTTGTAGCCGTCGGCGTTGCCGAGCAGGTCGCCGCCAAGTCCGCATTGCAACAGGCGGCGGCCCGGATCGCCGAACGGCTGCTGCCCAAACTCGTGCGCCCTTGACCGACGGGGTCGCGAAGTTACGACGCGAAGCGTCTTTCGGAGTGCGGTGTTTCAACACCGCTTTTGTGGGCAACACGTTGGACTGCAAAGGAAAGCTGCGATAAACCGCAGCACTCCAAAGCGGCGGGGCCGCGAAGTTGCGACGCGAAGCGTCTTTCGGAGTGCGGTGTTTCAAAACCGCTTTTGCGGGCAGGCCCGCGGCTTCGGTTGTTTCCAAATACAGGAGGGAACTCTTATGCCTGACTGGCCACATGCGCCACCACACAAAACGCTCAAGCCCGGCACGTACATGGTTACAGCAGGAACTCTGCACAAAAAACGGCTGCTCGATACCCCGGAAAAGCTCTCGCTGGTCACTGGGCGTTTACTGTCTGTCTTGCCTGAATCCGGCTGGAGTATTCTGGCGTGGGCAGTACTCTCAAACCACTATCACGTCGTCATTTCTCAAAGTACAACTCCCGAGAGCATTGGGAAGGCCATTCGACGTATCCACGGCGCCAGTGCCCACGAGTTGAATCTCCTTGACAGCACCCCGAAACGTCGTGTGTGGTACCAGTTCTGGGATTCCCAGATCACGTTCCTGAAGTCTTATTTTGCTCGCTTACAGTATGTTAATGAGAATCCCGTTCATCACGGCTTGGTCGCACGCGCCGTTGACTATCCTTGGTGCTCCGCCGGGTGGTACGAGCAACGAGTCGATGCGGCTTTTCGTAAGCGACTCGCGGCTTTCAAGACCGATCGCGTCCGTGTTGTCGATGACTTCGATTGAATGACGCATTACCGCAAAGGAAAGCTGCGATGAATCGCAGCACTCCAAAGCGGCGAGGCCGCGAGGTTACGACGCGAAGCGTCTTTCGGAGTGCGGTGTTTCAACACCGCTTTTGTGGGTAACACGTTGGACTGCAAGGGAAAGCTGCGATAAACCGCAGCACTCCAAAGCGGCGAGGCCGCGAGGTTACGACGCGAAGCGTCTTTCGGAGTGCGGTGTTTCAA
>JAADHN010000002.1 GCA_013151865.1 Kiritimatiellota bacterium
GAGGAAGGACGCCCTCCGCCCCAACCCGACCTGTCCACCGTAGTCCCGCAGGCGCGGGACGAAGGCGGGAGGGCGCGGACGCTTTCGGACGATCTTTCGCCGTTTCCCCCTCCCGCCGAGCGGGATTACCCCTGAAGGTAGCATCGCCGGACGAGAACAACGAAATCTCACCCAAAACCGTACTCGCGCGCGACCACGCACCCTTTGTGGCAGGGCTCTAGAATACAGGAGTCCGCCACGGCGCGTGCATCAGGATGAGAGGGTTTCAATGCCTGTGCCCATGAAAACAAACGACCCAATCCGGGTGTGCCCGGTTGATTCCGGGAGGGACCTTCGAGCGTTCCTTCGTTCTTGGCGGCATGTTCCCATGGTCGAAACATGCGACGTTCCGGAAGTCGGTCGGTCGGGATGGCGTGAAACGTCCGACCCGGGACCGCTCATCGAGGCACTGGATGCACTCTTGGCGGCGGGACCGGTCGATATCCTCCACATCTGCACCGCCAAGGTCCACGCCGGGTTCGTGCGAGCCGCAATGGAGCGTGGCTGCGATGTACTGCTCACGCCCCCGCTGGACTACCCGGAACACACCGTTTCGGACATCGAACGCTTGGCTCGAAAACGGAACGTACGCGTGTGGCCGCTGCATTCTTGGCGGTTTTTGCCCGGCGCTGCTCGTGCAGCGGAATTCGCCACACTGGGGGCTTTGGGGGAACTCGAGGCCTGCGAACTCCGCCCGCCGACCACCCCCGGCGTTTGGACCCGTTTCCTCCCCGGTCTTCTTGGAAGCGAAGCAACGCATCGGCTTGAAGCTTGGGCCTTGGTCGACTTCTGTCGTTGGCTCCTCGGGCCCCCGAACTTTTCTGACGACGATGCCCCTGTGCAGAATCGCAGATCCCGAAACAGCTTGTTCTGGTCCCCGCATCTCACGGTCACCGCCGCCATGGGGCCCCCCGACGAACTCGCAATCGACCTGCATGGAGACCACGGGACTCTCCGTTACCGACTCCGGGTTCCATCAAACCACGCGGAACCGGTACGAGAACAGCTCGTGGTGCATCTCGCCGGGATCGCGCGAAAGATCCGGCTCCCCGAGGCTCGGCCGCTCGCGACGGCCCTTGCGCACGCCGCCTCGTCGAGGGTCCAAGGGCGATCATGCGTCCACGTTTCTCTGGCCGATGCCCGGGACACCATGAAATGCCTCTCGAAAACTGCGCCCCTTTTCCGGCCCAAGGATGCCCGGGACAGCTCGTGAACGGCCAGGCATCCCCGAGTCTCGCAATAAGGACCACCGTGCACGTAGCAGTTTACTAAACCCGGCGAGTGGACGACGCGCTGCTGATGACGTTGGACGCCATGGCGGGCCTCGGTCTGCGCACTCGATAACGTTCTCATTCCCGGCCGCAAACGCAGCGGAACTGCTCGGCCGGCGATCACCGATTCGCTTCGCGATTCTGCGAAATGCGGAGTTGCGCATCCCCGAAAGAGTCGCCGCGGGAAAGTTTTTACCCGGTCGGGTATCAGTCGTGACACGCCGCTGGCCGGGCTTCCATCTCTCTTCAGGCTCTGCACGAAAAAACGCAGCGTCAGGCCCTTGGGGTCTGCCGACAACCGACCATTGGCACGCCCCCTGCTCCCTCTCGGCCCCAAGTCGGCGCCGCCTCGGAATTCATTGTCTCAAAACAATCAGGAACGCAGGCGAACTCGCCGCCTCTGCTGAACCGGCCGGATCCTTCCATGAGGGTTCGAATGGATCGGAAATCGCGAAGTCGTTGAGAATGGTATGAACCCGTGCGACGCGTCACCAAACAAGCCGGGCGCCCCCCGAGGCAGATGCCCCGACAATGTCGTCAGGATGTTTCTGAAACTTCCCCTGCCACTGACACTGTCGCCGGGCTCCGGCGCTTTCATCTCGATTTGAGTCGTTGGACCACCTCCCGGACCGGGAACTGAACCACCGAAAAAAGAACAGGCGCCAAGGGCGTGCGACTTGAACTTCCGAGGACATCTGCTATAGTTCAAGAATCCTTGCTGGGTATGGATTGCACTGCATTGCCGACATTCTGGAGCCCGCGGCGTCCCCTCAGCCCCAGGGTGTTGCCGACTTGTCTCTGTGGGAGCCCGGCCCCCACTGCAGGGAAACAAAATGCAGTACAGGAGACCTGATCTCATGCGCACAATGACCGATCTCGCCCGTCCCATGCGACATCTTTCCCTGATGTTGGCATTGGCCGTCGGTTTCGCTATGACCAACCCCTTGCGTGCAGCCGAAATCTTCACCGTAACCATGACGGCAACCGGAGATCTGAACGCGGACTACTTGGCTTTCGGAATGGATGACACCGCCTCCGATGGCTATGACGAGAATCTGGACAGCCCGGCCCCCCCCGCCGCGCCGTCAGGCAACAACATTTGGTTTTCGATTGGTGGCGACATCTCTCGGCTCTCCAAGGACTATCGCGGCCAGGCGGACAGCGCCGTTTGGACACTTGACGTCACGTTGGCGCAGGACGCATCAACCACATTGACTTGGACACTGCCCGGTGGATTCACGGCGGACGCGCTCGAATTCAACAATGGCGGCACCGTAATCGACATGCAAACCACGGCCTCGGTACATCTCACCCAATCCGGACAGTTCACCATTCTCTACCGTGCGCCCACTGTTACAAACACTGTTCCCGTTGCGCGAGACGACACCGCCAGCATGTGGCCTGCCGACGGCAACGTGGATATACCCGTACTGAATAACGATGAAGACCTTGACGGCGACGCGATCACAGTCACTGACGTGAGCGATCCTCCGAATGGTACAACCACTCACAGCGATTCGGTGATCACCTACACCCCAGACGGAGGATTCACGGGGACCGACACGTTCACATACACGATATCGGACGGCACGGAGACAGCTACAGCCACGGTCACGGTGACTGTCTTTCCCGGAAACGTCATCGCCGTGCGCACCCACGCCGCTTTCGCCGCACCGGGAAACGATCTCACCGTGACGATCACTGTTACTCACAACGGCACCCTTCAGTCGCTGGCCCTTGACGAAACGCTGCCGCTCAGTGATGATCAGCCGCCCAACATCTGGCAGTACGTGGCCGATTCGTACGCCGGTCCGACCCGCGCCGCCACGGTGTCTCAAACCGACCGGACCCTCACCATCGACTTTGGGACAGCCGTTCCGGCCAGCCCTTTCTCCCTGAGCTATAAGGTCACGGTCCCGGCCAATGACACCAACCCGAAAACCTTTTCCGGCCTGGTACGCTATCGACTCGCGGGCGATATCGAAGACCGTACCCAGACAATACCCGACACCACCGTACAGCCCGGAATTCCGTATCACAGCGCGGACTATAATCACGACTGGAAAATCGATTTCACCGAATTGCTTCGTTTCATCGCCTATTACAACGCGGGCGGCTATCATGCGGACCCGGGCAACGGCTTGGATGAATTCGCGCCGGGTACAGGGGCAATCACCGGCGGGTATCATTCCGGTGACTATCACGGCGCCACGGGCGCCCCCCCATCCGATGGGATTATCCAATTCGACGAACTTTTGCGCGTGATCGCTCTTTACAATGCCGGCGCCTATCACGCCGATGCGGGCAATGGCCTGGACGACTTCGCGCCGGGCGCCGCCAGATAGAACCGGCGAATTGAATGAAGTGGGCGTGAAACACACGAACGTGCTTTTGAGTGACGCTTCGCCGTTCCCGTGCTTGGTGCCCCGCCCTGCCGGGAGGCACGTCCCGCCGGCGAAGAACCGAAAGTCGCATTACAAAACCGCCTCGAGGCCGAGGCGGAGCCGCCCGACGCATGGGGCCACAAGTCCACCGGGCGCCCTTTGGACAACCGTTGATTGAATCGCCGCACGAACTTCGGGAATAATGCAATGAAGAAATGTTTGCAACGGAGGTCTCCAACAATGAAACACTTCGCCTTTCCGGGGTCCCAGATGATACGGGGCGTCCTCACAGGGCTCCTGCTCTGCACATTCACTCTCCGAGCCGCGAACTCGGACAATGTGTCCGGAACCGCTGACGGCGCCGCAAATTTCACCCCGGGACAGACGTATACGATTTCCGGCACTATCACATACGATACCGCCCCGCTGGCGCTGGGGTTGACGGTCACGCTTCAAAACGCGGCGCAGCCCTGGGTTTTCAACACGGCGACAGGCGGGTTTGTCGTAAGTCCGGCCTCCGGGGCAACTGCTTCTCCCGGAGCGTCTCTGGGAACATTCTCTTTCGGGTACATCACAGCTCCGGCTTCGGGAACGGCCTGGTCCGTGACGTTCGACGTCCCCGAGGGCTCCGACGAACCTGTCACCGCAACCGTCACCGTGCAAGGTAATGTTTCCGGCACCGGCACCCCCTTTGCAGAGGATCTCGGGACTTGGACCGTCCAGCCGCCCACACCGCCGCTCTTCACCAATCCAACGCCGGCCACCGGACAGGAAAACGAACCGGTCATCGCCAATCTCACCAACACGGTCGTCGCCGGACAGCAGATGCAATTTCAGGTGACAATCTCCGCGTCGGCGGGCCAGGCACTTACCGCGACGGGGTTCGCCGTCGGCCCGGCGATTTGGGATGCCACCCAAGGCAAGTGGGACCTGGATTATACCAATCGCGACACGTGGTTCACCTACACACCGCCTAATCGTGCAGTGGAAACCGGTTACGTCGACTTTTCGGACCAAGCCGGCACTTTCAGCAGGACGGTCAACGGCTTCACCCACACGTTCGGTTTCACGCCTATTGCCGGCGCCCAGGACGGCACGAGGACTTTTACGTGGGCGGTGCCGGCGGGTTTCGTGACAAAAGCAACCGCCCAGAATGACCGTGTCTTTGTGGTCTCCATCGGCGGTATCCAAGACAACCAGGGTTCCGGCGAATTCCAGTGGACAGTCCGCGTCGACCCCGTGAATTCTCTCCCGGTCATCACCCAGGGCGACACGGCCGCCCTGTCCGTGGACGAGGACGGGGCCGCAACCCTCAGTCTCGATGCCACCGACCAAGATCCCGGGGAAACCGCAACCCTCACCTGGACTGTCACCTCCGCTCCCGACCACGGCGCCGTCGTTTTTGTGGCGGCGACCCGCGACAACAACACCGGCGGCAACGTGCTGGTGCAATACACTCCCACGGCCGATTACTTCGGAACGGACGCTTTTGTCGTCCAGGTTTCCGACGTGGACGGCGGGCCCGACACCATCACCGTAAACGTCACAGTCAATCGAGCCAATGATCCGCCGGTGGCCGTTGACGACGCACTGACCGTGGAGGAAGACAGCACGAACAACACGGTAGACGTCTTGAACAACGACTCGACGGGAGTGGACACGGACGAAGACAAGAACAGCTATACCATCGCCGCGGTGGATGGGACGAACATTGCCCTCGGAGGCGCCGCCGTCAACACCGCGCACGGCTCGGTCACCCTCGCCACTGAAGACATTGGTGTCGGGCGCGTGGTGCGACAGGTACTGCGTTACACGCCAACCGCCAACTACTTCGGGACCGACACCTTCACATATACCATCAACGATGAAAACGGCGCTATTGCCATCGCCAGCGTCACCATCACCATCAATAATGTGAATGATCCACCGACAGCCAACGATGATGCTTTCACCGTGGCCGAGGATAGCGGCGACACTGTCGTGGATGTTCTCCTCAACGATACGGATGCGCCAGACGAAGGCGAAACGTTGACGGTTATCGCCGTCACGCAAGGTTCCAACGGCGGAACCGTCCAAATCGCTGCCACGGGAAAAAGCGTGACTTACCACTCCGCCCAGGATTTCTTCGGCACCGAGACGTTCACTTACACCCTCTCCGACGGGAACGGCGGCACGGCCACGGCAACCGTCACCATGACAGTGACAGCCGTCAACGATCCTCCGGTGGCCGATGCCCAGTCCGTTTTTATCCAGAAAGGTCAGGAAACTTCCAAGAACATCACACTGACCGGGTCCGATGTGGATAATGTCCCGGGCGACTTCACATTCGCCATTGTCGCCAACCCAACCCGCGGTGCAATCACCAATTTCGATACCGCCGCGGGCACGCTCACCTACACCGTGACCGATGCAACCACCGAGTTTTACGATGGGAACCCGGCCGGTCCCCAGGCGGACACGTTCACTTTCACGATCAGCGACAATGTGACTCGAGCCGTGTCGACAGCCGCGACCGTCACCATCACCTACCGCGAGAATCAACCCCCCGTGGTCGTGGCGGTCTCGCCGGGGACCGACGCCACGCCCGAAGATCCTGCCGCAATCAGTGAAGTCGATGCGCAGGGCCAAGCCAATTCACTAGCGTTTTCCGCGGAATTCACCGACGATAACGATCCGTCCGGTCAGGGCGCCATGGCAAGCATCAAATGGTACGTGGACGGCACCCTTCAGCAGCCCGCCGAGCGCGCGTCCCTGCAGGACAACTTCACGCTCCAACTCGGCTACGACACCGTGACGCACCCCGCCGCGACGCGAGTCATCGAGGTCAAGGCGGTCGGCCTGGACAATCAAGGCGGCACAACCGAAGTGGTTTGGCAGGTAACCGTCAACGACGTGGACCGGGATCCTCCCGCACCCAGCGTCAGCGTTACACCGACGAGTCCGAAGACTACCGACGATCTGACGGCAAACATCGACAACCAGCCTGTAGATCCCGACGGCGATGCGATTACCGCGTACGATTACCTTTGGAATTCCGGGACCGCCCGCCCCGCTTACACAACCCAGGTGCTGGGCAATGCCGCGACCAAGAAAGGCGATGTCTGGCAGGTGACGGTGACCCCTAAGACCGACCCCTATGGGAACGGCGACGTGCCCGGCGCCAACACCGCGACGGCGACCGTCACCGTGGTCAACACCGAACCGCTTGCCACTGCGCAAGCCGTGACCACCGATGAAGATGTCACGCTCGGAATCCAGCTCGCCGGAGTCGATCCCGATGTGGACGACGGCGTGGACGCCCTGGTTTTCGCCGTTGCTTCGCTTCCCCTGCACGGCACATTGTCGGGCTTGGACCCTGCAACGGGCACGGTTACCTACACACCGAGCCAGGATTACAACGGCACGGACAGCTTCACCTTCACCGTCACTGACGGAGGCGGGCCGGATCGCGGTATCTCCGCTCCCGCCACGGTCGACATCACCGTCAACGCCGTCAATGACGCGCCGGTCGCCGCCAACCTCACCACGTACACCCCCATCGATCAACCCCTGGACATCACGCTCCAAGTCTCAGACGTCGACGACGGGCAAACGTTTACGTTCACGATCGTGACCCAACCACAACATGGCGTCCTGGCGGCGTCGCGCGGCTCGACGGGGACAGTGCTTTACCAGTACACACCTGACTCGGGCTATGCCGGTCCGGACTACTTCGAGTACCAGGCCACGGACGACGGAACGCCCGCACTCAACTCGAACCTGGCCCGAGTCGATATCGCGGTCGGCACCCCTCCGTGGTTCCCGATCCTGTCTTGGAGCAATCTCGGGATCGTGCTTCCGACCGGGGATCACCCCCGGGTCGTTTATCGCGTCCAAGTCTTCGGGACAGTGGAGATCGACCAAACGCGTCAAGGCGTACTCCGGCGCTTCCTCGACACTTGGATTGTCGGGACCGTCGACCCCGCGACCGGACTCGTCCAAGGCACCAGTCTACTCCCCGTGGACTATGACACCGCGGGCAATCCGGGTCTGCTTCCAAACGGCGCGCCCGGCGCGCCGGCGGATCACTATTCATGGCATGTCCGAGCATTTGTGAGCGGTGCTGCAGCCGGTGCCTGGGTCGACGGGCAGGACTTCACCATCGACGACTATGGCCTGCCCGGGCAGGGGCAAACCATTGCCAGCGGCCTGCAGGGGGATGGCTCCGGTCTCTACGAATTCCAATTCGATGTCACCAATGCGGCCAAGTATGAAATCGAAATCATCAACGGGGGGGTGTTCCGCTACCACCAGGTCGTGTCATTTCAACGACGTCCGGACGGCACCGTCGAGTTTGTGGGCCCCTTCACTCATTCAGGGGTTTTCCTCCCCCCCGTCGGCCCGTTCCAATGGCGCGTCCGCGGCTGGAACCCGCTCGGCTGGGGCCCATGGTCCGACTACGCCGATGAACCCGGCCCCACGGCCGGCGAAGACAATGCGACACCGAGCAAGCCCATTCCGGTGGGCGAGAAACTGGCGGATTCGGCAGGCAATGCGTATTATCAGATGCCCAGTGTCCCCACAGACGCAACCGGCCGGGGAATCGTGGACCTCCAGTGGTCGGCAAGCCACACCACGGCCTATTTTCTCGTGTTGAGACGGGTCGCCGGACGAACCATGTTCCGAGGCATTGTCGGAGATGTGACTGAAACCGACGCCATGCCCGACGGCAGCTACTCCACCGACGGCGCCTATTATCGCCGAGATCCGGTCGCGGGACTCAAGCCCGGCCAATATGTCTGGTTCGTCCGCGGGTTCAACGCAAACGCCGTCGGCACGGGAACTACAGCGTGGGGACCTTGGTCTTCGCCCTGCTTCTTCGAGGTGCTCGAGCCCGCCCACGAAACCCGTCCCGGGCGCGTCGAAGTCCTGCGGACGCCCATTGTGGCGGACAACGGCGATGGAACCGGCAGCGTCACCTTTTTCTTTGATGCCCAAAATGCCGTTTCGTATGTCGTCAAGGTTCTGGACCCGAATCGAACGCCGCGACGCTTCAGGACTTACGTCCCGACCGAGGACGGCGCGGGCGGCCTGGTCGTCGACGGTGCGGTCAAGATGCCGATGACCCGCCCCGCCGTCTATCAAGTCTGGGCCGTGGGCGCCGACGGTGCGGAAGGTCCGAGAAGTCCTTTCCATGTGATCCGTCCGCCGGTGACACGGTAACGCTCTTTACGGAAAAGTGGATGCGAGACTCGTCTCTAACTTGCAGCCTTCCGGCCTCATGGAGTGGTTCGGGACGGTCCTCTGGACCGAGGTTGCTGAGGGTTCTCTCGGAAAAGACATTGCGGTGCGGTCCGGACCGCGCCGCGGCAGTCCCGGCGGCCCCGTGCCGCACGGAAAATGCACGCCGTGCCCCGGCAATGGATCAGACAAGAAACTCATAAGAAGGGAGCCGGTCGAATGAAATCGCGAACCCTGCGTCTTGCGGTCTTGGGAGTTGCAGTGTTTTTGATGCTGTCCGCAGCGCCTGCTTTCGCGGGCGAAGGCGGCTGGCAGTTCTTTGCCGCGGGCACCTACCGGGTCATCGACGACGTGGACTTCAACAGTCAGCTCCTGGTCAACCCGACTTTCGGGACGGCCACCGACGGCACGACGCAGTTTTCATTCGTCAATGGGACATTCGATCTGGGTACGGGGTCGTTTCAAGTCGCCGACCCCGGCCAGTACGATCCCATCGGCTGGGTGCCGGCGGTCCCCGGTCCATTCGGAGTATCGGGGACTTCCGTGTTCTTGGATCAGGCCACTGCCGGCGCACAATCGGATGCGGACTTCGGCAGCACATTGGGCGCAATCATCGGCGTCGAGAAAGATTGGCGCGCGGCCGGGCCGGTGATGCTCTCGTGTCGGTTTTCATTCTGGGTTGCCCGGGACGATTTGGACACACCGGCCCCGCTGACGCTCGCGACGTACGATCTCGGATTGACGCTGGCCGACGGCGGCGATGGTGTGATCAACAATCCCACCCCATCGAGCGACACCGACCCCACTCTCGGCGACGACACTGTTTTTTCCACGGCCGCAACCCCGGGCGGCACGACCATCGCCAGCGCAACGGCTGTCCGCTCCCTGGACTTGAATCTCTATGTTTTCAGTGCCGGCATCGTCGGCAGTTATGCCCGCGACCGTTTCTCGCTTCGCCTCGGGACCGGCGCAACCCTCAACGTTGCACGCCTGAATTCCGAAGTGGGTGTGAACGTGACGTCCGGCGGTCCCGCCACCTACAACTGGTCGCAAACGGATGCCGATACGGACGTGGCCGTCGGGTGGTACGGAGGGCTGGGCGTCGAATACCAGGCCACGGAAAAGGTGTCGGTCGGCCTGGACTGGCGGTACGACTGGGTATTCCAAGATGTCGGGACCGACCAGGTCACAGTCGACCTCGACGGTCAAAGCCTCGCACTCTCGATTACCTTTGAATTCTGATTCTGCTTTGAGCGGTCGAATGGAGCAGCGGCCCAGTCTCCCCGGGGAAACCGGCGGCTGGGCCGTTTCCATTTCTTCGGAAATGCGGATGGCCGAATGGTTCAATGGCTCAGGATCGCCGGAAGCGAGTTTCGTAGAACGCAGAGGGGCATCTTGGACGTCAAGACATGCCCAACCATGCTTGGATCTCGTGATGCGCCAACGGGAAAAAGTGCGGTATCTCGTGCCTGTTTAATCGCGGACCCGGGACAAGTTCCCCGATCCCGGAAAAAATCAATAGGGTCGCACCCTCCATGATGCCGAACCGTTTCTCCACAATCTCGATTCGGGTTCGAGGGCAGGCCGCGGTCGCCTTTCTGATCGCTTTCGGAGTGCTGGGCCTGACAGCCGTGGCCGCGGCGCCCGTTTGCATCAGCACAAATACCGCAGGCGTTGCGGGCGACGGCGACAGTGGAACAGTGAAGATCCTCGGACAGATCACGCCCGCTTCGGCGCCTGTCGCCGAGGGAAAAGTGTTTTTCGTCTCGAGCGCAACCAACCTCGGCACGACGCCCGAGCCGGATGGAGACTATAGCCAACTGTTCGCTAAAGACATTGCGCTCGGCACGGTGCAACTGCTCACGCAACCGGCGGCGCCTGCCCAAGCCGGCGCCGAAACCGGCGACGGCAACACAGTGGCGGTGGCGGTCTCGTCCGACGGAGCAGTCTGGTGCGTACTGTCCGAAGCCATGAATCTCATGGCGCCGACCTTCGACACGAATCCAGGCAACGACGTTTTCCTCTGGTTCCCCGGGGCAACCGGTACGGAAATCCTCTGCGCGAGCGGACCCACCGGATTCCCGCTCGCCGACGGGGATGCATTCGGCCCTCCGGCCATGAACAGCGGCGGCTCCGCCCTGGTTTTCGCCTCACGAGCATCCAACCTCGTGGACTCCGATACGAACGGCGCCGCCGACATCTTCCTGTTCGACCGGACCACGGCCCTGGCCTCCCTCTTGTCCCTCTCCTCGGAAGAGGTGCAGGGGGACGGCGATTCCCTCACACCGTCAATCTCGTCGGACAGCCGGTTCGTTGCTTTTGCATCGGACGCCTCGAACTTGGTCGCAGGCGACTCCAACGGCGTGCGGGATGTCTTTCTGCGGGATCGGACGGACGGCACGACGATCCGGGTCAACCACACCGACACCGGAAATCCCACGGCGTGGCCCGCCGATTCACCCCGGATTTCCGCCGACGGTCGGTTCATCGCCTACGTTTCCGAAGACCCGGACATCGTGCCGAACGACAACAACGGCGTTGCAGACGTGTTCGTCTGGGACGGCACGACCGGCGCCACGGAACGGGTCAGCATCGACTCCGCCGGTGCCGGCGCCGATGCGCCGTGCTCCCGGCCCTGGATCTCGGGAGACGGTCGGTTCGTGGTCTTCCTGTCCGCTGCATCGAACCTGGACCCCACACTCCGGGCCCGGGCCGGCGCCCAGCAGGTTTTTCTCCATGACCGTGACACCGGGCGCACTCAACTCGTCAGCGTGAACAACACCGGCACACCGGCGGATGCTGACTGCTTCGCCCCGTTCATTTCGAACGACGGCCGATACATCACTTTTTCCAGCAAAGCCACAGTGTTCCAGGGCGCCGACGGCACGCACTATCAAGTCTTCCTGTTTGACCGGGGTGAGCACCCGGGAAATCACCCGCCGACCGCCGATCCCCTCGCCGTTACGGCGGCGCCGGGCGCACAAGTCCAGATCACTCTCACCGGGATCGATCAAGATGGAGACACGGTTTCCTTCCAGTTTCTCCAACTCCCTGTACACGGCGCGCTTACTTTGCCGGACCGCTCGCCGGTGACTCTCACAACAATGATCTCCGAGCAAGAAATGCCCCTTACGTACTCCGCGCCCGCAGACTGGATCGGGGATGACACCTTCTCGTTTGCCGCCTTCGACCCGTACGGCGGCCGCTCGGATGCCACGTCGGGTGTGGTGCGGGTCTCGAGTTTCGACCGCCCCGTTCTCTCTCTGTTGAGCGTGGCCCCAGACGGCCAGACTCCCGGGAGTGACGACACTCCCGCGTACCCCTTTCCAACACGGATCGCCATTGCCGCCGATTCAACCATCGCGTTCGGCAGTCGGGCCGCCAACTTGGTGACGGACGACACCAATAATCGCAAGGACGTTTTCCTGCGAGAATACTGGTCCCAGCAAACCACCCTGGTCAGCGCCCTCCCGGGCGGTCCCCCCGCGGACGCCAACAGCTTTGCACCTGCAATCGCGCCGGACGGCGGAACCGTCGCTTTTGTTTCCGCCGGCGACACTCCGTTTTCGTTGGACTTGTTTCTCTTCGACCGGCTCACAGGCAGGGTCGAACGCTTGCCGCTGGACGATCCGCAAAACGATGATGTGCCTTGGGCCGCTCTCTCTCAACATGGCGATGTGTTGGTCTTCAGCACGGAATCCCCGCTGACGACCGACGACACGAACGCTTTTGCCGACGTGTACCGCTATGTCTCCGGACAACGCGAATTCCAGCGACTCAGCGCGCCCGCCGGCGGCGGAACACCTGACGGCCCGTCTACCCGCCCCGCCATCGACTGGCCGGGAAACACCGTCGCCTTTGTATCCCGTGCCGACAATCTTGTCCCGGACGCCGGCGCCAACAACGCCGCCGATATTTTCGTCTATCTCGCAGAGTCGGCCACGCTGGTTCGTGCGTCGCCCGCCGGTACGGACGCGGACTCCACCTCCCCTTCCCTCTCCATGAACGGACGTTTCCTGGCATTCGAGTCTGTGGCGACAAACATAACGCAGACGCCTCCGGCCGCGGGTCACTCCCAAGTCTATGTCATAGACCTCGTGAGCGGTACCGAAGAAATGGTCAGCACCAACGCTGCCGGGGAGGCCGCCAATGCCGACTGCCATTCTCCCCGGATCACTGCCGGCGGGAGGTACGTCTGCTTTCTGTCTGCCGCCACCAACCTCGTCTCACCGGAACTTGCCCCCGGCACGCCAACCCAAGTCTGGGTGAAAGACCGGAAAACCGGGGAAGTCTTGCTCTGCACCCAGGCGCAGGTTCAACCCGACGATCCGGCCGCGAACGGACCGGCGACGAACTGTGCCATTTCGCCGGACGGGCGCCTCGTGACGTTCTCCTCCGCCGCTTCCAATCTGCTCGATGCCGCCGACGGCAGCCAATCCCAACTGTTTGCAGCGGACCTCGGCCCTCGCCCCAACTCCCTGCCCGTCGCGACGGACGGTACCGTGGAAACCCAGGAGGATGTCACCGTCGCCGCCATTCCGCTCGGCGGCTCCGACGGCGACGGCGACGACCTGCTGTTCGAAATCGTCACTCCGCCGACCCGGGGCGTCCTCGGTAACATCCTGCCGCCAAGGTTCGACCGAGCGACGTCGACCGTGTCCTATACCCCTGCCGAAAACCGGTACGGTACCGATACGTTCACGGTTCGCTGCCGAGACGCGGATGGATGGTCCGAAGCGGCCACGATCACCGTCCGGATTGCCGAGGTGAACGATTTCCCGGAATTCGCGCCTGTGGCGGACCAGGAAGTGAACGAGACGCAGACCCTCACCGTGCCGCTCGCCTTCACCGACGCCGATACGGAAAACCAGCCCCCGACGGACGTCTGGACGTTCCGGGTGACTTCCGGCCCCGGCCAGATCGTCGAGCAACGTGACGGTTTCGCCTACCGGTATACCCCGGACCACACGGTTGCGACCCCCGTCAACCCCGACGTACAGCAATCCGTAACCGTTGAGATCGACGACGGTCGCGGCGGCACGGCCGCGCGCACCTTCACGGTCACCGTACACGACGTCAACGCCCCTCCCCAAGCCAGTGCTCTCGCGGTCCTGCCGGAAGCCCCGATCACCACAATCGCCAACCTGACGGCGAGTTTCCAGTATTCGGACATCGACGGCGACCCTGAAAACGGAAGCACCGTCGTGTGGTTCTTTCGAAGCAACGGGGGGGCTGGCCAGTTTCAGACCTATACCGGCCCCTTGGTCGACACCGGCGGCCCAGTCTTGTCCGTTCCGGCAACCGCCACGACCAAACACCAGCAGTGGTATTTCACGGTCACACCAAAGGACGCCCGGGGACTGACGGGAAACACGGTCGAATCCCCGCAGGTCGAGATTGCGAACTCCGCACCCGCGATCACTGTCACCGACACGGCCTTCGATGCACTCGAAGACACGCCGTTCGACATCTCGGTCACCGCTTCCGACGCAGACGCGGACGAGCCCCTCGCTCTGGTCATTACCCAACCGAACCACGGGACACTTGCAGAGTCCGCAGGCACGGACCGGAGCGGCACGAATTACACATTCCACCTTCGCTACACGCTCGAACCCGATTATTCTTCCCCCCCCGGCCAGCCGGACCACTTCACCCTGGCAGTGAGCGACGGAGAAAGCACCTCGCCGGTGCAGACCATGACCGTCACCGTTCAACCGGTCGACGACGCCCCGGTGTTGACCCGCCTTGGGGACATCGAGATCGGTCCTGGACAAGAATCGGGCACGTTGGGAATCGCGCCGGCGCAGGGGGCTCGAATCCAGGTCGCCGATGTCGACAATGACATTGCGAGCGAAGTCGTGATCCGACTCGCGGCAATCCCTGGAAAGGGGATCGTCACGGACAGTGCGGGAGAAACCGTCAATCCCGGCGAGGACTTGGCCCTCGCTCGCTTTCCTCTCACGTACACGGCGCACCGGGATGCAGCCGATGTGGACGAAATCCAACTGACGGCCTCCGATGGAGAAAAAACTTCCTCGGAGATCGCGGTGCGGGTTTTCTTGGGGACCCTCACCACGACCTTGACACTCAGCCCGGGCTGGAACTTGATCGCCCTCCCGATGCAGCCGACCCTTTCGGCGCCCGCGGACCTATTCTCGGATCCTGTCGCGCGCACGCCGGTTTTCAGCGGCAATGTGTGGCGCTGGGACGCGGTTAGAGGCGTCTACCGGGTCGCAACGGCCATTGAAGCGGGACAAGGCTACTGGCTCTATTGTCCCGCAGCCGTCCCTGTTTTGGAACTCCGGGGTGTTCGGCTGTCGTCTGCCGTGATTGAGACCGGTAAAGGCTGGAACCTCGTCGGTCCGGCGGGCTATGGTCAAACCGGGATTGCGACAGTCATTGCGCCCCCCCAACGGCAGGCCCCCGTTTTATGGCGCTGGGATGCCGAACTTCAAGGATTCGTGCCGGTCCAGGGGGGGGGCCTCCTGCGCAACTCCGGTTATTGGCTCTTTTCCAGAATATCCGGTACGGTCGACCTCGACCTGCCCTGGAGCGAAACCGTTCACTGACATCAACCCCATCGAGCGCAATTGAACGAATCGGAAACAACCTGCAATAACGGTTGGCTGGCACTTGTGGCAACGCCCATCGGCAACCTCGAAGACATGACTCTTCGGGCCTTGCGCACGCTCCGAGAGGCCGACCTGATTGCGGCGGAAGACACACGGCGAGCGCGCAAATTGTGCGCTCATTTCGACATTCACACTCCCCTGACCTCGTACCACGCGCACAATGAACACCGCAAGACGACTTGGGTCCTGCACCAGGTCGTCGCCGGAAAACGTATTGCCGTACTTTCCGATGCCGGCACCCCAGCCGTCTCGGACCCCGGTTTCCTGATTGTCCGAGAAGCACTCCGGCTGGACATCGAACCGCGGATCGTTCCGGGCGTGTCCGCCGTGACTTTCGCCGTCATGGCGGCCGGTCTACCTGTGGACCAGTTCACTTTCTTGGGGTACGCACCGGTCAAAGCGGGCAAACGTCGCACTTTTCTCGAGTCCCTGCAGGGCCGCGAGGCCACTTACATCCTCTTCGAGTCTCCGCACCGATTGGGACGCCTCCTGGAAGAAATCCACCGGGATCTCGGCCCGGAAACCCGTTTGGTCATCATCCGGGAAGCCACCAAATGGCACGAAGAGTCCCTGCGGGGGACCGCAGCATCGCTGTTGGCGCAACACGCCGGGCGCCGATGGCGCGGAGAATGCACCGTGGTTCTGCGAGTGAGCACGGCCGAATCGCCAGCCCCCGCCGACCCTGAAACGCGCCCTTGACATCCGAATCGATCCGCGCCTTCACCGCCGCGGTCGGGCACATCGCACAGCAAGGCGCACGCACCTCGAGGCGACTGCCTTTTCCGAGCCCGAGAGAGCCGGGCATTTGTTCACACCGGGGTTGCATTCCACCCGGGACGCAGCTATGCTGATCTTTGGATGTCGGCGGTCCGACACCGCAAACAGCCCTGCCGATCATCGCGCGAAAAAACCCGGGACACTGCTTTTCTCGGGCGTATGTCCCGCTTGTCACAGTCAGTCCGGCGTCCAACCTCGGAGCGAGCGTGACCGTGAAGCGGACCGAGGAATCACCAAGGGCATACTCGTAACCGTGTGTATCTCTCTCGGAGAGGAGAAAACCACAGGAAACAGCGGGTGCGGCGCCTTCAAGAGCTAACCCCGAGCCGCCGCAGGCACGTTTGGGAACGCGACAAAGGTGCGGTAACGGCAGAAAGGCGAAACCATGCAAAAGCAAACTTGTTGCTCCGGATCTCAGATGCGGCGCCACGGCGCTTTGGCGGCGGTGGTACTTTTCGTTGCCGTCGGTCTGCCGTTTCCGGCTGCGGCGGCCGAAAAGGGCGACGGGTGGGGCGACAAGCCCGCCCCAAAGGAAGAGGCGACCAAGAAAAAGAACAAACCGGGAAAAGCGGGCAAACTGAATCCCCGAGTCCAAGAGCAGCTCGATGCATTCTTGAAAAAAAACCGCAAGATCGCTCAATACCGCCGGAAGATCGCCGATGCCCAGGCCGCAATACGCCTCTTCGAAGGCGCACTGGCCGCCCGAGAACGCCGTCGGGCCGAACGCGAAATCCCCAAGCTCGAAAAGAAAATCAAGCATTACAAAGCGCGGCTTGATCGCGAATTGGCCAGGATCCGGGACCCGCTCGACCGGCAGCTGACAAAACTGAAGGACAAGGAAGCCGCCTACCAGAACAAAGCGGCCGCACTCGAAGAAAAGGGACGGAACGCCGACCGCTATCGTCAAAAGATCGACGCCCTCCAACCGGACATCCGCAGGCTGACCGATCAGATATCCACCCTCGATGTCGCGGGCGACGTGGAAGTCCCGGAGGAATAAGGTCGCCCGCCCGCCGCCGCCGCCTCGGGGATTCGGGGTCCCGTTGCGGGCCCTCTCCCTCCCCGGCAGAATCTCCCGGACGCTCCGGAGTGCGTGGAGAAAAGGATCCATCGATGTCGAATACTCCTGCCGATTCGGGGGGCTTCCAGGCCGGGTGTGCCCGTGTCGACATCACGCCTCCGCTCGGAGTGTCCCTGGCGGGCTACTTCCACGACCGCCGGGCACGGGCTGTCCGAGACAATCTCTACGCCAACGCCATGGTTCTGGCTCGAGGCGACCGGCGAATCGCATTGGTCTCCTGCGACCTCATTTGCATGAGCGCAGAAACGGCGAACTCGGCAAAGCGTACGATCCATGAACGCATCGGACTCTCGCCCGACTGTATTCTGATCTGCGCAACCCACACTCATACCGGCCCGGAACTGCGCGACGACTCGGTTGTCGGTGTAGACACGGCGTGGCGAGAAAACCTCCCTGCCGGAATCGCCGAGGCCGTATGCACTGCGGCATCCCGGTTGACCCCCGTCAGGCTCCGGGCCGGGGCGGCCCGGGTGGAAGGGCTCTCGTGGAACCGACTCTTTCGACTGAAGGACGCGACGGAAGTCTTCGGGACGCACGGACGCGAGGAACAAGTCGTTCGCGAAGCCGGTCCTGTCGATCCACAACTTCAAACCCTGAGTGCCGTGGCGGAAGACGGCTCACTCGTCGGTGTGCTGGTGAATTTCGCCTTGCACCCGGACGTGATCGGGGGCGGCGGGGCCGATTTCATCTCGGCCGACTGGCCCGGAGAACTGGCGCGTACGCTGCGGGCCGTGTACGGTCAGGCCGGTGCGCTGTTTCTGCAGGGCGCCGCCGGGGACATCAATCACGTATCGCACGTTCCGACTCGCCTCCCCGTGGGCGGACCGGCCAAGGCCGTGCAGTTGGGACGGGCCCTTGCCGGGGCCGCCATGACCGCGATGGAGAGAGGCGAGCCCATGACCAGCGACGCTCTCGACGCCAAACTCGAACACCTGCCCGTCCCCTACTACACCCGAGACGAAAGGCTCGCCCGCGAAGTAGCGACCTTGAGAAAAAAAACGAACCTAACCGACTTCGAACGCTACATCATTGAGCGCTTCGAGAGTTGGCCCCATGACGGCCGTACGGCCGATGTCCCGATTCAGGTCTTCCGGATCGGAGATATGGGCCTGGTCGGTCTTCCCGCCGAGATATTCGTGCGCATCGGACTCGATATCAAGGACTTCTCTCCCGCAAAGCAGACTATGATCGCGGAATTGGCCAATGCCCGCGTATCCACCTATGTGCCGACCGGGGACCAGGCCCGACGCGGGGCCTATGGCGCAAAGCCAATCCTCTCTCGGTGGCTCGACGCCGACGCCGGCCGCCGCATGGCCGACGCCGCACAACGCCTGCTTTGGGAACTTTGGGAGAAGTCCTGACCGCCGAAGCGCCGTCTGAGGCCGCCAACCGCGCTCTTCGCGCCCTCAATGCCTGAAACATCTTGCCACACCATGGAAACGCCGGCGCCGGCGGATATGGTAATCGGTCTCGGCCCCAACCGTGACGGCCCGGAACTCTTTTCCTCGAACCAGAGCAAGCAATCCTCGATGTTGACCTGAGGTCCTCTTACCCATATCCGCCGCCCTCCTGCAAGGAGACGTCCTCTGTGCCACAGTCCTTTGCAACCCTCGGAGACTTTTTCCCCGACACGGACATTCGCTGTCGGGTCCGCGGTTGTGCGAACACCTGGAATTTCTCGGGAGAAGCCGCTCTGCACAACGTCGCCGCGGGCCGAAACGGCCGGCCGGAACGAATGTGCGATGAATGTTGGGCCCGCTACAAAGTAATCGAGGACCGGGTATTGCCGTGTTCGACCCCGAATTGCTCGGGTTCCTGGACTTGGACGCGTCTCCAACAACTCGAAGCGGAAAAGCGCGGTCACACCACACCGCCGAAAGGAATTTGCGAAGCCTGTCAACGCAAGCTGAATGAGCTTCAGGATGCGCCAATCCCGTGCCGAGTCCGGGGATGCACCAACACGTGGATGTGGTCGCGCAGACGGCAATTGCAGTCGCCCGAGGCAAGACCGCCGCCCCGACTCTGCGCAGAATGCGTGCACATACTGCGTGAACTCGGGGACCGGGAAGTCCCTTGTCGGGTTCGAGGCTGCTCGGCGACTTGGCATTGGGGACGCTTTCAGCAGCTCGAACACCTGCGCACCGGCAAGCGCCTGGAAGATCCCCCCAGCCGAATGTGCCCCGACTGCTTCGTTTTGTTCCGCTCCTTCGAAGACCGTCAAGTCCCTTGCAAAGCCGACGGCTGCACCAGAACATGGACCTTCACAGCTTATGCGCAGACCGAACACGCTCGCCGAAACGGACCCGAGGCCCCGCCCCCTGTCCGCCTGTGCGACGACTGCTATCGGTTCTACCAAAGATCGCGGTCCCGTCAAATGCGCTGCATGTTGAGCGGTTGCTCGGGGACTTGGAAGTACACGAGGGAAATGCTGCTGGACGACTGGCTTCACGGGCGTGCCCGCCCCCCCCGCCGCTTGTGCGCGGCTTGCGAAAAAAGCGTTGCAGAAACGAACGAACGACAGGTGCCCTGCATCGTAAACGGGTGCAACGGCTCTTGGACCTACACCGCTTTGGAACAAGTCCGGGACGCGCGTCTCGGTAAGACCTCCCCCCCGAAACGAAGGTGTCCGGACTGCGAACGGTTCCTCGCCGAGCATCCGACGACCACGCTCAAGTGCCCGCACTGCGAAAAAGATATCCGCTGGTCTTCCTACGAGCAACTACTGTGCGAGCGAGCGTTCGCCAAGCCCGAAATGTGCGCGGATTGCGCAGCCCAGAAGCTGGCCGTGGGACGGCGGGCCCCTAAGCCCGGCGACCGTCCCCATCACCATGTCGTCCGAATGCCGGCTGCCGGACGCTGGCACGAAGACTCCGCGCTCTCCGCCTGGCCGCCCCACCTGACGCACGATGTGATCGACAAAGTCGAGCAGGCCGATCTCCGCATCGTGGCCTTCGGGGACGACCTGACCTACTCCTCCCCGAATGCAGAGGAGCACTGGCCGGCACTCCTGGAAGCAGAGCTGAACAAACTCTTGGACGGAAAGGCGACCGTTGCCGTCGTTAATTCCGGCATTCCCCGCACCACCAGCCTGCAGGCAGTCCTGCGGTTCCCTCGAGACGTCAAGCCGTTCGCACCGCACCTGATCGTTTTTTCATTCACGTTCGCCGACGCTCTCCTCCGAACGCGGAGCGACCGGAACGGCGCGTGGAAGAAACTGGTCTCAGCCGAAGAGGCCGAAGAAGCCATGGACACCCTATGCAGAAAAATGCGGTCCCCGAACACGCGACTCCTGTTCTGGACCACCAACCCGATCCTGCCGCACGACCGGTCAGGCATCGACGACAACCCGGAACTGCGCAGTTGGGCGGCAGCGCAGGAAACCCGAAAACGGCATTGCCTGGCCGAACAGACACGTATCTGCCGCAAGCATCGCATCCCGATTCTGGATTTACGTTCCCGGTTCGAAGTGAATGGCGCTGCCAGTGCGCGCCTCTGGATGTTGGACTGGTATCGTCATAACCGCAACGGCGCCCGCAATATCGCCGTGTGGATGGCCAGGCACATCCTCAGGGAAGGGCTCATCCCTGTGCCGAAAGAGACCGTCCGCCGAACCGAGATCGCCGGGGAGAACGGCGATGGGACCGGATCGCCTCGAGGCACTTCAACGGCCGGGCGACAGTAACCGGTGGGCCGTTTCTGCCCGCGCCCCCCGCCCGTGCACTGTGCTCCGCCCGGGGCGGCTGCCCCACGGGAACACTCACCACTCACCGGCGGATCGCCGTTTCGCAGGAAGCACGAAGCCGTTCCGCGGCTGCCGCCGGGTCCGATGCACGGGTTATTGGACGGCCCACCACGAGGTAGTCCGCACCGGCCCGCACCGCTTCCTCCGGCGTCATGGTGCGTTTCTGGTCCTGTGTCCCAACGCCGCTCGGCCGTATCCCGGGCACGACCAACAAAAAATCCGGTCCGCACGCAGCACGCACAACTTCGATCTCGAGCGGGGAGCAAACCACCCCGGCCAAGCCCGACTTGCGGACAAGACGGGCGAGTCGGACCACCTGCGCCTCGGGTCCCCCCGAAATACCGACCGCCGCAAGGTCTTCCACCCCCAAGCTGGTCAGGACAGTAACCGCAACCAGGATGATGCCGACCTCTTCAGCAGCCTCCGCCGCCGCACGAAGCATGGTGGGCCCGCCGGCAGCATGAACGTTGGTCATATCCGCCCCAATGGCCCCCGCCGAACGCACGGCCCCGGCTACCGTGTTGGGAATGTCATGAAACTTCAGGTCCAAAAACACTTTCTTGCCCAATGCCTTTACCCGGGTCACCGCCTCCGGACCGCAACGAGTGAAAAGTTGCTTGCCGATCTTGTACCACTCGACGGTATCTCCGATCCGAGTCACCAGCCGGTCGGCCTCGGCCACTCCGCTCACATCGAGCGCAACCATGAGTTCCACTCTCTTCGGATTCCCGTTCTTCATTCCGCCTCGCTTCCTGCATTCTCGCCGCCCCTGGCCGCCCCTGGCCTCCCCACCGCACACTCTTGTAAGGCGTCCAATGCGCTCGAAACAGAACGAATCAGCGCCAAGATCTCGAAAAACGCCAGACACATCACGAGCTTGAGAGTCACAGGCAGGAGCCGCCACACCTCCTTCACTTCCGCCGAAACTGTCCCGGGGAAAAAGACAAAGGTCAAAACCCCGGTAAGATACACGGCCGTAAACGGCGCCAGAAGACAGAAAAGAACCAGGCCCTCGTCGAATCGGGCGCGCCGGCCTAAAGCCACCCACCCCCGCCACCGGGCCAAACGCTGGAACCAGGAAGTCAGCTCGAGAAGAAACCAGCCCGCCGCCGGCAAAGCAGCACCCGCGAAGACAGCCAGATAAGTGCTGTCATCAGTGCGCGACCACCAAGAAACGAACGGACACAGGCCAAGGGCGAAAATCAGGGACAATTGAAGACGCCATGGATCCACTCCCGTCCGCCCGGCGGAAAACCGCCGCCACGCAATGCACAAACGCCAGGCCGCGACTCCCGACCACACGGCGGGCAGGACGTATAACAGGGAAAGATCGCCCAAAGGCGTCAAACGCAGATGAGGCTCCAGCAAACACACCGCAATCCCGAGCAGCCCCAGAAACAACGCGTCCAGACGCCGTCGCAAAACGCGGGCGTTTGTGCCGGACGACCGCCCCTCTGGGGCGGCAGCACCGGCAAAAGACGGAATGGGCTTGCTGTCGGAAAAAATCATTCCGGACCGTGAATGCTGATACCGGAGACAGGGGAAATCGGATGGGACCGATTCAGCCCCATGAATTCACGAACTTTGCCGCGAAGGGGTGCAGCTTATACGGATTCAAGTTGTTGCGGCGGCCGCCCGGGGTGATGCTGACATACTGCCCTGATCGGCGGTTGGCGGCAACGATTCGAAGAGGTATGCGATGCATCATCGCGACAGATGGCGCACGAGCAATTCAGCTGGAGCCCGTCCACAAAGGCGGCGTGAGCCGCGCGAGTGGTCGCTTTTCGCCGGGGGCGAATCGCTGCCCGCCTGAGGCGGACGACGTGCCTGTCCTGTTCAGCGGGATTATCGCTGCGGGTAGCTCCGCGGGGCCGAAATCGGCGGACTCTCACCCAAAATCGTACTCGCGTACGGCCACGCACCCTTTTCGGCCGGGCTCAGGCTAGAGAGAATCAAGATAGCGTTCATATCGGTCGGCATCCATCAACATTTCCAGTTCGTCGACTTCATCGTATTCCATTCGAAACAACCAACTCTCGTACGGTTTGAGGTGAATCAATTCAGTCCGGTCGAGTACGTCACGATTGATCTCGAGGACCCGCCCGGTGAGTGGTGCGTAGAGCTTGCGCAACCGGTTTGTGGCCAAGTGCAGGAGAATGCACGCCGTGTCCATCTCCAGCTCGTCCCCCACCATCGGCATATCGATGCTGGTAATCGCCGGCAGACGTTCCTGGAGTTCATCGGTGATCCCGACTTCTGCCTGCGATTCTTCCGGCCCCAGGCGCACCCAGAGATGCCGATGACTGTAACGCACATCCTTGGGATGAAACATTTCTGAACCCTCTTGGCCATTCCTGCCGGGGCAGGCTGCACAAAACCCCGTGCGCCCGGGCGGCGAAAACCGCAGGCAAGCTCGCAACTGTTGATTCTTGATTGAAAACGATTTCCCGGCTCGCACGCCCGAACCCCGAACCGACCGGGCGACAGCTCCCCGTTCCGGTAAACTGCCGGTCTTCACGCCTCTGTCAAGTCGCACCCGACCGATTTCCGCGCCGGACGCCCGACGACGCCACGCCACTCTGAAGAATGCACCAGCCGTCTGCGGCGCTGGCGCATCTCACACGCCTCCAAAACATTGCCGCCGCTCACCGACCGAATCGCTGTTTCGACACGGCCTCGGACGACGTTCGACGCAATGGCTTGAATCCATGAGAAGCTGCGTCCTCTCGCAGCGAAGTCCATGAATTCATCAGGCTGGTTCCGGGCTGTTGCCGGAACACACTTTGCCGGATATGGTACCCGAGTTTCGAGGTTTATGCAAATCCGCAGGAATACGATTAGGAGACGCCTCATGCCTTCAGAACACCAATTCATCCTGCGTACTGCAGACGGTGCCGAGCACGGACCGGTCGACCAACGCACGCTCGAGACGTGGGCCAAGAGCGGACGCATCACGCGCGAATGCGAAGTCCGCAATGCCCTGATCCACCGCTGGAGCCCCGCCACCGATGTGGCGTTCCTCAAGCCTATCATTGAAGCCCGTGAAGCCGCCGAAGATACCGGTCCGAGCAAACTGGACATCATCAAACAGAAATTGACCAAGTCCGGCGTGGCCGACATGCGCCTGCCTGGACTGGCCGCCGGCCAGCGAGTCATGTTCACCCCGGGGACGGTGCCGTTGCGAATCCTGGCGGGACTCATCGACCTCGCCATTGTCCTCGCGTACGGGGCCGTCATTTACGGTTTGGCCGGAGCGGTTGTGCGGTCGGAACTCTTCTCGCCGGCTGAAGCTTTTGAGATCGGCTTCGGCGTGTTTTACGCCGGGGTTTTGCTCTTCTTTGCCTGGACGATCGGGTTTCACGCCCAAACTCCGGGACAGCGGTTCTGGGGACTCATGGTCGTTCGCAAAGAAGGCGAACAAGTATTCCTCGGCCGGGCCTTTGTTTTGGCCCTCGGCACCTGCCTCCTTGGGTGGACGTCGCCATTCGTCGTTTTCGTCCTGCCGCCACGCCGCGGCATTGCGGAACTGATCAGCGGCACGCGCGTGGTGCGCACCCGGGTCATGCACGACGGCGGTTGAATTCGCCCGGCCCGGGAGGCGCCGCCTCCCCCGTCCCCATGGCTGACGCCCGCACCGGTCACCAACTCGGACACAGCCTGTGAGACAGCGGCAGCCCTCCCGGAACACGGGACAGTTTCTCCCATCCTGAAGGCCCACGCATGCATCGAACTCCCACAGGCGGCAGAACTTCCCCCATTCTTCTCCGCTATTTCACCCGGGAATTCATCGTTCCTCTCACGCTTTGCATCGGAGGTTTCATCGCCATTTTTCTCGTGGCCGATACTCTCCATTTCATGCAGGATTTCCTTGAGCACGATCCACAGCCAGGCAAGATCATACTCTTTTTTCTGTTGCGGCAGCCCCAAAACCTTGTCCAGGTCCTCCCCATGGGAACGCTGTTGTCAGCCTGTTTCGTCACTGGCACCCTGGCCAGAAACCATGAGGTCGCCGCCGTGCGTGCCGCGGGGGTGTCCCTGCTCCGCGCCTTCCTGCCGTTCTGGGTCACCGCCGCCCTGCTGGCTTTGGTCGGACTGTGGCTCAATGAGGAACTCGTGCCTGCCTTCAATACGAAGGCGAAACGCATCGAACAGGAACTCACCTCCGCGGCCGGAGAGCCGGTCAGGGGTGAATTGGGACTGGCATTCCGCAATGCTGCGGGAGACCGGGACTGGTTTTTCGAACAGTTCTCCGCCACCGGCCCCCAGAAAGGGGTCTTGGTGAAACAGTTCTCCCCGAAACGCCGTTTGCTCCAGTGGGAAGTTCGTGCCCGGGAGGCCCAGTGGCAAAATGGAGAATGGACCTTTTTGGATGGACAGTGGACCCGCTACGACAAAGAAGCCCTGCCAAGCCGACAAACCCGGTTCACACAGCAGACGTTCGAAGAATTGACGGAAACGCCGCGCGAGATTCTCAACAGTTTGCGGCCGGCAGAGCAGCTCTCCGCATCCCAGATGCTCCGCATTCTCCGTTATCACCGGAACCTGCCGAAAACGACCCGGGACGTCTATCGGACGGCGCTCTGGTACCGACTCGCATTTCCATTCTCCTGCCTTATCGGTGCACTTCTGGGTGTTGGGTTGTGCGCATCTCCCGAGCGGGGCGGCGCCCTGCGCGGCTTCGTCACTGCAGTGGGAATCATGGTCCTGTATTACGTCGTGGCGCAACTGTCCGTTCTGTTCGGCAAACACGGCTTTCTCCCACCGGTGGTAGCCGCGCTGCTGCCGACCCTGGCGTTCGGTGCCTGGGGCTGGCGCGAGATGATGCGCAACCGCTGAACGGTGCAGACTCGGCCGCCGCTCTGCCCCCCAGGTCCGGGCGCCGTGTTCCGTGCCGGTTTGCAAACCCACTCCGCACGCCGTAGTTTTTGCGGTGATCGGACCGGTCGCGATTCACGAGTATTTCGTACCCGCGGAGGAAAAGCCCCGACAGTGACAGATCACCTCACTCAGCTCTGGACCGCCATGCAGGGGCACAACGACGCCTCGCTTCAAACCGCAAGCCCCGATCTCTTGAGGCGCG
>JAADHN010000109.1:0-2287 GCA_013151865.1 Kiritimatiellota bacterium
GGCGCTCCCGGTCCCGCCGCCGCGTCCGGCGCCTCTGACGGCATGGGGGTCCTGGCGCTGCTCCTGACCGAACTGGACCGCTTGATGCGCGCCGGAGAGGCCGACCCGGAAAAGAAGAAGATCGCCCTGCGCAAGAGGCGAATCGTCCTCCGCCGGATCGAGAGCGAAGTGGAGTCGATCGGGGAAGAAACAGGACGCCTGATCCGAGAATTCGACGAAGAACGGAAGCGCCGCAAACGCAAACGAAAGGCGGCCGGGGAAGCCGCGCCCACGACCCCAACCGTCGAAGACACGGCTCGCGAACGCGAATTCCTGGCCGAAATCGTCCAGGAACTGTGTCAACTGGCCGTGGCGCTGAACGGCGCGATGAGTATTCTCTCCAGGGGATACGCCGGAGATATGCCGGCCGAACAGTCGGACGTGCTCGGCATCGCTTTGCGCTCCAGCAACCGGCTCGCCGATCTTCTGGAATTGCTGCGAAGCCGTGTCGGGTTGCCCAGCACCCTCACCCCGGTCGACGTGCTGGCAATCGCAGCAGCGGAACGGACATAACCCGGCGCACCCCGAGCGGGGCGGCAGTGCGGAACAAAGGCTGGAAAGCGAGAAGGAATGGTACCAGAGGAGGGATTCGAACCCTCACGTCCGTAATGGACACTGCGCCCTGAACGCAGCGCGTCTGCCAATTCCGCCACTCTGGCATTCGGGAAGACAGCAGAAGTATGGCAACATTATAGCCCTGCTCGCGCCCGGGTCAAGTTGAGCCCGTCCAAAAAGGGCGCACTGAATTCCCACGAATGCGAGCCCGGCCAGAAAGGGGGCGTGGCCGCGCGCGAGTGCGACGGCCGGCGCGGCACCGTGACGAGGACCACACTTCACGCCCGATCCAAGAACGAAAAGGATTCCCAATGACTCCACGTCAACGCCTGTTGGCCGCTCTGCACGGGCGGCCTGTCGACCGCGTCCCGCTGGAGTTGCCCGGATTCCTCTCCGCTTCCCGCGAGCAGGCCCGCAACCATCCAGACCCCCTGGGGCGGCGCATAGCGGAACGAATTGTCGAGCATACCCCTTTCTATGTGCAGGCGCCCAGTTTCATCAATCGTATGTTGGTGACCCCGCCCCAGCGGGTCCGCCAGCAGGTGGAGAACCATGCCGACGGCGGGCGCACTGTGCACGGCGCCATCGACACCCCGAAGGGCAAACTCACTTTCGCCCGGGCCTACAACCCGACCGCCCGAACCTGGTGGCAGGTCAAATACCCGGTCGAAAACCGGGAAGACATCGACAAGATCGTTTCGGTCCCGTGGGAACTGCCGACCGGCCTGGCCCCGCCGGAAGACCTCGAGCTGCCGCCAGATTTCTCCGAACGCGGCATTCTCGAAACCCGCATATCGTCGCCGTTTGTCTGTGTTGCGGCCATGATGAACTACGAGTGGTTCCTCGAACTCGCGCTCACCGAGCCGACTTTGATCGCCGAGCTGACCGACATCTGCCGCCGCCGAATTCTGGCGGTGCTTTCTGTTCTACTCTCCCGCCCCGGAATCGAGTACGTCTGGCTCGGAGGCAGCGAATGGGTCACTCCGCCCATGGCTTCGCCGCAAATCTACGACGCGTTGGTTCAGGAACAGGAGCGGGACCTGATCGACTACGTCCATTCCCACAGCGATGCGGTCGTGCATGTGCACTGCCACGGCCGCGTCCGGCACGCCCTGCCGCGCACCATCGAGCGGGGCGGCGATTACACCGAGCCGGTGGAACCCCCGCCCGACGGCGATATTCTCCTCGAAGAGGCCAAAGAACTGGCCGCCGGCCGCATCACCCTCGGCGGCAACATCGAATGCCGAATCCTGTGCAACGAAGACGAGGCCGCCGTCGAAGCCGCCGTGCGAACGGCCTTTCGCGGCGGAAAGCAGCGGTTCATTCTCCGCCCGACCGAGGGGCCGTCGTCCCCAATGACCGAGAATGAATTCCGAAACTACATGCGCATGGTCGATTGCTGGGAAGAACTGTCACCGGTCTGATGCGCCACGGAGTAACCTTCTGGAGCCTGGGAACCGAATGCGGTGCGACAAGGGGACGCAAACCGCCGACCCGCACCGCCCCCGACGAAACACACCGGCATGAGGAAGCGGCCCGAAAAGTGGGTCGCAGTGGTGGTGGGAGAAGCGATATAGGGCCTGTCGCTTTATTATTGTGCGAGTCCCCAGACGCCCTGAAGGGCCGACTTTACCGTAGCCTTGGGCAACGCCCAAGGTTGGTCGGCGCCGTACCGATGTACGCTGAAGGCGTA
>JAADHN010000109.1:2344-6378 GCA_013151865.1 Kiritimatiellota bacterium
CCCAACACGGCCTGGGGCGTCGCCCCAGGCTACGGTGGCATTGCCCCGTTGGGGCGTTTTTCGCGGAATTCTCGAATAAAGCGACAGACCCATAAGGGGGAACTCGTCCGATCGATTCGTGAACTTCGTCGCGAGAGGGCGCAGCTTATGCGAAGGTCATTGCGTCGAGCGCCGGGCAAGGCCGTGTTAAAACACCGCCTCGGTCGGGGAGCGGCGGCAATGTTCTGAAGATGTGCGAGATGCGTCGTCGCAGCAGATGGATCATGCGTTATTCGGCCCCAGCCTGCCGGCAGGCATTTGACCCTGCACCGGCGGGCGCGTCTCCGATCCCGCATCCGACGCACGGGTCCGCTCTCGCGCAACACCGACTCGCCCCCGGAACGTAACGCGAATTACGCCGACGGCCGACCGCGGTCACCCGAAAAAGCTGCGGGCCGCGTGCGCTTCGACCATCCTTTTCCCAATGGCATGAACGAAACCCACCGCGTTCGGGGCCAGGGAGTCCGGACATCTCAGTGGGAGTTGCAGACTCGTGCACAATCACACTCGCCCCTACAGCATCTTCTTGTGGGTGGAACTCATCGGCTTCGACAACCAACTGCCGGATTTCGGCGTCGACGCCTACCTGCGCAACGCGGGATTCGTGCCCGACGCCGTCTCGCTGTTTGTGTTCAATCCCGATTTCGTCCACACCCACGACGGCCCCCTCGACGACCGCCCCCTGCCCTTTGATTGCGACTCCTACGGCGGGCACCCCAACGGATATGAGCGCGAGCGGCAGCAGTGGACTCGCGCGCAACTGCTGGGGCTGGTGCGGGAACTCCGGGGACGCGGCGTTGCGGTGTTCGTCTCCGTCTTCGACAAGTTCGTCAGCGCCCCGTGGATCGGCGGGCACCCCGAAATCCTCAACGTTCTCGCCGACGGTTCCCGGGCCCGTTCCCTCTCCCCTTTCAAGCACCTTTCGGACGGGACGCTTTACGAGGACTTTTTCGTTCGACAGTTGTCCGCCGTGCTCCGCGACTACGACTTCGACGGCTTCCACCAAGCGGACGGGTTCTGTCACCCGCGTTATCCGCTGTACACGGCAGACTACTCCTCGGACATGGCAGGCCAGTTCGTGGCCCATTCCGGTGTGGACCTGCCAGACGGCCTGGGGGTCGAAGACGGCGACGACGCGGATGTCGTGACGCGACGCGCGGCATGGATCTGGCGCAACGCCCGGGGCGAGTGGATCCGGTTCCACGCCGACCGCATGGTCCAATTCTGCCGGAAAGTCTGTCAGGCGGTCCACCGTGAAGGCAAACAGGTGGTGCTGAACAATGCACTGACCCGGGACCCATTCCAGGCCCTGTACCGTCACGGCGTGGACTACCAGCGCATTGCGGCGGCCGGCGTCGACGGGTTCGTGGTCGAGACCGTCGCCCCCGGAGTCATTCTGGGGGGCGAGAGCGGCATGGAAGCCGACCCTCACCACGATTTCCAAGCCATGTTGCTTCTCATGGCGGCCGCCGTGCCCCGGCACAGGCTGTGGTGCCTCAACAGCGTCCACGACTCGAACGAGCAGTGGGATGTCCTGCTGCACGGGCCGACGCTGCTGGAACGAGAAATCTACTGCGAGACCAGTCTCTTCCACCGGGAGGGCGACGGCACGCTGCAGCGATGCGTCGCCGGGCCGTTGGTGTGCCTGGCCGATGGCATTCGACCGCACGAGTGGCAGTGGCTGCGAACCTGGTGGGATCTGGGCTACGGCGCCCAGCCGCGCAGAATCGTGGGCGCCACGCTGGTCTGGTCCGACGCGGCGCACGCTAACCAACTCGACGACTATCTGGCCACTCGCCGCTTCAGTATCCACAAACTGCTGTACGAACTGATGGCTCGGGGAGCACCCTTGCACGCCGTGACAGACGCCGGCAGCGCGGCTGCGGCCGCCGGCCCGCTGGTGATACTGAACCCGCACTTATTCCCACGACACGAAATCGAGGCGATCCTCTTTTCCCGACACGGACCGGCGATACTGGTGGGTGAGTTGCCGGAGTTCCTGCCCGAGCCCACGCTGCGCTTCGCCGACTGTCACGAGCCGAACGCGCTCGCTTGCGCGATCTACGGAGAACTTCCGGGTTGGGAAGTCGCCATCGAAGACGAACCCGAAAGAATCCCACTGGACTTGATGGATCTGCCGGAACCTCCGGTCTACTTCCGCGAGCTGTACTTCCGCAAGGTCTCCAACAGCTTTTTGAATGCCTGCGCCGACCTCATCGCTCGACTCAGCGGCCAAGTGCGCGTCAACACCGGAACCGAGGCGATCAGTGTGCGGGCCCTCGATATGGGCCCCGGGCAAATGCGTCTACTGGTGGGCAACGACAGCCATCACTATGTCGTGACCGAACTCGACCTGCGCCGTACCGTCAAACACGTCCGGGTCGCGACCAAGTTCCCACGGAAAGAATTGCCCGTGGTCGACACGCGGATTTGCGGACTCCGTGTCCCGGGCAAGGGAATGGTGATATTGGATGTCGAGGTGGCGGAGGAGACCTGAGATGACGGAGCGCCTCGAAACCGCTCGGAACGGCGGCGGGCGGCGGTGCCCGACGCCGACTGGACTCCGGTGAAAGTGCCCGCGGAAGGGATGCCCGTGATCGATCTCGGCACGAATCGCGAAGCAGAAGTGGGTGACATTGTCTACGCGGTTACGACCATCGCGTCCGCGACCGCCAAAACGGTGCGCCTGCATTTCGGTGCATCGAGCCAAGCGCACCTCTGGCTCAACGGCGAGGCGTTGGGCTACGTCCCCAACGAAAAAGGGGTCCGCTTGAACGAATTCTCGGTCCGGATGAAACTCAAACCGGACCGCAACCGTTTGGTCGTCAAACTGCAGCGATTCTGGGAACGGCGGTGGATGTTTTACGCCGGGCTGACCCCGGTCCCGCGGGATCGAACAGCCCGTTTTGGGCCGCTTGCCGTCCCCCCCGACAAACGGACCTGTTCGGCTGCGGACGGGGGGGGAGGCGGCGAAAGAAACGCGGGAAGGGCAGCTTGACCTCCCGCCGCCGGCCAAACAACGAAAACCCCCCTCCGCCTCGGGCTGCACGCTGGCGTGCATCACAAGACGTCGGGGGGCTTCCGACGAGAGTCGTCCGCGGCGCAGGGCCGCGGAGTGCCGCCTACCAGCGACCGCCGCCGCGTTCTTTGCGCGGCCGCGCTTCGTTGACCGTCAGCGTCCGACCGTCCACGTCGTTGCCGTTCAGGGCTTGCACCGCAGCCTCTGCTTCAGTGGAATCGCCCATCTCGACAAAGGCGAAACCCTTGGGGCGGCCCGTGTCGCGGTCCGTGATTACGCGTACTGCGTCCACGGTCCCGTGCTCTTCGAACAGCGTGCGCAGTTGGTCTTCGCTCGTGCTGTACGACATGTTACCTACGTAGATGTTCACGATCTACAGTCTCCTCACCCGGACGGTGTGTAACGGAACCCGATCGGCGTCCAGGCGAACCGATTCAGGGCTGTTCTCCCGCCAGCAACATACGGGCGCTCAACCTGCGACCACATCGTGTGGCCGCTTGCCGAGTCCGGGCGGAACGAACTCGGGCGCCGAGTGTTCGGCCGGCCGAACCCGTGACGCCCTCTTTTCAAAAGGGGCGGGCGGATTCCGCAGACCACAGTCATCGACAATTGGCAGGGCATCGACAATTGACCGCCCGTGAAGGGCAGACGACTCCAGTGCCGGGGCTTCGCAGGGGAGGTATCGTGGTGAGCGATAAGGGACCAGGAAGCATTGTCTCAATTCCGTACACTACACCCCGGAAACAAAAATGCAAGTCGTTGATGGTTGGGAAGAAAAATATTCAGGCCGCCGCACAGCCCGGAGACTCGCACGGCAGCGTCAATTACCGCTGGAACCAGATACGATCTTAGACAGTACAGCTGACAGCTTGGGTCGGACCGCAGCTTGGGTCGGACCGATGTAGTGCATTCGTCTTCAGCGAGATAGCTTCCATGGCAGGGCGTTTGAGATGCTTAGAATGGGCATTTCCGTCCT
>JAADHN010000161.1 GCA_013151865.1 Kiritimatiellota bacterium
TGAACCGGTCCGCCCACAGCGTGCCCCGGCGTCGCGTCGGTCGCGTCCGATTGTACCACGACGTGAACCGCTGCTGCAAATCCTTGATAAAACATGAAATATCCCGCATCCGCGCTCGCCAGGACGCGACCACCTTCGGATCGTCCCAGTTCGGTTCGACTCGATTGTCCCCGTAATACGCCCGCCATCGTCTCTTGATCTCCCCGACGTCGCCCCAGTAGTGCGGGCGGGCCCCGGCCGCAGTGCCTTCTTTGCCTGTAGTGCCTGCAGAGCAGAGAGCGCCCCCGAATTCGTCGCCGGCATCGACCTTCCCTGGGATCGCCGGCCGCCGGTTTGGAATCTGCTTTCCAGTCTTCTTGCCGTCGGCGCCGATCCCATCCGCCTCCCGCCGAAGTCAACCACAAAAAGCCCGTCCCAAAACGCTCCCGGCGCGTCTCGTCCACGCTCATGACCTCGGGCAGGCGCTTGACCCGGGGCGGCTTGACAATGTCGATCCAGTTCCAATGCCGGTGCAGCACGTGCTTCCAGAAAAACATGATGCCGTTGCGCTCGACCTTGACGGTGCTCCACGAATAGCTGTCCGTCAGCTCGGCGAAGTACAGGGTCAGTTCATCGACCCCGAGAGTGTCGGGGCAACAATCGAAACGGTCGGCCAACTTGCGCACGGCCCGACTGTAACTGTCCACGGTCTTGGGCGACATGCCCCGGGCCTTGAGAGTGACCGTCAGCTTGCCGTGCAGGTGATCGAAGCGCGCTTGTTGACTCGATTCCATCGCAGTACCTCCTTTCAACGAGGGGCGTGACTTGTGCGCCGGCCCGGTTGACCGATGCACCACAGAAGGTACTGTGGAGAAAATTGCAGAAAACCGCCGCTGCAAGCGGCTTAGTTCAACAAACGCTGGATGAGTAGACCGTAACCACCCGGTTCGGTGGTCCACTATTTGGGGTCCACCTCCAAGGCAAGAGGAAGTTTACGGCAATGCGATATTCTCGTTTCCGGTTCTTCATACTCGCATCGATCTGGGTACTCGCGCCAGGAGAGTGCGGTACCGACGCGTTCGCCGGCACCGGAAAATCGAGTCGTTACCAACCCCACCCGGAAGTAACACCGACCGGATACCGGGGAGCGTATTATATGGACGGCCGAATATACGTGAACGAGTTCGGCGCCCCCGAGACGAAGCCCCTGACGTCGGGTCACTGGGACTTCAAACCCTCTTGGTCGAAGACCGGCGACATGCTGATTTTCTTCCGCAGAGTGAAGAACGACCGCGTAGTGGTCAAGTGGAAGACCGCAATCTGTGTAATCAAGATCGACGGCACGGGGTTCCAGCAACTCACGGACGGTTCCCATACCGACTTCAACCCCACATGGTCCCGCGACGGCTCGAACACTCCAATCTGGAACCGCAAGAACCCGAGGACCGGGGGCTTCTACGTAATGGCCGGCAAGCTCGGCGAACCTCCTGGCCGAGAGGTTCCCCTGAGTGATCCGCGCTACCATACCTGGGCGCATACCTGCCTGAAAGACGGCCGCATCCTGGTGGAATCCGCGCATCCCACCCTTGGCTGGGGGTATTACCTGATGACCCCCAAAATCGGCGGCGGTGGACGCTACGAGCGCATCGATTGCGCCGGACTGGCGAGGAAAGGATTGTTGTGTCGCATCAGTCTCTCCCCGAGCGAGACCAAAGTCTGTTTCGGACATCTCCTGGGCCACAAGTTCAGAGAAACGGGCCACGCTATTTGCGTGGCGGATTTCGACGTGAAAAAACGTGCCGTCCTCAATCCCAAGATCATCGCCAATAAGGAACGAAAAGAAGCGTGGTTCGCCTACCCACGCTGGACGAAAGATGAAAAGGCCGTTGTCTACCACGCCAATACCACGGGGAAAGGGATCCTTTTCATGTACACGTTGGAGGACGGCCTCACCCGACGGATCTCGACGAATCCCAACGCAGATTACCGCTATCCTCACGGAGAGGCCGCCCCGAAATAGTTCCGACAGCAAGGAAAGCCGGAGAACGAAAACAGCGGATCGCCGTCACAAGGCATTGAACTCCCTGCTGGAATATATCATCCCAAGGCTTGAAGAATCGCCAGCGAAACGCTATCGAGAAAGAAGGCCGATCCACGCGATCTCCAGTGTTTTCGTCCCGTCGTTCCTTCCGTGCTGACGGCGGATCGACGCAAAAAGGGGGATGCCGGAACGACATGAACCCGGAACTCGATCGCCGCGAATTCCTGAAGAAAGGAGTCCAAGCCACCGTGACGGCCGCCGCCCTGGTGGGAGCCAACGACGCCGGAGGACGGATGGCCACTGCGCACCGTTCTACCAGGGCGAGCACACTCCCGGTCCGAAGACTGGGACGCACCGGGGTGAATCTACCGATGCTGGGCTTCGGGGGAGCGGCGTTGCCGAAAAAATGGGGAAACGTGCTGTCGACCCGAGACCGGGTGAGACTCGTGCGCCACGCCTATGAGCGCGGAATCCGCTATTTCGATACCGCCCCCCACTCCACGTACGCGGACAGCCAAGCGATTATCGGCAAGGCACTGAGACCCGTACGGGATACGGTATTCATTGCCACCAAAGTAGAGTTCTGGAACGCGTCGAGACCGGATGGACGCTTGATGAAAGTGCCAAAGGGGGAAGTCCTCCGGCAGATAGAAAGGAACCTGAGAGAACTTCAGACGGATTATATCGACGCCATATTGATCCATGGAACGCCCGGGATCGAACAAATGACCGTCGAGCAATGCATGGAAGTCCACGCCGAACTGCTCACAGCACGAAAGAAAGGGCTGGTCCGATTCATCGGCTTCTCGGCCCATCATTACTTCGACAAGGCCCTGGCCCTGATTTCCACAGGTGAATTCGATCTGTGCATGCTGGCCTACGGATACCTTCCGCGGGGAAACAAACGGCTGTTTGCGCCGTTGACGCAGGAATTGCGGAATGCATGCCTGGCGAAAGCCCACGAGCTGGGCATGGGTATCGTGGCCATGAAAGTGCTTGGGGTTGGACTGTTGAGTGGATTTGGAAAGGAAAAGTGGCTGGGAGTCCCAGGGGCGGCCATCCGGTATGTATTGCAGGATGACCGGGTGCACCTCCTGGTGATCGGGATGCGATTCCCAAACGAAGTCGACGCGAATGTGAAGGTTTTTTCCGGCGACGCGAGATATACCGACGACGACCGGGACGTACTGGCCGCCGTCGGGACGGCCGTACTCAGCGACGTGATCGTGAGAAAAATGAAGGTGGAGTAAATGGCGAAGTCCGCAGCGGCACGCTCGGTGACCAGTGTATCGTGCGTTCTGTAATTCGAGGAAAAGGCGTCAACCCAAGTCCCCTACCGCGCCGGGTACGAGCACCTCCGGCGGGAGGACGCGACGGTCTTGATCGCCGCGGGAGTGGGCGGCGAAGGACGTCGGAGCATCCTCGTAATGGTAAAAGCGTCGCATCTGGACCATGAACGTTGGATCTGTGACGGCCGACGGGCGCTCGGTGCGGGGATGGGACCGAGAGGACTCCCCGGGGGAGAATCGGGACGCGGGGCGCCCCGGCGGACGGCGGCGGGGCGAGTTCAGAACGAATAGTATTTGGCCGCGGGCGTCCAGTTGTGCGGAAGCAGTTCGTCGAGGCGTGGTCGGCGGGATCGCCCTGACACAGAGCGTCTTTGCAATGTGTTCGAGCGAGTCCCGGAGCGAGCTCGCGTGAATGAGCGGGGGACAGTCAGGCCGCCGGGCGGGAGCGGCGGGCGCTCCCGCGCCGCTTTCCTTTTCCGCACGTGCCGCCCCCATCACGAGATCGGGTTCAATCGCCGCCAAGAGTAGATTCCGGCCGCAACGTCGCCCCGGCGCGCCACCGCCAACCGCTTCTTCTCCGCCCGTTCCGGATCGATCACCGCCGCCGCGATGTTCCGTACGAACAACTTTGACCCGATGATCGCACCGTCCGACCAGTACCGAACCCGACGTTGGGCCGTCAGTACGAACCCGTCGCCCCGCCGTGCCGCGGACTGCGCAG
>JAADHN010000112.1:0-56477 GCA_013151865.1 Kiritimatiellota bacterium
CGTCCTCGATCTTGCCCGGGTTTTTGCGGCCAGGATCGGCGTGGCCGGGCGGTTGACGCTATTTACATCTGAACTCAGGAACCATTTCTGCAGTGTTGGCAGGAACGCCTTCCTGCGTGCACAGTTGATTGTACGAAGTCGTTCGTTCTCCACAACCACAGCTTTGGTGCGCGGATTTGCGACACAGGTCGTCAACGCAAATCTGTTTTCGTTTCAACAGCTGGAAACGCTTACCCAACACGAAGATATTGGGGCACTGATCGCCAGAGCCGTCGTCGTGAATCCAAGCATCAACTTCAATATCGGTGCGTTGATCTTGAATGGGAGTACACCATGAACAACGTCTTGCTGATTATCGTGCTGCTCGGTGTAATCGTCAGCATCGTGTTGCACGTATTGTACGTCATCGACGAACACGGTAAGTTGGATTCGCTTAACAGGCTTTCGTTCTATGCCGATGGTTATATGCGGCGGGGGTTCCACAAAACTCGTTTGCGAGTTCGGGATCCGAGTACTGGTAGACATCTATGGTTCGTGAAGGTGACGACGCAACCTAAGGACTATGGCCCCACGCGATTCTTTTTGAGATTGACCGCCGACAGTTGTTCTCCGGATGAATTCAGTCGTGCCCAGCAAGCGCTCGCCCAGGCCGGGATCGAATACTACCTGACCACCGAGCGAGATGCGTGCATTGGTCGTACACTGCGATATGGATGTAGATAAGGCAGTCCGTGCCGCTCGCTGCATCTTCGTGAACGCTTTTGGATTGTCCGACAACAGTCCCCTGCGGTATGGTCTTTTCGGCGCAATGAGTCCGGCCCCGGATGCTATAGTCGACTGGGAAGACAGTCCCCAACTGGCGCAATACTTGAAAAGGCGTGCCGCCGCGGGCAAGCCCATTCCCAAGCGCTACATGCATCTCGTCGGGAGATCGGAAGGATGAACTGGTGGCAATGGTCTCTGATGGTGCTCGGCGTGCTGGTTGTTTTATGGGCAATCTACGTTTACCGGGATCGCCGCACTACAGTCAGCCATGTCTGGTTCTATATCGGCCAACTCATGGACGGTCCCGTCGCGAATGCTCTTGTTTTGCCTGTTCTGCGCTATCAACATCAACATTCCGATTATGCGTTGGAATTGTACCGCGGGAAGATCGGTGAACGCATCGACGACGCCACGGTCCTGACACTATCCGAGGCGTGGTGTTATCCCGGTGATTTTGAGCGCGCTGGAATGGTGCTCGAAAAGCACGGAATCGACTATCGCGTCGTCCAGCCCGACGGCACAGGTCAAAAATTCCTGCTCGTCCCCGGCGGCGAAGACATCCGCAAAATGTGCAGGGCGGTGATGTACGTCTTCATGGACGCTTTTCATCTGCCGTATACCGCGAAGCTCCACCAGCGCCTGAGTTTTGTGCTCAACGAAGAAGACAAAGCGCACATCAGGAAGATGCTCGCGTTGGCCTACCCCGTGTCGCAATCGGAGTCCGCGCAAGGCGTTTCAGCCCGTGTCCCGGCAGTCGATGCACCGGACACCGAAGCCCCGCCGGATTCGATGTCCGGGCGGGAGCCGGTGGTTGACGATGACCCCGGGCGCTGCTCGGGGTTCCGGTGAAAGCGCCCCTTGGGGCGGCAGACAAGACGCCTTCGGCGAATGTCAGGGATGCTCCGCGGACAGGAAGTGCTCGGCGAAGCGGCGGTCGACCGGGGCCATGCCGACTACCGGCAGTTCGTCCGCGATGAACCAGGCGATTTCCTGTCCGTCCAGCCCCGCGGCACGTTCCGGCCGGTCTGTCCGGCAGTCGTAGAATTCGATTCGAACGAGTTTTTCCGGATACCGGTGGGTCAACACGGCAAGCCGACACCCGGGGAGCACGTCCAATCCCAATTCCTCGGCGATTTCTCGCCGGATACAATCGGGGCCGGACTCGCCCGGGAGTTTCTTGCCGCCCGGGAATTCCCACTGCCCCGCCATATGTGCGCCGGGGGGCCGGCGTGCCAGCAGCAAGCGGTCGCCGGAGCGGATGACTGCCGCACAGACTTGGATGGGTTCGACCATGTTCCATGCTCCGATGCAGCGTTGATCGTGCGTGCGGATTTCGCGGTCGATTCGACGCGACATTCTTCAACTTCAACGAGCCGGTCGCCGGTCCTCGCTGTATCCGAGAGTCCCGGCGTCTGCTTGTGCCGGCCGCCGCCTTTAACCGCGCGGCCATCGACTTTCAGTTCTCTCCGCTCCGGGGTCCCTTGTCGCGGGGCCCCCGGCATTCCCCGATTCAGCGAGTGCTGTCGGCGTTCCGGTCCAAGACGCCTTCGGGCAGGCCGACAGGGAGGGGAGCGGGACGCTCGCAGCTCGTGGTGAGCCGGACGTGTCGGTCCGAGTAAGACGCTTCATGCAGGGCCTGCATGATATCGAGCACGTGGCAGGCGAGCTGTCCGCTGGCGCGATGCGGCCGGTCGAACCGGATGGCGTAGGCCATGTCTGCCACACCGATGCCGCGCCAGTTGTCTGTGTACGGGTGTGTGAGGGAGACTTCCCGCCACTCTTGTTCGCCGGCACGCAGCAGGCGCACGGTCCCGCCGAAGCCGTTCGGATCCGGCACGGACAGGGAGCCCTCGGTGCCGTAGATTTCGATCCGCGGCAGTCGAGCCGCCCACACGTCGAAACTCATGATCAGGCTTGCCACAGCCCCGGAGGCGAAATCGAGCACGCCCGCCACGTGTGTGGGGACTTCGACTCGGATGACTTTGCCATTCAGCGGTTCGCTGGTGATCGTTCGCTCCGGGAAGGTGATGCGCGCCGAGCCGGTGACGCGTTCGACCGGCCCGAGGAGGTTGACCAGGGCGGTGAGGTAGTAGGGCCCCATGTCGAACACGGGGCCGCCGCCCGCCTTGTAATAGAACTCGGGGGCCGGGTGCCACGACTCATGGCCGCGGCAGGTCATGAACGCCGTGGCGGCGACCGGCTCGCCGACGGCGCCGTCGTCGATGAGTTTTCGGCAGGTCTGAATCCCGCCGCCCATGAACGTATCCGGGGCACAGCCGATCCGCAGTCCCCGGGCCCGGGCGAGGTCCAAGAGCTCGAGCCCCTGTTGCCGGGCAACGGCCAGAGGTTTTTCGCTGTATACGGATTTCCCGGCTTCGAGTACCGCGCGGTCCACCGAGTAATGGGCGTCCGGCGTGGTGAGGTTGACGGCGATCTCGATGTCCGGATCGGCCAGCAGTTCCCCGGTGGACACGGCGCGGGGCACCCCGAATTCCTCGGTCCGGGCCCGGGCGCGTTCGAGATCGAGGTCGGCGCACGCTGCGACCTCGAGGATGTCGAAACTCGGGCAGGTTTTCAGATACGCCCCGCTGATGTTGCCGCAGCCGATGATCCCGATCTTTGTTTTCTTCATCGATGCCGTCGCTCCCGGGCTCGAAGGCACGGGGAAAGGTCTCTTGCGCCCCGATCCCTCATGCAGGTGTTTTCAGTTTCGGTGTTCTTCCGGATGGGGCGTGCTGCGAAAGAAACCGGCGGTTTTCGTCGTGGACCGGGTTGATTTCAAGCGCTGTTTCAGTATTATTGACAGAAAGCGTACCGCACCGTCCGCCGTGAGCCGACCGCAAAACGCGACCCGGTCCACGGCCGACCACGCCCCGACTGCCACCACCGCCATGAACCTGCTTTCCTGCGAGCCTGGCGTCCCGCATCGGATTGCCGCCCTCCAGGGCGGTCCGGGCTTCCGTGCCCGTCTGTACAACCTCGGTATCGCCAAAGGCCAAATCGTCACCAAGGTCCATACCCATGCCTTTCGCGGACCGGTGACGTTACAGGTGGGGCAGAGCCAGGTTGCCCTGGGCCGCGGCATGGCTGCCCGTATCCGGGTCGAAGCACTGCAATGAAACGCCTCATCCTGATCGGGAACCCGAACGTCGGCAAGTCTGCGGTGTTCTGGCGCCTCACGGGGATTCACGCGGCCACCTCGAACTATCCGGGCACCACCGTCAGTTTCAAGTCCGGCCTGGCCAGAATCGGCGATGAATTCTTCGAGGTGGTGGACACCCCCGGCGCGTACTCCATCGATGCGACCAACGAAGCCGAGAAGGTGGCGGTCGAGCTGGTGGAGACGGGGGACCTCTTCGTCAATGTGATCGACGCCACCAACCTCGAGCGGAATCTCCTGTTGACCATGCAGATGTTGGAGCGCGGCCTGCCTATGGTCGTCGCGCTCAACATGTATGACGACGCCCGGCACAAGGGCATCCGGATCGACGTCGATCAACTCTCTCGTTTTCTCCGCGTGCCGGTGATCCCCACGGTCGGGATCAGCGGCGTTGGGATTGCCAACTTGGCGCAGGCTATTTGCGAACTCCGCAAGCAGGTGGACCAGGGGGTTGAGTTTCCGCGGATTCACAGCCATACGCCCGAGGAACGTTGGGGCGACATCGGTCTTCTGACCGCCCGGGTCCAAAGCCTCGAGCACCGGCATCACACATTTCTGGAATGGCTCCAGGACATTTCTCTGCAGCCTCGAACCGGTCTTCTTTTCGCCGCGATATTGCTGTATGTCGCATTTCGGGTGATCCGTTTCGTGGGGGAAGGGCTCATTGGGGTGGTGTTCGACCCCTTCTTCCATGGTCCCTTCCTGTCGCTGGCCAACCATCTGTCGCGCGTCCTGCGGGACGATCCGCTTTTGCATCACCTGCTCATCGGCCGGTTGGTGAACGGCGAGATCGACTTTGTGCAATCCATGGGCATGCTCACCACCGGCCTGTACGTGCCCGTCGGCATGGTCCTGCCGTATGTGGTGGCGTTTTACTTCGTGCTGGCGATCCTCGAGGATGTGGGCTACCTGCCGCGACTCGGCGTCCTGCTGGACGGTCTCATGCACCGCGTGGGCCTGCACGGGTTCGGCGTGATCCCCGTTCTGCTCGGTCTCGGCTGCAACGTTCCGGGGATCATGGCGACCCGCTCGCTCGAGACACGCGCCCAGCGGTTCATCGCCTGCACCCTGATCTCGGTGGGCGTGCCGTGCGTTTCGCTCCAGGCCATGATCCTGAAAGTCGTCGGGGATTTCGGCCTGCGTTACGTGGTGGGCGTGTATGTTTTCCTGGGTGTGGTGGTTCTGTTGCTGGGGCAAGTTCTCAAGCGGTTGGTGCGGGGGGCGCTGCCCGAACTGATCCTCGAGATCCCGCCTTATCGGCTTCCGAGCCTCAAGCTGGCGGGCCTTAAGCTCTATCACCGCACCCGGGGGTTCGTGACCGAGGCCGTCCCCCTGGTCCTCGGCGGTGTGCTACTGGTGAACATCCTCGATTACTTTCGGTTTTTCGAGGGCGCCGCCGTCCTTGCGGCGCCGCTGGTGACCCGTCTCTGGGGGTTGCCCCAGGAAGCGATCCTGCCGATTATGCTCGGTTTCTTGCGCAAGGATATTGCGGCCGGAATGCTCATACCGTTGCACATGAGCCTGCCGCAATTGATGACGGCTTGTGTGCTGCTGTCGTTGAGCTTTCCCTGTATCGCCACGTTCACGGTGTTGTTCACGGAACTGGGTTGGCGGGATGCGCTCAAGAGCATCGGCACGATGGTGGTGACCGCGGTGGTATTCGGGACCGTGGCCCGCTTTCTCTTCGCCCTGGGCGTCGGCTGATGCCCTCTTTGCTCGAGGGTCGGTCGCGTCCGTCTCGCCGGGAGGGCCCGACATGAAGATGATTCGCAGAGTATCCGCCGCAGCGATCCTGGCGCCGGCTGTATTCGTCGGGGCCGTGCCGCGGGTGCACGCCATTGCCGTGCCGAACCCATCGTTCGAGCAGGGGACGGGCGCCGCGCCCGATGGGTGGAAGCTCGAGTCCGGGAAGGGCGAGTGGTTGAAGACGGCGACGGCGCCGGACGGCCGCCGGGTCTTGACGGTGGTCGGCAACGGTCGGGACAGCGGATATTGGCGTTCGGCCCCGGTCGCTTTTCGGCCGAATACGGTTTATGAGATCCGCTTCATGGCGCGCGGAGGCTCTGGGGGCGGTACGCCCACGACCGGTCCGATCTTCTGCAACCGCGATCTGGGCGGGATCCCGGCGGAATGGAAAAAGTACTCCTCCGTGTTCGTGACCCCGGCCGAGGTGTCCGCCGCCAACGCGTGGCTGCGTTTCGGTCAGTGGCATGTGTCCGGCGCCGTTGCCTACGACGACCTCCATCTCACCCGTGTGCTGCCGGTCTACCGGAGTGCGGACGGTCTGGTTCTCGGGGAAGGCGAAAGCGTCAGCGGTCGCACGTACCGATTCGATGCCCCGTTGTCGGGTACGAGTCGGAACCAGAGCCGGCCGCTCTTTTCGCAACAGTGCGGGTTCAACACCAACCGTTGGGTTTTCGGTGCGGGCGCCACCGTGGTCTATCGCCACCAGCTCGGAACGCGCCGGCAAACCCGTGCCCGGGGGGAAGTGAGCATCAACTGGTATTCGGGCGGCAAACTGGTCGTGGAATTGAGCCGGGACGGCAAGACGTGGCGGCCGGCCGCCGAGGCCGTCGCCATGGGGACCGTATCGTTCCAGGTTCCCCCGGCGTGGTTGCCGGCGTCGGCGATCTGGGTCCGTTTTGCGGCGCGCAGCAAGGCCAAGGTCGGCGCGGCGTTCGATCCCGGCTCGTTTCAGATCAATTCCTATCGGTACACGGCGACCGTGGACGGTCCGGCGGTCGAGGTCGTGGGCGCCACGCACTTCGTGACGGTTGCGGCCGAAGATCCGCGTGTGGACATCGGAGTGCTGGGCTTCGGTGACGGCATTCCGGGCGGAAGCAACGTGGTTCGGCTGCGCCTGAAGTCCCGTGGTCCCGGCCGACTGGCGGTGACGCCCAGGGCGGCGTTTGTGGGGCCCGCAATGACCTGGACCGATTCGGGGCCGCGGAGGATGCTCGAGCCGAATCGGTCCGTGGATGTTTCGCTCCCGTATCGAGTGCTGGAGCCGGGACGGATCGAGATGACCCTGGCGCTTGGGGCAGGTCTCCGAACCCGGTTGCGGACCCTGCTTTCCGTGCCGCGTCTGTACGACGTGTCCTACGGCGAGTCCCTGCCGGGTTCGTCGAAACAGGTGGCGCTTTGGTGGGCCTTGTCCGGCTGGAAGATTTCCGTGTCCCGGCCAGCGCCGACTGCGAAAGGGCAGGCCCTGCGGGTCCGCGCCGCCCGGAACGAGACGGACGCCGCCCAACTGGTGGTCCGCCCGTCCCGGGAATTGCGGGGGTTTCGGGCGCGGGCGCTCGCGCCGCTCCGCGGTCCGGAGGGAGCAGTACTGCCGCCGAGCGCGGTCGAGTTCCTTCGCGTCCGCTACGTGCGGGTGGAGCGGCCCACGGATTTTCGCGGCTGCGTCGGCTTATGGCCGGACCCGCTCCCGCCGTTGCGGGCCCCCATCAGCTTGCCGGCCCGGCGGAATCAGCCGCTTTGGGTGCGCGTTTCCGTACCCAAGGCCGCTCGGCCCGGCGTTTACCGCGGCAGTCTCCGATTGGAAGCCGACGACTGGCAGGCCGACGTCCCCATCGAGGTCACGGTGTTCGACTTCGTCCTTCCGGACCGGATGACCTGCAGCACTGCGTTCGGCTTCTCTCCCGGAAACGTCTGGCGCTACCACAACGTGAAAACGCCGGAACAACGCCGGGCCGTCCTCGACCTGTATTGGGCCAACTACAGCGCCCACCATATTTCGCCCTACGATCCCGCCCCGCTCGATCCGTACGTCGTTCGCTGGCCGGACACCGGCAAGTGGAGCGGCGGGATTCGCGACCGCACGGTCCGGGCCGACGGTCGGGGTTCGCTCCGGCTCGAGGACAAGTCCGCGACGGCCAACGTCGCCTGTCGCTACCAGGATCGATTCGATATCCCCGCCAAGGGCTTCCGGCTCCGGTTCCGCTATCGCACGACACCCGCCGACCATCGGTTCATCGTCACGCTGAACCACCATGACGCCCGGGGCCAGTGGATGTCTGGCCACAACAACGACATACGCGTCCAGGGCAGCGGCGATTGGCGCCGGTTCGACCGTACCCTGACCCACTTCCCCAAGGGCGCGAAGTCCGCAACGCTGACGCTTTGGGCCACGCTCTACGCCGAGGACGGACACTTCACCGGGACGGTCTGGTACGACGACGTTTCCCTCGTGGACCTGTCCACCGGCAAGGAACTATTGTCCGGCGGGGGCTTCGAGCCGCGATCCCCGGAACAATTGAAGCCCGTGTTCGATTGGGCAGCCTGGGACCGAGCCATGGACCGGGCGGTCAACCGCTACCACTTCAACTCGTTTCGGGTCAGACCGATGGGACTCGGGGGCGGCACGTTCTATGCCCGGCGTGCGCCTTCGCTGCTCGGGTACGCGGAAGGCGCGCCGGAATATCGGACCGCCTTCTACGGCTATTGGCACAATCTTCAGGAACACCTGCGGAAGCGGGGGCTGCTGGACGAGGCGTACGTGTATTGGTTCGACGAACCGAGTCCTAAAGATTACGCCTTTGTCATGAACGGATTCCGCAAGCTGAAAGAGACGGCGCCCGACCTGCGGCGCATGCTCACCGAACAAGTCGAGCCCGACCTTGTCGGCGGCCCGAACCTCTGGTGCCCCGTGTTGCACAGCTTCCAGCCGGAGCGTGCTGCCGAACGACAAAAGCAGGGCGACCGCTTCTGGTGGTATGTATGCACCGGCCCCAAGGCGCCGTACCCCGGCCTGTTCATCGATCATGCCGGCACGGATCTGCGCGTGTGGCTTTGGCTGACATGGAAGTACCGTGTCGAAGGCATCCTGGTCTGGCAAACCAACTATTGGACCAGCAACGCCGCGTACCCCGATCCGGCCCACCCGCAGGACCCCTACCTGGATCCCATGGGTTGGGTCTCCGGATACGGGACGCCGGCGGGAACGAAACGCCCCTGGGGCAACGGAGACGGCCGCTTCATTTATCCGCCGGAAAGTGCCTCGGATGCAAATCCCGCCGAACCGGTCATCGAGGGACCGGTCGACTCGATCCGGTGGGAGATGCTCCGGGACGGCATCGAGGATTACGAATATCTGGTCATGCTTCAACGCCGGATCGAGGCACGTACGGCCCGGGGGAAGGACACGAACCTGGGCGCCTTCCGCGAGCTTCTCGAAGTGCCCGACGAGATTGCCCGGGATCGAACGGACTTCACCCAGCGCCCCGAACCCATCGAAGCCCGCCGCCTTCGGATTGCCCGCGCCATCGAACAACTGAAGCCGTAGCCTCGGGCATTCTTGCTCGGCGGGCTCGGGACGGTGTCCGTCTGTCTTGGCAAGGGGTGTTTCCCCCCAGGAGCTGATTTCATGCGCATTCCTATTCCGCGTGTCCGCGGACCGGTGTCCCGTCTCTTGGCGCTCGGGCTCACGTTTGCCGCGGCCGGCCGCGCTGCTCCCTCGCTGACGATCATCCCGGACCGGAACTATTACACTACGGAACGGCAAGGGGAACTGCTGGCCCGGTTCACAGATTCCACCGACAAGGCCTCCCCGGGCCTGCTCAGCATCCGCTCCCGGGGGCTGCTGCTGGTGGCCGGGGTCCGGATCGAGCCGGGCAAGCGCTTGGTGACCGCTTGGCCCGTGGGGCGTTTGCCGGTCGGGAAGCACCAGCTCGATTGTCTGGTGGTGAGGGATGAGAAGGTCGTGGCCCGCACCCAAGTGGAAGTCCGCCGCCTGTCGCCCAAAGCGAATGCGGTCAAGGTCGACCGGATCAGCGGAGGGCTGATCGTCGACGGACTGCCGTTTTTCCCTTTCGGGTTTTACTGCTACTCGCCGGTTCAGCCCACGTTGGCCGAGGAGGAAATCGTGCGCGGGTTCAACATGATGAGCCCGTACCAGTCGAACAGCCCCGACTCGCTCCCGGCCCGCCGCGCCTACATGGACCGCTGTGCGGAATTGGGGATGAAAGTGCACTACCAGCTATTGCGTGTGGCGGGCGGCGGCGGGGTCGCTCGCGGGACCGGAAAACAGGCGGGAAAGACGGACAAGATCAAGCTGCTCGAAGCCGAGGTGCGCGCTTTCCGCGATCATCCGGCGCTGTTAGGCTGGTATATCGCCGACGAGCCGACCGGTCGCGGCACGAGTCCCGCAGCGCTCGAGGTCGCGGCGGCGGCGGTCCGCGCCCTGGATCCCTATCACCCTGTGACCATCGTATTCATGCGGCCGCGCGCCGCGGTCCGGTATGAGGCCGCCATGGACGTGGTCATGGCGGACCCGTACCCGATCCCCCGGTCTTCACCGGCAATCGTGGGTCAGCGCACGGCGGATCTGGTTCGGACGTTTCGCCATCGTCTGCCCGTGTGGATCGTGCCTCAGGCTTTCGGCGGCAACGAGTGGTGGAAGCGCGAGCCGACTCCGGCCGAGGAACGGCTCATGACCTACTTGGCCGTGATCCGTGGAGCGACCGGGATTCAGTACTTCATCCGCCACGGTCTGAATGGGTTCCCAAAATCGACCACGGCGTGGGCCGAATGTGCGGCGGTGGGCCTCGAAGTGGCGGAACTGACGCCGTTCCTTTTGTCGCACGAGGCCCGGCCCGAAACCCGCGCCATCCCGGCGTCCGTGCGGAGTGCGGCCTGGCAGGATCGGGGCTGGACCGTGGTGCTGGCGGCCAACGAGCGCAATCGACCTGCCGCCGTTCGCCTCAGCCTGCCAGGACGCAACTGGAGCGGCAAAGCCCAAGTCATGTTCGAGGATCGGGACGTTGCCGTGAAAAACGGCGTCTGGGAAGACATGATCGATGCGTATGGGACCCGGGCTTATCGACTTGATATGGGCGGGCAGCGAGCCGAGAAGTTCGAGATCCATCCGGCGAACCGTATCGTCAACCCGAGCTTCGAAAACAACCCGGTTCCGGGCGTCCCCGCCGGATGCTATGCCAGCGTGGGGCGCGGTCGCGGCGCCACATATTTCACCGATCCCCGGGTGGCTCTGCACGGGCGCCGCTCGCTGCGTCTTCATCGACCTACTGCGGACGATCCGGTCGGGATCCGGCCGTACCGGGTCTCGCTCCGCAAGGGGCGGAGCTACTGCTTTTCCGTGTGGGGCCGGGCCCTGGCTGTCCGGCCCGTCGCCGGCGACGGCAAGAAAGAAAAAGGCCGCGAAAAGAAAGAAGCCAAGCACCATCTGTTCGGCTGGATTTTCGGGCGCGACCGGAAGAAAACACGGCCGGCCGCGCTCCCGGCGGCCCCCGTTCCGGTCCGTTTCAGTCTGTCGGCGCCCGGACTGCTCCCGCCCCACGACCGGGCCAGCTTCACTTTGACCCCCGATTGGCGCCTGTACTGCCTGTCCGGGCCGGCTTCCGACACGCGCAGTCGCTGCATTCCGAGTCTCAAGCTGGACACGCCCGGCACGGCGTGGTTCGACCTGATGCAATTCACGGACGACCCGGTGGTGATCGCCGATTCCCCGTTCGTCGGGCGGACCCGCGTTCGCCTCGAAACGCAAGTCGACGGGGGAGAAATCCGGTACACTCTGGATGGGACGGTCCCCAACCTGCGGAGTCCGCGATACACGGCCCCGTTCGAGGTGTCGCGTTCGGTCGACGTCCGGGCTTGCGTCTACCGCAACGGCGCACCGGTGGGCGGGGTGATGCGCCGGAAGTTGGCGACGGCCGAGCTGCGGCCGGCCCTCCGCGCCGTGTCGGTCCGACCCGGACTGCGTTGCTCGGTTTACCTGGCCCCGGAAAAGGGCTGGACGAAACTGCCAGATTTCAACCGGCTTCGCGCCGTCAAAGCGCTCACCGCCGCCACACCCGGCGTGCAATTTCGGCCCCGGGAAGACCTCTACGCCCTCAGGTTCACCGGGTTCCTGCTCGTGCCCGCGGACGGGCTGTACACGTTTTATCTGAGTTCGGACGACGGCAGTCGCTTCGTGATTGGAGACACCTGCGTGGTGGACAACGACGGCCTTCATTCGCAGCAGGAAGTCGCCGGGAGCATTGCCTTGGCCAAAGGACCGCACGCCGTCGCTATCGAGTTCTTCGAAGCGCGCGAGGCCGATGTGCTCGAACTGCAATGGAGTGGACCGGGTATCTCGAAACAGCCTGTGCCGGCCGCCGCCTTTCGCCACTGAGCGTTGTGCCTCGTGAGTTCCGCCAAGCGTTTGAAACGTCCGAAAAGAACCGCGGATGAACGCGAATGGACGCAGATGAGGGAACGTGAAGAGATGGTGCCGCGGCAAAGTGGAAACGGCGTCTCGCCGTTTTCCTCTTGAAACCGCGGCGAGACGCCGCGTCTACTCTCCTCGAAGCGCGCGTTGCCGGCCCGTTGGACGGGATCAGGGGACTTCCTCGACGGTCACGCCGTCCAGGAGCACCGTGGTGGAGCCGGTACTGAGTGCCTCGAAAACCAATTCGTAGGCCCCGGAGCGCAGAGGCGCGAACACGGCGCTGCGGACTCGGTAGTACGGAGTTTCGTGCCGGCGCGCCGGATCGAGGGCCGGGACGCTGTGGGCGGACACCACGACATCGCCGCCGAGTCGAACCGTCACGACGGGGTCGTCTTTGACCGCCCGGGTGACCCGGGCGTTCTCGAAATACCGGACCCGATAACGGCGGCCTGCCTGGAACCCAAGGACGGTTTGTCGCAGCGCGCCTTTGCCTTGGATGAATGCCGCCTGCCGTCCGTCGGGTATGCGTCCGTTATCGGTGAAGTCGTGTTTCTCGCCCCAGTCGCGGAGCGGATCGGTCCATGTCGGGTTGACGCCTGCCGAGCCTTCGGATCGCCACGCGGTGATGCCGCCGTTGGTTGCGGCATACCCTGGACGCCGCGTGTAATGATCCGCCTCGAAACTGCCGTTCAAGACGACGGGGGGGGCGACCTCCAGCGGGAACGTCGGCGCGACCCGTGTCGAGGGTGAAACCTCCTCGATCCGGACAGCGTCGATGTACACGGTCACGCCGCCGCCCACCGAAGTGAGGAACACCAGGGCCTGCGGTGTTGTGCTTTGGACGGTGAACGGGGCGCTGACCACGGCGCGATAGGGCTTCTCGAACTGATCGACGGCATCGACGGGTCGCACGCCGTGGTCCGGCACAACCACCTTTTCGCCCACCAAGACCGCAAGGCGGGGCCACCGCCGTGTGCGCCGATGGCGCCGGGCGTTCTCGAAGTAGCGGACCACGTATGAGGCGCCTACACGAAAGCCTTTCACCTGCTGGCGCAGGACGCCGATATTCTGAATGAATGCTGTCTGACGTCCATCGGGGATTCGCCCGTTGTCGAGAAAGGGCCGGAGGGCCGGTACCGCGTCCGCGCCTTCGGACTGGAGTGGATTGATCCCGACGTTGCCCCGGCATTTCCAGGCGCGAATGCCGTTGTTGGGGATCGCCAGGCCCGGCGTTTTGGTGAATCGGTCCAGTTCGAAGCTGCCGTTGCGCACTTCGGGAGCGGCCCCGGCTCGAAACGCACAGGTCATTCCCAAGGCGATGACCGTCCGGAGGAAAAAGGTTGGGGGGTACATGAGACAAGGTCCCGTCCGTGAGCATTCAGCACGTCGCAACGCCGGTTGGGTGCTACCATAGTCGCCGGTGCAATCCATGTCGAGCGAGACAAACGGCCGCACCACCCGGCGGCACGCGACAAATCGCCGGAGGCCGTTTTCCTCTTGTGTTCCGGCGGTCCGACTTTTGCTCCCGTGGCGCGCCGGCGACCCTATCGAGAGCCCGGCCACATCAGGGTGCGCCGCCGCGCGCGAGTGCGATTTTGGGTGAGATTTCGTTCCGGCCGAGCGGGACAGGCACGTCCGCCTGAGACGAATTCCCCAGTCCCTGCTGCGCAGGGTCGCTCGGGGACTCGCTCTGCCGCCCTGCGCTCCCAGCCGATCCCGCTCTTGGCGGGAGAGACGGGCGGCCACCCGACAGCGTGGCAGCGATTCTCCCCCGGGCGAAGAGCGACAACTCCCGCGGCTCGTGCGCCCTTTGTGGCGGGGGGCTACCGTGGGGTGCTTGCGAAACCGGAAGATGTGAGGGAAAAACAGAGGTACATTGACGCCGTTCGCACGGGAGGTCATCATGAGTGTCCGCTTTCCAGTCGGTCTGCTGTTTTTCTGCGTCCTTGCCGCATCCGCCGTTCGATCCGAAGAGGCGGGCTGCTTCATCAGCACGGGCGACAACGACTGGCTGTGGACCAGTCCGCCGGTCAATTCGGAGGCGGCCATCGAGGCAATGTTCGACTGTCTGCAGGAGGTATACGGTGTCAACCGTATCTATTGGCGTGGCGCGCACAGCGAATGGTTGCTCGACAACATGATAACGCGTCCGGAAAACTTTCAGGCGTACGCCTTCTGGCAGTGGGAACGTCGCCTCATCAAGCACGAGGGACAAAGCGGCACGGCGATCCGGTCGGCGCACCGACGCGGCATGGAGATCTGGGGGGTATTGCCCTTGTTCGATCACGGGGCCCGGGCCCGCTCCGATGCGGCCAAAGTGGGAACACCGTCCCCGGTCGAACTTCGGCTGCGTACCGAGCATCCGGAATATGTGCCCGTGGACCGGCGCGGCCTACGGCTCCAGTCGGGGCCTGTCGAGTTCGCCTATCCCCAAGTTCGGCAGGCGCTCGTCAAACAATACCTCGACCTCCTGGAGCGACGAGCATATGACGGGCTGCTTTTTTACACCTACGTCGAGCATTGTTCGACGCGGTTCGAGGACGAGTTCGGCTACAACGCGCCGGTCGCCGAAGAGTTCAAACGCCGTTTCGGGCAGGACATCCGTAGGGAAATGTTCGATAAACATGCCTGGGCCCGACTCCGCGGCGAATACGTCACGCAATTCCTGCGCGAACTCGGCACGGCGCTGCACCGGCGCGGCCGCAAACTCGGCATGGCCATCGACCCGCAAAACACACACCTGCCGGCGCCCTGGCTGTGCCTCCGGCGGGACTTTCATCCGGCCGGCCGCATTTACATGGATTGGGAGGGCTGGGCGCGGGAGGGATTGGTGGACGAGATCGTCGTCTGGTGCAACGGCCCCCTCGAGAAAGCGATCAACGACGTTCTGGCGGTCACCCGCGGGACGCGTTGCTCGGTCGCGGCATTCCACAGTGCGGCATGGCCGGCGCATCAGCGACATTTCGCCGAGGCCGGTGTGCGCCGGATCATGGCCGGCAGTTACGCCTACATCGAGTGGGGGACGGAAGGCGAGCAGCCGGTCGCGGCCCTGGGCTCCGGGGACTTTCTGAAACGGCTGCGGGTGCTGCGTCAGGTCGCCGAAGGCAAGACGAGCGTTCCCTTCGACCGGCTCCTGGCCATGACCGCGGACCCGAACGTGCTGGTCCGACGGCAGGCCCTTCGCGCACTTGAAGCCCTGGGTGAGCCCCGGGCCATTCCGACGTTCGAACAAGCGTTGAACGACCCGGAAACCGGTGTCCGTTGCGTGGCGGTCGCCGCCCTGCATAACCTGCACCGAGCCGGAACGGTCTCGCGCATTTTCCGAGCCTTGCGCCGGCAGGCGAATTTCCAGTTTCGAAATGCCGCCGTAAGTGCGCTGGCCAACATGCCGCAGGAGCGCACGCCGGATATTCTTGCGGGATGCACGGACCGGGACCCGGGTATCCGTCGTACCGCCGTGTCCGCCTTGAGCCGCGGTACGCGTCGGCCGTCGGCCGTTCCGATCCTCATCCAGGTCATGGCCGACGCGGACGCCGAGGTCCGCTACAACGCGGCCAGGGCCCTGAATCGCTTTCCCGGGCGCCCGGAAGTCGGTGACTGCCTGCTTGCCCACCTGGACGATCCTCACCCCGCGGTCCGTTCCATGGTTGCCATCGCAACCCGGTCTTGCTTCCAAAGTCACTCGCGTTGGATCGGCGCGCGCCAGAAAGCCGCCCTGGACGCCCTGGTTCGATGTTTCGAGGGAGTCGGGCGTTCCGACCGACCGGACAGCGATTGGACGTTCCGGCCCGTCGGCGCCGCCCTTCTCGGACTCGGTCCGCGGGGTCGGGAGGCGCTCGAACGTTTCATGGACCAACGCGCAGATCGCCGATTGGCCGACTTCGCCTGGCGGACCCTTTATGTCCGGCAGACAGGCTGGAAGTACAGTCTTTGCTCCGAGAAAGAGGCGCTCGATGGGTATGCCCGCCACCCGATTCTCGCCGGATGGAAGACCGTACCCCGACCGAGGACGCCCGAGCCCGAACGCATGCCGTACATCGAACAGAATTTCGACGACCTTGCTGCGTACTGTCGGGGAGAGGTGGGAGACTCCCTTGACACGGAGGGGCTTTGGCGGGCGCTCGGCGACGCACCCCCCGCCCCGATGGTCCAGGCTGAAACGGCGGTCGGGGACAAGGGCAACTCGCTTCGGCTCACCCGAGGGCCGACCGGCGCCCGGCACGGCGTCGAGGGACTGCGGACCGATTACCGGTTGACCACCGAAAACGTCCGGATCGGTTTCCGCATCCTCCGGCCCGACGAGCGTTCGTCCCTCGCGGTGGTCTGGCGCGATTCCGGATCGGCGCGCTGGTATGTCGGGATCTTCGTGGCCCCGGGCGGCAAAGTCTCGGTGGCCGCCGGCGACCGGAAATGGACCCGGACGGCAGCGGTCGTCCCCCCCGGTCGTTGGGAACAGGTCCGCATCGAGATCGATGGGACGACGGCTGCCTACAGCGTCGTTCTCGGGGAAGGCGAAAGGCGACGGCAAGTTCGTTCCGGCATCTCCCTGCCGTCCGGGCAACGATACAATATGCTCCAGGCCGTGCCGCAGGGCAGCGAAGGGTCGACCACATTTCTCGACAACGTTCTCGTGACCGTCCCCAACCCGTTTCACTGAGCCAGCGCCGCGGCCCACCGTTCCCGCCGCCGGGAATCACTCCCGAATTGACGCGACTCGGAACCTCGGGGACCGAGGATCGGCGTCACCGGGCCGGGCGGCCGACGCAGTAGAGGCGGTCGGAGGTCCGGATGAAAAGCCGCCCGTTCGCCACCGCAATACTGGCCCGACAGCCCCGACCGCCCATGGCGATGCGAGACAGTATTTTGCCGTCGGTCGCCGCCACGACGAATACGTCGCCTGCAAGGTTGATGCAATAGACCTTGCCGTCGGCGCCGGTCGGGGACGCTTGGAAAGGTTGCCGGGTTTCGAGGCGCGTCCGCCAAAAGTCCCGGCCCGTTTTCGGGTCGAGGCAGCTCAGCAACTTGCGCCGTCCGTCCAAGACATACAGTCGTCCGTTCATGACCAGGGGCGTACACACGTCCGGTGCGTTCGCCCGGCGTTTCCAGACCAGGGCTGCGTCCGTCAATTGCCCTGTGCCGTCCGGGCGCAGGGCGAACATACCGTTGCCGCGGGGCACGGAGCCGATGATCAGACCGCCGGCATAGGCGGGCATGGCAACTTGGCGATACAAGCGTTTCTTCAAGGGGTTGCAGGAAGGCGACCGCCAGTATTCGCGACCGTCCTCGACGTCATGGGCGGTGATGTGGTCCCCGCCGGCAAGGATGATCCGGGGGCCGGCGGGCGTCTCGATGGGCACGGGCGTCGTATAGGCCTCCATGGCTTCGGCCGTGGCGTCGGTGGGCCGGGGCCGCCGCCAGAGGACACGCCCTGTCGCAGGGTCCAGACACAGCAGGTACGAAGCCGGCTTCGGCAGTCCGGCGACCGGTTTCACGGCCGTATATTGATGTATCACGGCCACGTAAAGGCGTCCGGCATAGAGGAGCGGACTGGCGCCGTAGCGCCACAGAATGTGAAACGCACCGAATTCCTTTTGGAGGTTATGCTGCCAAAGCACGGTCCCGGAGCGCGAGTCGCAGGCCAGAAGTTCACCGGTCCCGAAAAGGAAATAAACGCGTTCGCCGTCGGCCACCGGAGACGGCGAGGCCGCAGTATTGCCCGTTTTACCGAAGAATCCGGGGCCGATGAGTCGCTTCCAAAGCGTCCCGCCGGTCTCTGCGTTGAGGGCGAGCGCCCACGTTTTTGCCGAGTCAGCCTCGATTGCGGTGAGGAAAACCCGCCCGCTCTGGACTGCGGGCGTACTGGCGCCGACACCGGGCAACGCGGCTTTCCACTGCACGTTCGAGGTGGTACTCCACTGCACCGGGAGACCTTTCTCCGGACTGAACCCGTTGAAGGTCGGTCCGCGCCATTGGGGCCAGTCGGCCCCGGTTGCCGGTCGGACCAAGATCGGCAAACCCAAAGCGACCGTGATCGCGGCGGAACGCAGTGTCCCCAGACGGCCTTGCACACCCCTTCCGGCCCCTCGCAAGGGCCCGGCTTCGGCGGATTTCGTATGGTGAGTCACGTTCATTTCTCCTTTCCTGCGGTTGGCGCCGACTCCGGCGAATCGTACCGAGCCAAGTCCCTGCCGGTGACGGCGTTCAGGTCTTCCATGCTCTGACGCAGTTGGATGCGGGCCCGGGCCAAGTTGCCGTCGGCCCGGACCAAGTCGGCCTGGGCCTCGTTCAGCCGGGTCAGCGAGGCGCGTCCGGCCAGATACTCGATCCGGACCAAGTCCCGAGTTTGGACCGTCATGGCATAGATGCGCTTCTGGAGTTGCAATTGAGAGCGGACGACCCGAAGGTGTTCGAGCTGTTGTCGCACTTCCGAGATCACGCGGATTCGTTGCTGGTCGAGGTCCGCCAAGGCCGCCCGGACCTGCTCGGCGACCCGGCGACAGGCGAATCGAGTGCTGCCGCCGGAGAACAAGTCCCAGCGCAGGACGATTCCCGCCGAGGAAGCGGCGTCTTCCTCGTCGTGAAACACCGGGCTGCCCTGCCGGCTCTCGTCGTACGCGGCCTCGAGGGACACTTGAGGCCAGAAGGCGCTGCGAGTCGCGGTCAGCACGGCCCGGGCTTCCTGGATGCGCTGTTCGATCTCGAGCAGGTCCGGGCGGTGCGAAAAAGCAAAAGTCACTTCGCGCTCCAGCGGCGGGAGTTCCACAGCGCCTTTCACGTCCGCGACCGGGGCGAACACGAGGTCCGCGGGGAGGACTGCGCCGGAAAGACCCAGCAGTTCCGCCAGTACGATTCGGGTAATGTTCAACGCCTCCTCGGCGGACAGCAGACGGAAGTCCGCGCGCGCCGCCCGAATCTCGAAGTTGAGCACTTCGCTGCGTGCCGCGGCCCCGGCTTCGAGGCGCTTCTGAGCTTCCCGCGTCAGTTGCCGGTTGAACTCGGCGTCCTGGCGCGAAATCCGCATATTGTCTGCCGCCAGGAGCGCGTTATGATACGCCACCGTGACGGCTTTGAGCAACAGGCGGCGGGCTTCATCTCTCAGGAACACGGTCGCCTGCCGGTTGTACTTGGCGGCAAGCGTCCGAAAACGGCGATTGAAACCGTCGAATACGAGCCACGACACCGCCACCCCGGCGCTGTAGGTCTCGTATGGGTCCACGTCGCCATCGGTCCCGCGAGTGCGAATGTCTTGGGTCCGGCTGGCCCCGGCCGTGGCCGTCACAGTGGGATAAAAGGCGGCGCTGTTCTCGAGAACGAGGGCTGAGGCGGCGCGCACGCGAGCCGCGGCCGCGGCCAGACCGGGGTTCCCGCGCAAGGCCGCCGTTTTGGCCGCCTCGAGTGTAAGCGGGCTGGGAAGCGTCGCCGTATCCGCCGCACCGTCCCGTTCGGCGGCGATCAACCGAGCGACGTTCGGCCGGGTCAGAGGGGGAAACGAGGCGGCGCGCAGCGGCGCCCGGCAAGCAAGGACCAGCGCGATTCCCCCAAGGCGAACGAGAACCGCCCCGTGGAAGCGCGGGCGGCGCCCGCGAGCTGGTTGCGGTATTGCGGGATGTGGTTTCATATCGTTCCTGTCCGGCCGGGGGTCTGGAAGGCCTCGCGAGCTGGACGCTGCGCGTGGGGCCGGCGGCCGTGGTGTCGCCCGAAGCGGTCCCGGATCTTGAGCGCGGCGAACCGGCAGCCTCTGCGGGCCCTCCGAACCAATTCTGAAACGGAGCGTAAACACACAATGTAGACCCGCCGGGCAGGTGCTGCAATGAATCGGACTTGAATCGAAGATCACGGCATGTCCGTCCCCGAGCGAACGGCCGGAGGCAAATGCCCGCCTGCGGCAATCGGTCGTTTTCTTGGGGCAAACGGCGGAAGTGGCCGCCTTCGGGCGCGCAGTTCAGCACCGGCGAGGTTCCCTGGAACCGGAGACCGCCGCCGGGGACGCTTCGATGTCGACGGGCCGGCGTTCAGGCGTTATGGTTATCGGGTGCGTTCGGCTCAAGGCGCCGCCGCGGGCTGGACGATCGATGATTCCCGACGAACGACCAGGAGGCCCACCGACCATGAACGGAACCGGCACGATTCTCTGCGGCTTATCCATTATCGGAACGGTCCTGTGCTCCGCAGCGGACCTCGAGTTGGCCGCCGGGGGTCGCACGCCGTACAAGATCGTCGTGGACCCCGCTGCCACGATGGCCGAACGACACGCCGCCACGGAATTGGCCCGGTTTCTCAAGCAGGTCACGGGTGCGGAATTCGCCGTTCGGACCGGCACGACCGCCGGTCCCGATCCGACGATCCTTGTCGGCCCGGGCCTCGCCGCCAGGGCGTTGGCGCCCGGCTTGAAGCTGGACCGGCTGGCCCCCGACGGCATCGTGATCGAGGCCCGCGGTCAGCACCTGATTCTGGCCGGGGACCGGCCCCGGGGAACGCTCTACGCCGTCTACACGTTCCTCGAGGACTTTGTCGGCTGCCGCTGGTGGTCCTCGAAGGTGTCCTTCGTCCCTCGCAAGTCGGTCCTGCGGGTGCCGCCGCCGCACGTGCGATACATTCCGCCGCTGGAATATCGCGAGACGTTTTGGTGGGATGCGTTCGATCCCGATTGGGCCGTGCGCAACAAGTCGAACGGCAATCGGGCCCGGCTCGACGAAAAGCGCGGGGGGCACATCGTCTACAAGGGGTTCGTGCACACTTTCAACGCTCTGGTTCCCCCCAAGAAATATTTCAAACAACACCCGGAATGGTTCAGCGAAATCGACGGAAAACGTCTCGGGGGCGACGGGGAACGGGTGCAGTTGTGCCTCACGAATCCGGCGCTGAAAGATTTCGTGGTCCAACGGGTCCTCCAATGGCTCAAGGAATCGCCGGCCGCCAACATCGTGTCCGTATCGCAAAACGATTGGGGCGGCAGGTGTCAGTGCGCTTCATGCAACGCCCTGGAAAAAGCGGAAGGCGCCCCCTCCGGGCCTTTGCTGCACTTCGTGAATTACGTCGCCGAGCGAGTCGGGAAACAGTATCCCGACGTCGCCATTTCGACTCTGGCTTATCATTACACGCGCAAGCCGCCGCGGCACGTCAAGCCGTTGCCGAACGTCATTGTCCGCCTGTGCAGCATCGAGTGCAACTTCTTGCGGCCGTTGGGGACGGACCCGAGCAACGTCAAGTTTCGGCAGGACATCGAGGCTTGGAACCGAATCTGCAAGCGGTTGTACATTTGGGATTACACCACCAACTTCGCCCATTACATCATGCCGCATCCGAACCTGCGCGTCTTGGCGCCCAACATTCGGTTTTTCGTGGCGCACGGTGTGAAGGGCGTGTTCGAGCAGGGGGCGTATCAATCGCCCGGTGCGGAATTCGCAGAGCTGCGGGCCTGGATTTTGGCCAAGCTCCTGTGGGACCCGTCCCGCGACCCGCAGGCGCTGATCGACGAATTCGTGACCGGCTATTACGGTGCGGGCGCGCCGTACATTCGGCAGTACATCCGACTCTTGCACGACACCGCGGAAAAAAGCGGCGCGCCGTTGCGGATCAGCGCTTCGCCCAACGCACCATTTTTCACCCTGGATTTTCTGGCTGCGGCAGAGCGTCTGTTCCAGAAAGCCGAGACCGCCGTACAGGGTGACCCGGATGTACTCAACCGGGTCCAGTTGGCGCACCTGCCGGTTCGATATCTTTGGGCCATGCGCTGGTACGACTTCCAGGGCGAAGCCCGCCGGCGGCGGATGCCTTGGCCAGGGCCCGCCGATTACGTCGAAAACGCCAAAACGTTCTTGGCCGTGGCCCGGAAAAACCACGTCACCAAGCTTTCGGAAGGCCGGCCCCTCGACAGTTTCGCGCGTCGTACCATCTCGCTCGGACGGCGCACTTCGACTCCGCCTCCCGGTTGCGAAAAACTGGCGCGGGAACGTTGGATCGACCTCCAGGACGCCACGTTCAACCTTTGGCGCGAAGGGACGGGGGCCAAACTTGTCCAGGACGCCAAGGCCTCCGACGGCGTGGCGGCCTGGATGCCGGGAACGCACCGGGAGTGGGCCATACAGCAACGATTGAACGTGGCGGGAATCGACCCGAACGCCACCTACACCTGTTACGCGAGCATCCGCTGCGAAAAGACCGGTGACGAAGGTTCGGCGTTCAGCTTCGGCCTCTACGACATCACCAACCGCCGGTCCGCCGGCAGCGGGCAGGCGGCGTGCAAGGAGATCCCGGACGCCGAGTACCACACGTACAGGATTGCCGTGACCAACCTCCACGGCGGCATGTACCTATGGGTTGCCCCCACGAAGAACCCCGAGAATGTCAAGAGCATCTACGTCGACCGATTCTGGCTTGTCGAGAACAAGCCCCTGAAGCCATGACGGATTCAGGAAGGCCCCCCTGTTTTCACGCTGCGGCCGGCCGGGACCGGAAGGCGGGACGGGCGGCGCCCAAAAACCGAAAAGATGCTTCCTCATAATGAGGTCAGAACTGCTTGCATACCTGGCTTGCCCCGATTGCGAGTCCGCGCTCACCTGCAAGACCGACAAGGCAGAGTCCGACGAAATCATTTCCGGCGTCCTGCGCTGTACGGAATGCGGACAAGAGTTCCCCGTGGTCCGGGGCATTCCCCGTTTTGTCACTTCAGTCCGTCCGTTACAAGGTCGGAATGCGGACACGGCAAAGGCGTTCGGCTGGGAGTGGCAGGAGTTCCACGAGTTGCACGACCTCGCAACGTATCGGGCCCAGTTCCTGGATTGGGTCCATCCGCTCCAACCCGAGTTCATCCGCGGTAAAGTGATTCTCGACGCGGGGTGCGGCATGGGCCGATTCTCCCTGGTCTGCCATGAACTCGGCGCCGCAATGGTCCTGGCGGTGGATGCGGGGGAGGCCGTCGAAGCGGCACGCGAAAACGCTCGGGACTTTCCCCGTGTCCACGTGATCCAGGGGGACATCAATCGGTTGCCTCTCAAGCGCGGGGACCAGGCGCGGATCGATTTCATTTTCAGCATCGGGGTGTTGCATCATCTGGATGACCCCAAAGCCGGATTCACGGCCCTGACGCGACATCTGCGGGCGGACGGTTCCATCTTCTGTTGGGTATACGGCCGGGAGAACAACGGGTGGATCGTGAACTTGGTGAACCCGGTGCGCCGTGTCCTGACTTCGCATTTGCCCCGGCGGGTGTTGTACGCTTTGTCCTGGGTGTTGACGCTCGGTCTGCACCCGGCAGCCCGGTTGATCTACCGGCCGGTTGCGCGGAACCCACGCCTGAACTCGCTCCGGCGGGTCCTTTTCTATTTCGACTACCTGGCTTGGCTCGGTCAATTCGGATTTCGGCACACGCACCACGTGGTGTTCGATCACTTGGTGGCGCCCGTGGCGTTCTACATCTTCCGGGAAGAACTGGAGAAATGGTTCTCCGACGCCGGCCTGGAACTTGTCCGCATGTCTTGGCGCAATCGGAACAGTTGGCGGGCATACGGGCGTTTTCCGCAGGAGAATGTCCGGAATTCGGACGAACACCGGGACAAGGAGCGGGAGGAGAGGCGCCGGTAGGCCGAGATGGCAAGGGCCTGGCCCGGAGCAGCTCGGAGACCGATATGCGGGGTCACCGTCCGGGGCCGGGGCTGAGGGCGATGTCCTGAATCTCGATCGCGTGGGGCTGGGCATACGTCTTCGGGTACAGGAACGCGCCGAAACAGATGCTCACGCGCGACACTTTTTCCGGGTGGAAACGATCGCCGGGACCGCCCCGACCCTTGGACGGCGGATTCCAGTGCCGGTAATAGCGCAGATCCGACAGCGGGACCCGAATCGCCCGCCAGGTCGAGGTAAGGGGTACGTTCACGCCCCACGGCGCCCCGTCGTCTTCGATCAGCACCAGTTCCACCGCACGGGAGCGCGGCGTCCCGGCCCGGGCTGTCAACACCACAGACGAAGCCCCGGCAAGGCGGGAGCGGACCCGGCGGACCGCCGGCGCGACCGACACCTTGAAGCTCCGGCAATCGGGTTCGGGACCGAACCCTGCCACGGAGAATCGCATCGCCTTCGAGTCCGGCCCCATGCCGGGCACCAGCCGTCGCCGACAGGCGCCCCCCCGCACCCGGAAACGCCGTTTGGCCGCGTCCAGCAACACGACCCGGGCATCCCGCCCGCTGATTTTCACTTCCCACCGCGGGACGGGCGGGACCAACGCCACCGACTGCACTTCCACCCAGTGTCTCCGAGCCGCCGCGTCCCCGAGCAGCCATGCCCCGAACGTAATGCTGATCGCGGCGATTCGGCTCGGGTCGAGACGTCGCGTCGTGGTGGACCAGAGTCGTCGGAGTTTTTCCAACGGGACCGTCACCTCGTTCCAGGTCGGAGTAAGGGGAACGTTCCACCCGAATGCCCGACCGTCCTCCTGGACAAGGCCGATCTCGACGGCCGATGTGTCCGGGGCGCCGCGGACAAGAAACCGTACCGCGTTGCACTCCTCGAAATCGGCCGACGGCGGTCGGGAAGGCCACCGCACCGCGGCGCAACTGGGGGGCGGACCGAACCCGTCCGCCTCGATGCGCAATGCATACTCGCCTTGTCGCCGCCCGGACACGATTCGGGCGCGGGCGCCGTCGCTCGCCGGACCGGCGTACCGGACTGGCGGGAGAGAGGTGTTTTTTCGCAGAGTCATGAGTGCAATGGGCGGCTTGTCCTGTTCGGGCGGCGGGACCGTTCGTCCGCCGGGAAACCAATAGGTCCGGTCCGCCGCGACGCTCAAGTAAAAGGCGGCTGTGCCGGGTCTCACTTCCTGCACCGGGACTTCGGCCCGCCATTCGTAGGCCCCGATCCGATCCATGGGAATCTCCGTATACCCGGCAGCGCCCGGGGACCGGAAGTGCAAGGTGCAGCCGCGCACGCCGAGAGCCGCCACGGAAAAACGTATCGGTAGCGGGGCCCCCTCGCGCCACCGGGCGGGTGCGTCCACGCCAACTGCCGGCGTTGCATCAGATGCTCGAGGCGCGATAAAGGGAGGAAGTTGCGGAGACCGCACTTTCCCCCGCTTGGACAGCATGTAGCGGCCGGGCTCGACCATGATCCGTCCGTCTGCGGATTCCGTAACGTTCCCCGGCACACCGATCCGTTGCACCCGAAAGCGCAAGCCCAAATCGGGCAGCTTGAGCCGCATCTCGTGGGGGGAATAAAGGATGCGGACCTTCTCCTTGGTCCCGCCCGCGTATGGGTCGGCGACCATGATGGCGTCGGGATATACCTCGAGCAACCAGACGCCGGCCGCCTGCTTGTCGAGGAAATACGCGCCGGTCCCGGCGTATGTCACGACCGGGGAACTGCCGCAACCCCAGACCCGGGTCAGCTTGCCCGGCAGAGGCGGTTTGGTCTTTGTGTCGTTCGAGTACAGAAAAGCGTCCGGGGCCGCCAATTCACTCAACTGTTCTCCGTAACTGACGCGGAAATCGTCGAAACGACAGTTTTGCGGGTAACCGCCGAACCGTTTCCCTCGCGGAATGCGCCGAAAGACTTCCGCCGCGATCGCGAAACTGAGGGCCTTGTTCGGCGTGTAACAAAGGTTCAAGTAGTGCGTCTGCCAATTCGGGTTCCAGGCGGCAAGCGCCAGCGGATCGTACTGGAATTGATTGGCGATCTGGCAGCCCCCACCCCGGAAGGCGCGTGCGATGGCCGGATACATGTACGGCCCCTGGACGTCCGCCGCGTCGAACTCATAAACCGCTTTCACTTTTCTCGCCAGAGCCGGGTCGCGCATCGCGGGGTAGTCGCTGACCAACGGCAGACAGTTCTCGGTCCGCATCCGCCCGGCCACCAAGCCGGTGGGATACCAGCCGAACGTGACACCGTCCGCCTCCGACGCGCCCACGGCTTTCAACCGACCGGTGAAGTAACTGTGGAACACCGGCTTCCGGCAACCCGTGGACCGAATGGCGCGCACAAGAGTGTTGATGTACTCCACCACTTTTGCGTCGGGAAATTCCTTTGGGTAGATGGGTTCGTTGATCGTCTCGAACGCGATGATTGCCGGATCGTCCTTGTAGGCCAAACCGGTGTAGCGGTTCACATGCGCGACGAATTGCCGCAGGTAGGTTGCTTGCGCTTTCCATGCTTTGGGGTCCGAGGTCATCTGCTGCATGGTCCAGAAATTGGAGAACCCTTTCGGCCCCATCCAGCTTGGCCACCAGGCAATGGGCGTGAGCATTGTGTAGATGCCCTTCTTCTTGCTTTCGGCAATGAGGTAGTCCAGCAGCTCGAGGTGTTCATTGTCGATGAGATTGCCCTGTCGGTCGCTGATTTCCCGGTCCCAGCAATGCAGGCGGATACTCGAGAGTCCAAGCCGAACAAAATGAGCGACGTCCCGACGGATGGCGGCCCTGTGGTCGATGCCGCGTGCCTTCAATCGGGTGTAATCGATGGCGAACGGGGGATAATAATTGACCCCGAACAGGGCCACCTCCGTCCCGTCATCCCGCCAGCGCAGGACGCCGTTCGCATCGATCCGCGTTGTGCGGTCGGCCGGGGCGGCCGCCCCGCCGCCGACCGTCAACGCCAAGACCAGGATCGTGGCCGGAACCAGTCGTGAATTCATGCGCGCGCATTCCTGCTATAGTTGCGTTGCGTATCCGCGCTTTTGAGGCTTTTTTCTTCGAGGGCCTCATTTCGTCGAGCTGCCCCGCGAGTGGTCTCCCTACTCTGCCGGCGGGGTCCGCCGGGCTCGCACCGGAACGAATTCCGTGGCGATCCGGTTGCCTTGGCAACGAAACAGCCGGTATCCTTTGGCCTGAGTCCCGTCGAAGTTGCTGCGCGTTGTGGACAAACAGGCGGTGGTGGTGAAGAGGATGCCGTCGACCGTCTCTTCCTGATTGCCGTGATAGTGGCCGCTGAGGCAGGCCCTGAGACTGTGTTTCTTGAAAAGGGCGAGCACCTCGTTTGCACCGGCGATCCGATATGCCTTCGTATGGGGCATGAGTGGATGGTGGGTACAGAGCACGATCGGCGTGGCGGGAGCAATGGTTTTCAGTTGCTCGCGAATCCAATCCCGCTCGGGTTGGGAGATAGGCGTCTTGTCGCCCGGATTGCTGTCGATCAGCAGAAAGACCCAACCGCCGTGCTCGAAACGTTGGTGCAATTCGCCGAATTCCTTCTCGAAAACGCCGGTCCGCAGGTCGTGATTGCCGCGGACGACGTAATGCGGCTTGGTCAACCGTTGCAGAGCGAGCCGGGCCAAGGCCATCTCATCGGGGTCGGCGGCCCGGGTCAAGTCCCCGAGCCAAAGGCTGAAGGCGATCCTTGGGTCGGCGTTGATCGCGTCGACGGCGTCGTTGACGATTTCGACACTTTTCGTGTCGGTGACATGGATATCGGCGGCCTGGGCGAACCAGAACCCTTTCCCGCGCGCTTCAACGATCTCCGTGTTCCAGGTCTTGGCGAACTCCGCGATTTCCTGCGGGCCAAGCGCGACCGACCAAATGCGGACTTCGCGCAATGCTCCCCGCAAAGGCCCGTTCGCGCTGCCGGAGTAAGTGCCGAACGCCAGGGGCGTCTCGGCTTCGGCGGCCAAAACGCCGCGGTGCGCCTTTTCGGCGACTTTGCGACCATCCACGAAGAATCGGACGCGGGCGCCGTCGTAGGTCAAGGCCAAGAGATGCCAGCCGGGGGTCGCAGGGGCGGACAGAGCGCACTGGCCGGCGTCTGTTTTGACCCGTGCCATCCACGCTCCGTCCGGTGCGACCACGATGCCGAAAACATCCCCGGCAGGGCCGCCCCAGCGGTCGCGGCAGACAATTCCCTGGTAATTGCCCCGCACGTTCTCGATGAACACGTCGGCCAAGACCGTCAAAGCGGTCCAGTCGTCTCCCAGTGCCGGCGCCTCGCACCGTGCGCCCGGCGCCGGTTTCCAGGCCGGCCGGTTTTCGAACGTCCTCACGCTGCCCTTCCAGGCATTTCTCGCGTTCCGGCCCGGGAGGCGTGACGCGAACCGGCCGGTTTCCGGAGCGACTTTCCAATGCCCCGCCGGGGGCGGATTGGCTGCGTGCACAACGGGGCGCAGCCCCAGGAACAAGGCGATGACGAGGCCGACGCGTATAATCCAGTGCCGGTGCATGAACACGCACTCCCCATGCCGTTAAGAGGGACAGACGCCGAATCGCGAGCGTTGTCGGCGGTGAATCGTTATCGGTCCGCCGGGGTTTGGCCGCAGAGTGAACTGTACCACATGTTTCGAGGAAAGGCGTCGCCAGAAAGCCGCGACGGGGCACAGAGGCAACAAAAAAGGACGGCGGGGGTCCGCCGTCCTTCGGAGAGGGTCGCTTTTACTTCACATTGTTGTAGTAGCGCCCGGCAAGGGCGTCCCAGCCTTCCACCTCGTCGAACGGTACGCCGAGATTGTTCTCCGGCATCGGCAGAAGGCACAGACCCACATCGGCAAGCCCGTACCATTCCCGACTGAGCGTGAACCACACCGCCTTGACCAAGCCAAGGTAAATACGGCGTTCGTAGTCGGACTTATAGATTTGGCCGGGCAGCTCGAGGGGGCCGCCGACGATATTGCGAAGGCCGCGTTCGATGTGATTGCCGATCTTCTCGATACTGGGATCGATGTCGGGCACCACAACGGTTCGCTTCACACCGCGTTGCCAAGCGTACTCGCTGTCCAGCAGCGGGAGGAACGCTTTGTTGTCCGTGGGGTTCGAACTCCAGAACCCGAAAAGCTGCACCGCGCCCCAGCAGGTGCGCCCGGCGGCATGGAAGAGACCGCGCACCACCCCGGCCGCGGCCCCGAGCGAGCGCGTTCCGGCCGGGGCCTTGATTGCTGCGATCCCCTCGTCGTAGCCGATGTAAATCTGTTTTGGAAACTCCCACCAGCCGGTTACGACATTAACCAGGCCGTGAGTTCCCTTTTCCGCCATGCCATACCAGACATTGTTCTCCGGCTGTGCCGCCTGAACGCCGGCGCCGATCAACAAAGCCGCGGGCAACACCCAGCCAAAGCAGCGTCTGAATCTCATCGCCAAAACCTCCTGTTTCCCTTTGTTACAGTTCCGCTCGAACAGGCGCCCGGGAGCACCCGAAGCGCGGGGCCGATTTGTCCACTCATTCGATACGTACACCGTAATCATCTGGATGACAAAAAGCACTATACCCGGTTTCGTCTGAGGTGACAAGTCGCGGCATGGCGTTGGACCGGAGAATCAAAGTTCCTACCGTCGCTCAAGTCTCCTGAAACAAGGATGCCGCCGAGCGGGAGAGCCGTATGCCGGGGTACAGCCTGGAAAGATCGTGCCTACTCACGCCGCAATGCGACCGCCCGCCGGTCTTCCGCCCCCCCCTCGGTCACCGTCAGGGCAAGAACGAGTGGGGCCATGCCCTGGTGAATCCGCACTTGTTCCTGAAGTTCGAAGAATGGCCGGCGGTGGAGGCTTACTGGGATGTTTTCTGGTATCCGCCCATGTGCGAAGCGAATTTACAGTGCAGCAGTCCATGGCCCCCGTGGCCCACGTCTGGGGCTATCTCGCCGCACTGCGGAATGATCGATCGTCTCGAGATCGTCCGAAACGGCGGGACCGCCCCCGCCGGGGAACCCCCGGGACCAACCGCTGGCGGCGGCGACCATCAACGGCGAGATTCCGCCTTTGTCCTCCGCCCGATGGGAATGCGGGGGTCGGCAAAGACATTGTCGTCGATCACACAGGGAGTCGATAGTTCCAGGAGAAGAGCAGGGCCGAGACCCGAGAAGCCGTGTTGCCGGCCGGGAGCGACTCGGAGGACCGCACCCGGTTCGAGGTCTGTCTCGGACGAGCCGCACTGCATGTGCACCCGGCCCTTGACCACAAAGAATGTCTCCGTCTTGGTTTCGTGGTGGTGAAGCGGACACTGCTGGCCGTCGAACACGAACAGGTATTTACCGCAGTATCCGGCGGCCGTTTCGTTGGCGATCCAAAACTCGACAAGGCCGATGCGACGGAAGTCGCCCAAGCCGAAATCCAGGACCAGCGGCCGGACCTCGGGCAGGGCCAGTCCCCATCCGCGGACGCACGCACGGCACTCGGCCACGGTCCGGTCCGCCGCCGGACCGGTCAAAGAGAACTCGTACCCTTTGGCCAGTTCGTCCATGGTCTTCCATTCCTTTTGTCGGAGAGAGCAGGGGCAGGGCTGCGCCCGTCCGTGGTGGCGACCTCTTGTTGCTTTCGGGTTTCCATGTATCCCGCCCTTCTTTCGGCTGTGACGGGAACGTAGGCTGTCGACGGGTCCTGTTCAAGTTCAGGCTCGTTGCCGGAGGCGGGACTGAACTTTTCCTGGAAGCGGGATTGAACTTCTGTTGGGGGACGGTATTTTACAGTCTTTGTTTTTCGAACTCGGGCGGTCCTCGCACCCGACCGGGGCAATGTTTCGGAATGAGTCAGAGGGTATCCTGAAGGGTCTCGTGTATCGCGCGCCGTTTCAGGCCGCCCTCGGGTAAGCGGGTGTTGTGCTGGATGAAAACCTATCTCCCGAAAGAAACCGAAATCGACCGGAAATGGTGGGTCGTGGACGCCGAGGGTCAGATTCTCGGGCGCTTGGCCGTGCGGATCGCGGACATTCTGCGCGGCAAGAACAAGCCCACGTACACCCCTCATTTGGATTGCGGCGATTTCGTGGTGGTGGTCAACGCCGCCAAAGTGACATTGACCGGTCGTAAAGAAGAACGCAAGATCTACCAGGACTACAGCGGGTACATGGGCGGATTGAAGGAGCGGCCGGCGGCCGAGATTCGCGCAAAAGACCCGTGCCGCCTGATCCGCAGTGCGGTGCGGGGTATGTTGCCCAAAGGCCGACTGGGTCGGGCACAGTTCCGCAAGTTGAAAGTTTACGCCGACGGCGCCCACCGACACGAAGCCCAAAAGCCGGCCCCGCTGGAACTCTGACGGCGGAGAAGGCGGCCGACGCCGGGCGAATGGTTTTATTGGCGAGAGGAATGACGAAGATGCCAGCAGGTTCGAGCGAATTTTGCGCGACCGGACGCCGCAAGAGCGCCAGCGCCCGCGTCAGACTGCGGCCCGGCACGGGGAAAGCCCTGGTCAACGGACGGCCGTTCGAAGAGTATTTTCCGAGCGCGACGGTCCGGGGCTACATTACCCAGCCTTTCCTGATTGCCGGTGCGGCCGACAGTTTCGACGTGAGCGCCAATCTGCGCGGCGGCGGCATCATCGGTCAGGCGGGTGCGTTGCGGCACGGCATTGCGCGGGCCCTGATCGTGGCCAACCCCGAACTCCGTGCGGTCTTGAAAGAAAGCGGCATGCTCACCCGGGATGCCCGGGTCAAGGAACGGAAGAAATACGGGCAGCCGGGCGCGCGGAAACGTTTCCAGTTCTCGAAGCGTTGACGTGTCCCAACAGTTTGTGGAAACCAGGACCGGACCGGAGCAGGACTTCGGTCCGGTTTCTTGTTCCGGGGGGTATGGGGACACAGTGTCTGCAGGAGTCGTCGGCAGGACCGAAGTGTGACGGCGAAGGGCGGCTGAGGCCGGGAACGACACGGTCCCAAACCGGCCGAAGCAGGCGCCCTAGTGGAGCGGCGCGGCAATGATGCAACACTCTACAACAACGCGCGACAGATTGCAGGTGGCGGTGGTCGGAGCTTCCGGCTACTCCGGCGAGGAACTCATCCGTCTGCTGGTGCGTCATCCGTTTGTCGAACTGGCCGTGCTGACGTCTCGGAAGTACGCAGGACAGTCGGTCGGGAATGTCTTTCCGCGTTTCGCCGAACTGCCGCAGGTGTTTTCCGAGCCCGACCCCGTTCGAATCGCCGGAAAAGCCGAGGTGGTTTTCTTGGCGCTGCCGCACGGGTTGGCGGCGGAGTTTGCGGCCCCACTTCATGCTGCGGGGTGCACGGTTGTGGACATCAGCGCTGATTTTCGGCTGCGGGACCCTGCCGTGTACAGTCGGTATTACGGCAAACCGCACCCCGCCCCTCAGTTGCTGGACGAAGCCGTCTACGGCCTGCCCGAGTTCAACCGAGCGGCCCTGAAGACCGCACGGCTGATTGCCTGTCCCGGCTGTTATCCCACCAGCGTTCTCCTGCCGTTGCGTCCGCTGATTCACGCCCGGCTCGTGAACCTTTGCGACATTGTCGTGGCGAGCTTGAGCGGCGTGACCGGCGCCGGACGGAAAGTGGACCTCCCCTACATTTTTCCGGAGTGCAATGAAAGCTTGCGGCCATACGCCCCGACCGGTCACCGGCATATCCCGGAGATCGAGCAGGAGCTGTCGGTTGTCGCCGGCGCCCCGGTCCGGATCAGTTTTGTACCGCACTTGGTTCCGGTCAACCGTGGGATTCATTCAACCGTCTTCGCCCGGCGCGATGGGGGTGCGTTCGAGGACATCACGGCGTGCCTGCACGCCGCCTACGACGACGAGCCGTTCGTCCGAGTGCTGACGCCCCCGGCCCTGGCCGACACCAAGCATGTGGTGCTGACCAACACGGCCGAAATCGGCTGTGTTCAGGATGAACGAACCGACCGAGTGATTCTGAGTTGCGCCATTGACAACTTGACCAAAGGCGCCGCCGGCCAAGCGGTGCAGTGCATGAACCTCGCCTGCGGTTTGCCGGAGACCGCCGGCTTGACTTGAGACGGACCTCGCCGCCGTCCGTCGGGCAAGCCCGGCTCGCCCGGGCTTCGAAAGCGCCTTGTCGGCGTCCCCTTGCGTCGAGGCGGAACGCTTCCGGGCGAGAGTCCGGGACGCGGAGTCGAAGTCCGGGATGGAAACGCCGTGTTCTTGCGGAAGGAACCGAGCATGTCGGAGGCTGGACCGCTCAACGTGAGTGTTCTGGGGGGACGCGGAATGCTCGGATCCGAGCTGACGGCTTCGCCCGGTGGCGCGGGGATACGCTGCTACGACCTTCCGGAGTGGGACATTCGACGGGCCGTCGACCGGGAACGCGCCGTAGCCGACGCCGATGCCGTGGTCAATTGCGCCGCCTACACGAATGTGGACCGGGCGGAAAGGGAGCCTGCGGCGGCCCGGGAGGTCAACGCGAATGCCGTCCGTGAACTGGCTCGTCTGACGGCAAGCAAGGGGTGTTACCTGTTGCACGTCAGTACCGATTTCGTGTTCGACGGGAGACAGACAACCCCTTACGACGAAGAGGTTGTCCCGTGTCCGCTGAACGTTTACGGGCAGACGAAACTGGAGGGCGAGGAAGCCGTCCGACGCGAGGGCGGGTCATGGGCCGTTTTGCGAATTCAGTGGACATACGGGGCGGCTGGGAATAACTTTGTGCGCAAACTGGCGGCACGCGCCTCGAAAGAAGGCGTCGTGCGCATGGTGACCGACCAACGCGGCGCGCCCACTTGGACGCGGGACGTCGTCGAGGCCATCCGGGTACTGCTGGCGCGCCGGGCGCAGGGCGTGTTCCACTACGCCGCCGCCGGTTGCGCGACGCGGTTCGAAATCGCCCGCTTCATCTTGGAACGCCTCGGGATTCACTGCGACCTGAATCCCTGCCGGAGCAGCGATTTCCCCATGTCGGCGCCGCGTCCGTTCAATTCCTGCTTCGATTGCGGCAAGATCGACGCGATTCTGCCCAAACCCAGGCCGCATTGGAGCGAATCGCTCGCCGCCTTTATCGCCCGGGAGCGTCAGGTTCTGCTGGATCTGAAGAGGTGAGAAGAGAATGGGAGCGTGGCCCCTCGAGGAGAAGGTGAAAGCCGACGAGGCCCGGGCGGGCGCACGTCGATGTCAAAGTTGTGAGAGGTGAGTGTGACATGACCGCACCGCAAACTCTGCTGGTGACCGGCGGCGCCGGCTTCATCGGCGCCAATTTCGTGCGCTATTTGCTGGACGCGGCGCCGTCCGTCCGGATCGTCAACCTGGACGCCTTGACGTATGCCGGCAACCTGGCAAACCTGGCCGGCTGTCTGGACGATCCGCGGCATGTCTTCGTCCGCGGCAATATCACGAATTCGGAACTGGTTGGCTACCTGCTGCAAACGTTTGAGGTCGACGGCATCATCAATTTCGCGGCGGAAAGTCACGTAGATCGGTCGATTCTTGGTCCGGTGACTTTTGTCGAAACGAATGTCAAAGGGACTCTGACCCTGTTGACCGCGGCCCGGGAGGCGAGGGTCCGCCGATTCCTGCAGATTTCGACGGATGAAGTCTACGGATCTCTGGGACCGACCGGATCCTTCCGTGAGGACAGTCCGATCCGGCCGAATTCGCCGTACAGCGCCAGCAAAGCGGCCGCAGATCACTTGGTCCGCGCGTTTGTGCACACCCACGGGATGGACGCTTTGATCACGCGAAGTTCGAACAACTACGGGCCGTGGCAGTTTCCGGAGAAGATGATTCCGCTCATGATTCACAACGCGCGGTGCGACCGTCCGCTCCCGTTGTACGGCGACGGCCGGAACGTCCGGGACTGGATTCACGTTCTGGACCATTGCCGAGCGGTGTGGCAGGTTTACCGGAAAGGCCGCAGCGGCGAGGTGTACAATGTTGGGGCCGGCAATGAGCGAACGAATCTGGAGGTTGTTCGCACAATCCTCCGGCGCCTCGGCAAGCCCGAGTCTTTGATTCAGTTCGTGGCGGACCGTCCCGGGCACGACCGGCGGTACGCCATCGATGCGACCAAGCTCCGGTCGGAGCTGGGCTGGCGTCCCCGGGTCGATTTCGAATCGGGCATCGCGCAGACCGTCGCCTGGTACCTTGACCATCCGGATTGGCTGGATAAAATTGTCTCGGGTGAATACCGCAAGTACTACCGGACGCTGTACGAGGGCCGTTGAACGGTCCGCCGCCTCTCCGGTCCGGGGCCCCCCCGGCGGGACGGTTGTTTCTGGAGCTGGCGAGGAGCCATGGATGAAAGTCATCAAGACCGAGCTTGACGGTCTGCTGCTGATCGAACCACGAATATGGCATGGCCGCCGCGGTTTTTTTTTCGAGGCCTACAACCGGCGGGATTTCGTCGAGGCCGGCATCTCGACGGTTTTTGTGCAGGACAATCATTCGAAGTCCCGGCGCAATACGTTGCGTGGAATGCACTACCAGGCCCCGCCGCATGCGCAGGCCAAATTGGTTCGGGTCATATCCGGGGAGATCTTCGATGTGGCGGTCGATCTCCGGCACGGTTCGCCGACCTTTGGGCGCTGGGCGGGCTTCCGCCTGTCCAGTTCGACCCATTTGTCGCTTTTCATCCCCAAAGGCTTCGCCCATGGCTTTTGTGTGATCGGCGACAGTGCCGAAGTCCTCTATAAGTGCAGCGACTTTTATGCGCCGGAATGCGAGCGGGGGTTTTGTTGGAACGATCCGGACATCAATATCGATTGGCCTGTCCAGAGCCCTTTGCTCTCCGAGAAAGACGCCTCCCATCCCGGGTTTGTCGACCTGCCCCCCGATTTTCTTTTCGAAGCGCAAACGGGCGGTGCCGGCTGCTGACCATGATTTGCCGCGATACGGACCGTCTCAGAATAGTCCGGCCGGTTCAGCAGAGGCAGCGCGTTCGCGTGCGTTCCGGATTGTTTCGAGACGAGTAACAAGCTGGAGCGTGGGGTAACGTTTCGCCTCCGCAGAATCGACCGACCGGTCCTGCGATGCTCCGTAGTATCCAGCCGGGGCCCGCCGTCGCGCCCCGCGAGCCGGACGGCCGGAGACGGTCTCGGTCCTGAGGGAATCCATCCTCATGAGCTATCTTTGCCTCTATTTTCAAGCGCATCAGCCCCGACGTCTCCGTCGGCAGCCGTCCATTGCGTCCCCGTTCGACGACGAACTCGATCGGCAGATCCTGGACAAGGTCAGCGAGAAAGGATATCTGCCGGCCAACGACCTGTTTGCCCGACTCATCGAGACATTCCCCGAATTCCGCATCTGTTTGAGCGTCACCGGTTCCCTGCTCGAGCAGGCACAACGGTTCCATCCCGAATTGGTCAAAAGTTTCCAGCGGCTCGGCAGGATCGCCCGGGAGACCGGTCGGATCGAATTCCTGGCCGAAACGTATTACCATTCCCTCGCCGGGCTGTTCGCAGATGGCAACAAGGAGGAATTTCGCCGGCAGATTTCACTGCACCGGAAACTGATGGAGGAGCTTCTCGGGGTTGTCCCCACCTCGTTTCGCAACACAGAATTACTCTTCAACAACAGCATCGCGGACGTTGCGGGAGTTCTGGGGTTCAAAGCCATCCTCTGCGAGCGTCGGGCCGATATGGTCAGCGGCTACTCGCCCAACGCGGTCTTCCAAGACCGATTGCGCCGCATCCGCATCATTCCGCGAAACGACGGGCTCAGCGACGAGCTTGCTTTCCGCTTCACTCACCGCCATTTCACAGCCGACGACTTCGCCGAGTGGGTGGCTCGCATCGATGGCGAGGCCGTCCTGATCGGCATGGATTATGAGGCGATCGGCGAGCACCAGTGGGCCGACTCCGGGATTTTCGATTTCTGGCGACATCTGCCCGAAGCCCTGGCGCGGTATCCGAACGTCGTCATGCGGAACCCCACCGAAATCGCCGACGCCTTCGACGACCCGCCAACGACCGGCATCGACGATTTGGCCACGTCTTCTTGGGCTGACGCGGGACGCAATACCAACGCTTGGCTGGGGAACCGGGCCCAGCAGGAACTTTTCCTCGCCTACCAGGCGCTCGAAACGAAAGTCAAAGCCACGGGCGACGAGAACCTGCTGACAACCTGGCGCCACTTGGGGACTTCGGACAACTATTACTACATGTGTACCACCCGGCACGGCGCCGACGGCGGCGTTCATGCGTACTTCAGCCACTTCGAGGACGTAAGCCAGGCCATTGCGGCTTACACCACCGTCCTTACCGAATTGCGCTGTGAACTGTCCGGGACGAAACGGTCCTTTGTTCTGCGGCGCAGAGAACGCCGACCTCGCATTCTGCTGGTCACGCCGGAGGTGACGGAATTGCCGCCGGGATTCGGCAACCTGGCCAACCTGATCAATGCCAAAGGCGGCGGGCTGGCGGACATCAGCGCGGCGCTGGTGACGGAAATGGTCCGCTTGGGACTGGACATTCACATCGCGCTGCCGCGGTACGAGCGCCAAATGCGGGCGCACGCGAATATTTCCCAGCAGGAGCTGGACCGCTTGATCAGCCTGTTCCATACCGTTGAGCCCATTCATTTGGTGCAGGACTCGGCATTCGCCCATCTCGAAGACGTGTACGAGCATTTCGGCGCCAACACGGCGCTCCATCGGGCCGAGGCCTTTCAGCGCACGGTAATCAACCAGATCATCACCGAAGCCATGCCGGACCACGGCAAGATGCTCGTGCATTGCAACGACTGGATGACGGGACTGATCCCGGCCGCCGCCAAGTCGCGCGGCTTGCCCTGCCTGTTTACCCTGCATAACATCCACACAGATCGCGACGCACTCCGCAATATCGAAGCGTGCGGGATCGACGTGACCCGGTTCTGGCGCGAACTCTACCTCGAACAGCACCCCGATTATGTGCCGGACCCTTGGGCTGACATCGGCGTCGATTTCCTGCTGAGCGGGGTCAAAGCCTCAACGCACGTCAACACCGTGAGTCCCACGTTCCTGAAAGAGATCGTGGACGGCTTCTTCCCCGAACTGATCACGCCTCCGCTCCGCGAAGAACTTCGGGCGAAATATGCCGTCGGCGCCGCGTCCGGAATCCTGAATGCCCCCAAAGGAGACGTGGACCCGCGGATCGCCCGCGGCCTGCGCCGCAATTTCGACATTCCCTCGGTCATCGAGGGCAAGCGGGAGAACAAGGCGGCGCTGCAGGAAGTCATGGGCCTCGATGTCCGCCCCGACGCCCCGCTGTTCTTTTGGCCGCACCGCCTGTATTACCAGAAAGGCCCCGACCTCCTCGCGGAGATTGCACTCTCCCTGGTGCATCACTACTGGGATGAAGGCCTCGAAATCGCGATCGTCGGCAACGGGGAATCCCGGTGGGAGGAGGCTTTCGGAAGCATCAGTTGCGGCAGCGGCGGGCGAATTGCCTACAGCCACTTCGATTCTCGGCTCAGCGAACTGGGCAAAGCCAGCGCCGATTTCATCATCATGCCCTCCCTGTACGAACCGTGTGGACTGCCCCAGATGGAGGGCATGCGCTATGGGTCATTGCCCATCGTGCGTGCCACGGGCGGTCTCAAAGATACGGTCGAGCATCTGAGCCCCGACGGCAAGAGCGGCAACGGTTTCGTTTTCAACGACTTTTTGCCCGACGCGCTCTGGTGGGCCTGCGGTGAGGCAATGCGGTTCTACGCCCGTCCCCTTTCTTGGCGACGGCGGGTGCTGCAGCGGGTCATGCGGGAGTCGCGGGAACGATTCAACCTGGAACTGACCACCCTGGAATATGTCCGCATCTACGAACGTCTCCTCGGAGAGAAGCTGTTGTAACCCCGTGCCGAATCCCACTCCAACAACGCTCGCGGCGCCCGGCGCGTGTCGCGCTCCCGGGCCGGGGGCCGAGCCTTGGGATTTATGGGAGGATTGCGCTCGAGCACCGGCAGCCAACATGGCTCTCGACGAGGCCCTGCTGATCACGGCCGTCTCGCGCAAGCGGCCTCTGCTCCGGTTCTACCGGTGGGACCGCCCCAGCGTCTCCATCGGTTACATGCAGTCGTTTGCCGCCGCCCCTTCCACCGCCTACGCGGTCGTCCGACGCCCGACCGGCGGCGGGGTCGTTTACCATGACCGCGATCTGACGTATTCGGTCGTCGTACCACGCGGCCATTCGCTTGCCGAGGTCGATAAGATGGCGGCGTACAACGCCGTCAACCGGGCCGTGTGCTCCGGGCTTCGAACACTCGGGGTGCCCGCGGACCTGACCGATGCGGAGATCGATGCCGGAGTGGACCGTCGCACCATGGTCTGTTTCCGGCACCCGACTCGTTACGATGTGACGTCCCGGGGCCGTAAAGTGGCCGGAAGCGCCCAACGGCGCACGCCCGCCGGGGTCTTGCACCAGGGCAGCCTGCATTTCGGCGGACCGCTCCCGGCTTCGCGTCCCCGCCTGATACGGGCTTTGTGTGCCGGCTTCGAAAGCGTCTTTCGCGTCGTGTGGGCGCCGTTTGCGCCCGATGCCGAGCTTCTGGCCCATGCCGTTCGCTTGGAACGCGAGCGGTACGCTTCCGAAGACTGGACCCGCCGCAGGTGAAGCCATCGCGGCCGCCCGACCCCGGAGTGTGGGCGTGGGCGGCTGGCCCGACCGCAAACATGCCGCCTAACCCCACGAGAAGCCCCCGGAAGCCTGTTGATGGAACCCCCCGTACAACAACACGGCCCGCAGCGTCTGCCTCCCTGGCTGCGGACACGGCTCGGCGCCGGCGCCGGACGCCGAGATGTCCGGCGTCTGCTGACAGAACTCCGACTCCACACGGTGTGTATGAGCGCCTGTTGTCCGAACCTCGGCGAATGCTGGGAACGACGGGCGGCGACCTTTCTGATCTTGGGCAACGTGTGCACACGCTCCTGTCGCTTCTGCGCCATACCCAACGGCGCGCCGTCTCCGCCGGACCCCGACGAACCCGAACGTCTGGCCGAGGCGGCTTCCCGGCTGGTCCTGCGGTTTGTGGTCGTGACCAGCGTGACGCGCGACGACCTGGCGGACGGCGGCGCCTCCCAGTTCGCCGCGACCATCCGGACGTTGCGCGCCCGCCTTCCCGGGGTGGGTATCGAGGTGCTCACTCCTGACTTTCGCGGTCGCTCCCGCAGCATCGAAACCGTGGTCCGAGAAGCCCCAACTGTCTTCAACCACAACATCGAAACTTGCGCACGACTGACCGGGACGGTCCGTTCCGAGGCGGATTATCGCCGGAGCCTCGCGGTCCTCGAAACGGCTTCGCGCCTGGGGGCCGGAAAAGTGCTGATCAAGTCCGGGCTCATGCTCGGCCTGGGGGAAACGCCGGACGAAATCCGGGCGGTTTTCGCAGACTTGCGGAATGCCGGGGTCGAGATCCTGACCATCGGCCAATACCTTCCCCCAACCGAATCGCACTGGCCGGTGGACCGATTCGTGCCGCCGGACGAGTTCGAAGAGTGGGGCTGCGAGGCACGCGAAACATTCGGTTTTCGCTACGTGGCCAGTGCTCCGCAGGTACGCAGCTCCTATGCCGCCGAGGAGGCGGTGCGCGCCGTACGGGCCGGAGCCAAACGCCCTCGGTAGAAAAGCCCCTTGCGGAGCCTGGCGTGGCAGCGCCCCCGGGGGACCCTCGAGAACACCGGACGGATTGCGAAGCGCCCTACCGGCCTTTCGGGCGTGTACTCCGCACGGCGAGAGAGCGGGCCAAATCCGCGATCCAAGGGCAAGCGACTTGCATTTCAACGACTTTAGCGCCACATTACAAAATGAGAAAAACAGGTTTTGCAGCGAAAGCGACGGGACTCGGCCGCCTTCGGCCGGCGGGCCCGAGGATCTGCTGAACGGGACATGACGCCGAGCGTTTCGGACGCGACGGAATTCCCAGGGGCTGCAGCCGGATTCGGTTCGGACTGGGGCCGCCGGCGAGACGCAGCGCCACCGACCCGGGGCGGACAACGCCGCGGGCGGGCGCTTGGTGCAGTCAAGACGAGAAACGCGGGGACACCATGGCCACCACGCGACAGTCGGTCACCATCAGCGACCATTTGATCGACATCCTGTGCGCCCGTGGCCACTTGGACGCAGAAACCGCCGGAGCGTTGCGTTCCGGCGAGTACGCCAATTTGGCTGCGTTCGAGAAGGAGCTGGCCGAGCAACACGGCATTTCGCCGGAGAGTATCCTCTTGGCTCTGGCCGAGCACGCCCACCTCCCGGTGATGCCCTTGGCCCGGTTCATTGTGCCCGACGACCTCCTGGAGCTCCTGCCTCCCGAGTTGCTTGCTCAACGGCGGGCTTTGCCGTTGGCCCGGACCAAGTCGACCCTCACCCTGGCACTCGCAGATCCTCTCGATGTGCTGGCGGTGGAAGAAGTTGCGGGAGTATCGCGCCTCAAAGTCCTTCCCGTCGCCGCCTTGGAGAGTCAGATTCGGGATGCCTTGGGGGCCGCGGAACAGGACAGCCAGCAGGGACTGGACGAAATCCTCAGAGAAGCCACGGACGCTGACCTGGAAATCGCGCAAGATTCGAATGAAGACGACAATGTGGACATCGAGAAAATGCTGGAGAGCGCCGAAGACGCTCCCGTCATTCGAATTGTGAATATGATCTTGGTCGAGGCCATCCGCAAGGGGGCCAGTGACATCCACATCGAGCCGTTCGAGAAAGTACTGCGTCTCAGGTATCGCATCGACGGCATCCTCCACGAGATGCCGGCGCCGCCCAAGATCCTGCAGCCGGCAGTCACCTCCAGAATAAAGGTCATGGCCAACCTGAACATCGCGGAGCGCCGTGTTCCCCAGGACGGCCGGTTCCGAATCCGCGCCCAAGGCCGCGAGATCGACCTGCGGATTTCAATCCTGCCCACCGTGCACGGAGAGAAAATCGTCCTGCGACTCCTGGACAAGTCCAACCTGGCCAAGGACCTGGGCTCGATCGGACTGGATCCGGACTCCCTCCAAAAACTCCGCCATGCCATCCAACAACCTCACGGCCTGATTCTGGTCACCGGCCCCACCGGAAGCGGCAAAACCACCACGTTGTACTCGGCCCTCCAAGAACTCAACACTCCCGAAGTCAACATTGTGACGGTCGAAAACCCGGTGGAATACCAGTTGATGGGGATCAACCAAGTGGAAATCCGGGAGCAAGTCGGCCTGAGCTTCGCCGCCGCCCTCCGGTCGATCCTCCGACAGGATCCGGACATCGTGCTCGTGGGAGAAACTCGTGATGCCGAGACCGCCGACATCGCGGTGAAAGCCGCTCTCACCGGCCACCTCGTGATGACCACTCTTCATACCAATGATGCTCCAGGCGCCATCGCGCGTTTGGCTTACATGGACATCGAACCGTTCTTGATCGCTTCGTCTCTGCGTCTGTCTCAGGCTCAGCGCCTGGTCCGATGCATCTGCACCAACTGCAAAGAACCGTATCAATTGACCGCCGAGTACTGCAAGAGCAACGACATCCCCGTGGAAATGTTGGATGGCGTCGAGCTGTATCATGGCCGGGGTTGCAGCCGGTGCAGCGGCACGGGCTACAAAGGACGCGCCGCCATCATGGAAGTCCTTCCGATCAGTCCCCGTCTTCGGGAACTGATGCTGACAACGACAAATGCGGATGCCGTCCGGAACGCGGCCCTCGAGGAGGGGTTCCGGGATTTGCGCACGAACGGCTTCTTCCGAGTCAGGGAAGGCATTACGACGATAGAGGAAGTCCTCCGGGTAACAACGGAAAACTGATCTCGACGGTTTGGCGTTACGGCGCCAAGGGCCCCCTTACCGGCCCGTCGCCCAACCGGCCGGAAAGTCCCGAGGTCCTTTGGCGGGACTTTGCGCGCTGTTTTCTCGCCTGCGGAACACTGCAGCCGGCCGGAAGTATTCGGGGGAAACGACCCGAGGCGCGCCGCGGAACCGGGGGATTGGGAAAACCGGCAAGAAACGAAGCGTTCCCCGTCGCAACAGCGTTCGGGGCAACTTCCAGGACCGGGTCCACAACGGGAAATTTCGGCGGGACAACTACCATGGCAGACTCAGAGCAACAGGACCGACGACAAGATCAATCCCGGGAAGAGCGATTGCGGCGGGGAGGAGCAATCCGCAAACGGCGCGTGCGGGGCATCCGCAAGATCCGCTTGGTGGAACTGCCGGCGTTCACGTTGCGCCTGGCCGCCATGCTCGACGCCGGCCTGCCCCTGATCCAATGCATGGAAGCGCTGTCCGAGCAGACGACGAACCTCGAATTCCGGCGAATCGTCAAGAGTATTGGGGCCCGCATCGAGGCCGGGGATTCCTTCGCGGAAGCCCTCCAAGGCTACCGGGTGCTTTTCGGGGATTTGTATGTGAGTATGGTTCGTGCCGGAGAAGTGGGCGGGGCCCTCGCCGAAGTCATGTCTCAGCTCGGTTCCTACCTCGAGGCCTCTCAGGCCCTCCGGCGCCGGGTCAAGTCGGCCATGACTTATCCGGTCATGGTCATGGGGCTCTCCCTGATCCTGACTGCATTCATGATCCTTTTCATCGTACCGAAATTCGCCGATATTTACGCCGACTTCGGCGCCAAACTGCCCGCCCCCACCCAAGCCCTCGTCGACATCAGTACGTTCGTGCGGCGGCAGGCGCCGTTGGTTGCCGTTGTTATCGTGGTTTTGGTATACGGGCTGCGCCAAATGAAAAAATCGGCCCGGGGGCATTTGCTGTGGGATCGCTGCATCCTGAAGGCCCCGGTGGCCGGGCCCCTGATCGAGAAGATCGCCATCTCGCGCATGTCGCGCACCTTCTCCACGCTTATTCGGAGCGGCGTCCCCATCTTGCGAACACTCGAAATCGTCGGCGAAGCCAGCGGCAACTGGTACATCCGTTCCTGGTTGGTTAACGCCAGTCGAGACATCGAAGGCGGCGCGGCTCTGGCCGAGTCCTTCAAGAAACATGGGCACTTTCCGCCCATGTTGATCCACATGGTGTCCGCCGGCGAAAAAACCGGCAATGTCGACGGCATGCTGGAGAAGGTTTCCGATTTCTACGACGATGAGGTCACCAACTCCCTCGAATCATTGTCGAGTATGATTGAACCTTTGCTGATGGCGTTCCTGGGGGTCGTCATCGGCGGTATCGTGATCTGTATGTTCATGCCGATCTTCAAGTTGAGCACTATTGTCAATGGCTGATGCGGCGAAAACGGCAGGCCCGAGAACTCCGGCGAAGGAACCGGAGTCGATCCATTCGGTGTTGGTGCGGGTCATGCTCGGACGCCTTGTCCTGCTGGGGGCCCTGCTGGCGGGACTGAGCGCGCTGGCAGCCGGACGGTCGCTCGGGTTGTATGCGGTGATTGCCGTCGCCTTCCTGGTGACAATACCCTATGCCGCGTGGCTTCGAAACGTGGATACCATGCGTCAGAGCGCCGAGAATCAGTTTCTCCTGGACGTCCTGATTATTACCGGGATCATTCATTTCACCGGCGGAATCGACAGCGATCTCTGTTTGCTCTATCCGTTGGTCATCCTGGCGGCGGGGATCGTGATTTCCGGCGATCTCGCCTTTCGCGTCGCCCTTTTCGCCGTGCTCGTCTACGCCACGCTTACGGTCCTCGAGATCGGAGGCGTTTTGCCGTTCCCGCCCGGGAGCAGGGTCCCGGAGGCCACGCCCCAGGCAGCCATACAGACCCTGATGATGCGCGTCCTTTTCTTCCTGTTCTTCGCCGCTGCCGCCAGCTTCATCTCCGACCGGGTCCTGGTGCAGGATCGGGAACTCAGACGTCTTCGGGGCGTTGGACAGATCCTGTTCAATGAAGTGTCGGTGCCCTTGCTGGCTTACCTGCCCGAAACACGGCGTGTCGTCCTGGCGAACGAGGCGGCCGCCAATTTACTGGGAGCGGCGGCTGAGAGCCTTCATGACAGCAACATCGATGCGTTCTTCGGGGAGGCGATCCCCGATCCCGCGTCGGCCCCGGCGCCGACTCCCAACATTTGGGAGATGCGCCGGTGCGACGGAACGTCCTTCCCCGCCTTGGTCGAGATTTCCAATTCCCGCCTGCCCTCGTCCTTGGCGTCGACATTTACCGAGGCGACCGGCGTGGAAGAATTGGCGGTACTCGCCTTTCACGACGTGAGCGAACTCCTGGGTGAAAACGAAACCGCCCGACTGAGGCGGACCGCCGGCATACTGGCCGAACTCGCACACTCGGTCGGGAACCCGGTTGCCGCTCTGCGCGGCGCGGGAGATGTCCTGGCAAAAACCGCTCGACTTCTGGCCCGAGGCGGGAAGGTCACCGTGCAGGACTTGGCCCTGATCCAATCCATGTGCGGGGTGATCGGAGACGAAGCCAGAAAACTCGACGACAAAGTCGCATTCTTCCTGGAATTGGCCGGCAGCAACCCCGAACGGCTCCGGGAACTGGCCGAGCAGGCCGAATTCTGGGCCGACAAGCTGGCGCTGGGACCGGAACGCGGGCAGGAAGCTGCATCCCCGCCGCTCGAAGTCCGGAAGGCAGAAGGATGACGTTCGCATGACCGCTGACCGTTGCGGGGTTCCCGGGGGAGTTTTTCAAGGAAGGTACTGATGGCGCGTATCCTCGTAGTAGACGATGAACCCAACGTACTGAAAGTCCTCGAGGCCTTGCTGGTTCAGGACGGGAACGAAGTCGTGGCAGTCGCTTCTGCCGAGGAAGCCCTGGACGCACTTGCCGGCCAGCCTTGCGACCTGATGATCAGCGATCTGCGTCTGGGCCGGGGAATGGACGGGCTGGAACTGCTCCACGAAGCCCGAACCAGGGCCCCGCATATGCCCACCGTCATGATTACTGCATACGGAACTATCGAGGTGGCTGTCCAGGCAATGAAGGAAGGGGCCTTCGACTTCATCCGGAAGCCGTTCCGAATGGAAGAGCTGTTGGAAACCGTCCGCAACGCTTTGCGTCACCGTCGCATCGCCACCGACCAAGCCGTCCTCGACGCCGGAGAAATTGAGCTTCACTTCGGCTCGCTCGTGGGTGAAAGCGAACCCATGAAACGCATCTACGGGATGATCGAGCGCATTGCCAAGACCGATACCACCGTATTGATTCAGGGCGAAAGCGGTACCGGCAAAGAACTGATTGCCAAGGCGATTCATACCCAGAGCCGCCGGGTCGACGGCCCTTGGGTGGCGCTGAATTGCGCCGCCATCCCCGCGCCGCTGTTGGAATCGGAAATGTTCGGCCACGCGGCCGGAGCATTCACCGGTGCGACGCAAAGCCGGAACGGCCTGTTCCTCGCCGCCAACGGGGGGACACTGTTTCTCGACGAGATCAGCGCCATGGATTTGGCCATCCAAGGCAAGTTCCTGCGGGCCTTGCAGGAACGGCGTGTTCGCCGGGTCGGGGAGAATACGTATCTTCCCGTCGATGTCCGTGTCGTGGCGGCAACCAACGAATCGCTCGCCGCGAAGAAGGATTCTGGAGAATTCCGTGAAGACCTCTTCTATCGCATCAGCGTGATTCCCATCGACCTCCCCCCATTGCGACACCGGCCCGAGGACGTCCCGCTGCTGGTCCGCTACTTCTGTCGCCAGCAATCCGAAGCCCAGAATCGCGCGCTTTCCATCGAGCCCGAAGTCGTGGCTTTGTTGACCGAGTACGCCTGGCCGGGAAACGTGCGGGAATTGGAGAACGCCATCGCCTGTGCCGCCGCCTTGAGTGAGGACGGGGTGATCCGCCGCGAAAACCTGCCTCCGAACATTGCGGGCAGCGGTGGGGCCGGAGACACCGCGACAGATCACGGAAAAACCCTTTTCACTGCGATGGACCGCGCTTCCGGACGGGGGAAATCGCTCCGCGAGTTCCTTCGGGAAAAAGAACGGGAATACATGCGCGCGGTTTTGCTGCGCACCGGCGGCAATCGCATCAAGGCCGCTCAGTTGCTTGGGATCAGCCGGGCGACGCTTTACAGAAAACTGGAAGAATAAAGGCTCGTGCGTTCCGCTTGACAACGGCCGCCGGCGGCCGAACACCACAACCGCCTCGGAACAGAGCAAAAACAGCGAGAATCACCGTCGTGCCTTCCTTGCCCAATATCAGATTTCGAATACAGAGAAGCGCGGACCGTTGGGGACCGCGACGTCTGCTTGTGTTGGATTTCGGCCCGAATGCCACATCAACCGTGGTTTTCACCCGGAACCAGAAACAAATCCGTTGGGACAAAGCCGTGTTCCTCCCGGCGGCCGACCGAGACTTGGCCTTCAAGGGCGACGACTTGCGGGGAGTGCTGGCGGCGCACGGTCTGCACAGCGATTACGTCAGTGTGATTTACGGCGGCCCGGGCATTGGAATCCGACTGCTGAGTTTCCCCGGGGTGCCGGGCACTCCGGAAGCCATTACCCAACAGGTGGCGCAGGCCCTGGGTGTCGACGCCCATGCCACAAGCGTCGTACACCAGCTCGTCCATCGGTCCGGCGAACAGGAGAAAGCACCCGAGTACGCCGTCTTGGCCGCTTCCATGCCCCGGCCCCTTGTCATGGGGATCCGCGGCATGGTGGAAGGCGCCGGCTTGACTCCGGTAAGCCTCGTTACACCCGGCATCGCAGCCGCAAATCTCACCCGGGCGTTCCCGAGCTTGCTCGAAGCGACCGGAGTCACCGCTTTCCTGGACATAAATGCCGCCGGATCCATCCTGCTCATCTATCGCGGGACCGACCTCGTCCTGGCACGTCACTTCCGGTTCGGATCCGAGCAAATCATCCAGGCACTGCAGACGGGGACCAATCTCGACCGTGAGACCGCCGCCAAACTCTTCCTGAGCGGCTCGTTCGACTTTTCCGCCAATGTCGTCCGAACCGTTGACCCTTGGCTCCACCAAGTGGCCATCAGCCTCGATTTCCTCGAACGCCGCTACGGAAGCCCGGTGAAGAAACTGTTTCTCTTCGGCGAGGGGGCCAGGTCAAAGGTCTTGGAGCGAATGCTCGACGAACGCGTTCAATGCTCCGTGATGCAGTGGTTGCCGCTCGAAGAAGAAAGCGTCACACCGCCTCCGCCGAAGTCCGCCGACCCGCTCGACGCGTTCACCGCCGCCGCCGGCGAGGCCTGCAGAATCATGAAAGCAGGATTGACCGATGCTGTATGATTTGAACTTTTGGCAAACACCAGACTGGCGCCGGGAGAGTTCCCTCGATCCTCGGTTCTTGGCGGCGGTTCTGTGCTGCCTGGTACTGGTCGCCCTGCTGGGGCTGCTCAGTTGGCGCTATCGCCGATACGTCACCCTCGGCGCCCAGGTCGCCGTCTTCCAGGCCAAATACGACAAGGTCGAATCGAAAGCTGCAGAAGTGGACCGGCAGCGCGCCTGCATTCGGAACTGGCAGCGCGTGCTGAGGGGATTGGATCACAAGAAGCGCGTGCGTCCCCTGTGGTGTCGGCAACTGGCCGCGCTCCAGCAACTGATTCCGGACTCCCTCATCTTCAGCTCGATCAGCTTCAGCTCGCAACAGACCGAAATCGTCCCCGAGAACAGCAAGAAAGACAAGAGCGGACGCCCCAAGCGCATTCCGGTGATCGTCGGCGAATTGACACTTCGCGGAATCGCCGTCGGTCCCACGGCCAGTGAAGATATTGCCTGGCTTTCCCGAAACATCGAACGAGATCCCATTCTCGGGCCGCTGCTCGAATCGGCCAGGCTCGATACCGTCGCATCCGCAACCGACGACCTCAGGACCGGGGCTGCACAAAAAAGTTTCACCATCTTCTGCACCTATAAACCGATCAGGTGGTTCGATGTCCCCAAAAAATAGCTTGCCAAAAATCGTGATTTCCAAGGAAGACGCCCAGAAGCTCCTGGTGGGGGCGATGATTGCCGTCGGCATTCTCGTCGCCTTCTGGCAGTTTGCCTGGAAGCCCCTCGGAACCAAGATCGCGGCCAGGAAAAAAGAGCTGGCCGAAGTGCGGAAAACCTACGAAGAGGCCAAACGCCTGACGGACGTTGCCGATGAGATCGCAACGCGCTACGAAGCCGTTCGCACCCGGCTGGGGCAATTGATGAAAGCCCAATTGCCGCCCCCCGTCAACGCCACGGCCTGGGCAAGCGACCTGTTTATGCAAACGGCCGTGAGCAACCGCAAGGGAGTGACCATCATCTCGATCGGAGACCGGGGCGTGCAACGATTGCAGCACCGCAAGAACACCCCGCCCCCCCTGTTCGAGGAATGCCTGTTTCAGGTGACGCTCACCGCGGGGTATCACGATTTTGGCCGCTTTCTTGCTCAGCTCGAGAAAAACAACCCGTTCTTCCGGGTCGAGTCCCTCAGTCTGTCGCGCGCCCCGTCCAAGGAAGAACACCTGTTGGCGGTCAACATGAGTTGCGCCTTCCCCCGTTTGACGTTGGAGGGGTTCCCGCCGGAAGAGCGTCCGGATGCCGAGTCCCCTCACGTGCGAGCAAAGGCCGAATCAAAATGAGAATGACTTTTTTCTCCGGGATAGCCGTGGCGGCTTTTCTCATTTTTGGGACGAACCCTCTGTGGGGCGGCGCGCCAGAAAAGACGGCCAAAGCGAAAAAAGAGAGCGCCGAGTCCGTATCCCCTCTCCCCGAACCGGTTTACGATGTTCCCGACAATGCCAGGGACCCTTTTTTCCCGCCCGGCTCCGTTAAGCGGAACGCGGACCAAGACCAAGCCCGCCGTCAAGCGGCCGCCACCTTGGCACGAATTCGCCCCCTCGTCAAACTGCAGGGGATTGTGACCGCGGGCGGAGAGGAAAGCAGGGCCCTCGTAAACGGGCAACTGTGCGAAAAAGGTACGCGCCTGAAAGTGAAACTCGGAAGCTCTGCCGTTGAAGTGATCGTCGTGAAGATCGTTGCCACTCCCCCGGAGGTGGTCTTTCGTTGGGGTAATGAGCAGTTTACCAAGACTCCGGGGGCGCAAGACAAGAAACAGAAGGGAGACGGGAGATGAAACATTGGATTCGAATTTGCTGGCGGTGCTGGGCCGGAATGGTCTTGCTCTGGGCCGTGTTCCCGGGCGTCGCCCAAACGTTGGCCCCGACAGTGGCCGCCCCGACCCCAGCCGACGCGGCTGCTCCGGCGGCGGACGTGGCCGCTCCGGCCGCAGCCACGGCCAAGCCTGAGGCGCCCGCCAAGGACGAGAGCGCCCCGGGGCTCGGGTCCAAAGACGTTTCCGGGTTGATTACCATGACGGTCAGCGAAGCCAAGATCCAAGACGTGCTCCGTTCGCTGGCTGCAATGCGTCCGAAAACCAACATTATCCTTGCCCCGGAAGTTCAGGGAAATGTCAGTTTCGCGCTCCGCGACGTCACCTGGGACACGGCACTCAAACTCATCGCCGAATCCCAGGGCTTCGTGGTGACGCAAGAGGGACCCAACCTCTTCCGAGTGCACAAACCCAAGGCCCACAAGAAGGCCACCATTGAGGTCCAGATCCTCACAGCCGAAGATGTCGGGGCGCTGAGCGACGCTCAGATTGCCAAAATGCTGCCGCCCCCGCCGCCCGGCCAAGCTCGAACCCCGGAGGAAGCCAGAAAACAACTTCTCGACATAGTGGGCAATTACCTCCGCCGTCTGAGTGTGGACGATCAACCTGCGGCGGAAGTAGTCAAAGCCATCGCACGTGCAGCCAATCTGAATTACTCCTTCTCCCCGACCCTCCAGGGAGCCAACGCGCCGGGGGCGCAACAAGACCAAAAAGGCGAGGGCGAGAAGTCGGCGCAACCAGCCCAGCCGGTGAACGTCATGATCTCGCTGAACCTCGAGTACATTGCCATCGCCGATGCCCTGAATCTGGTGGCCAACCAAGGCAACCTCTCCTGCGAGGAGAAAAACGGTGTGTGGGTGATTCAACCCAAACCGCCCAAACGAAATCAGCAGGAGCCGCTCGTTCTCGAGACGATCGAGGTCCAGTATATTCCCGTGGACCAAGCCTTGGTGGAACTCTGCAAAGGACTGGTTTCCAAACGGGGCAGTGTGGCCGCCGGCATGAACAGAATCTTGATTGTCCAAGACACCAAGACTGGCATCGAGGCCGTCAAGAAGGCCGTTACGGCCATGGACGTGCCCACTCCGCAAGTACTTATCGAAGCCCGCTTCTTCGAGATCAACAAGTCCGACAGCAAGCATACCGGCATCGACTGGAACGCGCTGGGCGCCGAGGGGGTGGCAATCAGTACCACGCCGCTGTCCATCACAAAAACCGATACCGTCAGTCGCACAAAAACGACCAGCCTCGGAACCAGTTCCGGGTCGGATTCGACGACCAACACGGTCTCCACCGACTTGGCAACCGGCGCGGTGACGGGCACCCTCGAAACGGTTTCCTCTTCCCTGACCGGCAAGCCGGGCGTGACCGAAGCCACACGTGCCCACACCAACCAGACCGCCAAGAGCGCCATACTCAACGTTTCCCAGTTCAGTGCGGTCCTCCATGCCCTGTTGAGCAATACGTCGGCAAAGCAATTGTCCAACCCGAAAATCGTCGTCACCAGCGAACACCAGGCCACGATTCATATCGGCCCGCAAACTCCCATTTTCAAAAGTTCGATCGACACCACTTCCAGCGGTTCGGTCCGCACTTACGAGTTGGACGAGGCTTTCGGCGGCGAAACGGTCGAAGAACTCGAACTCGTTCCCCAGCAGGGCGGAAAGAAGGGACGCGGCGGGAAGATGAGAAAATATACGACCCCCAAGGGCTACCTGGACCTCGGAACCAAGCTCACCGTGGCGCCGTCCGTCAAATCGCCGGAGGAGATCTACATCCGTGTCGTGCCCGAATTGATCTCGGTGACGTCCTACGAGGCGGTCGGGACCGGCGACTCCGCCGTTCGCTACCCGGTCCTGTTCACCACGCGTGTCAATACCGAGTTTTCCATTCACAGCGGCCAGACGATCGCCATCGGCGGGTTGGTGAGTCATCGCACGAAAACCACGGAAAACAAGATCCCGCTGCTGGGCGATGTCCCCGGCCTCGGCAGGCTTTTCCGGTATCAGGGTAAGGAAAAGGAAGAAGCCGAAACCATTATTTTCCTGACGGTCAAAATCGTGCCGAGCGAAGAAATGAATACCACTGGTGCGGTGCCGACAACAGCCTACCTCGTTCAGTCGGAAATCGAGCGAATCGAGCGCGAGGACAGCGAAGGCGCCGAGTATTCCCAGGAACGGGCGCGCCAGAAACTGCGCGAAGTCGTCGAGCAGGCCAAACGGGACAAATGGTCGCCGGCAAAGCTGAGGAAACAACTGAAAAGCATCTTGCAGCGAACTCGGTTCACGCCTGCGCCCGACACAGCCGAAGCCTTACCCCCACCGGCAGTGGTCGTGCCCGTGACGCCGGAGTCTCCGGAACCACCGACAAAAGCGACAGGTTCCGACGCCGAATGAGCGCCCCGGCCGCCCCCCGCCGTTCCCCGGCGCGGGGCATTCGGTCCGTCGCGGCGTCGATCCGGGGCCTTGGATACGCAACGATGTGCCGCATCGGGGGAGCAGGTTCGGAGGATTCGTACAAGGCGTCTCGGAATTGTCCGGAGGATCCAAACAGACCCCTTGAATCCGCCCGTGCTCGGATTGTTCCGAGGCAGTCGATGAATCCGGACATCCGAATGCCGCCGCTTCGAAATGCTGACATCGTCGGACACCGGCGTTCGCCGACGATGGCGAAAGGACCTGAAACCAGGAGCAATCCGCCATGAGGAAGACCACCCGAGCCCTCTCGCTTTTCCGTCGAAAAGCTGCTTGCCGGCTCGCCGTCGTTTTGGCCGTCGGCGTTTGGCTGCTGCCTGTTGCATTCGGGGCCGTTCACCCCGTAACCCGGGACGAAGCCCGTCAGGTCGCCCGCCGCTGGCTGGCCTTCCACGTCCAACGTGCCGGGGACTGGGCAGGTTCCGGGCGCCCCAAGATCAGCCGGACCCGTGAACTGAATGCACCGACCGGCGAGGTGCTTGGATATGCCATCGACGTCAGCCCCGGCGGCCACATCGTGGTGCCGGCGATCAGGGAATTGCCGCCGATCAAGGCCTACAGCACCTCGCAATCTTTCCCGACGACGGCAGACCGGTACGCGCGTGCCTTACTGGCGGATTTGGCCACTGCTCGAAAAGCCCTCGAGCACCTCGGGACCGGGCCCGCCAGGGCCGGGGTCGACGCTTCGGTCAACCTGAAAAACTGGGAAACCTTCCTGAAGCCCACCCGAGATGCCTATGCCGGAGTTCAGGGCGTTCGTTTCGCGCGCCATGATCCGTTGCTGGACAACCTGGATCGCTGGGACCCGCAACGGCAGCCCGTCGGCGACCGATACCGCTATTCCGGCGACCTTGCCTGGCACCCCTACACGCCCCTCAACTCCAAGCTGCCGCGCGTCCGGACGGTCCCCGAAGAAATCTGGATCGACCGCGACCGTAACGGCAAACTCAAGCTCGGGGACGCCGAAGACGCCGTGGCGTACGACGCCGACCTCAGCTGGGTTTCCGAGGAGGACACGCCGGGAAGCAATCGGGGCATCTATTATTACGACGCCGACGGAATCGGCACCTATCGCCGCTATTCGACCGACGCGGACGAACTGGCCCTCGATCCCGTCCATTTCACGGCCGTTTTCGGACAGGGATACGACATCTGGAAAGACGAGGACGGCGGGAACCCCGGGCAGTACGATCAGGCGTTCGATACCCGCGTCTACGACGGTGGCGACGGCTGGAGTACACCCGACGCCAGCCCGGGAAGTCAGACGGACATCTATTACAACGACGCCGACCTCAGCCGCGACTACACGAACTGGTACGGCTATCCCCTGCTGGGCGGGGCCGCAGTCGCTTTCGGGGAAATCATGCGCTATTGGGAATGGCCCGACGTCGGGCGGGGCAGCCACCAGTTCCAGTGGGCTTATCACGAAGACGGCCAGGACCCGGAACAGGTCGTCACCCTGGGCGCAAACTTCGAACACCCCTACAGTTGGCGCCAGATGCCCCTCTGGGGACTGCACGACGGCTTTGCCACCGATGCTGAAATCAACGAAGTCGCACGCCTGTTGGCAGACGTGGGAATCTGCTTCGAAACCGATTTCCAACGCAGTTCCCCGGTCATGAATTTCTCGGACGAGAATCTGGCACGTTTCGCGTATCATTTTCAGTACAACGCCAACGCCATCCGACTGCTCAAGCGAGCCGAATACTCGAGCGACGAAACCTGGTTCGGTCTGGTCCGGGCCGAACTCGACGCTCACCGCCCCGTCATGTTGGTTCCCTACAGAGACGAAGCCACCATCCATCCTTTGGTGGCGGATGGGTACGACCAATTGGCCGGGGCCGCCAACCTTTACCTGCTGCATTGCAACATGGGTTGGGACGGTGTGGCCGATTTCTGGTACGCCCTCGATAACATCGGCGGCCTACCGGGAGGCGCCGTCGACGGCGCCCTCGGTGCGGTGCAGCTTCAGCAAGCCGTCGTCAACATCCTCCCGAACCGCACTCGCCGCACCGTCGTTGCCGAACTTTTCCGCCGCACGGCCAACGCCCGGGGCAATACCGTGTCCGAAAAACTCGGAGACCTCAGCAGCGACTACGGCGACAGTCGATTGCTGATCCTGGCCTACCACCCCGATCCCACCGACCCCCTCTATCCCAAGGACGAAGCCACGCGACAATTCGTCGCCCAACGCGCTGCCGACCTCCGCATCGCCGCGGACGACATCAGCCAGGGCCTTCGGACCGTGACCGTTTTCGACGCAGACCCAACCCAGGCCTACGACACCGTCGCGGCCGACACCGACGACCCGACGCCCGTCCTCGGGGGGCAGATCGAAAGACGCCTGGCAACCAAGTCCGCCTTCCGAATCGTGGGCGATGCGGTCGTCGCCGATGCAGCCAAGTCGCCGGACGGCTTGCCATACCTCAAAGCCGACGTCTACGTCACATCTCTTGACGAGAGTATCGACCTTTGGACAAACTTGAGGTTGCGTGTTTTCCTTGTCGAGGGAGGACTCGACGAAGGCGGGACCGTCTATTCCTGGGTCCTGCGGCGCCTCTTGCTCAGCCGCGACTTGACCCTCGGGACCGGGGAGACGGAACTGGTCGGCATCGGCCCGGTTCATCCCGACGAAGTCCTGGATATGGCCAACACCACTGTCGCCGCAGTGCTCGAAGACACCCAAACCGGACGCGTACTCCAGGTCGGTGTGCTCGACCGGCTGAATTACGGTCATCCTTATCTCGAGAATCAACCGCCCACGCCCCCCGTTCAGGTCACGCTGTCTCAGGTCTTCGACGCAGGGACGCTCCAGGCCCTGGAAGTGACTCCCCAAGGGGCCGGGGACACCGACGGAGACCGGTTGGTCTACCTCGTCCGCTGGTACAAGAATGGGACCCAACTGGCGGGGCCGACCGAAGAAAACCATTTCGTCCTCACCGCCGCCGAGGCCGGCGGCTTTGCCGATGGCGACATCTGGTTCTGCGATGTCCGCGTGCGCGACGCCTTCTATTACGCGGTGGAGGCGGAACTCACCCAGGATCTGATGTTTCGGCTGAAGCAGACCAACCCGTATTTGGGCAGTCCCCTTACGGACTTGCGAGACAGCCATGAAACAACCCCGGCCTCAAGCAATATGGTCGTCATCGTGGGGGAATTGCCGCCCATCAATCAGCCCCCGTCCCCCCCGTCCCTGGTGCAGCTCTCCAATCCGGCGCCGGCCGCCACCGAAGACGTCCGCTGCCTGGCCGGCGGCAGCGTCGACCCCGAAGACGACCGGTTCAGTTATGCGTTCGCCTGGTTCCGATACGACGCCGGCACGGATGCGTTCCTGGCCGTTCCCGAACAAACTCGGGCGCTGCTCCCGGCGGACGCAACTTCGGCCGGGGAACAGTGGCTGTGCAAAGTGGCGGCACGGGACCATTGGGGTGCACAATCGGCCTGGGTCGAAAGCGCACAGCTCACCGTCGGTCAACCCGACCTGGACGCTCCTTCCAAACCGATTCATGCCAGTATTACCCCCGGCATTCCCTCGTACGTGAGCGATCTGACCTGCAGCACCCCCACCGGCGTGACGGCCCCGGGAGCATTCCAGATTCATTACCGGTGGTGGAAGCGCACCGGACCGACCTGGGAATTGACGGACCTCACCGGCCCCACCGTGGACAAGGCAATGTTGGCCGTAGGCGAGGCATGGTCCTGCGAAGTCTACGCCGAAAGCACCGATACCGGCGCTCAGGGCCCATCCCTCATGACACAAGAAGTTGTGATTCGCAACTTCGCACCTGCCGATCCCGTAGTTTCCGCCTTTCCGTCCATCGCGGGGGCGGATGAAGAGGTCCGCTGCAATGTTTCCGGGGCCCTCGATCCCGAAGACGGAACCAATGTCACCGTGCACTACCAATGGTTCGTGAACGGCGAATTCAGCGGCATCGAGACCGAGACGGTCCCGGCGACCGCCACTTCCGCAGGCGAAACTTGGTACTGCCGCGTCTATGCGCAAGACACTCTGGGCGCGCGCAGCCGCACGGTGCAGACCGGGACGGTCATCATCGGTACCCGGCCTACGCCACCCACCGAAGTCCTCCTCCTTCCCGCCACGCCCGAAGACGAGGACAACCTCACCTGCGTCGCCAGCGGCTCGGTCGACGCCGACGGCGACGTGGTCCAATACGTCTTTGTTTGGTACAAAGAAGGCCTGATTCAGCAAGGACTCAACACGTCCACCGTCCCGGCCGATCTCACCACCTATGGCGAACATTGGCGTTGCGAGGTGCGCGCTTTCGACGGACTGCTCGCCAGTGCCCCCGTTTCAACGATCGAAGTCCGCATCGGAGGCAACGAACCCCCCACCACGCCTTCCGTCGAGATTCGCCCCGACCCCGCC
>JAADHN010000112.1:56485-62881 GCA_013151865.1 Kiritimatiellota bacterium
CGCTGGAATGCGTCGTCACCGAGGAGTCCGAAGATCCCGAGGGGCAGACTGTAACCTACTTCTTTGCCTGGTATCGCGATCAACAGAAAACAGCCTATACCGGCCCCGTCCTTCCGGCGGGGGTCACCGCCGAGGGCGAAACCTGGCAATGCCATGTGTACGCACAAGACGCGGAAGGCGCGCGGAGCAGCACCGCCAGTTCGCAGTTGATCTCTCTGGTCAATGAACCCCCCGCCGCACCCGCCAGCGTCTCGGTTTCCCCCGCCGCACCCAAAACGGACACCCCGTTGCAGTGCACCGCCGCCGGCGCCGTCGATCCGAACGGCGATCCCGTAACCTACGTTTTCGAGTGGTTCTATTATACGGATGATCCGGCCAATGCGATTCAGTCTGCTACAACAACCCCTTCCCTGCCGGCTTCCGAAACGACGGACGGGCAGAACTGGTACTGCGAAGTCTATGCCGTCGACAGCCATGGGGCCCCCGGGGTCGCGAGACAGAGCAATGTCGTTTCCATCGGGGACGTCCCTCCCGACGCCCCGACCCAGGTCGTCGTTACGCCGATCCCCGCCGGGGTCGGTCAGGACTTGATCTGTACGGCGTCCGGCGCCGCAGACCCGAACGGCGATCCCGTAACTTACCTCTACCAGTGGTACAAGAACGGCGCTCCGGCGGACGGCGAGACGAACTACCGACTGGCCGCGAGCCTGCTCGTCGTCGGAGACACGTGGAGCTGCCACGTCCAGGCCTCCGACGGCGTGCACGTCAGCGCAGAAACAGTCAGCAACGTGGTGAATGTCCAGAACCTGCCGCCGGTTGGCCCGGACACGGCTGAGATCGCCCCGGCGACCCCGACCGAACTGGACGACTTGGTCTGCATCGCCAACGGCGCCAGCGACCCGGAAGGAGAAGCCGTCCGATTCGCCTATCGCTGGTATCGGAATGGGGACGCAACCGGCTATGACGGCGCACGCCTTCCGGCGGCGGTCACCGCCGTTGGCGAGACTTGGTCCTGCGCCGTGACCGTCACCGACCCCGAAGGCCTCGCCGCACCCGCCGTCACAACCGAGTCGGTGACCATTCTCTCCGCAGCTCCCTCCACACCCACTGTCCAAGTGACGCCCGCCGGCCCGACAGTCGGACAAACGCTTACCTGCACTGCTTCCGGCGCCGAAGATCCGCTCGGGGGAAAGATTACCTACCTCTTTCAATGGTACCGAAACGACGTGCTGGAAGCAGACTTTACAAGCGCCGAAGTCGGTCCCGCAGCCACCCGTACCGGCGACATTTGGAAATGCGTGGTCCGGGCCCGAAACAACCAGGGCTTTGAAAGCGCCGCCGTCACCAGCAACGAGGTGGTCGTCGACAACAACCCCCCGAGTGCGCCGACCGTGGTCATCCAGCCGCAGGCGCCCCGCCCGGGGGTTGCCATCGAGTGTGTGGCATCCGGAAGCATCGATCCCGACGGCCACGCCGTCATCTACGCTTTCGAGTGGTACAAGGATGGGGCCGCGGCAGGCATCGCAACCGCTTCCGTACCCGAGAATACCACCGCCGCGGGTGAAGTGTGGGAGTGCCGCGTGACGGTCAGCGACGCCTACGGTGCAAGCGCCCCCGTTGTGGCCAGTGCACCGGTGACCATCGGGAACGAGGCGCCCACGGAGCCGGTGGTAACGGTCACTCCGACCGTGCCGGTCATCGGCGGGACCCTCACCTGCACCGCGTCCGGCGCCACCGATCCCAACGGGGACACGGTCACCTATATTTACAGATGGCAGAACGACGGCGGCGCCGGCGTCTGGAGCGACAGCGGCGACACCGACCCAACCGTCGGACCGCTTGCCCGGGACGGCTGGGCTTGGCGCTGCATCGTTCAGGCCACGGATGGAGACTTGACAAGTTCCGAAGTCGTCAGCACCCCTGTTACCGTCACCGGCCATGCCCCGACGGCGCCCGCTGCGGTCCGAGTCGCCCCGACCGAACCGGGAGTGACGGACGACTTGGTGTGCACCGCATCCGGCAGTACCGACGCGGACAACGACACGATCTCCTACGTCTTCCTCTGGTACCGCAACGGCGTCCCGACCGGCCTCACCGGTACAACCGCGGTCGATGGGGACACGTGGACCTCTACCCTCTCCGCCGACTTTACGGGGGACGGAGAAACCTGGAGTTGCGCCGTTTATGCACGCGACGCCAACGACGCCGTCAGCGACGCGGTCCGCAGCAATGCGGTGACCGTCCGGGAACCGCCCCCGCCCCCGCCCAATTCAGCGCAGATATTTCCGCCCGTGCCCACCGTCAACAACGCCCTCCGCTGCGTGGTGGACGCCCCCGCCGTCGATGAGAACGGCAACCCCATCGCCAAGATCTTCGCGTGGAGCAGAGACGGCCAGGTCCAGGCCGCTTATACCGGTCCCGTCGTGCCCGCCTCTGCGACCGCTCTCAATGAACGGTGGGTCTGCGAAGTCCGCACCAGAAATGCCGCGGGCGCACTCAGCGAACCCTTGAGGTCCGACGAGATCATCGTCGGTGCAGCCGGAAACGATGCCTTCGAAAACGACGACGATAGGGAATCCGCCACCGAAATCGTCTCGGGCAGTTTTCAGGCCCACGGCCTGGATGCCGCCGACCCCGGCGACTGGCTCCGGTTCCGGATCGACCGGCTGAGCGAAGTGCATGTGGATGTCGAAGTGCTCACCGGACAGTCACAACCCAAATTGAGAATCTACCGCGCGGGAGAGGCCGATCCCTTCGTTGAACAGTCGGGCGCCCCCATCCGAGTGTCGGGCATTTGGCGGCCCGGGGTCTACGAGGCGCGTGTTCAGAGCGTTGCACGGGAAGCGGATACCTGGTTCTACGGCTTCCGCTTGAATGTGAACGCCGCAACAGCCCTTGGGACCGACACCGGGGCGCCCGCCGACTACACCGTCAATTCCTCCCTCCCGTCCCGGTGGTTCTACCTGGTCTTGACTGAAACCACCACCATTACCCTCACAACGAACGTGATTGCGGGCCAAGCCGATCTCATCCTCACCGTATACGATGCCGCGGGGAATGCAGCCGCCCAATCCCAGGCGGGCGACGCCAGCTTGACCGCCGCTCTGGGGACGGGTGTTTATACCGTTCAACTCGCCGGAGAGAACTTCAGCACCGGGCGGGCGTTGGATGACGTACACGGCACCCTCACACTCACCGCTGCCGGGAGCGTGGCGGCCAACCATCCGCCGCGACCCCCGCTCTTCATTCAGGTCCTGCCCGAAAACCCGAAACCGAACAGCCGGCTTATGGCCGTGGCCAACGGAGCAGTCGACCCCGACGCCCTCAGCCAGTCCGAAAACGGCCTGACGCCGGACCCCGCCCAAAACGTGGAACTGGCCTACTACTGGTACCGCAACGGAGAATACGTTCCGGATTGGACTACCCGGGAAATCCCGGGCGCCGCTGTTCAGGACGGCGATACCTGGTATTGCACTGTCGTGGCCAAGGACGGTTATTCCGCCGGGACCGACCCGAGTCAGTCCAATACGGTGACCGTCGGGAGCCTGCCTGAATGGACCGTCTCCATTCAGGCCCTCGGTGCGGCAACCGACGCATTGGCTATCGGCCTGAGCAAGCAGGCCAGCAACGATTGGGACAGCGGCCTGGACGACGTCGCTCCACCGGCCGACCCCGACGACATCCGGGTCTACCTTCTCGGCCCCGACGACCACCCCGAACTCAGCAAGGACATCCGCGCCGCGGGCGGGACACATGTCTTTTGGTATATTCGCGTCGCAAAGAGAGACGCCGTGGACCTTACATGGGATGCAAGCAGTGTCCCGGCGGGCAGCACTCTCGAAATCGCCGAGGTCGACGCGGCCACTTGGACCGTGTTGCCGGGGACTGAAGTCAACATGCTCCTGTACGACGGGTTGGATCTGTCCGGGGCCGGCACGGATGCAACCTATCGGATCGCTTTTACCGCAGGCAACCTGCAGTACGAGACGATCGCACTCGAGAAAGGATGGAACCTGGTTTCCTTCTGGCTTCAGGGCGAGTTCGACGACGCCTCCCAGGTCTTCCAGGGAATCGCGCAGGGATCGGTTTGGTACTATGACGCCGGGGTTCGTGCTTACCGTGCAGCTCAAACCGTGACTCCCATGACCGGTTATTGGGTCTACGCGACCGTCCCCGCCGAACTGCAACACATCGGCTTTCCCACCACCGACGGCGCCAGGACACTGGTCCGAGGCTGGGACCTGGCCGGTCCCCTGGCGGACCTCCCCGTTCCCAAATCAGCGGGGATCAAGGCCGTTTGGGGGTGGAACGGCGCGGGGTACGAGTCGCCCGTGCTCCTCCAACGCGGTAAGGGATACTGGTTCTTCACAACCTCCGAGACCACCGTCGATCTGAAGTGATCGCACGCGGCCGCGGTATTACCGCCGTCGACGGCGCTCCTCTCCCAACGACATTCTGCCGGTGTTGGGAGGCCCTGTCAAATGGCCGGGATCTGACCGAGCGCGATGTCGTGCTCCCCGTCATCGGCCAATCCCGGTCCCGGAATCGACCACGTCTCTGCCGGCGCAACATCGAACGACCCGGTCCTGAAAACACGCTTACGTGGATGGGGGCGTCGGCGGCAATACCCTGAAGACGTGTGAGATGCGCCATCGCAGCAGATACCCCGTGGACGATTCGAGGCAAGAAGCCGTCACGACTTCAACTCAAAGCGAGCCCCGCATGAAACGAGCTGTCGGACCCCCGGCTCGCGCCCTGATGCTTGGCTGCCTCCTGGCCAGTGCTCCGCCTGCAGCCCGGGTTGCAGCGGACACAGTGCGAGAGTCCGCCCGTGCGCTGCCCCTCGCGTACGACGTGGACGTGGTCGTCGTGGGCGGCGGGAGCGGGGCGGTGGCAGCGGCGGAGGCAGCGGCCCGGGCAGGCGCGCGCGTGTTCTTGGCCGCGCCGCGCCTCTATCTCGGGGAAGACCTTTGCGCTCCCTTTCGGCTTTGGCTCGAATCGGACGAGCAACCCCGGAACGACCTTGAAAAGAAATTGTTCGCCGACCCCGAAACGGCGCGCGGGTTGCGTTTCACATACCGGACCGACTTGCCTTCGACCGGCAAGCACGTGGACACCGATCCGCCCTCCGTGCTTACCGACGGTCGTTGGGACACGGCCTTCACCGAAAGCGTCCAATACGACGGCGACGTGGCGATCACGGCGGACCTGGGCAAGGAACAGGCCCTGCGCGAAGTCCGTCTCCGTTTTTTCCAAAGCAACCGCGATTACGAAGTGGATCGAGTCATTGTCTCCGTTAGTCCTGACGGCAGACACTGGACTGAAAAGGGTCGAAGTCGGAACACCCAACTGGGCAAGGGCAGTTGGGTGGAATCGGCTCTGAGCCTGTCGGTCCCGGTTTCCGCCACGGTGCGGTATCTCAAGCTTCACGTCGCCAAAGGTCCTCAAGCGCGTCGAATGCTCCTCGGCGAACTCCAGGTCCTGCCCCGCTCGATAGACGTCAAAACCGACCCCCGCCCGCTTGTCGTTCCCCCGCTCCAGATCAAGCGCATCCTCGAGAAGGCCCTGGTCGAGGCGCGCGTCGAGTTTCTGTACGGGTGTTACGCCCCCGAGCTGCTCGCTGACGCAGAAGGTCGACCGGCAGGTGTCACGATCGTGAACCGGGCCGGACGTCAGGCGGTCCGGGCCAGAGTGGTCATCGACGCCACCGAGCGCGCCTGGCTGGCCAGGACTGCCGGGGCGACGTTCGCCCCGTACCCTGCCGGCGACCGACTTTTCCGCCGGGTCGTGGTCGGCGGCGAACCATGTTCGGGCCCGGGCGTTTCCCATCGGATGATTACGTTGCGGCGTCCGCTCGGCGGCGAGACGCCCGCGGCATACGGCTCGGGCGGGTTCCGGAAAATGGTCCAACTCATCAACGGCGCCATGTCGCGCCGATTCCCCCGCCTGATCGAGTACACGCTGCACCTGTCCATGCCGGGCGGATCCTATGCCGACTTTGCCGCCGCCGAACAACGGGCCAGGGACCTGACGTTTCACCCCGGGGCCCTCGATGGCTCGGAGACCCTTTTCCAGAACCCGCCCGACCCAGTGCGCGCTCGGGCATCCCTCACGGGACGTTGGTCGGGAGCGACGCACGCGAACCTGGATTGGTTTCGGCCCGCGGACCTCGAGCGGTTCTTCATCCTCGGGCCGTGTGCCGCCGTACCCCGTGCCGCTGCGGCGAAACTGGCACGGCCTCTCGAACTGATGCGGGTCGGCGCCCGAATCGGCAAGGCGGCCGCCGCAAAAGCGGCTCGGAGCGAAATCTCCGGCCGGGCTCGGCTCCGCGGGCGACCGCCGCCGGTCCCCGCCCCCGCCGGAGACGTGCGGGAGGCGCTCGATGGCCCGCGTCCA
>JAADHN010000102.1 GCA_013151865.1 Kiritimatiellota bacterium
CGCCGTACCGATGTACGCTGAAGGCGTACTTCAACCTACACGTAAGGAATACGTTGAAGCACCCCTTCAGGGTGCATGTTCCGGAAACCCATCACGGCCTGGGGCGCCGCCCCAGGCTACGGTGGCATTGCCCCGTTGGGGCGTTTTTCGCGGAATTCTCGAATAAAACGACAGGCCCTTCCGGCGGCTTCAAGGTCGGCCCGATGCGGCGGATCGGCTTCCGAACGGGGGGGGCGGCGAAAACCCAAGTGGTTCGATTGCACACGGGCGCTGTACGTGTACACTAATACCAACAAGGCAACTCGAAATCAAAACCGGCCGGGGCGGGACGTCCCCGCTCCGCCTTCGGTCGCAAGTGGTTTCCTGCGGGCGGTGAACTGCGTCGATGCGTGCTCCGCGCGTTGCCCACGGCATGAGCCGTTTCGATGTTGGGTCCGGTGGATAGGGCAGGCGGGGGCCCGGACCGGAGCAAAAGCACTCGCGGCCGATTTCCCGCGTTGGACCCCCGGCGTGCCGCACATGTTGACGTCGGCGCGACCCGTCAGCCGGACGCGACATTAGTATTAGTATGAGCCCGGCCACGCCCCCTTTGGGGACGGGCTCTAGTATACGGTTGGACGGTGCGCAATACGAGCACCGTTGGTTTGAGCGTGTCTCTAAACGCGGCCCCGTGTGGTGGGCGCTCGTCAGATCCATGAACTTTGCAGGCGAACGTGCCCGAGCATCCGGGTGAATCATGCGGAACGACAGGAACCGGGGAGATTGTCTCCGATGGAATTCGGCGACCGGATCTGTGCTTTGGCGTGCCGAGCGACGGCGTTGGTAGTATTCTGCGCCGACCGCAACGGCAAGCTTGTTTTCGTGAACCGGTCCACGGCGGATCTCACGGGGGTTCCGCTCGATTCCTTGCGCACTCGGAATGCGGCCGACGTCCTCGTGGACGGTTGGCCTGCGGCAGCGCCTTCTGCGGGTGAGTGCAGCGAGACGCTTCTCCTGTTTCGGCGAGCGGACGGCCGCGAGGTACCTGTATTCTGTTCGTTGGTTTTCCTCGCCCGGGACGCCCTGACACGGGGCGGTTGCGAGCCCGGGGCGGATTTCGAATGCCCCCTTGTCTTTGTCGTGGGTCACCCCGAACCGAGGCCCCCGGCGCACGACCCCGTTTCCGGCGATGCCCCGGTCTCGACGGAGTTTTCGGCTCAGTGCCGTCACACCCTGTTGAACGCGGTAAGCCCCGTAAAAACGGCCGCCAACGCTTTCCTCGACATTTTGCGGGCGTGGGCGTCGGAGCGGGAAGGCGACGCCGTTCAGAGTATCGAGATCATCCTTGAATTGGCTTCAGCCCTGGAAATGGGCGCCGATCAGCTTGAACAAACAATTCTCGAGTTGTTTCCGCGTCCCCCGCCGGAACATCCGTTTGGCGAAAGTTGGGGGGCGGGGACCCGCGACTTGTGAATGCGGCTGCACATTTTCCCGGCTTCGACTCGCGGCTTGGGACCGGGCCGGGACACCCCTAAAAACTCGAATCCGGCCGATCATTTCGAAAGCCGGGCCGGGACGATTCCCGAGAGAAGGTCTCCAAGCACGCATGAGTTTTCCTGCATATCGGGTTCTTCGGATACGATCCCGATTCAGGCTTGAAGCCGCCCCGCCACGAATTACTTTATCCATTCTCAAAGTCCAACCCGTCGGAGAGGTGACAGAGTTGGCCGAATGTGCAGCACTGGAAATGCTGTGTCCCCTCGTTGGGACCCAGGGTTCGAATCCCTGCCTCTCCGCCATTTTGTTTCGCTCGGCGGTGCGGTTCGGCGCGGAGAAAGCCCGGCTCTCGCAACGGAGCAGGGATGAGAGCCCTGCCAGGGTTCGAGCGCCGCTCCCGCCGCGCGGGAGCGGCACGGGCTGCAATTCGCTGTGCGTATTGCAGCAGCGCACGTGAGTGCGCGTCAATCCCTGCCTCTCCGCCATTTCTTCTCGCCCAGTCAATGCACGTTGGGGAAGCCGTTGCGGGGAGGAGGGGGGACGCACCGCGTCATCACCGGCAGGAAAGCCATCGCAAGGAGCACCCCAGCCATGGTCTCGCGCTTCGTGATATCCGTGATGGCCGCGGACCGCGTCGGCATTATCGCGGACGTTGCGGGCGTGATTCGCAACCTGGGCGGGGATTTGGGTGAAATCAGTCAGACGGTGGTCGCCGGCTATTTCACCATGATACTCACCGTGACGTTTCCCGGACGCCTCGAGCCCGAGGTCGTTCGGCGTGCTCTCTTGGCGGTCGATGCCGCCGATCCGTTCGAGGTGGGGGTGCGCCGAATGTCCAAGTCGCCGACGACAGCGGGCGCCGACACTGCGGAAGCCGACGCACGCAAGTATGTTCTGACGGCGGTTGGCCCGGACAGGGTCGGTTTTGTGGCGGAGATCGCCGAGTATCTCCGGCAAAAGAGCATCAATATCGAGGACTTGGCCACCCGGGCGGACGGCGGACAATACACCATGATTCTCCTCCTTGATATTCCTCCCGAGATCAACGTGGCACGGTTGAAGCGCGGTCTTGCGGTCGCCGTCGAGGAGGAGCAAGGCGTTCGTATCGAACTCCAGCACCACGGCATTTTTCGGGCGACCAACGAAATCTGAATGCGCGCGGCGTCCGGCGACTGCACCGGACCCCGTGGATCGACACCGTAGTTCCCCGTCGCCGACAATGGAGCCTTCCGGTGAAAACTTTGAAAAAACGTCCGGACGACCGGGAAATCTCGACAGCCCAGAAAGAAGGCATTCGGCGATTGCTTGCCGCCATGGCGGGGCTGCCGGGGATGCCGGGCGGTCGAAAGGGGGGACGAAGGCAAGTCGACGAAACTGCGGACAGGGACCTGGATCTGGATCTGCCGCCCCCGGGAGAGCGGTATGTTCGTCAGGACGAGATCACCCGCGGTGGAATGGGGGCCATTTACCGGGCGTTGGACCGCGTGGTCGGACGGATTTCGGCCATGAAACTGGCCTTGCCGGAGATCCTCACCGACCCGGAAAACTCCTGTCGATTTGTGACCGAAGCCAAGATCACCGCGCTGCTCGAGCATCCCAATATTGTTCCTGTACACGATATCGGCAGGAGCGACAAGGACGGTCTTTTCTTCATTATGAAATTGGTCGCCGGCGAGCCATTGAGCACGATCTTGTACAAGCTTGCCCAAGGAGATCTGGACTACACTCGCCGATACGACCGCCATGACCTGCTGGTCATTTTTCGAAAGGTTTGCGACGCCGTTGCGTTTGCCCATTCCCGAGGCGTCATCCACCGGGACATCAAGCCGCATAACATCATGGTGGGGCCGTATGGTGAAGTCCTGCTCATGGATTGGGGACTGGCCAAGTTCGAGGACCTTCCGGAAGGATCGGGACCGGCTTTGGATGCCAAGCGCGTGCGCAGCGTGCCTGCGCTGAGCGCCACGACCGACGGCGTGGTGAAAGGCACCCCCTCGTACATGGCCCCGGAACAGGCGGCCGGGCGCGGGCGGGACGTGGACCGTCTCACGGACATTTACCTCCTGGGAACGACGCTCTACCACATCGTCACGCTCGAACCGCCGTTCACCGGGGTGGATGCCGAAGAAATCCTGTTGAAGGCAATGGGCGGGCGTCTGATCCCCCCGAATGAACGCAATCCGGCCTGCCAGGCGCCCGAGGAGTTGTGGCGCATTATCCGCAAATGCGCGGCCCGCCGTAAGGTCGAGCGATACCAGAGCGTCGAGGAACTCGTTGCCGACCTCGACGCCTGGATGGCGGGGCGCATTCTCTCCCAGCACCGCCGTTTTGAACCGGGCGAGTACCTGATGAGGTCCGGAGAGATCGGTGCGGAGGCTTACCTGATCGTCAACGGTCGGGTCGAGGTGTTCGAGAAGATCGGCGGACGGAAAGTCTCCCTGAACGAGCTGGGCCCGGGAGACATTGTGGGTGAAATGGCTCTGTTGACGGACGAGACGCGCTCGGCCAGCGTGGTCGCCCTGGCCCCCACAGAGGTGCAGATCATTACGCGTGAAACCATGCACCAGGTGCTCCGGGGACTCCCCCCCTGGATGGATGAAGTCGTCACGACCCTGGCCCGTCGCCTTCAGAACGCCAATGTCAATATTCATCCGTTGATGGCCGGCGACTGTACGTACCAGGTGTTGAACCAGTTTTTCCTGGAAGCCCGTCTGCAGACCGCTTCGCCGCTCGGGGCCGGAGCGGGGCCCCTCCCCGGGCTCGACCGCGAAACAGCGGCCCGGCGTATCGCGCTCTGCCTGGCTGTGCCGTCCGGACGGGTGCGCCGGGTCCTCGATGTCGCGGTCGAGGAAGGGTTGCTCGCCCCCGGGCCGTCGGGGGAACTTGTCATCGTTGAGCCCGTTCGATTCAAACAGCTTCTCGTCCACTGCGAGCAGCTCGCGGGTCGTGGATCGGGCGCCGCTGAGGCTGCGGGCGTCGCCCTGTCGAAAGACGAGAAGGACGAGTTCGACAGGATTCACGCCCGGATCATGTCCCGGTTGCGCCGCGAATGAGGCGGGACCGGTCGAGACGGAGACGGCAACCCGCCGCCGTCTCTTGTACGGCGGGAGCGAAGATGCGGCGGCGTTCGGGAAGTAGCGGACGCTCGCCCGGTGCGAATGCTGTTTCCCCTGCTTCCGCTACGGGTCCCGGGCCCATGGCGGAAGTTGGCTGTCGGCGTTCCCGGGCGCGGCGGGAAGTCGGGCGGCGGCCTTGTAGGGCCTCGTAGAGTGCCTGGGGTGTGAATGTGCTCTTTCGTGTGCGGCGAACTCAATTGGCGAATGAAACGCCTGGAAGGGAGTCCTGCGATGAAGGCGGCGGTCACCGACGGCAAAGGCAAAGTTTGGGTGGAGGATGTTCCCGTTCCGGAAGTCGGGCCGTACCAGTGCCTGTGCCGGACGCTCGCGTGCGCCACATGCACCGGAACGGACACCAAGCACATCTTCGACAAGCTGCCCTGGGAGCAGAAGTATCCCGGCTTGTTGGGACATGAGAGCATCGGTCGGGTCGTCGAGTGCGGCCCCGGTGTGCGCAACCTGGCAAAAGGCGACCTCGTGTTGCGTCCGGCTGCAGCCTATCCCGGCGAGACGCACGCCGGTTACACGTCGATGTGGGGCGGGTTTGCCGAGTACGGCTTGGTCACGGATGCTGCGGCCCTGAAGGAAGCTTGTCCGGACGCCTCACCGAATCCATACACGCAGTTCCAGTTGCCCGTGCCTGAGGTGGCCGGCGTGACCCCCGGCGATTGGACCATGATCATTACACTTAAGGAATGTGCGGGCTACGTTCATACCGCCGGTGTGGGTTTCGACACGTCGCTCCTGGTCCTCGGAGCGGGGGCGGTGGGCATGTCGATGTGCCGGCACGCCAAGATCTTCGGTGCCTGGCCCGTGATCGTGGTTGCCCGGCGTGACGAGCAGCTCGACTATGTCCGGGATGTTGTCGGTGCGGACTTCGTGATCAACGCGACCAGAGAGAACGTGGTCGAGCGGGTGCGGGAAATCACCGCCGGCGCCGGGGTGGACCGCATCATCGACACCACCGGGGCACTGGAATTCGCGGCCTCGTGTGTTCCGGCTTTGAACGACGCCGGTCGAATCGCCGGGTACGCCACCTACCCCCGCGGCTCGAACCTCGCGGAGTTCGTGCCCGCCGGCCGCATTGTCGCCGCCAGGACCGGCGAAGTGCTTACGCATCAATACCTGCTCGACTGCGTTCGTCTGGGGTTGGTCAAGCTGTCCGATTTCTACTCGCATGTCATGCCGCTCGAGGACATCGCCCACGGGTTCGAGATGATTTGGCGAAAAGAAGCCTTCAAGATCGTGTTCACCATGGGAGAATGACCGTATGAACACACGGGCCGTGATCTTTCCGGAAGCGAATCGGTACGAAATGTGCGAGTTGGCCCTGGACGAGGCCGGTCCGGGCGACCTCGTGGTTCGCACGCTCGTCACGGCCGTGTCCCCCGGGACGGAACGCTGGATCCTGCGCGGAAAACACATCGGGACGCAGTTTCCCTGTGTGCCCGGCTACCATCGGATCGGCGTGGTCGAGCAGTGCGGATCGGAGGTGCAGGGCGTTACGCCCGGCGATCTCGTCTACGGAAGCGGTAACCGCTGGGCGGGGCCGGTGGTGTCCATGTGGGGGGCACACGTCGGCCTTTCTGTCAGCGCGCCGGGCGGCTATCACAATCTCGGGTCCGTGCCGCCCCCGGTCGAAAAACTCGAGGAATTGGCCTTCATTATCCTGTGCGGCGTGTCGAACCGCGGCATCAATCGCTGCGAAATCCGCGAGGGCACCAAGACGCTGCACATCGGCGGTGGGATCGTGGGCGTGTGCGCCGCCCAGTTGGCCCAAGGCCTGGGCGCCGACGCTGTGGTGCTCGAGAAAGCCCCGGACCGAATCGCGTTCTTGCGGCAGGCGCTCCCCGAGGTGGCCTGCTGGTCCGTGGACGACCCGGACCTCGAGGGCAAGCTCAAAGCGTTTGCGCCCGAGGGGGTGGACATCCTCCAGGATACCGTCGGGCATGCCCCCACCACCGACCGACTCGTGCCGTTCATGCGGACTCGCGGCCTCATCCTCCTGCAGGCCCAGTACTTCGACAAGCAGAAGTGTGCCATCGACCTGGACCAGATCAAAATCCGCGAGCTTTCCATGACCACGACCGTGGGGATTCGGGAAGAGGATTTCCAGCAAACCCGGGAGCATATCCTCAGCGGTCGCCTCAAAGTGGCCCCGCTGATTACTCACCGACTGGACGCCGCCCACATCCTGGATGCCTACCGGATGCTGGATACAGGGCGCCCGCACAACTTGGGAATGGTGATCCATTGGTCCGAGGTGTGAGACCCCGGCGAGCCGCTCTGCACGCGAATTCCAGATCGCCGAACTCAGACGTCCTGACCCAAAGCGCGTTACCCGGGCTTTCCCTCGAAAACCCTCCCTGATGCCTTTCGGTCTGTTCTCTTGAAACCGACGGCGAATTCGGCCGGGATCCGGATCCGGCGCCGGTCCGCTTCGACGTGTTCGAAGTATACGGGAACGACCCGGGGCAGGACGAGGGCGGGAGTGGGGCGTTCGCGTCCTGCCTGACCCTCCCGTGTCGGGGGCGCCTCGAGGAGGGCCGCGATCCTTTCAGGCCATTCCACCGCCGTGATCGAGTCGGGGGCGAACAGGAATTCTTCGATCCCGAATCCGAGTGCGGCTTCCACACCGTCGATTCGATAGAGATCCAGGTGGTAAAACCACAGGCCGGCAGGCGTGCGGTACTCCTGAACGATCATGAAAGTCGGACTGACGACAGGCTCCGTAATGCCGAGCGCACGTGCCATGCCGCGTGCCATGACCGTTTTGCCGGTGCCCAGATCGCCGTAGAGCCCCACGACCGTCCCCGGCGCCAAGCGCCGGGCAAGGGCTTCGCCGACCGCAAGAGTGTCCCGTTCCGACGTGCTGTGGATGTCCATTTTCGAAGAGTTATGGGTTGGTCGCGACCCAAGGGCTTGCGTCAGCAGTTGTGTCCGGCCCTGGGGCGACCGGCGGATGCACAATGCGTGCCGGTCTCCCTCAGCTCCCGCGGATGAAATGTGTGTACAAGTAAAAGAGGCTGCTGGCGGACGCGATCGCGATGGCGAGCAGCATTCCGATGTTCCACGCAATCCGGGCCTTGCCGACCGGCATGTCCTTGCCGAGGTATTCCCGGCGATTGTGCAGGATGAAAAAGCCGATGTAAGCAATCGGAAGCAGCAAACCGCAAACGGCCGACGTGGGCACCGCGATCCACGCTCCCATATACTTCCAGGCGACTACTCCCAAGACCCCCGGCGCCGGGGTCAGACACGCCAGTTTGTACTTCCAGCCGCGGGGTTCGATCCCGAAGATCTCGCAGAATGCGAACCCGTTCACCAGCATGTGCGTCGTGATCGTGCTGAGGGCCATGCCCAAGACTCCGAGGCCGAACACGTACCTGGCGAATATCGCGCTGACACCGGCGCTCTCGATCATCCCGGCCGCCACGACCGGGGTCACTTTCGTCCCTGCCGGGACATTCCCGTGGAGAACGGCCCCCGCCGAGATCACGATCAGACCGGTCGCGACGGTGTACGGCAGGAACATGCCGGTGATCAGATCGAATCGCGCCAGTCCCCGGTGCTCCCGGCCCCAGCCCCGGGCCAGCAGCGAGTACGGAAACAGAAACGTCATGTTGATGCCTACCGCGGCGCCAAAGGCGGCCATCAGCGTCGACACCCCGCGTTTGTCCGTCGGCACGTACAAGGGCAGGAAGCCGCGCAGCACTTCTCCCCACCGGATTCGGCCGTCGAGCGTGTTCCGCAAGACCACCGCCGCAAACGCCGCCACGATCATCCAGACAAAGAGTTTCAGGGCGTTCTCGTACCAGCGGATGCCCCTGTAGCCGTTCCCGTAGTTCCAAGTGATCGCCGTCGAAATCGCAAACACCACTAACCCGATCGCCAGAAGGAAAAGCGTTCGCGACGTGCCGGCGGGAGCCCAGCCGGTGGCGGCTTTGACCATGTCTTCGGTCATGCCGGCCGCCAACCCGTACTGCGGGAAATGCCAGATCACCGTCGACACCAGTGTGGCCAGGGCCCAGGCCCAGGCCACGGCGGGGTGCGCGTATTTCTTCATGGCGCCGAACGGACGGACGCCCGTGCTCAAGGTCTGATGCGACACCGCCGCAAGCATGATGATGCCCAGAAGCATGGCCAGCGGCTGGAGCCAGAGCAACCGGTAGCCGAAAAACGTGCCGAGAAAAAGGGACGCCATGGCGCTGCCGCCCCCCAGGGTCATGGCGCTCTGCAGCCAGCCGGGCCCGGTCCAGGCGAAGTATCCCCGCCATCGCCGAAGGACATTCTGACGCCCGAGTTCGGTTAAGGCCGTCCGTTCCCGTGCCAGTGCTTCCGGGTCCCGAAGCGAAACCATCGGAAGTCCCTGCACGGTCGCGTCTTCTTCCCGTGCGCACTGCGCAGAAGACATCGAAACACCCTCCTTCGCTGATCCCGGCGCCCATTCAACTGCGCTCCTCTGCGGAAGTCACGCTCCCGGTCGCGGCGCGCGAGCCTGAAACCTGCAGCTGCGGGCCCTTTTCGACGCCGTCAGTATAGTGCGCGAACAGACGGAAGGAAAGCCTCGAGAAAAGGCGAAACCTCGCTTGCGTGTGCACCGGATGCGCTATACTCTTTCTCTTTTCTCTTGCCGGCCGTCTCGAAAGAATCAGGGGCACAACTGAACTGACCGCTCCCGGCGGTATGTCCGGACCATCCAGTGACGCATCTGGACTTGTCGCAGATTGCCGACTCGTCGGCGGTCTGCGAACCTCCACGTGCTTCCTGCCGTCGCTCCGGGGGCCCCGGCCGCGGGCGTCGCGACGGTCGACCGTGCGCACTGCCGGGCGCATTCCGGACCGTGGCGCCGGGCAAGAATCCGAGCCGTCGGCCGTGGGCGCGTCGCGGCGGATCGGAAAACCAGGGAGTCGGCTCGATGGAACACCCTCATGCCGGAATCGTCCGGGCGCTGGTCCGCTACTTCGACACTGACGACCGCAGAATCGAACATGCCCTGCGTGTGTTGTTTCATGCCGAACGAATCGCGGCGGACCGCACCGATTGCGACCCTGAAATCGTGATCGCGTCGGCGCTGCTGCACGATGTCGGCATCAAAGTTTCCGAAGAGAAACACGGCTACAACAACGGCAGGACTCAAGAAGAGTACGGGCCGCCGATGGCCGAAGAGATTCTCGAGACCGTCGGGTTTCCGCGCGAGAAAATCGCCGTCGTCAAGGACATCATCGGCAACCACCATTCTCCCTCGCGGTACGATTACCCGGAACTCGAGGTACTGAAGCAGGCGGACCGGATCGTGAATCGAGGCGAGCGCGGGTGATCCCGGGGGCACACCGCACAGGTCCAAAGACTGCCGCAACGCCGCGAGGCCCGCGACAGGGGCCGCACGCATTCGGGGGCGCCCCACGGCCGCTCGGCGGCCGGCCTTCGCGTTTCTCGAGGCATACGTCCGAGAATTCGGTCCGGCGTTTCGATCGGGGGTGAACGCATGAGAACAATCTTGACTCTCGGGGCGTCCCTCGTTTTGGCGCTGGCGGTCGAGGCCGGACCGGCGGTCCGGCTGCGGGTTCCGGCGGCGGTCCCGGGCCCGGTCCGGTTCGGGTTGAAGGACCTGCGGACCGCCCTGGTCGACAGGGGCTGTCGCCTCATCGCTGTCGGCGAAGCAGGCAACGCCTTCGAAATTGTCGTTCGACAGTCGGGGAGCGTTTCGGGCTCCCCGGTACCCGCCGAACCGGAATCGTTTTCCATCGTCCCCGGTTCTCCCGGGGACCGTCGGCTCGAGGTGAGCGGCCGAGACCCGACCGGCCTTATGTACGGGCTGCTCGAATTGGCGGAGCGGGTCCGGCGGGGGACCGCGCTCGAACAGGTGCCGAAGATCGTGCAGGCGCCGTTCCTGGCCTTCCGCGCTCCGAATCCCTTTCTGTCGCTGCCATACCCGTTCAAAGGCAAGTGGGAGGACTGGTGGTTTCGGTCGGAAGATTTTTGGCGGACATACCTGGACATGCTCGCAAGGGCCCGGTTCAATTGGGTGGACTTGCACGGCATGTACGATGTGCGGACCACGCGGTTTCCGAACATCTACCCCTACTTTCTGACCAGCAAGAGTTTTCCGAAGGCGGGGATCGCCCCCGCCGAGCGCGCCGCCAACCTGGCCATGCTGAAGCAGGTGGTGACCATGGCCGCGGACCGCGGGATCAAGGTGGCGCTCATGAGTTACCATGCCTCCTGGAACGTTCGAGGCGCGCCGCGCGCCCCGTACCCCGAAACGGAAGAGAACCTGGCGCGCTACACTCGCGAGTGCGTGGCGGAGCTGTTGCGGCAGGTCCCGAATCTCGGCATGGTCGGTTTCCGGATCGGAGAATCGGGTCGCAAGGAAGACTTTTACGAGAAAAGCTACCTGCCGGGCATCGCCGACTCCGGAAAAGACCTGCCGCTCTATACTCGCACTTGGGGGGCCAGTCGGGACAAGATTCTCGATCTCGGCAGGTTGTACCCCGAGCGCTTCCTGATCGAAATCAAATACAACGGCGAACATTTCGGCCTGCCGTACATCGTCTCCGGCGGGCGCATGGCGCGCTGGAGCCATTACTCCTACCAAGCGTATTGCCAACCGCCGGAGCCCTACCGAATCGTGTGGCAAATTCGAGCCAACGGCACGCACCGTCTCTTCCGCTGGGGCCGCCCGGCATGGGTGTCCAGGGCGGTCCGGGCCTGCGTACTCGACGGGGCCGTGGGGTTCAGTCTCGAATCCGTCAATTCGTACTACCCCCAGTACGACTACTATCATAAGCAGCCGGACCTCAAGTGGTTCAAATGGGTCGTCGAGCGCGACTGGTTCTGGTACCTGCTCTGGGGGCGGCTGGCCTACGATCCGAACCTGCCGGAGGATACTTGGCGGGCCGCGCTCGCCGAGCATTTCGGGAGTGCGGACGCAGGGGGACCCATGCTCGAGCTGAGCCGAAACATGAGCCGTATCGTGCCCTTGATCTACTCCGTTCATTGCATGGGACCGGACCACCGCAACATGGCCCCGGAATTCGAAACTGGGGGACCGATCGACCGTTTCGCCTTTGTCAAACCGCTGGACACTTTTGCCATGCAGTCCATTCCCGAATACGTGGCGCGACTGTTGCGCAAAGATCCGTCCGCCCGGACCGACCCGCTGCAGATGGCGGCCGCATTGGACCAGGCCGTGACAAAGATCGGCACAGGGCTGAAAAGACCTCCGCCGCGCGTGACCCGCGGGCGGCGGGAGCTGATGGACTGGCGGGCCGATGCACAGTGCCTGGCGGCCTTGGGCGCCTACTACGCCGCCAAGGTGCGGGCCGCCACTTGGCTGCAACTCTACCGTGCCACTCGGGACCCCGAGTCTTGGCGTCGGGCGCGGGAGTGTGCCGAGCAGGCCGTCGACGCCTGGCAAGCGCTCTCTCAAGCGGGCGACCGCTTTTATCGGCCTTTTGTGGACACGCTCCGGATGCATACGGAGAAGTTCCGGTGGAGCGCTTATCTGCCGGAAGTAAAGAAAGACCTTGAAATTCTCGAGCGCGTCAAACGACGGGTGGCTGCGCTCAAGTTGCCCGTGATTCCCGGAGTGAAGCCGGTGAGCCTGGCCCCGTTGACTGTCCGGGTCGACTGCACGCCCATCTCTGCGACAAGAGCGCTTAAGACGTTCCGGGTCCGTGTGACCCCGGCAGTGGGCGCCGTCTCGTTTCCCGCCGGGACCCGGGCCTTTCTGCGGTTCAAACACCTGCCGTCGGAGCAGACCTGGAGGAAACGTCGGATGCAGCCCCGGGACGGGGGGTTTGTCGGTACCGTACGCGTTACCCCCGCGGGGGCGCAATGGGCCGTTGAGGTGGTTGCGCCCCAGGCAGGCACCTGTTGGCCGGATTGGCGCCGCGAGCGACCGTACAGAGTCATCGAGCCCTGGGACGGCCCTGTGCCGAACCTGACCCCGGTTTCCCGCCTGCCGGAACTCGGGGGGGCGTTCGACGTGTCGCGCCGGCGGTTCGGGGCCATTCTGTGCGGGCGGATCGCCCGCGCTCTGAGCGAGGCGCCAAGCGCGCAGAAACGCGAACTGCTCGCTCAAGTCGCCGCTGGACAGGCCCTGGTGATCTTCAATCAGGATTACCCGGGCAGTTTCGACGCATCGTGGCTGCCTGGCGGGATTCGAGGGACGGACCGCGATTTCGATTCCTGCAAGACGCTCGGCCCGCACCCGTTGCTCGACGGGGTCCCGGCGACACTCCAACTGAAGAAAATCGTCAACGACGCTCTCGAAGGCGGGGACGGGGAATGGCGGAAACTTACCGTGCCGTGTGGCTTGGCGGTCCGCCGATACGGCAAGGGGCGAATCATCCTGGTACAGCTCCGTCTGCTGGAAACGGCCGATGATCCGACTTCCGAGCGGTTGCTCCGGAATATCCTGCGGTATGCGCTCCAGGGAAGCGACAAGCCACTGCTGGTACTCGATTCGGGGAATGGCGCACTGCCGTCAGCCCTGGATTCTTTGGGAATCGACTACCGTGTCCGGCAGGACGGGCTGCCGTAGCAAAGTCCCCGCGCACGAGCCGGGTCGCTTGGAAGCGATCAAGGCTCTTCTGCCGGATCCGTTCCCACTTTTTTTGAAAACGGCGGCTCCGGCGGCACGCCCGTGCTTCCGGGTCCGAATCGAAACAAGACCGGGGAAAGAGGCAAATGGAGCCGAAAACCGTGCTCGAAGCAGTCGGCGACACGTCGGCTTTGGAAAACGTCGGTCGTCACTGGGAAGAATCGATGGCCGCAATGCCCCCGGGATCGCCGGAATTCCTCCTGGATCCCGTTTGGCGGGAAAATGTGCGCTGGTGCGGGTTCGAGGGTGAATTGGACGAACCGTTGGCCCGTGCCGCCGCCGTGATTCGGGGGAACGAAGCGCTGCGGCGCCTGGCTTGGCACGCCTACTGGCGCGTCTTTCTTGCTCCCGCCCCTGCGGCGCCGGTCGATTGGCCCGAGCCCGTCCGGCATTTGGGGGACGATGCCGGGCTCTTTTACCTGATAGTGGGGGTCGCCGGCGTGCCCCTGGTCCGCCGGCATCACCGCGCACTGGGAATCCCCGAAAACGTGACCCGGGAAACCACCCAACAGGTGAAACGGTATTGCGACGATATGTATCGTGCCGGCAACGGCGGGCGACCCGGCCTCTACCAGGGGCAAATGGGGTGGCTCCGCCACTACACACGGGAAAAATACGTTCGACTCGGACGACTCGAATACTGGCTGGGGCCGAACCCATACCGGCTCGAGGCGTACCGGAGTATTCCTACCGGTCGCGTCGCCGCCTTGGCGGCGGATGGCACGCGTTTTACGGAAAACGGTCTCATCCTCCGGGATCCCGCCCGGTACCGGGAAGGAGAAGGCTGGACCGCGACACTCCTGCACGGCGAGCACACGACTACCGGATGGCTGATCGATCCCGACGGTTTCTGCACCCGCCGGCGAGTTGGCCTCCCGACATCCGAGTGGACGTGTGTGTTGAAACACGAAGATCCCGTCCTGATGATGCACATCCCGTCGGGCGGCAGAATGACGCCCGAAGCCTGCCGGGACTCGCTCGAAAGGGCGGCCGCGTTCTTCCCGGAACACTTTCCCGACGAACAACCCCGGGCCGTGGTCTGTACATCCTGGATTTTCAGTCCCGTACTTCAGAAGATCTTTCCGCCCGAGGCGAACCTGTGCATGTTCCAAAAGGAATTGTACCTATTCCCGGCGCCCAGCGGAGCGTGGGACGGACTCTGGTTCGTTTTCCTGCGGCGCAACCGACCCGACGACCTCTCCGAACTGCCGCGCAAATCCTCGCTCCAGAGAGGCATCGCCGATTACCTGCGCCGGGGAAAGGAATGGTACGCGGGGGGCATGTTCCTCTTGATGGACGATATTCCCAGGTTCGGTTCGCAGTTCTATCGCTCGAACCGCCCGCTGCATTTGTCGGACGTGTCGAAATAGTTTGGAGCCCACCGAGCCTGCAGTCTTCGCTCACCCGGCCGAACGGCGCAAGGGCCATCCGGCGCTGGGCGCGGAGAGCGGTTCGAACTCGGGAAGGTCCTTTCTGTGAGTATGAAACCCATGATGACCGGTCTGATTACCCTGGCCTCCGTGCTGAACGCCGGACCCCAACCGGCGACAGGCCGCGTCCCGTTTGCGGATCTCGCAGGCGTGTACCGGTGCGGCCAGGTTTTCCTGACATGGCGGGAAGACGCTCTCCCGGCTGGGGCGACGGTCAACGTCTACACGCATGACCGGCCCATAACCGCCGCCACCTTCGCGTCGGCCCGACTCCTTGCCGCCGGTGTCGAGCGGCACAGTGCCCGGGACTGGTGGCGGGATCCGGCCTCTTTCGAGCCGGGTGCGGAGTCCGCACCCCCGGTCGGTTGGGACCTCGGGGATGTTCTGGGGGAACTCGACCCCGCCGGAGGACTCTTCGTACACACGGTGACCGCCGAGACCGCCGGACCTCGCTACTACGCCGTGACTTGGACGGATCGCACGGGCATGGAGCACACGACCGTGACGGCCGGCGCGAACGCCGCAAAAACGCCTGTGACCGGGAAAGTGGCCCTGTTCAGCCCGATCTGGCAGGGACCGACCGGGGCGCTGCCTGAAAGAAACGCCTGTCGGGGCCGGCGCTTGGTGCTGTCGCTCCACGGTCGTGGCGGCGGCGCGACCGCAGGAAAGCGGAAGAACAAAGTCAATTGTCTCTGGTTCGCGGACGCAACCCAGGGATGGCGCGAGGGACTGCCGTTCAAGTTCAACCTGTCTGTCGGGCGCGACACGGTCGTACTGTCGCCCATGGACCGGGTGTGGGTGGGGCGCCCCGTCACGGAATCCTGGGACCGTCGAGACCATTGCCCGGCCATCAATACTTGGTGGTACGGTTACAACGAGCGTATCCACCAAACAACTCTGACCCGACCCGTCATTGCGCCGAATTACACTGAAAAGTGCCTCCTGGCACTGGTCCGCTGGTGTCGGGAGTACCTCGGCTGCGATCCCAACAGCGTGTACATCAAAGGCGGTTCCATGGGCGGTTCCGGCACGGTGGCCATGGTGCTCCATCACCCCCGCGTGTTCGCCGCCGCGTTCGCCGCGGTGCCGGTTTATTCCTGCACCCGCCCCGGCAAGGGCAGCGCCCGGCGCCTCGAATGCGCCTGCGGTCCGTTGGGCGACCGACCTGCCTTCAACGGGGCCGGGGTCCCGCTGCTCGAATACATGAACGGGGCGCGCAACATGCTCAATGCACAGGGCGACGTTCCGCCCCTTTTCGCCACCAACGGCCGGCGCGACGGGTCCATTCCCTGGGAGAACAACCCGCCGTTCTATGCGGCCGCCAACCGGGCGCGCCAGGCGTTTGCCGTCTACTGGAACAACGGTCACCACGGAATGACGTCCGAAGCGCCCGCCGATGTACGAGCCTGGGGGTCGGCCATGTATCGCTATCGCCTGGACCGGAGTTACCCGGTTTTCACCAACTGTTCCGATAATCGGAACTACGGCAACGGCGATCCGGCTGATGGCGATCTCGTGGGCTGGATCAACCGGGGGCTGGCGTGGCGGGACCTCGAGGACACCCCGGATCGCTATGCGATCACGGTCACGGCGGCGTACCCGGATCTTCGACGCCCCGTTGTCGTGGATGTCACTCCCCGGCGGCGGCAACATTTTCGACCCGCTCCCGGACAACGACTCCGGGTGCGGGTAGGGCAGGGCAGGGCGAAAGGCATCGTGGTCGACGATTCCGGCCTGTTCACCGTTCCCGGCGTCCGGATCGTGAACGACGCAGGGACTCGAATCGTAATCTCGCCCGAATGATTCGTGTCCGGACGAGCAGACCGCCCGTGCTCCCGCCGATCTCGAAGGAGCGTTCGGGGCCTTCTGCAACAGAGGGTATTGCGCCGGTCCCCGCGGCCCGACTCGGACCGGCGACGAAAACGACAGGAGCGGATGAAAAGCGGAAAGGATGCAAACAATGACTGGGAATACACGAATGTCGATTCTGTTGGGGATCTGTCTGTTGTCGGCCTCTCTCCTGCCGGCGGTCTCGGCGGCCCCGGCGACCGACCGGGCGGACGCGGCAACGGCGCGGCAGCTCGTCGAAATGGCCGGCGTTTCGGCCGGATTCGTCGTCCACTTGGGGTGCGGCGACGGTAAGCTGACCCTGGCGCTCGCCCGCGCGCGGTTTGGTCCAGGGGCTGGATCGAGACCCGAACCGGATTGCACGGGCGCGCGCCTCTGCCGACGCGGCCGGAGTGAGCGCAAGAGTCGCTTTCCTGACTTGGACCGGGGATCGGCTGCCGTACGCCGACAACTTGGTGAACCTCATTGTCTGTGATCGAGAAGAACTCGCGGCCACGGTCACCATGTCCGAAATCACGCGGGTGCTTGTCCCCGGCGGTGTGGCCTGCATCCGCCGCAACGGGAAATGGATCCGCACCGTCAAGCCGCGCCCGGACGATACGGACGAGTGGACGCATTTCCTGCACGGCCCGGACGGCAATGCCGTCGCGCATGACACGGTCGTGGCCCCGCCGCGTCGCGTCCAGTGGATTGCGCCGCCCCGACATACGCGCGGCCACGAGTCCACTCCGAGCATTGCCGCGTTGGTTTCCGCCGCCGGTCGGGTTTTCTATATCGCCGATGAAGCCCCCATCGATAACATCGCCGCGCCGGCCGAATGGCGGCTCGTGGCCCGGGACGCATACAACGGACTCCTGCTCTGGAAACGCCCCATGGAATCCTGGTACCCGTACCTGTTCAATTGGGGGTCGGCCCCGCCTCACTTGCAACGCCGGGTGGTGGCCGCCGGCACGCGGGTTTACGTCACTCTGGGACTGTCGGCCCCGGTCAGCGTCCTGGACGCCGCCACGGGCAAGACTTTGGCCGTCTACGAGCAAACTCGGGGCGCCATGGAAATCGTCTTGCTCAAGGGAGTTCTGCTGGTCGTGACGCGGGAGGTCACCCCCGCGGCCCTGGCGGAGCAGGAAAAAGTGGCGCGTCTCGCCCGACGGCAGGGATCGCCCTTGTTCAAACGCGAAACCGCGGCGCCGCTCCTCAAAGAATTCCGGCAGACCGAATTCAACCGACCCCCGCGGGGGATCGTGGCGGTCGACGTCAGCACCGGAAAGACGCTGTGGAGAAAACCGAGTAAGGAAGTCGGGGGCGTTCGATTCATGAGCCTCAGCGCCTCGGGCGACCAAGCGTTCTATCAAGTCAATCGCAACGTGATTTCCGTGGACTTGAGGACCGGAAAGAACCGCTGGTCGATGCCTGCCCAAGGAGGACTGCGACTGGTTTCCGGCGATCTGGGCATCATGGCGAGCAAGAAAACCGTGAGCGCTTTTGCCGTCCATGACGGCCGGCCCCTATGGAGTCAGCCGCTGCGACTGTGCAGTGTGCGCGATTTCTTCGTCATTCGCAACACGCTTTGGCTCGGGGGGTTCAAGCCGTTTTCGACCGGACGGAAATACACGGGACCGGTTTGGGGTCCGTATTTCGCCGTCCAGCGCGATCTCCGCACGGGCGATGTGCTCAAGGAAATCAAACCCAAAAACCCCGGGCACCACCACCGCTGTTGGCGCAACAAAGCCACGGACCGGTTCATCATCGGGGGCCGCCGCGGGGCCGAATTCATCGACCTGGAAACCGGAGACGTGTTTTGGAATAGTTGGGTCCGGGGCGTCTGCCGGTACGGCACCATGCCGGCCAACGGCCTGCTCTATGCACCCCCCCACGCCTGCGGCTGCTATATCTCGGCAAGGTTGGACGGGTTTTACGCGCTTTCCGGACAAGGCCGCCCCGGACCTGCCCCCGTATCGGAACGTTCGGCCCGTCTCGAAACCGGTCCGGCTTTCCCGGATGAGGTCCGAGGGTTGACTCCGGAAGCGGGAGATTGGCCTACCTACCGGCACGACAGCGCCCGTAGCGGGGCCGCATCCGGTCCGACGTCGAAACAACCCCCGAGTCTGCTGTGGAAAACGAAAATCGGCGGCAGACCCGCCCCTCTCACGATCGCCCGAGGCATGGTCTTCACCGTCGACCCCGAGGGCCACCGAGTGTATGGACTGGATGCCGCGACCGGCCGCGTCGTTTGGCACTTTGCCGCCGCTGCCCGGGTGGACTCGCCGCCGACGTTCCACAACGGGCGCATCGTCTTCGGCTGTCGTGACGGTCGTCTCTACGCACTTCGTGCCCGGGACGGCGTGCTTGCCTGGCGCCTGCGGCTCGCGCCCGAACGCCGACTGATCATGGTCCGCGGCCAGGTCGAGGCCGCGTCTCCCGTCTTCGGCAGCGTGCTGCTCAAGGACGGCGTCCTGTACGCCACCGCCGGTCGTTCGTCTTATCTGGACGGCGGCATCGTGCTCTACCGCGTGGCGGCGGACACCGGGCGTGTCCTCTCCGCCACGGTGCTCTACAGTCCGGACCCCAAGACCGGGCGACAGCCGGAACAGAAGGGCCCCAGCGTCATGCCGGGCGCCCGCGCCGACATTCTCAGCAGCGATGCGGACTTCGTCTACTTGCGCGACACGGTGTTTGACCTGACCGGCGCCCGGCAACCCAAGGGACGCCCCCACCTGTTTACGCTGACCGGCTTTCTCGACGATACGTGGCCGCACCGTTCTTATTGGTGCTTTGCCACACGACCGTCCCTGTCCATCGGCTGCGGCGGACGCGAGCGACATTTGGTGTACGGCCGCCTCCTGACCTTCGATTCCGGGACCGTCTACGGGTATGGCCGGGCAAACGTGCACTGGTCCAACATGCTGCGTGACGGTGCGTACCGGGTTTTTGCCGTGGCCCGGGATCCCCGGGCGGTGAAGTGGCAGGTCAAACCCCCGGTCCGTGCTTGGGCCATGGTCTTGGCAGGGGATACGATCCTTGTATGCGGCCCGGAAACGGTCCCGAACAACAATCGGCTTGGTCCGGAAACCGCCCGCCCGGCCCGGGTGCTCCTGGTCGGGCTCTCCACCCGGGACGGCGCCGAGCGCTTCCGCTGCGCTCTTGATTCGGCCCCGGTCTTCGACGGCATGGCCGTGGCCGGAGGACGGATCTACGTCGCAACCACGGATGGACAAATCATGGCCCTCGGAGCAAAATGACGCCGTCCCGGCAAGGGCCGGAGGGCGCGCATTGGTTTGCGCCGCCCGAGCGCCGGCTCGGCGTGGGGGTTGCTTCTTGGTCCGCCCCATCCCCCGGAACTCACGGCGCGGCGGTGAGACCCGCGGTGCGGGCTGCGTTCACACGGGCTTTGACCGTCCGACGGTCCAGCCCGAGCCGCCGGGCCGCGGCGCTGTAACTGCCTGTCTGTTCGAATACACGGTTGCAGTACCAGTTCAGCAATTCGTCCGCGCTCAGGGCGCCGGTCCGGATCGCATCCAGCGGGTCGGGCGTCGAACCGGCGGCGGCCGGTACGTCGAACCGGCGGTGAATCAGAATGTTCCGGACGCATTGGTCGAGTTCCCGCACGTTCCCCGGCCAGGGATAAGCCGGCCCGAGTTCCCGCCGAATCCAGTCCACCGCTTCCTCTGCCAGGCCTTGGGCTTCGTCCGGTCCCACCAGTCTCCGAGCGAGATACAGGACAAGGGTCTCCAGATCTTCCGGGGCCTCCTCGAGCTGTCTCTGCAAGGGCGGCGTCCGGATCGTGTCGGCGCACAATCGGTAATAGAGGTCTCGACGGAAACGCCCCGCGTCCATTTCCCGGGGCAGGTCGCGATTCGTGGCGGCAATGACCTTTCCCTGAAAAGGGCGGCAGCGAGTCTCCCCGAGACGGGAGAACGTCCGTGCCTCGAGCAAGCGCAGCAGCTTGACCTGGACCTCTGCCGCCACGTCGCCGATCTCGTCCAGGAAAACCGTGCCGTACGGGCCGCACTTCTCGACCCAGCCCACATGGTCCGCGGCGGCGCCCGTGAACGCACCGCGACAATGGCCGAACAGCTCAGATTCGATTAACGTGGGGCTTAATGCCGAGATGTTCAGGGGAAAGAACTGCTCTCGCCATTCCACGTCGAACCGGCGTTTCTCGGGATCGAAAGGGATGTATCGCGACAGTCCGATCGCCTGAGCAACCAGCTCCTTGCCCGTTCCGGAGGGCCCGGTGATCAGGACCGAGAAGTCCCCCATACGCCGAAACAGACTGCGCCGGTACCGGCGCATGTCGTGGGTGAAGACCGATTGCCAGACCGCGGCCCGCAATTCGGCGACTGCCGGGGAACGGCCCAGGATCGACCGGAACGTGTGATGGAAGGCGCGCCGCACTTGAAAACAGCAGGCGAACAGGTGCGCGATCGCCGCGCGGCACGGCCGCGGTCGGCCCGGAATCACTCCGAAAAAACGGTCCGCCGCACTCTCGAACTCGGTGTACCAGTCGGCGACCTCCGGATGTGCCTTTCCCGACTTCTTCCGTACCGGGGTTTCGCGAATCATGCCGTAGAACCGCGGTTCCATACGGTAATAAAGCGTGTAATAAACCACGTCTTCATACAACTCCAGCTCCCGGGCGTCCGCGGACGCGCCCCGCGCCAACCGTTCCCGTGCCGCCGCCGCCAGGGCCTCGCACTTCTCGCGGAGCCGCAAAAGGTTCGGGGTTTCGCCGTCTTCGTCGGCCGGCGCACTCCAAACCGGGCCGGTCCCGGCCAGGTCCGGACCGAGCACGGCCCTTTCGAACTCGATCCGCTCCGGCAGGAATGGGTTGCAGAAGGCAAGCCCGGACAATGCTTCCGCCTGCTTCGATTCACTTGCGGTGAATAGGCTCACGACAGGTCTCCAAGTTCGCAACCCACCAGCCGAACTTCCCGGTCCCGCGATCCGCTCCCCGTTCCGGACACGCCGACTTCGCTCGCGCGGCTGGCCTCGGCAGTAACATACCGTGTCGGTCGGAATTGTCCGAAGACCCTTCGCGGTCGCGCCGACCTGATGAATGCACGGACTTCGTCGAGAGAAGACGAAGCTCATCCGGATTCAGGTCATTGCGCCGAGCGCCAGGCAAGGCTGTGTTGAAACGCCGCCTCGGTCGGTGGGCGGCGGCAATACTCTGAAGGTGTGCGAGATGCGTCATCGCGGCCGGCGGTTCATGCGCGATTCGGGGTGAGCAAGCGCCTCAGCCACGGTTGCAGTTTCGTCACGGCGACGTAAAGTAAGCGGCTCGCGCCGCCGGCCGCAACGTCGGCGATCCCAAGACAGTGACGTACTTCGGGAGCGACTCGTAGAATGCTGTGGTTGACGGACGGTCTGCAACTCCTGCTGCTGGGAATGGGCACGGTTTTTCTCTTCCTCGGGATCATGGTGGCCTGCATTCGGGGCCTGGCCGTGCTCCTGCGCCCGTTTGCACACATTCTTCCCGAAGTCGCCGGAGTGCAACCGCCGCCCCGGGGCTCGGCCCCGGGGACCGCCGTGTCCGCCGGACCGGGGCCGGAAATGTTGGCCGCCGTGGCGGCGGCGGTCCGGCGCTATCGATCCGAACACGTTCATGGCCGCATGGGGTGAACCCCGGCGGCATGGCGTTCTTGCCGCGGAGATCCTCGAGTGCCCGCCTGCGCCGATGCGCTTCGGCCCGATGGATTCGCTTTCTGGGTCGAAGCCGGACGTGGGCCCCGCCGAAAACGCACTCGCAACATCCGGCGGCGTTGCGGCTGCCCGATGCCGGCCGGCCGGGGTCGGCACGCCACGAAAGCAACAGGGAAAGAAAACTTGATGAAGCGTATCCGGTTCATGGACCTCTCGTTCCGCGACGGCTTTCAATCCGTGCTCGGCGCGCGCGTGAAGACCGACGATTTCTTGCCCGCACTCGAAGCCGCCGTCACCGCGGGGTCAACCTACTTCGAGATCGGCGGCGGGGCACGGTTTCAAAGCCTTTATTTCTATTGCCGGGAAGACGCTTTCGAAATGATGGACCGCTGCCGACGGACCGTCGGCCCCGACGTCGAGCTGCAAACCCTGGCACGCGGCATCAATGTGGTCGGACTGAGTTCCCAGCCGCGGGACATCATCAACCTGCACGCCAAACTGTTCAAAAAGCATGGCGTGAGCGCCATTCGCAACTTCGATGCGCTCAACGACGTCCGAAACCTGGACTACAGCGGCGGCTGCATTCACGACAACGGACTCCGACATGAAATCAGCATCACCCTCATGGGATTGCCGCCCGGGGTCAAAGACACTTACCCTCATAGTCCGGACTTTTACCTCGACCGTGTTCGCAGCATACTCGAGGCGGAAATCCCGTTCGACAGTCTTTGCTTCAAGGACGCCTCCGGCACCACTCCGCCGGCCATTGTCCACGAGACGGTCAAGCGGGCCCGAAAATTGCTCCCGGCGGAAATCCCCATTCACTTCCACACGCACTGCACGGCGGGGCTGGCGGTGAGTTGCCACATGGCGGCCATCGAGGCCGGGGCGGATATCATCGATTTGGCCATGCGTCCGGTCAGCGGGGGTACGGGCGCACCCGATATTCTCACCATGTGGCATCGCTTGAAGGGTACGCAGTATACGTTGGACATCGATTACGAGAAATACCTCGAAGCCGAAGACGTGTTCATCAAGTGTCTGGAGCGCTACTTTTTTCCGCCCGAGGCCAGGGAAACCACGCCGCTCATTACGCTGTCGCCCATGCCCGGCGGGGCGTTGACGGCGAATACTCAGATGATGCGGGACAGCAACTGCCTGCACCTCTATCCGCAAGTGATCCATGCCATGCGCGAAGTGGTGGAACGCGGCGGGTTCGGCACGTCCGTGACCCCGGTGAGCCAGTTCTACTTTCAGCAGGCGTTCGCGAACGTGACACAGGGGCCGTGGAAAACCATGACGGAAGGGTACGGCAAGATGGTGCTCGGGTACTTCGGACGGACCCCCGCACCGCCGGATCCCGAAATCGTTCGCCTGGCCGCCGATAAACTCGGCCTGGCGCCCTCCGACGCGTCCCCGGTGGACCTTAACGACGCCGATCCGAAACTGGGCGTCGAGGCGGCTCGCAAAACATTGCAGGCGGCGGGGCTGCCGGACACGGAAGAGAATATTTTCATTACCGCGACCTGCGGCGAAAAAGGCGTTGCCTTCCTTAACGGCGACCGGCCGTTGGGGATCCGTTACAAAGACACCGAGGCCGCTCCCGGCCCCGCCCCCGGGACGTCTGTTGCCCCGCGAGACGCCGACAAGCCCGTCGAAATCTATGACGTGACGGTCGACGGCCGAACCTTCCGCGTGCGAGTCGCGCCGGACGGCGGCGGGAGGAGCGACGAGATCCGCATCGAGTCCGCGGCTCCGGCCCCGGGCCCCGTCCGCGCGGCGGATGAAACCATCACCGCGCCCATGCCTGGGTCCGTGCTGCGAGTGATCGCCCCGGAGGGGACCCGCGTCGGAGACGGCGATACCATCCTGGTGCTCGAGGCCATGAAAATGGAGGTCGAAGTCAAGTCGGCCGTACCGGGGACCGTCAAAGTCCTGCATGTCCGCGAGGGGGACACAGTGGCCTCGGGGCAGCCTTTGGCCGACGTGGGATGAGGCCGCTCTTGTATCGAGAACGCTTGCTTCGACATTCGCCCCCCGCGTCAAAACGTGCTGCTTGGTGCTGCATTGCTTCGATATACGACCGCCGGCCGGTGGGAAAGCAGGCGGGCGCGTCGGCTTGCACGTTGTACGCCGACAGGTCTCGCTCCCCGTGCGGGTCGCAACGGTTCGCCTGTTTCGGTGTCGGTTTGTTCGGCCGCGCCGGACTGACGGGTGACGGGATGCGAGTCAGGAGATGATGAATTGGCTGAGACCGACCTGGGACCCATCCGAAAAAAGGGCGTGAGCCGCGTTGGGAGCGCAGGACGGCCTGCCTCCGCCCCAACCCGACCTGTCCGCCGTAGGCCCGCAGTCGCGGGACGAAGGTGGAAGGGCGTGGATGTTTTCGGGCGGTCTTCCGCCGTTTCCGTCTCCCGCCCGGCGGAATTACTGCAGAGGGGTGTACCGCTTGCCTGTGCGGGGCACGCAGACAGGCCGGGTCCCGCTCGGCGGGAACGAAATCTCACCAAAAACCCCACTCTCGCGTGCGGCCACGCGCCCTTTCCGGGCGGGCTCGCCCCAGCCTGGCAAGAAAGTGTGCGGCAGGCGCCGGACATCTTCCGCCGGCGCATTCCGTTTTCCCGGATCGCGTTGGTGCCGGTGCTCGTTGCCGTCCTGCTCTGTCCGATCCGGGGTCGGGCCGCCTCGGCGCCCGGCGCGGGCACTGCCCCATTGCCGCCGGTTTTCGTGCTGGAGCCGCAGACGGACGGTTCGCTCCTGCTGCGTTATACCTGGCCGGACCCGAGCATGGTGTACGAGATTTCCGCCGAAAAAGGGCAAGTGATCTACCCCGGCCGCCTGATCTGTGTGTTGCGGATCCTGCCGGAAGACGCGCCCACACGGAGCAAGGCCCATGTGCGGATCGGTCGGACCTGTCGCGTGGAAAAGGTCCTGGTCCGGCGGGGACAACGGCTCGACGGACGACGTCGCCCCGTGCTGTTTGTGCTTCGGCCTGTGGACGTCGTTCACGATTCGGTCGCCAGTGGGACGGGAGGAGGCCTGCGGCTGTGGGAGGGGATCCTGAACCTGTGGCGCAGCACCGGGATCTACGCGATCGTTTCGCTCACCGGTCAGGACTGGACACTCGGTATCGGACGACTCGCCATGATGGGGGTGGGATTGATCCTGTTGTACCTCGGGGTGTTTCGCCGGTTCGAGCCGCTCCTGCTTATTCCCATCGGATTCGGTGCGATCATGGCCAACATCCCGGTCGCCGACCTGGCCGGGCCCGACGGCATACTCGGCATGATTTACGCCGTGGGAATCAAGACCGGCGTATTCCCGTTGCTCATCTTCATGGGCGTGGGCGCCATGACCGATTTCGGCCCGCTGATCGCCAGCCCCGCCACCGCCCTGCTCGGGGCCGCCGCCCAGCTCGGGATATTCACCGCTCTGATCGGAGCCCTGGCGCTTGCAAACTGGCTGCCGGGCATTCATTTCTCGCTGCGTGAGGCCGCCGCCATCGGCATTATCGGCGGCGCCGACGGACCGACCGCCATCTTCCTGGCCGGAAAGCTGGCCCCCAACCTGCTCGGACCCATTGCGGTGGCGGCGTACTCTTACATGGCCCTCGTCCCCATCATCCAACCGCCCATCATGCGCCTGCTGACCACGGAAGCCGAGCGTAAAGTCCGGATGAAACAGCTCCGACCGGTCTCACGGCTCGAACGCACTTGTTTCCCCCTGCTCATTACGCTGCTCTGTGCCCTGCTCCTGCCGGACGCCGCGCCGCTCATCAGTATGCTGATGTTCGGCAATCTGATGCGGGAATGCGGAGTGGTCGAGCGGCTCAGCCAAACCGCCCAGCATGCGCTCATCAATACGGTCACCATTTTTCTGGGGCTGACCGTCGGTTCGAAACTGTCGGCGGACAAGTTTCTGAACATTCAGACCCTCGGCATTCTGGCGCTCGGCCTTTTCGCCTTCGCCGTGGGAACGGCCGGCGGCCTGCTGCTGGGTAAGCTGATGCATCGACTCTCCGGCGGGCGCGTAAACCCGTTGATCGGGGCGGCCGGGGTCTCCGCCGTGCCCATGGCCGCCAGGGTGGCCAACAAGGTCGGGGCCGAGGCGGACCCGCACAATTTCCTGCTCATGCACGCCATGGGGCCCAATGTGGCCGGCGTGATCGGCTCCGCCGTGGCCGCCGGCGTGTTGTTGAATGCACTCCGTTTCCTGTAAGGTCGGGGCCGCCGACGATCGGGGCCGAGGCCGAATGCAGGAGGGGCGCCGAGCGACGGCCGGCGGCGCCTGCAATGGAGGGACCATATATGGGGGCTTTGCCGGAACGCAGCAGAATGACCGGGGTCTGGTCCGCCACGCCCACGCCGTTTACCGCCGACGGGCGCGTCGATCCCGTCGCCGCGCAACGCTTGGTCGAGCATCACGTCCGGCTCGGGGTCCGTGGGCTCTTCCTATGCGGTACCTGCGGCGAAGGGCCGTGGATGACCGATGAACAGCGAGGCGAATTCATCCGCGCCGTCGCGGACGCCGCCGGGGGGCGCCTCACGCTTGCAGCGCAGGTCACGGACAACTCTGCCCGCCGGATCCTGCGCAACATCGAGGCCGTTCGCGACGCCGGCGCCGAGATCGCCGTGATCGCACCCCCGTACTTCCTGCTCAACTCCACACCGGAAAACGTGCTGGCAACCTACCGGGAGGCGATCCGACAATCGCATCTGCCCGTGGGGATCTACGACCGCGGCGCCGGCGGCGCCGTGCCTGTGCCCGACGAAATCCTGGGCGAGATCTACGCCGAAGACAACGTCGTTATGGTCAAGGACAGTTCGAGCGACCCCGGACGCCGCCGGATCGCACTCGAAGCCCGGACCGACCGCCCGCAACTGGCGCTCTTGACCGGGAACGAGTTCGATTGCGTCGCCTACCTGCGGGCAGGTTACGACGGGCTCCTGCTCGGCGGAGGGATCTTCAACGGAAAACTGGCCGCGAGACTGATGAGCGCCGCCGGTCGCCGCGACTGGGAGGCCGCCGAGACACTGCAACAGCGGATGAACCGGCTGATGTGGGACGTGTACGGCGGCAGACAGATCGCCTGCTGGCTGTCCGGTCTCAAATACCTGTTGGTCGAAATGGGAGTGTTCCGGACCACTGCGGGGTTTCTCCGCTACCCGCTCACACCCGAATGCCGCGCCGCCGTCAAGCAGGCAATGAACCGAGAAGCCGAAGTGCTGGGCCTGGCGCCTTGACGCGTCCCAAACGCACCCGGTCGGGGTGGGACGCGGTCTTCGCTTGTCCCTCCCGGGTTTTTTTTCGCCGACACGGAGGGTCCCGTCATGCTTCGAATCGCACTTGCGTCGGTCTTCCTGTGGACCGCCGTGTTCGCGGTCCCGGCCGCGCCGCTGCTGACCGTCCCGAAAGTGACACAAGCGCCGCGGATCGACGGCGTGCCGGACGAGCCGGTCTGGCAAACGGCGGCCGTGGGCGCGGGGTTCACGCGGCTCGGCGAGAGTGCCGTACCGCGCGAGCCGACCCGGTTCCGCGTCCTGTGGGACGGGCGGGTGCTGTATCTGGCGGTTGAGTGTGCGGAGTCCGCTCTCGTTCCGGCTGAGCAGCGGGCGGAACAGGTGAAGCGCGCCGCGCGCGGCAGGGACGGGAACGTTTTTGCCGATGACGTGGTCGAGTTCTTCCTCGATCCGCGCACCGACGCCGGGTACGTGCACCTGGCGGTCGGCGCCGGCGGCGGCCGTTACGATGCCCGTGGAACAAACCGGTCGTGGGACTTGAAATGGACGGCCACGGCACGCTTGGCCAATGGGCGCTGGACCGTCGAGGCGGCCGTGCCGCTCGAACCGATCCTGGGGCAGTTGCCGCGCCCGGGCCTTCGGTTGGGTTTCAATGTCGCCAGGGAGGAAAAACCGGTGCCGGAACTGTCGGCCTGGGCGCCGGTGAGCAGCGGCTTTCACGAGCCGGACCGATTTGGCACGCTCGTTCTCGCCGACGGTCTCGTGCCGGCGATCTCGGCAGAGACGCCGACACGATCCGCCGCGGACAAATGTTCTTTCCCGGTTACGGTCCGCGGCGTTGCGCGGGACCCGCTCCGGGTCGAGGCGGTGGCCGGCGGACAAACGCTCGGAACGTTGACCGTGCCCGCCGGCGGCCCCGAGAAGCGGACGGTCGCCCTGGCCGTGCGGCCAGGGGCGAACTCCGCGGTGACGGTCGTGGTTTCCAGCGGCGGTCGCGCCCTGTTTCGGTCGCCGCCGTTCCCGCTCGCAGGTTTGGGCATCGCCGTTTACCGTGCGAAGTTCGCAGGTACGGCCGGGACCCTGAAACTGGCGGTCGACGGGCGCACGGTCGGGCGCGCTGAAGCGGGTCAAGGCTTGAAATGTGAATTCCGCCTCGAACGCGGCCTGCATCTTGTGACGATCTCCGGGGACAGCCCCGGAAAAATCGCCGGCGGCATCGAGACGGCCGGCGGGTTCGCTCTGCGGCTCGATGAGGCTTGGCGGCGCTTCGACGGCGTGCCGGAGACAGGGAACGACATCGCGGTCGACCAGGCCGCGGCCTGGCCCCGCGCCGTGAGCCGAACCCTCGGACCCGGCGGCGGGGTTTTTGCGCGGGCCATCCTGGTCGGCGGCCCGGCCCGGACGCCCCTGACGCCGAACTGCCGTGTGGCTGCGTTCCCGAAAGGAACGCCGGAAATGGTATATCCCACCCTGAACCCGCCTCCGGTTATGTTGCCCGGGCCGTATACGGCCATGATCGAGTTGCCCGCCGGGTTCACATTCCTGGCGGCGGACGGGCGTGCGGGCCAGGCATTCGACCGGAGCCGCGCGGACAAAGGGGAGGGCGGCACGCTGCGCATCCGGCTCGAGACTGCCTTCCTCGGCAGACCGGGCATGGAAATCAGCAGTCGGTTTTCGGACGCCGCCAACACGACCACCGGCTACATTCCCACCGTGCGCTTGGGCGGTACGCACGACTGGCGGGTCTGCACCGCTCGGGTTCGGGTACCGGACAATTCGGTGGGCCTGCGTCCGCTGTTCATCAAGTGGCAGAATCGGGGAGTGACCGGCACATGCTGGATCGACGACGTCGAGGTCCGGGAGGTGGACTCGGGGCGCCTGCTGTTCCGGCGAACTTTCGAGGAAGCGGGGTGGCAACGTAAAACTTATGTCGTGGCTCTGAACGAAACAAGCGGGGGACACGCCGCCCGGATCGTGGCGCTTGAGAAGGGCCAAAAACGACAGCAGGCACTTTGGTTGGTGGACGAACCCATCCCGGTGCGACCGGGGGCGCTTCTCGAAATTTCCTGCCGGGCAAAATGCGGAAACGTGCGGAGTCGCGACACGACCGCCAAAGCCGCACTGGTGGTGCGGTCCGAGGCCGCGCCCGGCTCGACGGGGACCGGCCGGGTTTGGTTTACTTGCGGCCGGGGTTTCCTGGTGGAGCACCCCCGACAGTTCGAAGTCCGGACCCTGCCGCCGCTCGTGGGACGGCGGCCGAAGCGGATCCGAATCGTGCCGTGCTATTACAGCGACCGGTTCGAAGAAACGGCGTCGAGGGCCATGGCGGAGAACATCGACAAGGCCGGCATCACCGGGATTTACGGCGGACGCAGTACGCTGGTCGGCCGGTACGTGCGCAGCCGGTTGCACTACATTCTCAGCTTGCCGTGGCACAACGGCGCGGCAAAAATGCTCGGGTTTGCTCCCGGCGAACTCCCCGAGGATTGCCGGCAACTGAACTACGACGGCAAACGCGCCAAGGACAAAGCCTGCCCCACCTGGATGCTGTCCGACGGCCGGGCGCGTTTCAACGTCATGGGCGATTGGATCGCTGCGCGACTGAAAGCCGACGGCGGGTACGACGAAGTGGACTGGGATTACGAGACTCCGGTGGTGGATCCCCCGACGTTCTGCTTCTGTCCGCGCTGTCTCAAGGCATTTGCCCCATCGGTACACGCGGACCCCGCGGACTTGACCGCGGAAAAGGTGGTCGAGGAATACCGGGACCCGTGGGTGGCGTTCCGCTGCCGGCAGAATGCGGAGATCGCCGGCCTTGTCGCCGAACAGGTCCACCGCGTTGCACCGGGGACGCTTTTTTCCGTGTACAGCGGACACCAGAACCGGCGTACTCGAGAGCACTACGGCGTGGACTGGGAGTTGATGGCAAAGTCCGTGGATCTCGGTATTGCCGGGTACAACGCGTCGCCCGAGCAGGCCCGCAAAACCGCCGCGGCGCTGGCCGCCCAGGGCAAACCGTTCATGGGGGGCGAAATGTACTTCCTGTCCCTGGACGGTCCCGTGAAAGGCGCCTGGCGCCCGGAAGGCTGGAAAGTGCGCCTGGTGCGGCAAACCGTCGAGAGCGGCGGACTGGGGTGCTTGATCTGGTGGCTGCCCGTCATGGACGGCGCCGGGTTCTACGAGACCTCGCGCGCCGCCGGGCTGATGGCCGCGGTCGAGGATTTCGTGACCGGTAACGACCGGGCGGACGCCACGGTGCGCGTCCGGCGCGGCCCGGCTCGGGACGTGGTCGTCCTGCGGCACGGCGGTCGCCGCTGCCTGCTGCTGTTCAACGGCGGAGCCAAGGCACGGACGTTCGAACTCGATCCGGGCGGCGGCGGCCCGTTCCTCGAGGCACTCGAGACCGGTCGCACAGGCGAGCGCCTCGGACAGACCGTTACGGTCTCCGCCCATGACGTCCGCGCTTTCGTGGAGCAGGAGGACCGGTAGGAGAGGGGCCTCGAGACTCGCCCGCGCAACCTTGGACGCACACGGATCGCACAGCCCCTGAACCGGTTCCGGCGAGCGGTCCCGCCGAGCGGGAGGGCCGTCCTTTCGCCCCTCCGCCTGACGCGCCAATCTCCGGAAACCAGAGAAATTCCGTCCCTCGATCTCCACCATGGCCGGGGCGCCGGCGCCGCCAAATCCTCCCCCGGTCCCTTGCCGCCGCTTCCAGTCCGCGCTATCTTCTTCCCCTCGCAGGAACGCAATTTCCTGTCAGCCTGTTCAATCCCGCCGAAGAGGCAAAGGAAACGCATCTTCGGATCGATCCCGTCGCCCTGAAGCTGCCGACCGGTTGTACGGACGCGGACGTGCTCATCGGACGGCCAAGCGAGAAGCGGCCGATTCGACGGACGCCGGCTGACCGAGGACGTGGCGATGATCGCGGTCGGTCCATGAGCTTCGCCCGTCCTGCAAACTGTCTTCCTTGAAGAACCGGAAACATGAATCCCTACGGAGCTTGGCTGCGCATCGGGTTGGCATTATGCCTGACTTCCGTGCCAAGGGCTTGGTCCGCCGAGGACGTACGTCCACAGGCGAAGAATGTGGCGCTCGGGAAGGCCGTGCGGTTCAACACGCCTCCCAACTATCGCGCCACCACCGATCCGGACGATGCGAAGCAGCTCGTCGACGGTCTCCTCTCGCCCCGGTCCCCCATCTGGTACGACAAGAGCACCGTTGGCTGGGCCTCGCTCGATCCCACGGTGTTCACCCTTGATCTCGGCGCGGTGCATCCCATTCGGGGCGTGGGGCTGCATATTGGCGCGGGGCGGGCCGGAGTCGAGTGGCCGGCCAGCATCCGGATTCAGGTCAGCGACAACGGGCGGAGATACAGCGACGTCGGCAATCTCATGGAACTGCTGTCCCGACGTCCACCGAACCGGGGCTACGCTTCCTTCTGGCTCGTCACCGACAGGCTCCGGACCCACGGTCGGTTCGTGCGTTTCGTCTGCTCGCCCGTCAACCTGGGCAACGGCGCCTACATCATGCTGGACGAGGTGGAGGTGTACCGGGGGGAGACGGCTTGGCTCGATCTCCCTCTGACCTGGCCCGATGCGCCCCGATACTGGCGCGCCGACTGGTCGGAGATGAAGTGGGCGGATCGCACCGGCAGCACGCCCTATGCCCAACGTCCCACGCTCCTGGTGCTGGTGGACGGCACGAACGAACAGCGCGGGCAGGCGCCCTTGCAGCAAGCCGTGCCGGGGCCGGACGGGATGACCTTCACGCTTCTGGGGGAAGCGGGCCGGCGACGCAGCATGTCTTGGACCGGCCGACTTGCCACGCCCATCTCTACGGAACACTGCCGTTATGCCCTGATGACGTTCCGCGCCGAAGGGATCCGCCGTACGTACCATTCGCGGGCGTTGGTGGCGCTCCGGGGACTCAGCGACAAGGCCGCGGCCAACGAGGTGACCCTGCTTGAAGCCAACATGGCGCTGAATGACGGACTGCCCCACACGCTGCTCAAGCCCCTGCCGGAGGGCTTCACGCTCCATCAACTCAAGGTCGCTCTGCACACCGAGGATGATGCGCCGCGCCTGACGCTGGAGCGGCTGGAACTGTTGAGCGAGGCGCCGGCGGTCTTCAACACGGAGATCGCCTTGGGGCGCGCGCCGCCGCGGGCAGGCTTCCTCCCCGTCGAGTTGGGCGCGACCCTCAACGGCACATTGTCCGGCTGGTATGACCGGGTGCTGGCGAAGCACAAGATCGCCTTCGACGGCGCCCGTGTCCTGCCTGCCGGCAGTCTGTGCGTGTCGGGCGTACCGTTTGTCATCGCCGCGGGCGACAAGGACTTGGCGCTCGTCCCGCAGACGCCCGAACAGAACGAGCGGGTCCGGTTTTTGGGCCAAACCGTGGACAGCCGCAACCTCGGGCCCATCTCGCGCGATGACGCCCTGAGCGTGGAGGTGGATGCCGCCGCGCGCGAGGCCTTCCTGCTGCTCGCCCTGGACGCGCGGCCGGTGCAGTCCCGTGGCAACCTGCCCGGTACGGCGTTGCGTCTTGATGACATCGAGTGCCTCTCGGTGGAACTCGCCTACGACCGGGGTCGCAGCGAGATCGCCTTCCCATACTCCCTGGCCGACCGAGGCTGCTATATTCCGGCGCGGGAATTGGGGGCCTATGCCGTCGCCTGTGATCCCACGCGGCGGCTGAAGAAGATCACCCTCCATGCTCGCCAGTTCGGGCTCAACTTCGCTCTCGCCGCGGTGACCCTGAACACGTCCGGCAAGGCGCTCGTGCCGCAACTCGCCGGCTTCCCCCAGCCCGAGCGCACCGTGCGCCATCCCGCCCCTCCCGCCCGACCCGTGGCAGTCACTCTGGAGGACCGGCGCTTGACGCTGGGTAACCGTTGGTACGAATGCAGCTTCGATCTCTCCCAAGGTTTCGTGCTCGACCGATTTATCCATCGCTGGAATCCGTCGGTCAAGATCCATCTTGCCCCCAACAGCGGCTTGCGCGTGCGCATTCGCGACACGGTGTACACGGGGCGATGCTTCAAGGCCGAGGTCGTGCGCACCGCGGCTGCGGAAGCCGAGCTGCGGCTGGTCAGTCGGCGGCCGGAGCTGCCGCTGGAGATTGCCGTCACCATCACGGCCTCCGACTCCCCCGAGCTGCGTTTTCAGGTTCGGGCCCGCAACCTCGGCGACAAACCGCTGGCCGCGGAACTCTGCCTGCCCGCGCTGGCCGGGCTGTCGCTCGGCGATCTCGCCGCGACGCGCCTGTTCTTTCCGCAGTACCGCGTGGTGGACACCGCCCGGTCCGTCGTTCTGCGTGCGCCGTACGGCCCGGAGTTTTCTTCACAGTTCATGGACGTGTACAGCCGCCGGGCCGGGGTCGGCCTGATGGTGCGCACCGACAACCGCGAGCAACGCATGGCCGACTTCACCTTGCGCAAGGACCCCGGCGGTGTTTCCGGCGGCGTCTGCTTCCCCGCGGAATTCAATTCACTCGGCCCGGGGGTCGGCCGCGCCTATCCACCCGTGGTTCTGGCCGCCCACCAGGGCGACTGGCACGAAGCCTTCAAACTCTATCGCGACTGGGTGCGGACCTGGTACCGGCCCGTCAAGTCTCAAGACGAGGACTACTTCCTCAACGCCTGGGACATGCAGTGCTATCGTCCGAGCGAGAAACTGAGTTGGCTGGAAGCGCGTATTCCGGCGATCATCTCGCCAGACCGCAAGCGATTTTTCGTGGACGAAATATTCGCCTTCGAGCAACAATACCTCGGCCACGTGCCGGACTTGGTCCACTTCTTCAATTGGAATTACAACAACGAGAAGAATCGCCACGAACATGGCGTCTACGGCGCCCCGCACGCCTACGAGCAGGCCGGGGGGCTCGCCTTCTTCCGCCGGCTCATCGCCGAAATTCAGGGGAAGTGGAAGCGTCCGGTATCTCTGTACACGATCAGCGACCGCTTTCGTATCTCGGCAATGCCGGACCAAGCACTCGCCGCGGAATTGGCGGCCGGGGCGGCGCACAAGCAGATGGAGGACGACGACACGGCCGCGTTGCGCGGCGCCGGGACGGCGGACGGGATCGTCTTTCCCGGTATCGGCAATGAGCGCTGGACGGACTTTTTCGTCAGGGATATCGCCAAGATGCAGCGCGATACCGGTTGCCGGATCGTGTATATGGACGTCTTTCCGCGCTTCTCCCACCTGAGCGGGGCGCCGGGCGTCACCCCACGCGGGGACGACATGAACGTGATTCGGCGCGTGCGCAAGGCCCTGCCGGATGAGGTGGCGCTGTGGAGCGAATACCCCCTTACCGATGTCGCGTCGCAGTACGCCGACGGTTGCCTGCAGTACTATTTCCTGGACCTTAACCAGGTTTTCGCCCGGCGCTACAACGTCTCCGACAGGGCCGGCGACCTCTTCATGGAGATGCCGTTCAATCTCGGCCGCTATGCCTTGCCACGCTACCGAATTTTCTGCCTTGCCGGCTACGCCGAGATGACGAACAAGCCCGGCCAGGTGGACGCGGTGTTCGTCAACGGTGAGGCCTATTTCGAAGACACCTACCGGCTGGAGTATTCGCGCTTGCGCGCCCGGATCAACCGGGCCTATGAGGTCAAGCGCCAATACGCCGATTGCTTCAGCAGCGACGACCCGACCCCATGGGTGCAGACGGCCGCCTCCGGCCTGACTGCCAACCTGTTTCCGGGCAAGGGCCGGGACCTGTGGACGTTGTTCAACGGGCGGCCGAAAACCTACTCGGGGGTCGTGCTGATCGTGCCGCATCACCCGGGGGCGAAGTATCGAGACGCCTGGAACGGGTCGCCGCTGGCGCCGGCGATCGAGCGGGGAATGGCGAAGATCTCCCTGACTCTCGACCCGCAGCAGCCCGGCTGCGTGGTGCAGGATTGGAGTCGCTGACCGGCTGTTGAGGACAACCGCTATTCTCAAAGCGCTATGAGCCGTGACAGGCCCTGGTTCCACGCGGGTCCACAAGAAGCCCCGGGACCTTTGCCCACGGTGTCATCCGGGCGAGTCGAGCTGAGCCGGGAGGGCATGGTTCGGGGAGACTCACCCGGTGAGTGAGACTGTGGTATGTCTCTTAGCCGGGTGGATCCAGTGGACGGACTGCACTGGGTGAACCGGTTGGACGCCATCGTTTCGGCGGGGTCTTGTTTTCTCGGTCCGCCGGCATCCTCCGAGCCGAACCGGCTTTTCCGGGAGATCTTCCGCGGAAAGATCCCCGAGGCAGCGCCGCGTCATGCCTTACGGGGCGCTCCGTGTCTGCCGGCGTGTTCGATACAGGCGTTCCGTGAATCCGCCTTCCTGCTCGAAGGCCTCGGCCAGGGCCGCCAACTGACGGTCGAGCAGGCCGCACGCCACCGCGATCAGCACCAACGCCGCGTTGGCCGCGACGCCGGGGTAGGTGGACGGGGTGGAGGCTCGCTCTTGTCCACTTCGTCCACTGTCCCTGACTTCCCGAACCCACGCCGCCACTTCGGCGGCAGAGGTGCACCGTCGCTCGATCAACCGGGCCCGGCGCGGATCGTCTCTCGGCCAGAGCGGCAGTCCGCGCTGTCGCAGGAAATCCTCGTAGTCCAGCCGCAGTTCCTCGAGGCTGGCACGGGCTACATTCGTCAGTTTCAGCTCGAACTTCTTCGAGGTGCCCGAGGCTTGGCTGCCCTCGGCGATGTTCTGCACACCGGAGCGGGCCGCTTGGACCATCTGGTCATGCGTGCGGCTCCGCCGGTCGATGTAGCGGTCGCAGAACCGCACCGTCACGTCATAAACGAGTTGCGCCACCTGGAAACTCTTCAGTTTCCGGTACCCGCCGTGCTTCGGGATCAATCTTTCCGGTCCACCGCCTCCGGATTGCCGGGCGTGTCCAAGGTGCGACGGCTTCATCGCGGCTACCTCCTCGCAAGCGGGCGCGTGTACCCCGCGACCCCGGGATCGGTGGACTGGGTGGACGCAGTGGACAGAGTGGACAAACGCTCGCACCACCCCGTGCGTCCCGCCAACCGGCCCACTGTATCTCCCCCATATGTCCTGTCCACTTCAGTCCACAGTGCCCACCCTGTGCGTTCCGTCCACTTAGTCCACATCAGTCCACCCCGTCCACTCTGCCTCCTGTGCCCCCAGCTCTGGAGAATCACCCTGCTTCGTTGGGCGTGAGTTGTGGGGTGCCGGAGGCGACGATCTTACGCGGAGAGGCGTGAACCTCCGCCGCCGTGCGCGGTTTGTGATGCTGAGTTTTTACTGCGGTTCGAACAGGA
>JAADHN010000099.1 GCA_013151865.1 Kiritimatiellota bacterium
AGCGGCAACCTCGCTGCCACTTCCGCGTAAGCCGAGCGAAGCGAGACGGCCCACCCGCCAGGGTGGGAATGACCGCAGGGAACGCCAACATCCGCGGGACTCGGGCGGGGGAACACTCCCACTCCACCGGGATTTCCCCGACGGGCGGGCGCTTGGTTCTGCCGGCGTCTATGTCGGAAACTATCATGATTCTCACCGGAGTAGGTTGCGGAGCGCGACAAACAGGGCATCGAGGTAGTCCATTCCGGGTTGTCGTTCGGCGTCCGGAAAACGGATATCGACACCGCTCCTTGCCAGCTTCTCCGCTCCCGTGTCCCGCATCAACTTCCGAAGCTCGGACATCTGGAGCAAAGGGGGGAGTTCCGCAAAGGCAGGGGGCTGAATGCGCAGCCAGATCGCCTCGAGCGCGGACAAGAGCGCCGGCCAGCAGACCCAGACCAACTCTTCCCCGCCGCCCAGCAAGCTCCACCACTTCGCGACATCAGGAAGACTGTAGGTTCGTTCCCGGCCGATTCGCGTGGAAACCACGAGTCCCGACCGAGTCATCTCTCCGAGCGCATCCTGGATCGTCCGATGGAAAAAGTAGGTCTGCCGGGCCAGGACGGATGATCCACATTTGCCGTTGACCAGGAGGTACAGGACGATTTCGCACCGGGCGGTCACGCCGAACAGGGCGCGAAGGCGCATCCAAAGACTGGTCTCCGAGTATGGTGGGAATTCAGCCGAGAGCCCTCGCAAATCCACGGGATTCCGAAGCCAGCCGTATTCCTTGAATACAGGATCGGGGTTTCCGACGACCGGAAGCACGGCGCCGTCAGGCCGCTGGAACAGGTAGCGGTCGTTTTCCTGCTCCGCCCTGCCCTTCGCCAAGCGTTCCCACTTCGCCTTTTTGCCGTTTTCGGCAAGGAAGCCGGCGACCGCGGCCAGGGTGCTGCCGCCCCTGAAACCCTCTTTGCGCATGACGGTCTTGAGACGTTGCACGTTGATGAACCGTTCGTTGGTGACCAGCCAGTCCAGCACCTCGTCGAACAGCCGTGAATCGTAGCGTCCGATTGTGCAGGTGAAGGCGAGCAGAGCCTCAGGGTCAATCGCCCAACAGTCTCCAGTCTCGGCATGGCCTGCCACTCCCAGGGCCGACCACTGCCGCCACAGGAAGCGCAACATCAGCTCGAGGTACTCCGACCTAAATTCTGTCAGCGACTGCGTCATGTCCCATCTTCCGTAACAGTTCCCGCAGGAGCCAGGCAAAGCCTTCGGACGGATCGTATGTGCGGGCCCACCGGGCGCCGTCTTCGAGTTCTTTCGCTGTCGGCTTCAGTGCCAACAGGTCCTCCAAGTGCCTGCCGCCGCCCTGATCGACGGCTGCGGGAAGCTTGAAATAGATCTGGTCGAGCCTGCCGATGAAATGCACGGTCAACCGCTTCCCGTAGGTCCGTTTCTCCGCCCGGTTTAACAGGCCCGGCGGCAACCCGGCACGGTACAGTCCCCCATCGCCGCGACTGGGACCGTTGTTCAACCAGTTGTCGGGAAGTCCCAAGTCAAGCCGAGTCTGCTCTGCCGCGACCAGGAGGTCGGTGGGCAGCGGCTCCGGGTCCAGCAACCCGCCTTTGTCGTCTGCCAAAGCCACGACGTCCAGATCTTTGGTGGTCGTTCGCGGCACAAGATTCCTGGCGATCAGGGCCGACCCTCCGCATGCTACCAGGATGAATGGGCCGATGCCTTCAAGCTGCAGGCGTCGCCCCAGCAATGTGAGGGCGGCGTCAAGAATTTTCCTGTCTATCAGATTTGTCATCCCATATCCAACCCGAGCGTTCTGCCGCTACTATAGTACGGCACAACTATCATGGCAACCGCAAGGGACTGGTCTCAGGGACTCATTGGCCAAGTAGGTCCAGCCCCAATCCCATCAGGCGTCCGGCCTATTCCTTCGGCGAAGGCGTCGGGGCACGATTGCGCAGTCCGCACCGTCGAACCCGCTCGGTAAACCTCGCTGCCACTGCCGCGTAAGCCGAGCGAAGCGAGACGGCCCACCCGCCAGGGTGGGAGTGACCGTAGGGAACGCCAACATCCGCGGAACTCAGGTCTCACGGCCAACTTTAAAGTGTACCAATACCGGCATCCCCCGGGCCCCGGTCAGACAGCAGGGGAAGAGTTTGTTAATCCTCCCCAACCGAATGCGTTACTGCTTCTTCTTCCGGGCGGAAACCTGGGGCCAAATCACTGCCGGTTTTGGTACAAATCAAGGGTGGCGTTCACAGGCGGGGGACGTTCCCGGTCTGTGGGTTGTCGTTTTTTCGGTCATAAGGATTGTTTTCGCCATATCGGACAGTCTTTCCAGTTTGCGGGAAATCCCATTTGGGCGATGGGAATGCCGGGGTGCTTGGTTGTCAGAAGATATTCGAAACGGTCTTGCCAACGGCTCTGAGGGGCGATCTTTCCGAGCAAATAGCGCAGGACCGTCAGGATGCCGAAGATACGGTCGGCGTTGACCTTGACCGGCGTGTGGAACTCGGGGCGGTGTCTTGCATAGGGGATCCGCGGACGGACCGGAATGGTGCGATTCCAGAGTCTGCCATGGTGCGCGCACACGTTGCGGATGTAATTGAGCGTGAGAAGCCAAGACTCGAGCACTTTGGCCTTGACACCGTAGGCACCGGCAATCCGGCGCTTGAGGTGCTGGTCAAGATTCCGGAAAAACGTTAGCAAAGCCCCAAAGGACATGATCTCCACCGCCATCCAGAGAGGCAGGTCCGTCTCGGATGTGCACTTGTTCAGGTAATGTCGGATGAAGACCTCTTTGCTCCGACTCATCTCCTTGCGAATGCTCTCGAGCAGCTTGCTGTGTCGATCTTCCGTCATCCCTGCGTAGTTGGCACGGTCCAGGTAACCGAATGGGCCATGCTTGAGTGCGAACAGGTTGGTGGCCCGTGTTTTGACGGATACTTCGACCCGTTCGACGGCATCCATGATCAGGAGGCGCAGTTGCCGGTCGAAGACGTACCGGTCCCAGATGGTATCAAGACGAGTGCCGGGTTTCAGATCATCGGTGCCCGGCCGGCGGAATGGATACCAGTAAGCGCTGAGGCGGTAGTAAGCGCTGAGGCGGTAGTAGTTGACCTCGGAGAGTCGGGCGACCAGTTCGTCGTGGTCCGCAAGCAGCCCGCGATGCAGCAATTGGTCGGCTTGCTCTTCAACAGCGAGTGCGGGCTTCCCGTATCTCATCTCCCCATTCCTCCCCGAAAAAGAAAAACCCGCCACATTTGAGCATGCTTGCGCAGAGGCTTGGCGGGTATGCTGAAAGAGGAATACACCACACGCGAGGCGATTTCAAGGGCGAACGCGGATTTTTCTGTTGTTATCGACGGGGAATGGCAAGAGCAATTCATCTGTCCCCCACTTCCTGAGCGACCTTGATGAGCAAGGACCCGGAACCGCACGCCGGGTCGCAGATGCGGTCGCCGGGCTTCGGTCGAACGAGTTTGGCCAGCAACGTGGACACCTCGGCGGGGTGACGTTCCATAGCCTGCGGCATACGTTCCGGACGCGGATGGCGGCGGCGGGTGTCGTTTGGCGGCTCACCGGTACTCGAAAACGGCGGACGCGCGGCAGGCCAAGTCCGCGCGCAGCCGTATCCAATGTGCACTGTAACCATCCGGGAACTCGTGCACGAAGCGCCGATCCGGGGCCACATCGAATGCAGCGTATTTGCACCACGAACCGTCCCGGATGAAGTCCACTTCCACGGTAAACCGGACGGGCCGGGCCTCATCGTGCCAAAGCGTAAGCCGCTTGCGGTCGTAACCGGTCATGAGGTACGGATCGGACGGCTGGTCGGGCTGTACGGGTGTGTCGAGCCAGGGTCCGCCGTGTCCCATAGGCTTGCCCATCTTCCACAGGTCGTCCACGTCACCGAACCAGAGGCCCGCTTTTCCATCGGTGCTGCGGAAGAAATGGCCGTCGGGCCGTGCGTCGGCCCGGGCGCCGGCGATCACCAACATGCCGCGCCAGGAACCGAAATCGCTGATGCGCCGGTCGTGTGTGCAAATGGGCTTGATGCCGGCGGCGCCGCCCGCCGAAGTCCACGGCAGCACGTAAAACGTCCCGTGGCAATTGAGCAGGTTGCGTTCGGTGGTCACCTCGCGGATGCCTCGTGGCCAGCCGATGGCCATAGGTGTGTCGTACGCAGCGGACGACTTTGGCAACCGCCAGCGCCGGCCGTGTTCGAGCAGGATCACCGAGGCAGCGTCGACTTCGAAATCCGGTTCGCCAAGCCCAGCCGCTCGGAGCAGGAAGTCCCGGGGACCTTTTGCTTCGGGTCGGGGCCGAATCGCCATATCCGCATCAACTTCGTAATAGCCCACAGGCTGCGCGTGGCCATCGGGCTCGACGCGCCACGCCATGAACTGGAGTGTGCCGAGATCGGCGCCGCGCGGCCGTACGATGCCGACGACACGCGGGTCCGATCTCTCGGCGGATGCGAGGGATGCAAACATACCCGGCACCGTCGCCGCGCCGCCGCCGGGGCCCATGTGCAGGTAAGCGCACACGTCCGTCGCAGTCCGATCGAGGCGCAGGCGCAACCATAGAGCCGGACAGTTCGACGGCAGGATAAACCATGCGTATGCATGCGGTCCGACGCGGATTTCACGGTATGGATGAAAACGGCCGTCGCCCGACTCATCGATTTCCAGTTGAAAGGCTACAGGGTAAGCGGCGCCGTGGGAGAGGTGGAGCACGCGCTTGTCGAATCCTCGCACGAGGAATGCCTCGGAGGGTGCGTCCGCCCCCACTTTATCGTGGAGCCAAGGGCCTCCCCAGCCAGCCGGGCGGCCGCATTCATGGAGTCCTTTCCACGTGGCGAACCAGAGATTGGATTGGGACTGATTGGTCAGCTTCAGATTGGGGGATTCTTCGCACGTCCGCGAGAGGTCGTCGCAACCGAACACGATCCGTCCGTGCCAACCGCAGAAATCGCCGGTTATTTTCAGGTAACTCGCGATGGGTTCGAGGTTCGCAGTCTTACCGGATCGAAATGCGGCGGGAAAGTCATACCACAGGCCGTGCATGTTCATGAGCACGCGCCCGTCGCCCACGTCGCGGATGCGGGGCCACTCGGTGAACCAGCCGTGTTGCGCAACGAAGCAGTAACTGCCGAAAGGCAGGCGAAACGCTTGCCACCGGCCGCGGTCGAGGACCCGGAGGAGCACGGAGCATTTGTCCCAGCCCGTGGCCCAGATCGCGTCCTCGGAGCTTGGGTTGCCCTCGATGCCGCCCGGGCCGGTGACCTCGCAGAATTGACGCCGGTCCAGCGTGTGCCAATCTTGACCGTCCCACTCGGCCAGGCACCCGGCGGCCCCGTAAAGAACCGGCCATGTTTCGTGCGGCGCGCGCGTTCTTTCACCGTTGTTCGATACGACCAATCGGCCCTGGCCGCTGTATGCGCCCTTGCCATGGTAACCGGGCAGAAGGCGGTTGCCCCCGTTCTGGGTGTCCGCATGGATCGTGGTCACGTCCAGTGTATGCACGTCGACCTCGTACAATCCTTCTTCCATGGTGAAGAAGTAGACTTTGTGGGCCGGGTCGGTGAGGTGTCGGGCGTTGGCCGTGTGCCGCCCAAACAGACGGGAAAACGGGATGACCCGGACACGCCGGTCTGCATCGATTGCATACGGGCCGATGAAGAGTTGATTCGATTCGCGATGGACCATGCGGTTCGCACACGTGCCGCCGATGCTCTCAGGGCAGGCGTGCAGAGACAGGTCCGGGTCGATCCGGTAGAGTTTGTCGTCGCTGCCGGTCGGTTGGTGGGGCGGATAGGTGATGAACCAGAGTCGGTCCGCCCACACGGCAACCGCGCCGATTCCGCACTCGCCGCCGGTGTTGAACACGGCCAAATGAGGGTAGCGCCCGCTAATGCAGCGGGGGGACGGTCCCGGTGTGGGGCCCGGCAGGCTTGTCCCAACGGGTAATGTCGGGAGAATCGACACGGTCATCCTCCTCGATGCGCTCCGCGGGGGGCCGTTCCTGGAAAAAGGGGAGGGCCTGCTCTGCAGCCGCGCTCGTCACCCCGTCGCGCCGTCGCTCAAACGGCGAAGCCGGAAACGGACGGGCGCTTTCGCGTGATCCTCCGCCGGTTTGGGCGCGCCGTGTCCGGCGAGGGCAACGAAGTCCGGCCTGCAATCGTGCTCCTGCACGTCGGGGATCTCGCTTGGGAACACGGGTAATCTACCATCTCCGACCATGCCGGCAACGTTGCTCCCGGAGAGCCTCCGTATCGAGCACGCCCAGAAACCACCACTCCCGGGACGAGGGGGCATGCTCGCGTCTTGCGGGCTGGTCGAAGGGATGGGAAGGCCGGCGGGGGCGGCGAACTCAGGCGCCTGCATCCCTTCCGGATCGGCGGGCCGACAATTCGGCGGCAATCAGGCGTTCGAGCCCCGAGCGCAACGGGACGAGCCCGGCCGAGACCACCTTGCGATTCAGGACGACCATAGGCGTCATGACAGCGCCGAATTCGGCCGCGGCGGGACTGCCCGCGGTAATGACGCGTACGGTCACTTCCCCGGGGTGGTCTTCGGCAATGGCCCGCAACAGCTTGTCCGTCTTATGGCATTTACGGCAAGGCGGTTCGTTGCGAATCAACAGCAGTTCCAGCGGTCCCGAAGTCATCAAGCGTTCTCCAGGAAACAGGGGCAGTCTTCGTCGCAAGTCCCGATTTCTTCGGGCGCCGTCACGAGGCGGATGCGTTTGACGGTCTCGACGATGGTGTCGGCTGCGAACTCCGCATCCTCGGGGTCGAGTTCGGGCCCGACGGAAATCCGGATCGAGCAATAGGCCGCCAGCTCGCTCAGGCCCATGGCGCGCAGGATCTTCGAGGGCGCCTGAGTGTGTGAGGCGCACGCCGACCCGGTTCCGACGTAGATGCCCTCGACGCTCAGGGCGAGCACCACGCTCATGGCATCGGCGTACAGGCAGCACAGGTTGGTCGTATTGGGCAGGCGCTCGGCGCCGGCCCCGTTCAGTCGCGTCATGGGGATGCGTTTGGTCAGGTTATCGAATATGCGTCGCAGCGCGAGGCATTTTTCACGGTTTTCGTCGACGTGACTGTGGGCAATTTCCGCAGCTTTGCCCAGGGCCGCGATCCCTGGGACGTTCTCGGTCCCGGCCCGCAGGCCGCCTTCCTGATGCCCGCCGGATTGGAGTGGGGCCAGGACGGCCCGGTCGCGGACGTACAAGGCGCCCACGCCTTTGAGGCCGCCGAACTTGTGGGCCGAGATCGAGTAGAAATCGCAGTCGATCTCGGTTACGTTCACGGGGAGTTTGCCCACGGCCTGGACCCCGTCCACGTGGAAGAGCGCCCCGCAGCGATGTGCGATCTCTGCGACTTCCCTCACGGGCTGAAGCACGCCGGTTTCGTTGTTCGCGTGCATGACGGACACGAGCAGGACGTCCGGTCCCATGGCGGCCTCGATCTCCCGCGGATCGACCTGTCCCGTGCGCTGGACGGGGACAAAGGTGACCGGCGTCCCGAAATGGCGTTCGAGCCAAAGGCAGGATTCGCGGACGGACGGGTGCTCGATAGTCGTGGTTACGATCCGACATCGGTCCGGAGCGTCTCGGCCGAGGAAGCTGCCTTTGATCGCCAGGTTGTTGGACTCTGTGCCGCCGCCGGTGAAGAGAATGTCCCCGGTGTCGCAGCCGAGCAGGGCCGCGACCTGGGCCCGTGCCTGCCGAACATGCTCCCGCGCCTGCCGAGCCACGGCGTACGGCGCGGAGGGATTGCCGAAGCGTTCGGTCAGGAACGGCCGGACGGCTTCGGCAACCTCGCGCCGTACCGGACCGGTGGCATTCCGGTCCAAGTAGATTTCGCGTCGGGGCCGCCCCATTTACTCGGCCTTCGCCTTGGACCCGGAGCCTTTCATGTCTGACCCGCCTGCGGCCAGTACCTGCCGAACCGCCGCATCGAGGTCGGCCGCGGTCCATTCCCCGTCGATCCCCCGTACGAACAGGACCTTGGTCTTTTTGCCGTTGACCTCGAGATCGAAGGCGTTCTTGCCGTTGATGGTGATTCCGGCGCAGGAGAGCCCGGCGGCGTCACGCCGCTGCATCCCCTCTTCGGAGCGCCAGTCGATGATCTCGATTCGGACTTTTCCCGGGAATTTTTTGACCAGAGCTTTGACTGCGGCTAGGGTGTCCTCATGCCGTCCGGGGTAATAGGCCTCGACCTTCACGGGGGCATCCGCCGGACCGTCTTTGAAGTTGCAGAGTTGCATTGTCCCTGCCGTTGGCGGTTGCCCGACCTGCGCGGCGTTTTGGCTGTCGGGCGCGCTGCTGTTGGACGTCGCTTTGCCGCATCCGGCGGTCAACAGGACCGCTCCGACCAGTGCTGCCCCGGTGATTTTCCAATCCCACGACTGCTTCTGTCTCCGCGTGTTCATGCGTGTCTCTCCTTGTTTGCCTTCCGGACTTGTCGATTTCCCTTTCGTCCCCCGCGGGCGTTCCTACGCCTGAATACTGCATGAGCCATCTGCTGCGATGACGCATCTCACACATCTTCAGAACCTTGCTGCCGCCCGCCGACCGAGGCGGTGTCTCAATACAGTCCTGCCCGGCACTCGACGCAATAGCCTGATTCCGTATGAGTTACGCCATCTCGCGGCGAAGTCCACGAATCAATCCGGCCAGGGACTCGGAACCGGGGGGGGGCGCCGTTCAGTTGGCGAGCAGTCCCACGGTTTCCAATTCTTTACGAGCTTCGGGTGTTTTCAAGAACGTGACGAACTCGCGTGCCGCCGCCGCGTGCGTTGAATTCTTGAGCACGCTGGCAAAAGCGATGGCGCCGCCATACAGCTTTTCGTCCACCACTTCCACAACTTTGACCTTCGAGAAATCGGCCTTTTTCGGGTCTGCCGGGAGTGGGCAGCCGAGGTAGGCGAAGCCGGCGTCCGCTTTTCCGGCCGACAACTCTTTGTAGCAATCCTTGATCGTGGGCTTGTACACGATTTTGGGACTGACCTTTTCCCAAAGGCCGAGTTTGCGCAATGCAGTCTTAGTATAAGCCCCCACAGAGCTTTCTTCCGGGCGGGTCAGGACGATGGTTTTGATCTCGGGTTTCGCGAGGTCCGCCAGGGTCCGGAGGGTTTTCAATCGGGAGAGGTGAGCGCAGAGGGCCAGGCGAAAACGACCGAAAGGCACCGGTGCGGACTTCGCAACAGCGCCCTTCCTGACCAGTATGTCGGTCTCGACGTTGCCGATGGAGAGGTGGACGTCCGGCGCGGCGCCGCCCTCGACAATGCGCTTTGTGAGCGCGTCGGCCCGGTCGAACTCGAGCCGCAGGCTCACCCGCTCGTGGGTTGCTTCATAGAGTTTGCGGATTTTGAAGAACGCGGACGTCATGCCGCAGGGCACGAAGATATTCAATTCGGTTACGACCGGGACGTCATACTTGGCGAGGATGGCCTGGCCTTCCGGCGAGAGCACGAGGGCCACGAATTCTTCGGCCAAGTCGCGCCGGGGCGCGCCGGCGAGGATGCCGATGGAACCGTAGGCAGGATCGTACAGGTTGATCGGGACTTTTTCCAGGATGCGCACTTTCGAGTAGGCGAGCTTGTCCGGGGCGGTATTCAGCGGGCAGGAGCGATAGGCGAAACTGGCCAGGGCCTTACCCCGGGCCACGTACTTGTACGCCACGATGGGATGCTCGGTGAAGACGGATTTCGCCTTGACCGTTTTCCAGAGCCCCAATTTGGTGAGCACCTGCCGACTGTAGAGCCCGAGCGAACTGACTTTCGGGTCCGGAAATGCGAGCGCTTTGACCCTGGGGTCGGCCATGTCGGCGATCTTTTCCACCTGTCCGGGATTGTCCCGGGGCACAAAGAGCATCAGTTCGTAGCGGGAGAACCGGTGCACGTCGGCCGGCGCGACCTTGTCCGCGGCCACCAATTGGCGCATTTCGAGGGTGCCGGGCGAAACGGCGACATCCGGCTGTTCCCCTTTTTCGATGATTCGCTTGACGATGATTCCGCCGTTGTCCAGCACGATGTCGGCCTTCACTTCGGGATGCGCGGCTTCGAAGGCCTTTTTCAATCCCATGAACGGCAGGTCCATGCCGCAGGGCACATAGACCGTCACTTTGGCGGTGGTCGTCATGGCTTCCGGGACTGCGGCCGACTCTTCGGCTTTCCGGCAGCCGCTCGCCCCGAGGAGGGCCGTCACGACGGAAGCCCGGAGTACGTTTCGGATTACTGGAACCTGCAGTTGCATAAGTATTGCCCCCATGTTGAACCAAAAAACAGACCGACCATGGTGGCCAGTCCCACAAGCGTCACGACGTAGACGGTCAGTCTTTTTATCCCGATATCGCGGCAAACAATGATCATGCCCGGCAGACTCAGCCCCGGTGCGGTGAGCAGCAGGGCCATGGCGGGCCCCGTGTTCATGTCCATCACTTTCAGCAACGTCTTGACAAACGGCACCTCGGTGAGGATGGGAAAGTACATGAAGGCCCCCACCGCGGCGGCGAGGGCGTTCACGCCCACCGAGTTGGTGCCGGCGAGCCAACTTGTGGCGCTCAACGGCACTTTTTGCGCAAAGAACCCGATGACCAGGACCGCCGGAATCAGGATTGGAATGACCAGCAGAATCAACCGCCAGGTTTCCCGCATCCAAATCCAGATGTGGTCGCGCTCGAGTTTCCAGACGGCGACGCCCGCGGTCAACGCGGTCATGGGCAGTGTGATCCACAGGCGGACCGACCACGACATTTCGATGGAACCCAAAATCAAGAGGCCCAAAAGCAGGCCGAGAATCACCGCGGTCACCCGCGCCGGCGGGGCCGTTGACAGGACATCGACGGCCCGGCCCCCATGGTGCGGGTTCCCGAAACGGTTTCCGAAAACGCGGGCCATGACGAGTCCCACGATCACGGACAGAATCGCGACCGCCACGACGCGCCAAAGGCCGATCCCCAGGCCGATCACTTTGGCGGCAAAAATCATACTGACGGTGTTGATCGCCGGCCCGGCGTACAGGAAGGCGAACGCGGGACCGACTCCCGCTCCGCTCCGCCAAATGCTGACGAACAACGGCACCACATTGCACGAGCACAGAGACAACACCATACCGGACCCGACGGCGGCGGCGTAGGCTTTGGGCTGCGATGCGTCCGGTCCCAGCAGGCGCAAGAACTGGTGGCTGGGCACGAACGCCTTGACCGCCGCCCCGAGCAGAAACGCCGGCAGCATGACGGTCAGGATGGACCAGCTCAGCACGCAGCAGGAGAAAATATCCAGCACGCCGTCGAGCGTGGATGCTTTGAGTTCGAGGTCGACCACGACCGGTGCGGGGCCGGGGGCGGCGTCCGACGGCAGCCGGACCTCCTGCAACGCGAATCCTTTGGCCGAAGCCGCCACGCTGAGTTCCGGCACTCGCGGTGGGACCTTGTCCGGCGGCAGCACCACCCGATACTGCCCCTGTTTGTTGACCGTGGTGACGATGGGTCGAAAAACATCGCCGTGCCCCGGCCAGCGAACTTCGACTTCGCCCGATTTGACCGGGCCGCCGGTCACCGCCCGGCTGATGGTCCCTTGGATTGTGAGTCCGGCGCCGGGAGTGGGCGAATCCGCCGCGGCCGGCTTGGATGGGCCGCGTCCGATTGCCTCCGTGCCGGGGCCCGGCGCGGAGGCGGCCTCGATCCGGGCGCCCGCTGCGACCACGGCCAACAGCGGCACCAACACCGCCCGCAATATACACCGCCCGAAGTCGGTCGTCGCGCGCTTCGTCCCTGATCGACCAAGCGACGGGCACGGGCGTGTGGAACGGGGATGTCGGACCGAGTTGGGACGGGAAGTATTCAGCACAGAGTTAATCGCCTCCCAACTCGGGTGGAACCGACGGTTTCGCGGCACGGTCGCCATAGGCCATTTCGAGTTCGCGCGTCAAGGCTCGATAAACGTCTTCGAGATCCATGGGGCCTTCGAGAAGGAGCTTCCCCCCCTCGCCGCCCAAGTCAAAACGGGTTGCGCCATTAATGACGACCGCCGCGCAATGCACACCGAATTCGTCCATCCGTCCGCGGGCTTCCGGGTTTTTCATGTCGTACACCTGCACACGGAGCTGTGCGGGCATGGCTTTGGCCTGTTCGACAAGGTACAGACCGATGGCGTCTTGACAGCCGACCGTAACCGGCAGGAATGCTTGGACCTGGACTTTGGCGTCCTTCCGCCCCACGGGCCGTCCGCAGAAGGAACGCAGAGAGACGGTCGGGGCCACGGGCTGAACCGAACCTGCCGACCGTCGCACCCCCTTGCGAGGCGGGCGGCTGTTCCCCGACAAGATGAACACAATGGCCCCGGCAGACAGGAGCACCAGCACCAGTACAGCAAAAAGCTGACCCCGCACCGAGGATTGTTTCGGTTCCGCTTTCACACAGTCCCCAAATGCCGCGAGTTTGAGCAAAACGGGTTGCGCACTTGGTCGAAGATCCGGCAACGAAGGGCGCTGGGGGCCGCAATTCAACGCACCCCCGGCTCACTGCCCCGGTGGACCCCGCCGGTGGGGGCCCGTTGTCGCGGGTCGTGCGGAGCGTGCCCTTTTGTTCCATGCGTTTCGGGATTGTCCGAGGTGGTCGCAAGGATGAAAAGTTTGACACATTCGATCCGCATTATATCCATAAGTCCGGCACTTTCTTGCGGAACCGACCGCGTTTCACAGTTTCTTCAAAGTCGGACGGGGCCATTCGGTCTATCTTTGGCTAAACTTCCAAATAGTCGGAGTGTGAGACCTGGCATTGCCGGGCGTCGAATGCGGAGGTCGGCCATGATGGTCGGGGATGAGACGATGAAAACGCGACGGCGCGGCCCTGTCGTGTCTCGGAGTGCTGCGTGCTCCGGGGCGTATTGGTTGCTTGCGTTCGGGCTGTTCGTGGCCGGCGGTTGCGGCGGTCCGACCCTGCGGCCGCCGGGCGGCGAGGCGCCTATTCCGGCGCCGGCCGGGCCGCGGGGCAAGATCGTCATTTTCCACGCCGCCAGCCTGGCCCGACCGTTCGCCGAACTCGAGCGGACCTTCGAGCGGTCCCACCCGGGGACGGACGTGGTGCGCGAGTCCAGCAGCAGTCGCATCGCGATTCGCAAGGTCACCGAGTTGAATCGAGCCGCCGACATCGTTGCGACAGCCGACGATCGCCTTTTGCGCGAACTGATGTTCCCCGCCGCCGCTTCTTGGTGCGTCGTCTTCGTCCGGAACCGAGTGGTCATCGGTTTCACGGATCGCAGCCGGTACAGCAGCAGCATCTCGGCCGACAACTGGTACGACGTTCTACTGCGTCGCGGGGTGCAGTTCGGCTACGCGAATCCGAACATGGCGCCGGTGGGGTACCGTACGCTGCTTTGCTGGAAACTGGCGAACCTCTATTACCACAACCGGCTTGCTGGACGGGACTTGTTTGAGGCATTGCGCGCCGCCTGCCCCCCGCAGAATATTCGGCCGCATGTCAACGAACTGCTTCCGCCGCTCGAGTCCTTGCGTCTGGACTACGTTTTTCTGTACCGTTCGGTGGCGATGCAGCATAACCTCAAATGGATCAAATTGCCGGACGAGATCGACCTGGGCAACGAGAAGCTTGCCGAGAAGTACGCCCGGGTCTCGGTTGAAATTGCCGGCAAAACCAGGGGGAGCAAGCTGGTTCAACGGGGCCGTCCCATCACCTACGGGCTGTGTATTCCAGCCGGCGCACCCAACCGCGATGGCGCGGTGGCGTTTCTCTCCCTACTGCTCGGGGAGCGGGGTCGCAACGTTATGGAACAGAATTTTCAAGAGCCCATTTTCCCGTCGCCGTGTTACGGTTTTGTCAAGGTCCCGGCGGCCTTGAAGCCGCTGCTCACCCCCGTGTCCGAGGAAACACCGTGACAGTCCGTGCGCCGCATTCGTTTCAATACCGTGTTTTCCTGCCTCTGGCTGGGCTTGTCGCCGGGGCCCACACGGTCCTGGGCGTCCTGGGCGCACTCGACATCGGCACCAACGTGACCCTGGCCTGCGTCGATCTGTTCGCTTTGCGTCAGTTTTTCGAGCAGCGGGCCCGGCGCGGCGCGGTGCAGGCTCTCGCTTTTGTGGCCGGGTACCTGGCCCTGTTTCTCGTGTTCGTCACGGTAGGCCAGGCCCCGCAACTGTTTGCCGCGTTCGGCCTTTTGTACGCCGCCTGCTTTGCCGTTCCGCTGTTGCTCGGGTATTTGCTGATCCTGATCGGGTCGGTCGTTCTCATCACCCCGTATTGGTTGCAGGCGTTTCTTCTGCTAGGCCTCCTGTACACGATCCTTGTGCCGCTGGTTCCCCGGCGTCTTGTCCGTTTTCAACTGTCGGCGTTCGGCGCGGGGTTCATCCTGGTGATTGCGGTCACCCTGCCGATTCTGTATCTTTGTTTTCAAGTCACGCCGCAGACCCTGTTTGTCAGCGCTCGGGACCCGGAATTCGGTCGCGCTCTGCTGACCAGCCTTGAGACAGCCAGTATTTCAACGCTGATCATCTTGGTTTTCGGTGTTCCTCTGGCGTATGCGATGGGACGTCTCGATTTTCGGGGCAAAGAATTGATCGACAGCCTCATCGATTTGCCGATCATCATTCCTCAATCGGTGGCCGGTATTGCGTTACTGGTGCTGCTGGGGCCGAAAACGCCCGTGGGCGAGTTTCTGAGGGTTCGTTTCGGTCTTGACATCGCAGGCACCACACTCGGCATTGTCGCCTGCCAGGTATTCGTCAGTTCCCCGTTTCTGATTCGGAGCGCCATGAACGCCTTCCGCGACATGGGAGCCGAACTCGAGAATGTCAGCCGTTCGCTGGGGGCGTCTCCAGCGAGTACGTTTCTACGAATCTCGTTGCCCCTGGCTTCGGGGGGGATTTTCACCGGGTGCATTCTGGCCTGGGCCCGGGCAATATCCGAGGTCGGCAGTCTGATGGTCCTGGCCTACCATCCGTTTACTGTATCGGTCTACACATACGACCTGTTTGTGCAGTATGGTCTCCAGGAAGCCCGGCCGGCGGCCGTGCTTTTGGTGATTGTTTGTCTATGGGGCTTCCTGGTGCTGCGCTGGCTGCACGCCACACCTCTCGGGCCGCTGTTCGCGGGTCGTGTCCGACGGAGAGAAACATGATTGAAGTTACCGACCTGTCCCGGTCGTGGGGCGAGTTTCGTTTGGAGCGGATTTCGCTTCGGGTCGATTCCGGGCAATACATGGTGGTTCTGGGGCCCTGCGGTTCGGGTAAGACGCTCCTGCTTGAGACGATTGCCGGGCTCCACACGCTGGAATCGGGGAACGTGCGCTTGGCCGGCGAGGACGTGACCGACCTGCCTCCGGAGAAACGGCGGGTCGGTCTCGTTTACCAGCAATACGCGCTGTTTCCCCATCTCTCGGTTGTGGACAACATTGCCTACGGCCTGCGGTACTTGAATCTGAGCCGCACGGAGCGCCGGGAGCGGGTCGAGGAGATGCTCGACCTGCTGCACATTCGCGCCCTGGCCGACCGGTCCACGCCGATAGGGCTCAGCGGCGGTGAAGCGCAGAAAGTGGCCCTGGCCCGGGCCTTGGCCATTCGCCCGCGGGTCCTGTTGCTCGACGAGCCGTTTTCCTCACTCGATCAACGGGCCCGGGAACGGATCATGGATGTCCTGCCGGTGATCGCCCGCGAGCAGAACGTGCCGGTGATTCATGTGACGCACGATTATACCGAGGCTGCGGCCCTGGCGCACAGTATCGCCGTGGTGCGCCACGGCAGGATTGCGCAGATCGGGACACCTGAACAAGTCTTCCGGCGTCCGCGGACGCGCTTTGTGGCCGAGTTCCTCGGGGTGACGAACCTGTTGCCGGCCTATCCGGTCCGGACCGAGGGCGACACTGCATCCGTTCGAGTGGGCGACGTTCTCGTCCAGGCACCCCTGCCGGCGGGCGTTTCGGCGCCTTCCGTCCCCGGATCGGTCGCCGGCGGACCGGCGCCGTTGGCCCTCTGTGTGCGGCCCGAGGAAATTCGAATTCGTCCGGCGGATGCCGTGGGCGTCAACGTGTTTCCCGGCAAGATCCGCGAGCTGTCGGACCAGGGGTTCCATGTTCGGGCGCGAATCGCCCTCGACGGGGCCGAGGTGGTCGCTTTCGTGGCGCCGAGCCACGCCGAACTGCGCGGGATCACCGTTGGACAGTCCGTGTTCGTGGAACTTCCGCGGGAGTCGGTGCACCTGATGTACAACGACCCGGAGATTTCCGCCGATGGGCCGGCCTGACATCCCCCTGTTCAAGATCGTTCAGCGGCCGCTCCTGCCGGTGGCGGACAGCTGGGTTGACGCCGCACCGTTCGTGGCGTTTTTCGTGCTGTTGACGCTGGCGCCATGGTTGCTCAGGCGCCGCAAACCGTACGCGCACATCGCCCGGCGTGCCATGCAAGCGGTTTCCGCCTTTATTTTCATTATTTTCCTCCACCGTTGCTTGTGTATGCTTCGCGGTTGGGTGTTTGCCCTCAAGATAGTGGGGCGGAACGACATCATTGCCTTCGGGCATCTCTGCATGTTCGTACTGCTGGTAGCGTTTACGCTGCGTACCGGCCGCACGTTCTGCGGTTGGGTTTGCCCGCTGGGTTTTTTCAATGAATTGGTTTCGGGCATTGCCCGCCGGCGCTCTCGCCTTCCGCGGCGCTCTCGCTTGATTGCCGGTTATCTCATGCTCGCCGGGGTTGCCGCGGTGGTCTTTTGGTTGGCCTATCTGGCGCGTCCGGGCACGCAGTATTTCTCCGAGAACGTTGCCGCCGTTTGGGGTGCGGGCCTGCTCCTGCTGGTGGGCCTCGCCCTGCCGTTTGAGTTCCACGACCGGGGCATCAAGCGCATCAAGTACGTTTCGATGCTCTCTTGGATCGGCCTTTCGGCCGTCGGGGTTTTCGTGACGAGTCCGTGGTGCACTCTATTCGGAGACGAACTCGATTACTCCTCCGGAGTGGCCCTGATTTCGGTGCTGTTGGCCGGCACGGTCCTGGCCATGAGTTGGTGCCGCTACCTCTGCCCCATGGGCGCGGCCCTCGGTTGGCTTGCGAAGTTCGCGCCGCTGCGGTTGGTGCATCTCGGCACGTGCACGGGCTGCGGGAAGTGTCGTGAAATGTGCCCCATGGGCGCGCTTGAGAACGGCCGGATCGATCAGGCCAGTTGCATCTACTGCAACGAGTGTGTCGGCACGTGCGGCTTTGCCTGGTGCGACGTCGAGGCGGAGCGCGCCGCTGCTCCCCTATCCCTTTCTGCAAAGGTGAGTTGACATGTCCGGTCCCATTCTCGGTACGTGTTTTGCGCCGTGGCTGAGGCGCGTTGTACGACCCTGCTTTCCGGCCGTACTTTTGTATCTCGCCACCCAGTCCCTGGGGGGGGCGGCCCCGCCGCAAAGCCCCTCGGTCGCGTCGTGGCCCGGGTGGGTCTTTTTTCACGCCAATGCCGGGCGCACAGGAGTGGCGCCCCTGAACTTTTCGGCGCCGCCTTTCTTCCGCGCCTGGACCTTCGACCTGGGGCGACACACTTGGAGCTACTGTCAGGGCGCCAGTGTGTGGAGCGCTTGCGCCGTGAGTGGGACTGTGGATGGGCGACCCCGCATTTTCGTGGGTGCGTACGACCATAATTTGTACGCGTTGGATCCGGAGACGGGTCGTGAAATATGGCGTTTCACCACCGGTTGTCTCGTGGCGGCGGCGCCGGCCTTCGCCGTGGTACAGGGAAAACCCATGGTGTTTGCCGCATCCTCGGACCGCAGTGCATACGGGCTCGACGCGCGTACGGGGCGGAAGCTCTGGCAGCTCGAGACGTATTCCTGGACGTACACCATCGGTGAAAGCGTGGCCGGATCGCCCCTGCTGGCGCCGGTCGGGAAACGTCTCACGCTTTTTTTCCCCATGTGGAACAGCGACCGGCGTCCCCTGCGGACGGTTCAGACCGGAGAACTTTTCGCAGTGGATGCCGCTGCCGGTCGGGTGCGCTGGCGTCGGAAACTGTCGACTGCGCCGTTGTCGAGTCCGGCCTTTCTCAATGTCGATGGGCGGCCCACGGTCTTTGCCGGCAGCGAGAGCGGAGCGTTCATCGCCTGCGACGCCCGGACCGGCAGAACGGTCTTCCGCACCGTCACCGGGCACAAGATCTTGGCCGCACCGCTCTGCACCCGTATTGCCCAGCAGCCGATCGTATTCGTCACGAACGCGTTCGGCATGGTTCGCTGCCTGAGCGCCCGCAGCGGGCGTTCCATTTGGAAGTACAAGACCGGTCACGAAGTGCTCTCGACTCCGGCCTTGGTCAAGGCGGGGGGAAAACTCCTGCTGATCGTCGGATCCAGCGACCGGTTCGTCCATGCGATCGAGGCCAAGACCGGCCGCCGCGTTTGGCGTTTCATGACGCGCAAGTACGTAGTGGCGTCTCCCGCGGTCGCCCGAGTGCGGGGACGGCCGATGGTTTTCATCAATTCGCTGGATAATGCTCTCTACGGACTGGATGCCGAGACCGGTTGCGAGATCCTTCGCTTTGTGTCCGGAGACATGCTCTGGCCCTACGAGACGCGCGGTTCCTCTATCTGGGCATCGGCGTCGGTGGTGACACAGGCGACCGGAAAGCCGCTCCTCCTCTACCCGGCCTACGACGGCAAGCTTTACGCTTTTGTGGCGGGCGCCCAAGGCGCCGGGCCCGGCGAGAACGACGCAAAACCGGCGGTCCGTGCCGCCGTCGGCGCGTCCTCCCGTCCTGTGTCTTCGCCGCGGGCACAAGCAGGGTCCGCCCCGTCATTCGTGGTGCCGACGGTCGGTCTGGCCCTCTTTCTGGCCGGCGCTTCGACTGTTTTGCTGGGGGGTCCCCGAAAAACTTTGCGGCAGCCTTCGCAGGAACCCGGACCGTGTCGCTGACCCGTCTTTGTCTTGGGACTGCGAGTGGGGGAGGCCACACGCGCCACCGGCAACCGCCCGCCCCATACTCAATACTTTACACGGCTTCGCGACGGGCGCCCGCCTGTGTTCCGGACGGCTTCCTGGCGGGGTCAACGCGGCAGGAGGGCGTCCCAAGTGGTTTCAGTGCATTCCGGTCGGCACTCCTCCTCCGATCAGACGACCCTGATCTCGAGTCGCAGTCGGAGTCCGAACCGGTCCCTGTATTCTTGCCGCACGGTCCGAATAAGCTGGAGCACATCGCTCGAAGAGGCATTTCCTTCGTTGGTGATGAAATTGCCGTGGTGCGTTCCCAGGACGGCCCCTCCTTTCTCGAGTCCGCGGATGCCGAGCAGTCTGTCGTTGATATAGCCGATGGACGGAGAAGGCAGTCGCGCTTTGCGCTGCTGGTAGACGGACAGATTGGCGAACACGCAACCGGCCGAGCGGCCCGCATGATTTCGGCGCGCCGTCAGAAGCTCGCGATATTTTCGTCTTCCCCGCGTCCCATCCCCGGGCGTCAACGCGAAGAATATCCTCGTCGCCACCCAATCCGGGTGCCGTCTGAAATCCGTGCTGTCATAACCAAAGTGCAACTGCCGTGGCGTGGCAACGAGGGTCCTTCCCCTCGAATCGATGTATTCCACGGCGACAATTCGGTCGCCGATCCGTCTCCCCGAAAAGTGGGCATTGTTGTAAAGCGCCCCTCCCACAGTGCCGGGAATGCCGGCGAGGTCTTCCAAACCCAGGCAATTGCGGGCGAGCGATGCTTTGATGAGGGACTGCAGGGACACTCCGGAATCGGCGCAGACGAGCATGGCCCTATCCGGGGCGTCGCCCCCGGCAGTCGGGGTCGGCGGGCGGGGGCCTTGGGGACGGAGATCGGGGTGGACGGGGTCGAGGATCGGCGGCGGACATTCGGGC
>JAADHN010000048.1 GCA_013151865.1 Kiritimatiellota bacterium
GGGCGAGAAACTCACATACGGACGCAGAACGCCCGCATCGTTATGCAGTCCCAGTACATAGTTGCTGCGGGCAGCGGTGACGGACCGGCGGACAATGATGCTGTCCGCAACTCCAGTCGGTTTGATCCAGCCTTCCAGCGACCAATTAGCGAGGGCGAACCGCGAGTTTTCGGGTAAGGTCACCAAAGCTGTGGCAGCACCGGTGAGTTCGAGTACACGGTCGACGAGTGGACTGGTTTCGTCCGCAGGATCGGTCCCGGCCACGACTTCCTCCAAATCCGTTTTTCCGTCATCGTCAGTGTCAGCCAACCGCGGATCGCTCCCCGCAGTTTCCTCCGCTCTGTTAGAGAGCCCATCCCCATCCGAATCTTCGTCTCCGTCCCTGAGTGTATCGCCATCGGTGTCAAGGCTCCATGGACTGACTCCACACATGTATTCATAGAGGTTACTCAACCCGTCGGCGTCGGAATCGGCTTCCGGTGCATTATCGAAAACTGCGTTTGGATCCACATCTCCATATCCTGTGCCCGTCACATTGTTCCAAGGGTTGACTCCATACGGGTTCCATGCTGTCCACGAACTTCCTCTCCAATCGAGCGGGGGCGAGGAAATCGCACTTCGCGTCCCGTATACGTACCACGCATTCGTTAAGAGCGTTTGGCGATCGACCTGCCCAAAGCTGATTACGTCGACCGTAGAAAAGACATTCCGGTCCGGATAGTCCGTCGGCGGCGGAACCGGCATGCTTCGATACTGCACTCGCAGCCGTGCGTCAAACCATCCGCCGCCACTGGGATTGGTGACTTGAATGGCAATGCGATTCACGGCCGTCTCGACAAATGAAAGTGCCTTGGTGCCCGGTGTTGTCGGGTCGTCCATGATTACGGTTATTCCCCGGCCGGTAAACGGCAAGGTGACCGGAACCGGCGGCTGAAAGGGCGGCGTAGGGGGACCGCCGAACGGCATTGCCCAGGGACCGGTCGTCGGTGGCGGCTGGTCCAATGGTTCGGGCCACGGCGGACCTCCGTTGGGTGCGGCGAAGTAATAGGCGGTCCCTCTGAACGGAATTCCGTTCACGTAAACATCGAGAGTGCCGTCGTGGACAATTGCAAGCCGACTCGTCTGATAACCAGCAGTCCCGGCAAAAAAGTCGCGGGGGATATCCTTAATGAAAAAGGCGTTGTCGGGGCCCTGATCGAGAACGGAGGGATCCTCGCCGCCTCTTCCGAACGGCGCATTCGAGATCCGCCAACCGGCAGGAAAACCCTCGCTGTCCGACTTGAAATAATACTCCTCAAACCAATCGGGGATACCATCGCGGTCTCTGTCATCGGCATCAGGCCGGAAAAGGCGACGGACCGACGCAGAACGGACCGCGACCGGGGCGACTACGGGGACCGGCGTCATCCCCGTTGCGAAGGCAGGATCGACCCAGTCCGCCGTCCCGTTCCTGTCGGCATCGCCGACGGCATAGGTCTCGGCGTGCAAAGCATAAACGGGAGCATTCCGAAACGTCAAGTCGTCAAAGCGGAACGGCACCGTGAAATCCTCGATCGACATTCCGCCGTCGTCAAAGCGATAGTAGGCCAGCAGGTTCGTGTTCGGCGGGCCGGGTGGGGAGTAAATGAATTCTTTCGAAAACTGCTGGAGCAGAATGTCGGACCGCGCTTGTCCCCAAACACGAACTTCGTCCAGAAATCCGTCGCTGAGTGTTCTCAAGGGATCGGTGGCGCCATCTCCGCCAAGATAGAAAGTCCCCGAACCGAAAACCGGGATTTCGTCCGTTGTGATAGCCGAAACAGCGACGGCATCGATATACAACGTGAGGGCCATCTTGTTTGGCGCATTCGTCTGGTCCGGATTGAAGACAACCGCCAAGTGGCGCCACTCACTCTCCGGCAATTCCGGGGCTATTCCGTCGCCGCCAACTTTCCAGGTATTTGCACCTGCCGTCTCAAAAAGTCCATAGGGCCGACCGTTTTCGATGCCGAGTTCAATCGCCGATAGGTCGCCGATCCGGTACACGGCGATAACACCGTCAGAATCGTTCTTGCGTTGGAACCAAGTCTCGATCGTAACGGGTCCGCCATGGGTGTCGAAACGTCCGCTTTTCGGGAGTGCAATTCCCCGCCACGCGGCCCCCATGGCCTGGGCCGGTATGGCCAAATTCAAGGCTTTGCGAATGTAATTGGGAGGTTCCATGGAATAAGGCTGACTCATCGAGTATCGGGGGTTCCTGGGCCACAACCGTGCACTGCCCGTCCCATTTGGGCCCGATTGCAGGCTGTTTCTTCCCTCGCCAATCCACTGCTGGCCGTTTGCATCGGTATACGAAAACTTGTCGGAATATCCGTCGTCGTCCGTGTCGTTGCTGTTGGGGTCCGTGCCCTCCTGCTGCTCTTCAAGGTTGCTCGCCCCGTCGCCGTCCGGATCTTCCATCAGGCTCGCGGGTTCGCTCGTCAAAGGGTCCCCCTCGACATAGAACTCGTATAAATCGTTCAATCCATCGCCATCGCTATCCGTATATCCATCAACCGCACCAAGTCCGGTTGCCGGTCCTGCTGTTGTGAGATTCCCAAAGCACCCCATTTCCCAAGAATCGGCCATGCCGTCGGCATCTGTATCGCGGAACGGGTAGGCGCCTGCCGCGCCCCCCCATCGCAGAATATGAGCGAACTTCGCCCCGTTCCGGAGCAATGCCGCACGGGGGGCATTATCGATAGAGGCCTGAACGCTTGAAAACCGATGTAGAGAATCCTCTGCACCTCGGTCGGTCTGGTCGTCATCGAATCGGAAGTATGAAAGCAGTCCAGACGGATACGGCGCGTCCAGCGGAACAGTCTGATATGCGGCCATCTGGTTCGGGGTCATGCCGGCATTCCAGAGCATAAGTTCATCCAACTGGCACGGCAACCAGTTTGCGGAATTCGCACTGCCGATATTCACGGGGCCGGGCAGGCTTTCCGGCGCGCCGGCCGCGTTGTTCTGAGACGAGAAGGTGTAATCAAGAAACGGGACATAAGCATAGAGAACCACACGTCCATGCAAACCAAGACTTGGATTGATCGAGGCGCCGACATGAACCCAACCGAATTCGTTTGTGATTATCAGGCCCGGCAGTGTCGAGACCGTATTCGCACCGGCCATATTGCGATAACTGAATGTCAATTTGCCGTTAATAAGTTCAAGCACGAATTCATCGACGCCGCCCGGCCCTGCCGGGAGTCCCGGGGATGGTTTTTCAAGAATGCGTCCGGTATTGTCATGGGGATCTGTCAGTCGAATCCAACAGTTGACGGAAAACTGGTTGGCAACAGCTTGGCCGGAAAACAAGTCCATGATCGAGACAGTTGCCGAGGCACCGGCGGAGCTTGAAAGGTCCAAGACACGATTTCTCAAAGGACTGAGAGAATTCAGCGGATCACTCCCAGCGGCGGCTTCCTGACCGTCATCGACTCCATCATCATCTGTGTCGGCGCTCAGTGGATCAGTACCGTAAATCTGTTCCGCGAGTTCCGGCAGGCCGTCGCCGTCGCCGTCAACTCCGTACCAAATCTCGGTGGTCCAAGGATCGCCGGCCGTGTAGAACTCGTACAAATCGTTTAGACCGTCTCCATCAGAGTCCGTCACTCCGTACACAGTGCCCGGACCGGCGGTGGTCGTATTGCCGAAGTGGATCAATTCCCAGAGATCCTTGATGCCATCGTTGTCAGCATCTTGTTTGAAATAATCGTACGATTCCCCGGCGGCTCCCCGCCACCCGACTTCTAAAAAGGACGCCCCGTTCCGTGGATAGGCCGCGTGCCGATTGTGCTCCGGATTCAGTGGGTCCACAAAATCCCGCGTTACATCCTGGGCCCCGCCATCGTTCTGAACATATTCATCATCGAATCGGTAATACATCGCCAAATCTTGAGGCAAGCTGGTGAAAACCAGAGGCGCCCCGCGTGATGCGGCGAGATTGGCGCTGGATAAAGCCGTCTTCCAAAAGCGAACTTCGTCCACAAGGCAAGGCAGCCACAGCGTAACATCGGCAGCCCCAAGATGGGTGGGGCCGGAACGGATGACCGGGCCTTGCTGTACTCTGCGCACCTGCCTCCGATAGATTCTGTCGATTGCAGGGACGTACACCTCGATACGGACGATTCCATCACTACCGTCCGAGAAATCGAGCGTTGCCGCGACGTGCACCCAACCGAGCGAACTGGAGAGCGCAACCGTTTGCAGGTCTGTGGCAACCAGCGCACCATTCTCTTGACGGTATTTGAGACTGAGCGTCCCCGCATTCACATCCAAAGCAAGATCAACGGCTTGGTCCGGCCCGAGACGCTCAAACAATCGTCCTGAATCTCGAGCAGGGTCTGTGAGCTTTAACCAGAATTCCAACGTCGCTTGGACCGAGTACGGCGCCTTATCCAAGTCGGGAGATTCCTGGATTTCCGCATAAGCTCCCGGCGCTGCAGTAAGATCCAAAACTTGATTCGTCCTGAATTTCAGACTCGGGTTTCCTACATAGACCGATACTGTAGCCGTATCAACGTGGTGGGCATAACCGTCGTTGACTCCGTACTCGAAGGTATCAAGCCCGGAAAAGCTTGCTTTCGGTGTGTATACAATGTTGGAGCCGGAGATCACGGCGGCGCCGTTGGCCGGCCCCCGGGCGAAACCGGCGAGCACGAGTCCATCGGGACCACTGCCGGGAAGATCGTTGACCAACACGTTGATGGTGACGGACCCTCCGACCGGGCATCGGGCTTGGTCGTCTGACGCGATGGGACTGGTGGCCCGCAGCGTGAGTGTGCCGAACAGACAAAACATCCCGAGAAACGCCCTGAGAATCAGGCGGGGGCACAAAGCAGCGGGTTGAGGGTGGACTGAGATCATGGTGAAATGCCTCTCCTCATTGCATCATTGCAGGGGCAGTCGATGCAACGGCAGTGCGCCGAAAGCAAACATGTTTTGGCGTGCTGTCGTGCGATGATCCTATTGGCGCCGCCCCGCTATCGTTCCATTTCCCCCGAAAAAAGGTGCGGCGGGCGTGGCGGCGCGACGAGTCTTTCCCCCGACCGTGCGCGGGCCAGCCTCGAAACCATGTGACAGACTCTACAAGGGGAACTCCACTAAAACAAGCCGGAACCCGTTGCGAGGACAACTCCCGGCAGAGCAGATCGAGGGCGGAATCGGTCGGCTTCCCCAAGTGGTGTCGCCGTCGGCCTGGTGGTGTTGCCTCGAAGAAGGCCCCCGGAAAGAATGCTCCAACCGGCAGGCTGCCGTACCATACTGAGAAAACGAACTACTCAGGATCTTTATTGGGAACGACATTGCCACGGTTGGAGGAGCGACGGAGGGGGGGGCACCAGAATTCAGTGGATTGAGCTTGGAGGTCTGTAAGGTCGAATTCCCTTTCTCGGGCAGACTTCCTGGCATGGGTGTGGGCGATTGCTTTGCAGTTGCCGGTGGATTCGAGTTCGGAAGCGTCGTTTTCTGTAAAGTAGTCCCCCATGCCGGCACTGTCGGAGGCAAAAAAAGAGGGCGTTCAGTTTTACGCATTCACTGAGTTCTGGGGCATTGTCCGGAACTTTACGGCGGGTTTTGGGGAGGGGCACCGAATCGCGCACCTCCCGGAGAGTTTTCCCAAACGTCGCTGTACCGGCCCCATTTGATTTCGTCTATTGGAACCTCCGGCGTCAACGTACTGCGACCTTCTCCCACTTGATCGCTCCGTAACCCGTCCCTTTTATTCGACGGTGGTCCGCCCACCGGACTTTTTCCCACTGCACTTCAAGTTCGGTCGGTGAGACAACAGTTGCGCACACTTCGATAGCTCGCGTCACTCGCGGTGTTGCGGCAAACACGATTTCAAAAACACCCGCCAACTTCGTCCCATCCCGGGTCCACTGCCCGTGCCAGGAGCGCAACTGTGAACTCAAACGAGGGGCTGTGATCCGGAGCACTTTGTCGTCACCTTGAACAAGAACGTCCTCACCGTCAGGCAGTCGCCACAAGCCGGTCAATTCTGCAGTAGCCGGATCCTTTTTCCGTTTTTCGATTTCATCGAGCAGTTTTTGAGCGGCTTGATCATCCATGCCCATGGCGAGTGCTTGACGTGCGAATTCTGCTGCCTGCACATGGTGGGTGTGGATCATGAGTTTCCGCGCCTGCTCGTAAAGTCGCTGGTAAGCAAGAAACTGCTTCTTCCGGGATAGGATTTCCGATCTAACGGCTTTTGCCTTGGCATTAGATGGATCATCCCGAAGGATTTCGTCAAGTTTCTCCAGCGCTCTGTCGTATTGATCGGCCTCCACCAGTCCCAAAACGATTTTCCAAGTGCTCGCATACTGCTGGTGTCGCCGAACTTCGAGGACAGCCGAGCGCAATTCGGGCCGAAGTTTCTTTTCGCAATCCGGATCAAGACGGACCAGCTCAGCGACATGTTTTTCAAAAAAGACCGCAGTCTCCTGCTTCTCCGATCGAGTTTCGGCGATCAGACGGTTCAGACGGTCGACAACGTTCCTGTATTGACCAAACATCAACTGCGTTTTGATCGTCTTCAGCCATTCTGCGGCTATTGTTGCTCGTGCGTCCGGATCGATACGGACTGCGGCGGAAAACGCTTCGTCAACATCATCGAACCTTCTCTCCTTCGCTGCCTGGGCAGCAAAGCGAATCAATCCGTTGCGCAATGGTTCCCGCAGATCGGCCGCGTCGCGCGCCCATTGTTCGAGTATAACCGGGACGGGTGGGGCGTACTTGTTTGAGGGCCCGGTTGCCTCATGTCGCGACGCTATGGCAATCAGCCGGTCGGCCATGTTCGGATCGCTCCGAAGGACGATCTGCACGCAGCGCCTGGAGGATAGACTCCCGTTAAGGACCACCCCGGCCCTTTCGATGGCGGCAATCAGCATAGATGCCAGTTCCTTCCTCGGCACAATGTTAAAGTCGGAGAAGAATTCCGCCATTTCGGTCATGCGCGTCAAGAAGTCCGGCGTCTTGGCCGGAATAGAATCGAACAGAGGAGGCAAATCCGTGAGCGCTCTGTTCCGCCAGCGCACATCGGTCAAGAATGCCACTCTGAGGTATTTTTTTGCCGCATCCAATCGTTGGTCCGTTCGAACCAAAGCGAGGCCGAAGTTTTTCGTGGGGCGCGTGTTTGCCGACGAGGCGTAATCGCCTAACGCGGCAACACCCATCAGATAACATGCGTGGGCATTTCCTGTGTGCTTCGCCAAATAGGGCGCCAGCCGCCAACCGGCGTCGATGTAGCGCCTTGTCGCGATCAACATTTCAGCGTCTCGGATCGGTGGGGGCGTGTGCCATTTCAAGAAAAAGAACGCACCTCCACCGGAGATGGCCGCTGTGATCAATGCCAATCCCAAACGCCGGATGTACCTCTGTCTCCGCCTCTTGCGGAGCTGCTTCCACAATGAAACAAGGCGGGGGATATTCCCCACGGGCTTCCAGTCGGGCATTCCCTCCCGCCAACACAATGTTTTGTCACTGATTCGGCCTCGGATCCAGGCCTCCACCACCTCTGGAGAGTCAAAGGGTCCGTCGGGCTGGTCGTCCGAGCCGGGAAGATACCATTTTGCGCGTTTCCGCTTCATGGCACGTTCCCCTGTCGATCTGACTTCTGACTTTCTTGAACCTCAAAACCGATACGGTGAAGCTACGATTCACTGCTGACCGGTGCTCACCTGCACCGACTTCGCGGTGCGTGCATTGAGAGAACGCACGGGGTCCGGCCGACCGCTTGTGGAAGGCAATCCTCCCGGGCTGGAAGGCCCTCCCGGCATAGCGGCCCGAAGAAACGTTCCGCGCAAGTCAATCAATGTGCATCTTCCGCGTGCGCTCCCCGACGAGCTTTGGCTGACGTTCCGGGTATAATTGCAATAACATCCACTCATAGTGACAAGTGAAAGAGTCGACCCAATAAACGAAAAACAAGCTCCCGGGCACAGCCAGACAAATGGTGATGCCGAACCACCGAAAGAGGTCGCCCCATGGTTTCCGGGGAGTCTCGAGATCCGGAGTTCTTTCCTTCCCGCTCCCGCTGACATTCCAGGGACCCGATGATGTCCCGCCAAACGAAGGCCATGGCGAATTCCGGGACCGAGTCCCGCCAAAGGGCAACGAAGAAGAAAACGACTCAATTTTCGGAACCATGGAACGAACTTTCGCGACAACACCAACAACAGGACCGTTCGATTCACACGTTGAAATGAAGCTTGGTCCGAGGAGCAGAATCAACGGTACCAACACCACAGCCTCCAAGAACAACGTGATCCCAAGATGAACAAAAAGTGAACAGGGTAATCGCACAAGGAAAGAAAAGAAACGCGCAGTGGATCGGATCGCACCACAGTTTTCCACAGCGACTCCGCAGGGAATCAATACACCGGTTGCCAGCGCCAAACTTCCCAGAGAAGTCAGCGCCACCTGAGGCAGGAAGAGCAACGAAGCAAGGAGTGAACCGAAAGTCTCATTCAGATTGAGCGCCCCAATAAAACCATGGAGGATCACAATCCCCAAGAGTGGGATAAGAATGGCCAGCCAAGCTGCGCCAAACAGCGATGCGAACTTCCTCATGCAGAATCGAAACGTTTCGCGTATGTCCGGTTCATGTCCTTCCACCTCTGCCCAGGTCATCCAAGCGACTCCCCCCGCGATGACTCCGCAGAGCCCAAATCCGACAATGACAGCGACAGCCAGCAACAATGCTCCTGCCAGAAGGCTGAGTTTTCTCATTGCACCTACGGCTGCGATAAAGAGTAGTCCCAAAACCAAGACAGAAAGAAACGCTCCCATCAAGAAAAACCCCAGTTTTCGGAAGCTGACGGCCCGGCTCAAAGCATTCAGTACTTGGTCGATGGTTCTTTGGGAATTCTTCTTGTCTGGCGATTCCCCAGCCTCGGACCGGTTCGAGCGGCCTGATCTCGATTCCCCGCCCAACGGCGGCGACGGTTCTCCCGCCACCGGCGGCAATGGAGGCGGTGTTGAGGGCGAGAGGGGATGACTTGGGGGCGTCGTCGTCGGGGGCTTCTCTGCCTTGAGCAAAGGAATGGCAAGTGTTGCCCCGCAAGCAGGGCACGGCGCCTCGGCGCCGGCCATCTCGTCGGGTGCTTCGATTTTCTGACTGCAGATTCTGCAAAAGAAGACTATCGGCATTGTGACCTACTCCCGTATACGTGGCTGAGATACAGGATTCGCAGAACGAGACCTAAGATGAGCGACCGCAACTCAAACCCCGACACAAAGATAAGGAGACGTGGCGAGAAAGGCAAGTTTCGCATCGGCATTTTTTCGGAAAGACCATCTGCCCGGCTGTTGGCCGCCGAAACCCGAATACTGCATGACTCGTCTGGCGCGATGCCGCAACGCATACTCTTTCAAAACGTTACCGCCGCCAAACCGGCCGAGGCGGTGTTTCCACACGGCCTCGCCCGGCGTCCGACGCAACGACGTGAATCCGTATAAACGGCGTCTTCTCGCGACGAAGTTCATGAGTCGATCGGGGTGGAGTGCCTCACGTTGCGCGGCTCGCGCATTTTCGCATTTTCGTATGGATGGATTCCCGCCACTCCTTCTGCCGTCTTGAGGGCAAACAGGCGACCGGAAGGACGGCGGGAGTGTGAAGATTCGTTCCCGCCCCGGGATGTTGCTCCCTTGCAGGCACCGGGACAGCACGTCAACGCTTTCCACCTGGAGGCGTTCGCGCGGCCCCTCTGTTTTGCCAAGGTTCGGCAAGAACAGAAGTCCGTTGCCGCTGCGGGGTTTCAGAAATCGCCAGCGCCCTCTCGTTCCTCGGAGTTCTGCGTTGGCTTGGCTGTCGGGTCGAAAAAACGCACGTCCAGCTTGGGCTCCCCCCGAGGAGACGGGTCGGAACGATCTTTGTAGGTCCAGATCGTGAAAGGGCGCTCCAAGCCGGGGAGGATCCCTTCGAGGCGTTCCGTGACGTCCAGCCCGGTGTCGGGGATTCCGGCGGCCGTGAGATCGAAGGATTGCAGGTGCAGGGCCCCCTTCCTGTTGTGACAATAGAAGAACAGCTGCGCCGACATACCGCTGTCCGCAAAATCCGGGGCCCTGACCGTCACCGCCACCGTTTTCAGGCGGTCCCCCAAGGCGTTGTAGAAACAGCTCCGGTCCTCGATGGCCGGCTTGCCGTCCTTCTTGCCGGCGAACCGGACGATGGTGTGGAAGATTGCGCCTTCGACCACTTTCCCCGTGACGCGGAAACGGTATTCCCCGCCTGGATGCACCCGTGTCCGCGCCGAACGGTAGACGGGATACCCTTCTGAGAAGACGGCCAGACCCGCCGCGTTGCGGTGCTTGGAAAAGTTGGGAGCGTGGTCGTCGACAAGCGGTTTGGCGAACAGCGTTGCCTTATACCCGGGTCCGATGACGAGTCGCGTCCCGGCGGTGAGTGCATGGCGATACAGGACGCTCCGCCCGCCCGATTCCAGGGCAGGAAACACGATGTCCAGTGTTCGGGGTGTGAGTTCGACAGCCGGTTGGAATCGAGGCAGGCGGTAGCCGGGTTCGACCCATGTATCTCCGGAGCGAACGATTTCGTGCGGTCGGAGACAGGGGATCTCGGCGTTCAGTTTGCGGCACGCCACCCGACTTCGTGCGCCGTCTGCAGCCACGGCGACGAGACGGAACGCCCGGCCACTCGGGAGGGTCCCATCTCCCGTGACTCGGACCCACCAATCGCCTGCTCTGCACTGCTTGCCTGGAATGTCACCGAGGTTGACGGTGGGCGGGGCGCTGTTTTCGAGCGGAATGGCGAAACCGTCCGGCACGAAAAGCGTGAGCTTGACGTCTTTCAGCGTAGCCCGGTCCGCATCGCCGCCGTACCACGAGGCGTTGCGCGAATTCCGCACCTGTCCCCAGACGTGAATGAAATCTCCCGGGCGCTTGTTTTCCGCCTCGTAGTCCAGCGCCACCTGCGGCCCCAGGGCGCGGTCGACGACATCCAGCCCCACTCGGTGATCCCAGGCGAATTTGCGGGCATGATCGGCGATCGTCCAGTAACGGTCCGCCGTGACATACGGCAGTTCGTTCCAAGCCTTGCTGGAGCGTCCGCCTTGCATGTACAGAAAACAACCCAGGTTGCCGGGGTTGCGCCAGCGCGCCAGTTCCACGGTCCGCTCGAATGGGGCAATTCGCATGAAGGGCGGGGTGGAAAGCTGGCTGAAAAACAGGCAATGGAGCTTGTTCACGATGGCACGGGTTTGACGGTCCCATACGCGATCATTATTCGGATAGCCGAAAATGCCGTCGCACACTCCCGGTTTGATAATGTCCCGGTAGTGAATGGGAACGATACGCGGCTTGCATTTCGTGGCGCCTTCGGGATCGTGGTCGAGGGTGTAGAACGCCGTTGCCTGCCAGTAGATGACGATCCGCCCTTCCCCGGCTTCTTTCATGGTCCGGTGGATTTCGCCCAGAACTTGGGCGTACTTCTTCCCCCACCACAGGCGGTGCTCGGGTTTTGCCATGTCAAAGGGCTCGCCCAGTTCGGCGGCGATTTCCTTCTGAAATCGTTTGATGCCCCAAGGGAGTGGATCACCGGGTTTCCAATTGTTCTTGAACGGGCTGGACGTGAAATGTCCGGGGAGTTCTTCGAGAAAAGTGGCGCCGACGACGTTCCGAGGCGCACTTATGCCTTCGATGATCAGTCTAAGCTGGCGGCGTGTTTCGGCAAGCACTCTTTCGCGCACGCCTTTCTGATACAGGTAATGGAACAGTGTGGCTTGTCGCCGGTTTTCCGGGCAGTCCCCCATGCCCATGATCGGCCAGACTCGGATCACGAACTTGTGTTTGGGATTGAGACCGAGGATTTGATTGCAGCGCGCCACGGTCCGCTCGTCGGCGGGGACATTGCCGAAGTTAATGAGGGACCAGTCGTACCGGGCCACATCCAGTGCGGAGCTGGAGCCATAGGTTCCCCAGCCCCATGTCCAATACTTGTCGGAAGCATGCGCTGCCGTACCTCCCAGCGCGAGCACCGAGAAAAGAACCGTTGCCAACCGCGGCATTTCTCTTCTCACCGTATGCTTCCTATATTCCGGAACCGTTTGGCTCCCGTCAGAACGGTCGCAAAGATGACCGTCCACTTTCATCGCCGCGTTTTTCCCGTGCCCGGCGCTGCTCGGCGAGCGGCGGCAATACTCTGAAGATGTGTGAGGTGCGTCATCGCAGCAGATGCCTCACGCATGATTCAGGGCAGAATCGGACTCCGTCGGGGGTCACGGCGCCTTGAACTTGAAACGCGCGAGTGTGGATGCGATTTGTCCAGGAGTACGACACGCCAGAAGTCGTTGAGTGCGAGTCGGATCGTGGGCAAAGGCCGCCAAGCGTTGCAGCAGGGGTAAGTGCGCCGTAGGCGCAAAAGCCGGGACCGCGATCAGGAACAAGAGGCGTACGGGCTCCCGGGTTTCACTGAAAACCAGACCGGGCTCGCTCGCGATACCGACGGTCAGTCCCAGGGATCGAGCGACCGCACTCCGGGCGTGGGGGAAAGCGATCCCCTGCTCGACCTGTGTGGTGATCTGCCGTTCGCGTTGCTCCAGGTCGAATACGAACCGGTCGAGATCGGTGACGATGCCGTCGGCGTCGAGCGGCGTGGCGAGTTCCCGAAAGATGTCTGCGCGGGTTGCGCTGGCCACTTGCAGTAAGACGTGGTGACGCGGCAACAGCGTTTTGAGGTCGATCATGGCCAGGGGCTCCGGATCAGTCGTTCCCGGTGAGAAGCAGGTACCGTCCACAATTGGGACAGACACAAGGAATTGCGTTACGCCGCATGCGGTTCAGATCTCCGACGGGCACATTCAAGCGGCAGGCGGTGCATACGCCATCCACTTCGGTGGCCACGGCCGGACCGGTCCGCAAGAGGGCGTCGAAGCGGCGCAGGACCTCTTCCGGCAGCTTCGCACGCAGTTTTTCGACGCGTTGGCACGTCTCCGCCGCTGCCGCCGGGGGCGTGCTGCGGTGGACGATGCGCGTTTCCTGCAGGACGAGTTCCAGTTCCTGCAGTTCGTAGAGTTGTTGGACGAGTCGGCGCATCGTCAGACTCCCGTTTTTCAGTGGATAGGGCGCCCGGAGTTGGCGGTACTCAGGCACGCCTCGCGGAACAAAGGACCGCACGTGCGCCTTCGGGGGCGCCGAGTGCGTGATTGCACTTCTGTCACAGTGCGCCTCAGCATGACCTGTACGGTTTTGCAGAGGTTGAGAGTTCGCCCGCGCTCCCGATTGTGTCGAGACGATCAGAAGATCCGAAAGCCCGCTGTAATCCTCCCGGTAACGGGAAGATAAAAGCTCGACAATCCAAATACAAGTACCTGGTTCGGATTCCTGTGTCACGGGTTGCGCGGCCCATTCCCCGGCGCGGTTTCACGGCCGAGGAAGCGTAACCTGGATTCGTGTGCCGGCGGCACGACGCACCGCCAGAGCTGCCATCCGGGCGGCCAGGTCCGCTCGAGCAACAGCCAGGGCCGGCCGTTCCGGTGCAGGTCTGCGACCCCGCCGGTCCCCAGCGGGTAGAAGATGCCGTCGGCCGGCGGAACGAGCAGGTAAAGCTGCTCCTGCCGGGCCTGTTCGAGTACGACGCCTTCCCGGAAATCGAGCCGGTGCAGAAAACGTCTTTCGCGGATGTCGGGGTAACAGGTCGGTGCACGGACACCATAGACGAGGACCCTCGAATTCTGCCAGTATCGGTCGATGAAAAATGTCAGGAGCTGTGCGTACGGCGCTGTCCGACGAAAATCCGCCGCGGCCTGGAGGCGTGGTGGTCGTCCGAGCCCGGCGAGGAGTGCGAGTGCGGGCAGGGCCCACGGAGCGAGTCTGGGCAGCAGGCCGGTTCGGTCCCGGGTCTGCGGCACGAGCCGAAGAGCGAGGGACATGGCGGTGATCGTGAAAAACAGTCCTTCGACACCGGGCGCCAGAAACCGGATCGGTTCGAGTCCGGCTCGACACCAGGCCAAGACGACCAGCATACCCAGCAAGGCGAGTTCGGGGCGCAGGCGCCGGGGGCGTCCGGCGATCCCGAGGGCAAGAGCGTTGCCGAGGACGGCGACCGCTGCCGGCAAGGGGATGTTTTGGAGGAGGGTCGCGGAGGCGGTCGCCCCAGGAGGAGGGGCGGCGGCGAGGGTAGCGGCGAGACGGCGGAGAAAGAATATCGGGTCGTCCAGAATCAGCCAGTTTCCGACAAAGAGCAGGGCTACGGCGTAGGCAAAGGGGGCCCAGAGCAGCAGTGCGGCGCCCTTGCGGTCGCGACGGGGGACTTGCAGTGCGACATCGAGGGAAAGACGCAAAGCGATCAAGAGAGCAAGCCCGGCGGCGACGCCGGCGGGACCGCCGAAAGCCAGTACCCCGGAACACACCGCGGCCAGCAGTGCGTCGCGCAGCTCGCGTGCCCGGGACCAGCGGACCACGTGGAAGAGTGCTGCCGTTGCAGGCACCGTTGTGATCCAATTCGGGTCGAGGGCGAGAACGGTTGCACGAAAGGTCGGCAACGCTGCCAGGGTCGCTGTACAGACACCGACCCAAAGGCGGTCGCGTTTGCGCGTTGCCAGTCGAAGGATATATGAGAAGCTCCATGCCTGGGCGAAGGCCACCAGAAAAAACGGCGCCAGCTTTTCCGGCACAAGCGGGACGTGCCGGACCAGCAACAGTGCGAGCGTGGGCAGAGGGGGGAAATCGAGGGCGCCCATCAGGGCCTGCCGCCCCCAGTTTTGTCCGGCGCTGAGGGAGTCCGCGATGGCGCCGTGTGCGGCCATCAGGTCGGAGTCATGGAACGGTAGGTTCATCCGCACCGCCATGAGTGAGACGAAGAAGAGTCCCCATAAAAGGCGTCCCGAGACGGGTGGCATGATGCCGAAACGTTGCTGGAGAGCGGCAGTGACGCGCCGGAGCGATTTGGATGACGTGATTGGCGTCATAGGGTCTCCCCGGTCGGCTGTGTTTCTTGAGCGGGTTCCGCGAAATGCCGGGTTTTCTCCCAATGGTGGGGCCGGCGCAGCAGCTGGAGCGCCCCTTTCCAGGCGCCGATGCTCATCAGGGCCCAATACAACGGCATGGCCAGTGCATATTTGGTCAGGTGTCCGAAGCCGCGTCGAACACAGGCAATGCCACTGGTATAGGCAAAGACGAAATTCCCGAAGAACAGACAGACCGCCCCCATGGCGAACACGGGGCCGGGGAAATAGGCGTCCAGGCCCGAAGGCCGGAAGACCAGCCAGAGCAGGGCGAGAAACCAGTAGAGGGGGTTGATCAGTTGACAGAGAGGTGTTCCACCGATCAACAGGTGAAAATGCAGACTGTTGCGCAATCCGAGACAGCGGCTCATTTTCAGCGGACTTCGCATGTGAACAAGGTAGGTTTGGATATATCCCTTGACCCATCTCGAGCGCTGACGGATCCAATAGGGCAGGCTCGGGCAGGCCTGTTCCCAAGTGGTACTGTCCAACATGCGTGTGCGCCGGCCCTGAGCGAACAGGCGCAGACCCAGGTCACAATCTTCGGTGACGTTGTACTCGTCCCAGCCTCGCAGTTCACGGAGTGCGTCGAGTCGGAAATGGTTCGAGGTCCCACCGAGCGGGATCGGTGCGTCCAGGTAATCCAACCCGGGGAGGCAGAGATCGAACCACATGGCGTACTCGGCGGTAAAACAGCGGGTGAGAAAATTGCGGTCTGGATTGTAGAAATTGAGCTTTGCCTGGATGCAGGCGACGCGGACCGGCATTCGCGAGAAGGCCACGGCCGCCTTCTTGAGCTGGTCCGGGTCGGGTCGGTCTTCCGCGTCATAGATTACCAGGAAGTCGGCGTCGGCGTCCGCCATGCCGACGTTGCAGGCCTTGGGTTTGGTTCGCGGTTGGGAGACGGGTACGGGAAAGACGACAAACGGGGCCGGGGGCTTCAGGCGTTGCGCGGCCTGCAGGGTTTCTTCATCGTCTTCTTCGATGAGCAGCCGGATTTCGAGTCGGTCGGGGGGGTAGTCCAATCGGCTGAGGGCCTGGACGAGGTCCGGCAGGATTTCGCCTTCACGGTAAATGGGTACGAGCACGAGATACCGGGGCCACTCGCCGTTGGGAGGCAACAGCTGGTGGGGACCGACGCGGATTTCTCGAGTCCGGCGCAGGGAGACGTCGATCAAAAGGATTCGATACGCCGTAGTCGCCAGATAGAAGAGCGTCATCACGACATTCAGGGCGAGCAATTCCATTCGGGGGGCGACGATCAGGCCGGCGGCCAATACGCCGCCGACGACGATGAGCGCCTTTTTCTGCCACGGCACGAGTGTGCGAGAGGCTTGTTCGAAGCCCCGGGGCGCGGTCGGACTCGGCATGGCAGTGGAAGTGCCCATGAGTTGACGTACGGTTCTCAACGCTTGAGTGATTCGTTCGTATCGGAGGCGGTTGCGAAGACTGATTTCAGAGTGTCTGCCGTCACGCGCGTCAGCCAGATTCGGGTACGGTCGTTCGGCGTACGCAGCCCGATTCGGCCGTCGAACGTGCGGAATGTGCTGCTGAAATTCCGGGTCGATCCGGGGTAGTCCAGTAGTGCTTTCGAGTAGAAGTCGACTACCGGAACACGGAGTTTGAAGGCCAGTTCCTTGATGAGCAGCGCCGCCTCGCGAATCGTCGCGGGCTCGACCCCCGGAATCGGGGGCAGGGTGCACAGGACGGGGGTGCAGCCCGCGGCTTGAACAGCTTCGGCGAGGAAGAGCAGGTCGAGGCACAATTCCACGGGTCGGCGGCCGGCTTTCAGGTCTGCGGCGCCCACCGCCCAGAGTACTGCGCTCCCCTGCTTGGCCGTGGCCGGCGCCAGCAGGGCGAATTTTCGCAGGCGCCGTACCGACCCGACAAGATCGGGCGAGTCCACGCCGTAATAGTCGACAGGGACGCCCAACAGTTCGGTAAGTCCGGTCTCGGGTCGGACCAAGGCGTCGGGCGCCGAGGCCACCGCCCAGAAATCGTCGACCACCGCGAGTCGTGTCGACCTCGAAGGGCTGTGCACGCCGCGAGGCTGTTCGCGGTTGGCGGGGTTCGCCAGGGGGCGCAGCACGGCCGGGACACCATCGGCAAAAAGGCGATTGCCCCGCAGGATCAATGGAGGGACGGGGCGGTCCGGACGAAGCAATTCAACGATGACCGGCCGTACTGCGGGAACGGCGCCACCGGCCTCGAGGTGCAAGACCAGGAGGCGGGCGCCACCCAGGGGGACGCGCAGGGACCGTATGCCGTGGTCCGGTGATTCAAGCGGGACCGTCCCGGAAGAGAGGGGCTGGTCACTGCTGTCGCGGGTTTCCCAGCGCACGGCGTCGCTTCGCGCGAACGCCGGAGCCAGGGGGGGCGGCACGTCCAAGACGGCGCATGAGGCGGTCAAAGGAGCGTCGGGCGGCAGCACAGCGGGCAAGTTCCGGAGTTCGAGCACGGGCGCCGCCAACCGGACCGGACCCCAAATGGTGTGCCCGGGCAGCGAGACTGTGGCTCGGGCGCCGGCCTCGTCCTGTGCGGTCAGTGTCAGGCTCGGCAGTTTGCAGCCAGGAAAGAGCATACAAGACACCGGAAGTCCAACGGCATTTCGTCCCCCGGCAGCAAGGGCTTGTGAACGGATGGCGCCCCTGCTGTAGGACCGACCGCGTCCCACCGCGTTGAGTGCCAGGGCGTTGGCGCCGGTCTGCGTGAAAACCCAGCGTTCGAGTTGCCGAATTTCGAGGCCCGGGTGCAGGGCCTTCTTTCGGCGTTCGATTCGCAGAGCGGGTGGGCGGCGGGTGGGGAAGAGGCGTTCGGACTGAAGGGCGGCGGGTGGGGTGTCTCCCTGTTGCCAGGAAAGGGCGGGGATGTTTTCGCCACTGCGCTGATACACGAAGAAATCGAGCCGGTGAAAGCCGGGCGCGAGGTCGAGCGGCCTGCTGAAGCGGGTCCCCTTATCGGGCGGCAGTCCTTCTTTCCAGCCCACGATGAAGGCGTCATCCACAAAGAGGAACCAGGCAGTGTTGAGGGCCCCGGCGCCGAAGCGTACGGCGGCCTTCTTTTCGAGCCGCAGTTCGGTTTCCCAGTGCAGGACGGCGGTATAGCGCTCGGGTGGCGAAGCCCATTTGTCGTATGGAAGTTCAGGAGTGATTCCAGGCGTCCAGATGGTGTAGCGGAACCCGGTTTTGGCCACGGCTTCGAGTCGCAGCATTTCGCGTCCGAGGAAGGGACGGGTTCGGTATCGGGCCAGTCTGCGGGTGAGCGCCACGGGCGTCCGTCCGACGGGGGGGGGGAGCGTTGCCGCCGGAGTCGGCGGCTTCCCGGCCCGGGTCAGATAGAGTTCCACGCTGAGAGGCGGGCGCCGAGTGCTGCGGGCCTGTCGATAAGCTGCGCCTGCTGTGTGGCGGGAAATATGGAGTTCGACGCCGACCGTACGCCCCTGGAATTGGATTGGGCGTGCGGCGACGGGTTTCCCATCCGTGGTAAACGCCGCAACCGCCGCGTTGGTTGCGCTGAATTCTTCGGGTAGGTCGACTCGCAGGGTATGGGATTTGGGGGCGGCCGGCGCGACCAGAATACGAAAGTCGGCGTCGGGCACACGCCATGCCGAAGCCGACGTCGCGACGGGCGGCGGCGCCCCCCGAATGGCGGCACTCACAGAAAGGACGGCGGCCAGGGCGAGGACGTCAGTTCTCATTGTCCTCGGGCACTTCATAGGTGAGGTCGAGGGTGCTGGTGATCCGGGTGACTTCCTCGATGGTGGTAAAGCCGGCCTGTACCTTGACCCAGCCGTCGTCGCGTAAAGTTCGCATACCGTGCTCCCGTGCCTCGTGGCGGAGTTGACTGGTGGAGGCGTGACGGCTGACCATATCCTGGATGTTCTCGTCCAGCAGGAAGATTTCGAAAACGGCCACGCGTCCCCGGTAGCCCGTATAGTTGCACTCGATACACCCCTTGCCCTTCCAGGCATGGACTTCTTCGGGTGCGATGCCGAGACTTCGGGCCATCTGCGCCCGGAGTCTCGGGTTGATCTCCGTTTGTTTTTCCTTGCAGTGCGGACAGATGCGACGGACGAGGCGCTGGGCCAGGGACGCCACCAGGGACGCGGCGACCAGGAAGGGCTCGATCCCCATGTCGATCAGGCGATTTACCGCCCCGACCGAGTCATTGGTATGCAGCGTACTGAGAACCAAGTGTCCGGTCATGGCCGACCGAATGGCGATTTCGGCGGTTTCGGCATCCCGGATCTCGCCCACGAGGATGATGTCCGGGTCATGCCGGAGGATCGAACGCAGGCCGCGGGCGAACGTGAGTCCGATGTCCGCCCGGATTTGGATTTGCGATGTGCCTTCGAGTACGTACTCGACCGGATCTTCGACCGTGATGATCTTCCGTTCCGGGCTGTCGGCTTTCACTTTGGCCAGGGCGGCGTAGAGGGTGGTGGTTTTTCCGCTCCCGGTGGGGCCGGTTACCAAGATGATCCCGTGGGGCAGTTTGACGAGTTTTTCGAGGATGACCCGCTGTTGCCGGTCCAGACCGAGCTGCTCCATTTCGAGGAAAATTGAGGCACGGTTGAGGATCCGGAGACAGAGCGTTTCGCCGAAACGCGTGGGCAGGATGGAGACACGCAAGTCGAAGTCTTCCTCTCCCACGCGGACGCGGATACGGCCGTCGTGGGGAAGGCGATGCTCGGCGATGTTCAAGTCCGCCATGACTTTAAGCCGGGCGACAATGGCTTCATGGAGTTCGCGCAGGCCCGGTGGGGTGGGAATGTCGCGCAACATACCGTCGATGCGATATCGGAGTCGGACCGTATCCTCGAACGGCTCGATATGGATGTCGGTCGTGTCCATTTCGAGCGCCTCGACGAGCATCTGGTTCACCAGATGGGTGATCGATGCGTCGTCCTCGGTTTCCGTCGTGGTGAGATCCTGGCCGGCGGTGCTTTCGAACCGAACGGCATCTGCGGCGCGGCCCAATCCCCGATCCTGGCGTATTTGCAGTACGGTTTCCGCGCCCAGTCCGTAGATATTCTTGAGGGTGCGGGCGATGTCCTTGGGGCCCGCGATGCAGGGATCCAAGCGCAACCCAAGCAGGAGGCGCAAGTTCTGCCGGTCCCGTACCGACGGAGGGGAGGAAAAGGCGGCGCGAAGTGTGCCGCGGGAGATGGAAATCGGCACGAATTTATAGTGGAGCGCGACTTTGGCCGGGACCTTCTTGGCCGCGTCTTCTCCGAGTTCGGTTTCGCTGAGTACCATGAACGGCAGCGCATTCGTCTCGGCCACGGCGCGGAAGACGTCCTCCTCCGAGGCGATGCCCAAATCCATGACCGCCTGGTGGCTCGGAATGGCGGCGCGCCGCATCCGCCGCCGGGCGGTTTCAGCTTGTTCCGCGGTGATCACATCCTTGTCCACCAGCAGTGACAGGAGGTCGCCGCCGGAGGGCGAGACGAGCGTGCGTTCTTCGGATATTTCGTTGGGAGGTGGGGCGCTCATGGGCAAATTCGAAATTCAGGGAAGCAGGATTTTCTTCTGTTGGCTGAAGGCGATTCTGAAGACCCGGCCCTGTGGGTCGGTCACGACGAGTGTCTTGCTGTCAAAGTCTTTCACGGAGAACTCACCCAGCTTGTCACCGGGCAACAGGTACTGCAGTTTGTTGGTTTTGAGTTCACGCACGAGGGCCAAGCGCTTGCCCGAGCCGGTGGTGATGCAGCCTTGATACTGAACGATGCGGACGACTTTCGGTTTCGGTTTGGGCTTCGGCTTTGGAGCGACGGCTTTGGCCGTCTTGGCTGCGGGTTTCTTGGCTGCGGGTCGGGGTTTCTTGCCGGTGCCCGGCTTTTTGGCAAACGGATTGGGGATGCCTCCTCGCTTGCCGGTTTTGGTCGTCTTGAGCCTGGGTCTCTTTTTCCATGGTTTGGTCGGTTTTCTGGCCTCCGGGACTTTCAGCACGAAAAAGAAGGGATGCTGGTTCATGTGCGGCGGGGGCAATTCCTGTTTGAAGGCAAAGGCAGTTTCCATGTTGATGAGAGAGGTGACCCGGTCGCGATGCTTGGTGGCCTGCACGCTCCCCTCGCCGCCGCCGAAGAGGCCGAGCAGCCAATTCACGCCGAGGCCCAGCAGAATAAGGACCATGGCCCAAAAGAAGGTCTTTTCCCAATTGGTACAGGCCCGTTGGAGGAGTTTTTTCATTGTTTTGAATCCGCGATGGCTCCGCTCTGCCGCCTGAGTTTCCCGCGTCCCCGCGGGCACACCCGCCGAACTTGCGGGTCAACGCCATTTCAGGGCGACCTGCCGGGAACAAGGTCTTGTTGCCCGAAGGCCGGGCCGCGTCGAAGGCGACAGGTCGCTTCCAGCCGACCGGCCTCAAGCGCCGGGCGGAACGTTCACTTTTTCCGCGGCGGGCCCGGAGATTTTCTGGCCGATGCGGAAAAACGCACTACACTCCACCGTGACCTCGATTCGGTCCAACTGCCGTACGGCGAGGGTGGGGACAACTTTCTTGATTTCCATTCGTGAGATAGGATAGAAACGCGGTTTTTTTGTTTTTGGATCTTGGCCGTGAAGCGCCCGGAGGAACTCGCAGAAGTCCTCGACTTTGCCGACCAGAGTCATCCGCACCGGGATTTCGAGGAGATAGGGTTCTTTGTCTTTTGTATTTAGGAAATACCCGCGGACCGGCAACACGGTCAGCTTGGAGGCCAGCAGGTATTTTCGTCCTTCCGTGGCGACGCGAACCTTGGGGTCGCGACTGGGCATCAGCCGTCGATCGAGGGCCAGATCCATCAGGTCTTCGAGCGTCCAAAGCTGAAGCATCAATTGGTAGGTGTATGGGGAATCGGTATTCTCCCCAAGACCCAATTCTTGCTCGGCCAGGATGACGCCGCGACTGCGCATTCTCCGGTCGAAATCGTCGTACTCGCTCTGGAAGTCAAGACGACTCACTGCATTGCGAAAGTCCTCGGTCAAATCGTAGAAGGCGCCGATTCGTCGCGTAAACATGGCCGTGCACTGCGCGAGCGTTTCCTCGGAGAGCTGCTTGATTCGCTTGAGTTCCCGGTCTTTTTCTTCGCGCAACGAGCCCAAGCGCTCTGGGTCGATCGTCCATCCGGTCTTCTTGAGTTTGGTTTCGTTATCGGCGACGTCCTGGCGGGCGATGCCGACGTCTTCGAGCAAAGGTCGGATGAGAAAGATGAACACCACCACCGCTCCGAGCACGGCGAGGGCGAACAGCTTAGCCATGGTCTTGTGTTGTTCGGGCCAGGGCCTCACTCGGCATCCTTTCCTTTTTCCGGCTTGGGCGGGTGGACATCCAGCTCGGCAAACGGCATGCGCAAAACAAAGGCCTTGTACCGTTCGCCGCCAGCCCGGCGGGTGGTGTACAGGAGTTTTTCCCACGGGAGAAAAATGTCTTCGCGCGCGGCACGTTCGCTGTCCGGGAAGAGGTCCACGTTCCGGAAGAGCGGGCGTTTATCCTTCGAGGTGTTGAGCTTTTCGATGATTTTCTTGACGCCCCGGTAGGGGTCGACAGGCTGGATGCGCGTGTAGACTGCGGCGATCATAGTCGTAACGGGCCTGATATAGGGGAGTTTGATCCGTACGGGGTAGGGGTCGGGCAGACCGGTATCGTCGGCCGCAGAAGTTCCGGCGGATGCAGCTCCGAATCCCATCCCCATCAGAGGGGAGCCCGCCCCGGGTTTGGGGGCGGTGGGTTTCTTGGGTTTTTCTTCTTTCTGCTTGCCGGCTTCGTAAGAGTCACGGTCCGCCAGATAAACAAACCAGTCGTCCGGCCCCCGGGCCTCGGCCAGCTTTTCGATGGCGGCAAGGAACCGTCGGGCCCGGTTGCCTTTTTCCACGAACGGCAACAGGAGTTTCTCCCGGTGTTCGATGTCATTGTTCAGGCTGTCGATCTGCTTGATGAGCTGAGCGCACTGGTCCAATTCCAGCATTCTTGCCTGGAGTCGTTCCTTTTCCACGGTCAGGGCCTGATAGGAATAGAACAACCCCCCCGCCATGAGGAGAATGGCGAGTGCGGTGGCGGTGTAGAGATAGCCGACCGAATGCCTGCGGAGGTTCATCCAACGCACGCTGTCCGGCGCAAGGGAGATTCGGGCGTGTGCCGCCCCCATTCCCTGAAGGGCCAAGCCGAACGCGACCATAAAAACGGGATCGCGTCGGCCTTCGCCGGGGGCCTCGACGGGCACGCCGACGACCTTGGATTCGCAACCGAATGTCCGGCCCAAGAAATCGGCCAGACCCGTGAGTTTGGCGCCGCCTCCGGCAAGCCCGATGCGTTCGAACATTTTCCGGGCGATCTCGGGGGAAGCCTGGGATCGCCAGTGCTCGACGGCGGTGCGGAGTTCTTTTTCGAGAAGCTTGGCGGCCTGAAAGAGCGGAGAGGCCGGGTCGGCCGGGTTGAGGCGTGCGTTCCGCTTGGCCTGTTCCACGATTTCTTCGCCGCCCTTAAGATGCTGGGCCAAGGCTTGGTTGAATTTCTCGCTGCCGAAAAGGAGACTGGTGACGAAGATGGGGTGCCCGCCGTTGAGGACCACCATCGTGGTGTTCTCGATCCCAATGTCCAGCAAGAGTTGCGGTCCACTCGATTTCGATTCTTCTGGGTAGAGGTGACAGTATGCGTTGGCGAGAGCCAGTCCGTTCATGGCGAAATCGCGCACCCAAATGCCGATGTCGCGGAATTGTCGGGCCTGCTCATCGACCACGGATTGGCGGCAGATGCCGATGAGGACCGGGTTCTTGTGGTTCTTGGTCGCCGGCAGGCGGTGATAGCCGAAAAGGAACGGTTCGTCGGACAGGCCGGCCAGTTGCTGGGTTTCGAATGCGACCATCTCGTCCAGGGCCTCGCCCGAGCCCTCGGGAAAATCCGAGATTTGCGTGGTGGCGAGATACTGGGGAACGCCGACCGTATACTCCCCCCCGACCAGTCCGACCTGCTCAAGCCACGGCTTCAGTTGAGCCAAGATCTCGTCCGGGCTCAGAAGTCCCTCTTCCTGGCAATCGAGGAGATGGCATTCGACCGTTTCGGGCGTGTCCGAACTGCCGGAAAGGGCCACGACTTTGACCGTGCCCTGGCCGATGTCGAGTCCGATCGTGGGTTTTGTCTTGATGAAGCCCATGGGGTTGTCTTTTAACGGTCCCCTAACTTTCGCCAGTCCCGGAAGTTGCGTCGTGCGCAACGGTATTCCGGGGTTCGGGCGGTCATTTGCCGGTCGCGGGCGTACGGTAGTCCATGAGGTCGCCGGAGGTTCCGATCACCGTAGCGGTCACGAAAATCAGTAAATGCTGTGGTTCGGTTTGCTCTTCTGTGTGGCGGAACAGGACGCCGAGGTACGGGATATCGCCCAGGATCGGCACCTTCCGCACCGTCTTCGAATGTTTGGACTCGAGCGTCCCACCGAGGACCACCGTATCGCCGCTGTTCACCACCACCGTGGTTTGCAGTTTGCTCTCATTGATCTTAGGCAGGCTGACCAGACCGCCCGGCTGTTCCGTGGTGTTGTTCGAATTGGCGGTGTTGGTATTCGTGTTATTTGTGCCCCCGCTGTCGCCCGAGGTTTGAAAATTGAGCCATTCGATGAATTGGGTGATATCCGGTTCAAGCGCGAGCTGAATGGTTTTTCCGTCGTTGCCGATGCTGGGTTTGACCGTGAAGGTGATCCCCAACTCCAGTTCCGTTGGGCTGCCCGACGGCACCAGTTGGGTCACCGTCCCGGCCGTGCCGTTTTGGACGGTGGTCTGAATCGATTGGAGGTCGTATTCTTCGAAATAATACATGGTATCGCCTTTGCGAATCCGTGCCGTATGGTTGTTCACGACCGTGATTCGTGGGGCACTAAGGGTGCGGGTCGAGCTTTTCTCATTCAAGGCGTGCAACACGGCCCGATAGGTGTGGTTGCCCAAGATGCCGGAAAGGGTGATGTTCGCACCGTTAGTGGCGTTCTTGAAGTCTTTGAATTTGGTGACGCCGTCCATGGTCATGATCATGGCCTTGTCGCCCAAATCTCGGCCATCGAGGCTGAATTCAGGGATGTCGAGGCCGATTTCGGCGAGATCGCCTTCGCCGATGGTCAAGAATCGGGCTTCGATGAGGACTTGGAGCGGCGGTTGGTCGAACGCTCGCAGCAACTCCTCGAGGGTCCGGAGGCTCTCCCGGGTGTTCCGCACGAGGAGGAGATTGCGGCTTTTGAAGATTTGGTACATCGCGCCATCGGGTGGGTTGGCGTTCAACAGACCTTCGATGGCATCCTCGAGTTCGGTGTCTTCCGGATTGCTCGGACCTTTGTCGCCGCCTCCCCCACCGCCGCTGCGGCCCCCGCCCTTGCTTTTCGACAAGGCCGGAATGAACCCGGAACGGATCTGATAGATGCGGGTTTCGAGCTTTGGACCGCCGCCGGCGTCGTCGCTCTTCGTAACCCAGATCGTGTTCTCGCCCACATAGAAGGCTATTCCCATGTTGCGGGCGATGTAACTGAGCAATTCCTTCAGGGGGACATCCTTGACGCTGATGTTCAGTTTCTTGTCCTCCTCGAGTGCCTCGTCGGCGATGATGTTAAGGCCCTCGACTTTGCTCAATGCCATGACCATGTCTTTCACACCGGCATTGGTCAGAGTCATGGAGACTTTTCGGTTGACCAAGTCCTCCATCGGCCCCTGAGGCATCTCGACGGGGCCGAGGTCTCGGGAGATGGTCACGGTCCGGCCATAATTGTCTGGAAGGATCAACCGTTGGCGCACTTCGTTCAGAGCGCGTGCATGGGAGCGTTCCGCGGCCCGCGCGAAATTTTCTTGCAGGGCCCTCTGTTCAATCTGCCGGCGGAGCTTCTCCACGCGGTCGGTCAGGATCCCTTTACCCAGGAGAGGGGCCAACATTTCTTCGGCTTTTGCAAGTTCCCCGCGTCCGGCCAGGGTCTCGGCTTTGGCAAGGCGTCTCGCCGCCTCGTCGAGGGCTTTTTCGGCTGCCTTGGGAGGCTGTGCCCCGGCGTCGATATTCGCGGTCGGTTGTTCGGGGGCGGGCGGGATGGACTTTGCGACCGGGGCGGCGGTTTCACGGAGCTTGCTGATTTGCAGTAAGAGCGGTGTGAGTTCTTTCTGGTAACGCAAGTCGCCCAGAAGAGGTCCCAGGGCTTCTTGGGCCGCATCGGCCTTTTTTTCGCGAACCAGGCGACGGGCCCGGTTCAAGGCCTGTTGCGCCGTCGCGTCGGCAAGCGGCGCGGCATCGGAGACGGCGGCACGCCGCGACGCCAGTGCATCCAGGGTGCGGCACGAGCTGCACGCGAGCACAACGGAAAGCAGCAAAAATGCTTGTCGTTTCATCTAGGACTCCTTAGACTGTCTGCCCGTCTCGGGGGCGCCTCCGATGTCGACATGTATTAAACGAACGACAGGCTCGACACGGCGTGCGGCGCACAGGGCGCCCCGAGAAAAGGGCAAGACCGCAGTGATGGGGGGTTCCGATTTCAGGGCGTCCAGACCCCTTGTTCCCACTCGGCTTTGCTCAGAAAAAAGTTCCCGGCATACGAGACGTTGAGTACGGGGAGGTCGTTAATACCGATGGTCGTGATCTTCTGAAGACGATGAATATGCCAGAAGCAGCGGAGCACGGGGAAGAGCGTTTTGTCCCAGGGAATGGGGTTTTGTGCGGTCCACCCCGGGGGGTACGTTTCGGCTTGGCCTCGTATTTGTTTTTCCTTATATTCGGACCAACTGTTGTACGCAGGGGCAAACGAACACGGTGCGTGGGAGTATTCGTAGAAATAGCTGGATTTCTTGATATCGTTGTTTCGGGGCATCATGCCCGAGGCCGGGGTGCTGCCTGTGCGATCGTAGGCCTCGGAAAACTGGTTGTCTTTCCGGGCCTTCCACTCATTGTCCGCCGTTCCGGGGTCGTTTCCGTCCGATGGGCACAGATAGATCTTGTCGCTGCTGATGTAATCCGGGTAAAGATTGGAAATCCAGGGAACCATCTTGTCATCGTTGTCGTCCCGGTACATGATAAGGGCTGTGCCGAACTGCTTGAGATTGGCCGTACACGTGGCTTGGTGCGCCTTTTCCCGTGCTTTGCGGAGCACGGGTAGGAGCATTCCCGCCAAGATGGCGATAATGGCGATGACCACGAGCAACTCGATGAGCGTGAACGCCCGTGCGGAACGGCCTTTGCCGGACCGCGGCGCGGAGATCGAACCGGAAACGTTCTGTCGCCAGTGTCTCTTCATTTCCATTCCACCTCGTTTCTGCAAAATCGGTCCTCTGCGCGAGAGCATCCGTGCCTCGAGCGATCGATTGGAGCCGGTTTGCAGCGGCCGCGTCTCCGTGCGGAAAGCCGATTTCAGGGACGGCCGCGGCACCCGCCCGGCGCTTGATACCGTACAGCCCCGAGCGCCGCGGCTCAACCTGAGGGACACACAAGGACCGCGCACCTTGCCCCGCGTCTTCTACACTGTCCAAACGTTTTCGAGTCACGGTTTATTGACATGCACCCAACATTCAGGCAGGTCCACTCGTTTTCTTGATCTGAATACGACCGCGGCACAAACGGGGAGAGTTTCAGCCCCGCAAATCGGGAGTCGCGGGACCGGATAGCCGGGCAAGCTGTCGCGCTCAGGGCGGGTGACAGCGCGTTTCGGTACGGGCCAGACGGATTGGACGACAGCGCGGATGATACCTTTTCTTGAACCCCAGCTTTCCCGGCCCCTCGGCCCGCGGCGCGCGCCGGTTGCCGTTTTCGCCTGCACACTTGCGCTTGTCGGCGCCACTGCGGCCGTGCCCGGTCCTGGGTCCGCGATTTGGCCGACAGACGGGAATAGCGACGTTTGGGCGCGGCGGACGTACGATGCCCGCGGGACCGCCCAAGACTCGCCTTTGCCCGTCCGCAAGGCAGACGATGGCAGTGTGCACGTGGACTTGCCCGTTTCCCTCCCCGGTGTGAACGAGTTTGTGCACCCGATCCGCAACCCGTGGTTCAAATGGGGGAAACTGGCCGTCGAGATCGAATTGCCCGCCCGACTGCCCGCGGACGCCCAGCTCTATGTGTTCACCAAGGATTGGGACTTTCTCTGGCGCCAAGTCCGATTGCGCGTGCCCCAAACCGTGGGCAGGGCCGTTGTGTTGACTGTGCCCATTTCCGGTGCTCCCGCCGAAGCCGCCTGGCGCCCCTGCGGGCACTCCAGGCCCTGGCATACGCTGACCCCGTTGCAGGTTCGTGAAGTGGGTCTAAAAGTCGTCCTTCCCCCAGGCAGCCGGTCACGATTCCAAGGCGTCATACGTCTGCGCAGAATGTGGCTCGACGCCCCGGTGTCCCTGCGGGAACCGCTGGCAATCACGCAGTTTTCGTATCGTCCCCGGGCTCCTCGAGTGGGAGAAACCTGCGAGTTCACGATCGGGTTGCGGGCGCGCTATTCGAACCCGTTCGATTCGTCCCAGGTCCTGGTGGAGGCCCGGATCACCGGGCCCGACGGGCGCGTTGAACTCGTGCGCGGGTTCTACTATGAAGGTTTCACTTTTCCCGACGGGCAGCTTTCGATGCCCCTCACGCCGTCCGGGCGCCCTTGTTTCAAGATACGGTACACTCCGCGCAGCGCCGGGAAGCACCGCGTTCGAATCACGATCCGGGCGGGTCCCGGCCGAGGCGAGATCCCGGAATTCGCCCTGCCGGTCGCCCCGTCCGCCCCGGATTACGCCGGATTCGTGCGGGTGGACCGCAAAGACAAGCGTTTTTTCTCGTACGACACCGGCCGGGTTTTCGAAGGAGCGGGAATCAACGTGCGATCCCCGTTCGACACGCGTTATGCAGGGAATGCGCCGTACTCGACGTGGCGCGATCAGGGTTTGGCCTGTTATCCGGATCTGTTTCGGAAATACCAGGCTTCCGGCGTGAACGTGGTCGAAGTTTGGATGTGCTCATGGTGGTTGGCCCTCGAATGGATACCGGACCGCCCCGGATACCATGGGGTCGGGTATATGAATCCGTACCATGCCTGGATGCTGGATCGCATCTTCCAATGGGCGCGGGCGAGAGGCATCTACATTATTCTGGTGTTCAACAACCACGGCAAGTTCGGGATGACGTTCGACCGGGAGTGGGGGCGCAACCCGTTCAACGTCAAGAACGGTGGGTTTCTGGACGATTGCGAGAAATACTTCTCCGACACACGGGCCAAAGCCGCATTCAAGCGTTTTTGCGACTACACGGTTGCGCGGTGGGCGAGCAACCCCAACCTGCTGGCCTGGAAGTTGTTTACCGAGATCGACCTGACCGGGAACTCTTTGGGGTTTTATCAGAAACCGGTCATGAGTCAGTGGCACAAAGAGATGGGGGATTACCTGAAAAGTCGCGATATTTACAAGCACATGATCACGACTCATTGGATGTTGAGTTACAAACAGATCAATGCGGCCGTGGCAGACCTGCCGGAACTCGATTTTCTGACCACGGACGCCTATTACCAGAAGGGCGCCACGGCAGAACTCCTCGAGTTGCTCCGGGGCTCGATCCAGTTTCAGGCTGAACGCAAGAAGCCTTTGCTGATCACTGAATTCGGGGGCTCGCCTTACGGGGAAGGTATGGGGAACCTGATCAAACAACATCACCTCGGGTTGTGGACCGGTTTCTTCTGGGGGTTCCCGATTCCACCCATGTTTTGGTGGTTTGCGCTGATCGACGAGAAGGACCTGTACCCGGAATACGCCGCGTTTCGGAGGTTCACCGCAGGGGAAGACCGCCGAGGCATGACTGGGAGTGACGGGCCGCTCGGGGATACCGGCATTCGCGTCAACTGGCTGAAAGAATCCGGCGGCAGAGTGCTTGTCTGGGGCTATGACGAGCGGTATTACTTGGCCGGAGAAGAGAACCTCTCACCGCGCGAGGTCGCGGATTTGAAGTTGCCTCTGACAGGCTTGGCGCCCGGCGTTTACGATGTGGAGTTTTGGGATTGTGGGGCCGGTCGTCCTATCCGGCGTGCCACGGTGGTTCGGAAGAAGGGAAAGGCGGGCGCCGGTGCCTTGACCGTGCCGCCGTTCCGGCTGGATTTTGCTCTCAAGCTCATTCCCAAGAATGGGAAGTGAGCTGGTGACGGACTGGCGCGTGTGCCCCGAGAGGAGCAGCGCCTGGATCCCTTCAACGCGCCCCGAATATCCAGTAGCTGCGCAGAATGAAGAGGGCCGGGGCATCCGTGTCGCGTACGGGCAGGTAGCGGCGCCCGTCCCAATCGAAAACAGCCCCGACTCCGGCGACCCCTTCGGGCATGGGGCCGGTGGTGTCCGGGGTGTACAGATTCCAGCCGGGCAGCGTGGCGGGAGGGCTCCCCGCGGTCGTCCGCGGCGAGGGCCGGGACAACCCCCCGGTGGGCGAATACACCCACAGCCCGACTCTTGCCGGCGGCGAAACGTCCGGGGCGAGCGCCGCGTAGCTCTGTGTGGCAGCGTCCCAGGCCCAGACCGGTCCGAGCGCAAGCGTTCCCCGGCCTGTCGTCCCCGCGAGCAACTGCGCCAGGGACAGTTCCCCATTGGCCGGAAACCCCACCAGATTCCAGCCGGGCTGCAGTTCGAGGACCATGTCCGATGTGACCCCCAGGCGCACCGGGCCGGCCGTGGCAATGCCGTTTCGGTCCACCAATACCGCACGATAGACGCCGGCGTCTTCCGGGCCGATGCCGCGAAACTCCAGGGTGGACGTGCCGGCGCTCTGGATGGGCTCGTCGTCCTTGGTCCATTGGATTTGAAGCGCCCCGGCATGATCCGCTTCCACTCGGAGGTGGGTCCAGGCCCCTTCGGTCACGAGTTTGTCCGGACTGAATGTTCGGACGGCGGGACCGGTTGGCAAGTCGGTCCCCGGAGCAATCGGCGCTTCGATCGCCGTGCCGCCGTCGGTCGTGGAGCGTGTGGCGAACACTGTCGCGGACAGTGTTCCGGCGGTTTCCAGCATGACACGGTCGATGCTGCCCGGCGCGAAATCGGACGCCCGGGACGGTCCGGCCAAGAGTTCGCCGTCAGGGCGTATCAGGGCGTAAAAGAGTGCGGTTTCCGCACCGCCCGCGCCCCAGGCGAGCAAGAAAGCCGTCCCGGCGGCGCCGTCCGGCACGCCCGCCACGGCCAACGCTGTCAGCCCGGCTGCCGTCACGCCGTTGCCCGGCAAGACTCGCCAAACGTCACGCCGGGTCGCGTCGAGCGTCCAGAGGCGCAGAACGCCTGTCGGGTCCTCGATGGCGGCAACGAAGCGCCCCGTCGTTTCGTCGACTGTCACCGCAGCGCAGCGGCCGGCTTCATCCGAAACGGTCGTGGGGCCGGTCCAGACGCCGGCAGTGTGCATCCAGGCCTGCGTCAGGCCGTTGTCGTCCACGGTCAAGAGGGCGCCTGACGGCTCGACCGCGACTTCCGCGGTTCCGGTCATCGCCCACGACGCCAGCCGGCGAGGGACGTCAATCGAGGCCGGGGGCGCTGTCCAATCCCCGAGGACCGGGTCGTACACGGCGAATTGCAAGTCCACCAGATCGCTCATCGGCCCATCCGATGCTTTGGCGAACACGAGGAGGATGCGCTCGCCCACCGGCGCCAAACGGGGATCCACGGCCGCAGCGCCGACTGCGGAGGCCAAGGTTGTCGGCCCGGCAATTACGGCGCCGGTGTCGTCCAGGCGTGCGTGCCAGATCCCGGCATTGGGGAACGGGTCGCCCAATTGGTCCGCGTCGATTGCGGTCCACACCAGGAGAAAACCGCCGTCGCCCAAGGCGATCGCGGCGACGCCAAGCACGACGCCCGCCCGCGCGATCTCGTTGGACGTCCCCCAGGACGTATCGCTTCGGAGCGCAAACCGTACCGTCATTTCTCCGTTGTCGGTGCTCACGAACGCCAAGCCGCTTCCGGCCAGGGCGGCGGAGCGGCCGCCGGGGAGGTCTGCCGCGACGGTCTCGGCCGGTTCGTGCGCCGCGGTGTCTCCGATGAACCACGCCGGCGGACTGAGGGCGGGAGTGACGACTGTTTCGCTGTTGTCGAGGGCGACAATATCATACCACCCGCCGCCGTTGCGGGCCCCGCCAGCCCCACCGGGCCGCCAGTCGATCCGGGTTTCGTGCAGGTTGAAAGAGCGGGATAGTTTGACTCCCCAGAGATTGACTCCCACTTCGCCGTTGAGCTGAAACGCTCCCTCGACGCGGGTGATAAGAGGCCACTCGGGCCGGGTGTTGAGTGTGAATTTCAGCCCCTTTTGTCCCACGATGTCTTTTGGGGGGCCGAGCTGTGCGATCAAAGAGCCCGATACGTTTTTCGACAGAGCCGTCACGTTGATACCCACGCCCGCGAGGATTTGGACGTTGAATTTGTTTACGGTCTCAGTCTGTCCGGCTCCGCCCAGTAAGTGCCAGACCGGCGGGGCCTGCCCGGGGACGACAGTGCCGAACTCCGCCGGTGTGGGGAAGAACGTTTCGCTGGTCCGTTCCACGCCGCCTCCGACGCCGATGTCCAATACTCCGTTGAAAACCAGCGCGCCGGAACGCCCCAACCCTCCCAAAAGAACACCGCCGGCCGGGAACTTTTCGATCAGCGGAGTGAGGTCGCGCAGCAGGCGAATTTTGACGAAAGCCCCTGCCTTGGTGCGGTATCGGTAATCCGGCGCCCGATCCTGGTCGAGAAAATCCGGATTCAGGTTCTGGACGATGGTTCGGGTCAGAGTACCGCTGACCGAAGCCGAGTCGACCGTAAAGATCCCTTTGAGGAACGCCGGGGTGTAAAGGGTGAAAGCCTCTTTGCTGTCCTTTTCCACGGTCCCGGCGGCAAGCAGTTCGACCGTGCTGTTTTCACCGTTCACCTTGAAGCCGATTTCGCCTTTGTATCCCAGCCCCAATGTCTTCGGCCCCAATGCCAGCGGGCCGGCGGCGGGGGCCTTCCCCCCTTCGATCATCTGTACGCCGATACGGTACTCGTAGGTGAGGTATCCGGTGAGCGGATTGAGATCCAATCCCGAGGAAAAGGAAGGCAGCGGTACGAAACGGCCGACCGGGACAACATTGGAAGGATCGACATCCGGTGCGAATGTCGCCGCCATCCCGATCACCTCGAGAATGGTCGCGGCCCATTTGGGGAATCTGATGCCTTGGAGTTTTTTCTTGCCGGCTGGGAGCCGGTAGTCGGCAGTGGTCACGACCCCGTATTTTGTCACCACAAAAACCATGGGCATGAAATCGCCTGCGGGCAGTTCGTGCAGCTTCAAAGTTCCTTCGAATGTTCTTGTCGCTTCCCGTGCATCAGGCGGCGTCCGAAGGGTGCCCGGCGAGTGAATCACGAAGAAATCCGCCCCGTCCCGCTCTGCGTCCGTGATCTGCTTGAGAAAGGCTCGAAAGGTCGATTCCGTCAGCGGCGCCGGCGCCGTCAGCATCGCCTGCGTCTGCGTCGTGTTTGCCACGAGCGGCTTTTCGAACCAGCGTTTGTCCACAAGCCAGACTTCCATGATTTCGTCGTTTATGGAGAAGCTGGTGCTCTGCGGTGTGCCGCCGGCGTCGTCGTAGCCTGGCAGGGTGACGTCCACAGTGGCGGATACGGTGGCCACGCTCCAGGTGGCCGTCAGGCCGGAGAGCGCGTTGTCCGCGTTGAACCCTCCGGCGTCGCCGCTTTTCAGGACGCCGGGCACAAAGAGGCCGAACCGGTCCAATGCGAACTCACTGATGGTGGGCGGCGGGAGCGGAACCAACGCGATGGTCCCGGTGTTCAAATCGGCTTGGTCCGGACTTGCCGGCGCCAGACGCTGCCGGTGGGGAACGAATCCAGGCGCGCGCACTTCGATGTACACCGGCTGGATGTTGAAGTTGCCCAGCAGGAATGCTCCATTACTGTCGGCGACGCCCTCGGCAAGACTGTTCCCGCTGCGCCGGTGCAATACCCGGACCGAGGCGCCCGCCACCGGCTGTCCGAGGTGATCGTGCACCGTGCCTGCAACGGTCATGCCCCGCCGCAGAGACAGGTCGATTCGGTATCGTGCAGGCAGGGGTTCGAGCCGAATCAGGCTGGCGGCCCACGATTCGTAAACCCACTGAGCGGGGGGCTGTACGTCGAAGACTCCCACGGAGTACATGGAATCGGCCGTGACCGGGGCGTCGTCGTCGCCGGTGGTGGTAAATGAGTTTACGTTGCCGGTCAGTTTCCCGGTCACGCCGGCGATTTCCTGATCCGGGTAGTCTGCGTTGACGCCGTGAATTTCGACCTCATAATGGCCGGCGACGAACCAGGGGGCATGCCCTGGAAACATGTTGTTATCCGGGCCTTGGTCCCGCACCTGCAATTCCATCCCGGCCGTCACCGAGTCCGCGAAGAACCAATTCCCGCTGGCGTAACTCCGAACCCAAACCTTGAACGCCCCGCCCGCCGGCGCAAAGAAGGAGTTGGAGGTTGTTGAATCGGGGGCGGCATGAAAGGCCGACTGACTGAAAAAAGGTTGGAAAAAAAACGTGGATCGAATTTGAGAAGTCCCGAAATACTTCTTGACATACTTGTAGATGGGGTTGCCGTTCCAATCCGTGCCCGTCTGCTCCCATCTTTGAAAATCGACTTGAACGGACCCGGGAGAATTGTACTCCGGTTCGAGGGGAAAGCCCCAACCGATATCGTGCGTTACGCCTGGGAACATGTACGTGGGGTCGGTGTAAACGGGATCGACCGGCGGCGGCTCTCCGGGCGGCGCCCAGGGCGCGATCAGGAGCTGGACAGGGCTGACCGACGTGTACCTCGGGTGCTGCACCGAGAGGGTGTAGCTCCCGGCCGGGAGGTCCCGGAGCAGGAATACCGGGTTGGCGCCGGCGTTCGGGTTCGGATCGCGGACGATGGGGACCGTTTGCGTCACGGGGCCGACCGCCGTGACCGTTCCGGGGCCATACTGGTTCAAATCGAAGACCGTTGCATCGACGAAAGCGCCCGATGAGTCCTGGAGCAGCACGGCCGATTCGATCGGGTCGGTGGCTCCGGCACGCACCCTTCCCTTCAGGTTGACCGTCTGCCGGTGCAGGAACAAGTCTATGGATATCCGCTGTGCGGAATCCATTTGCAGCCAGCCCAGGTGATGTTCTTCCTCCCAATCCGGCCAAGGCCATTCGGCAGGGAACGGCCAGCCGGTACGGGTCCGGGCCGACGGATCTTCCGGGTTGTCCCGGATTATGGAATGATGTCCCGTGTACTCGGTCATTCCGGGGATTCGGATTCCGTATCTTCCCGGCGGCAACAGCGTGGAGAAATACCCGTCCGTGTCGGATGAAACCACGGCTTGCAACGGGCCTTCGCGAAACAGATCGCTTCCGGCCTGTGACTCGATCCGAATCCCCTCTTGGTGCATCGGCCGGAAGATGCGGGGATCGATCCGCTCCAGAGGGTCGAAGTCGTAAAGCAGCCAGGGATCGATCCGTTGGTCCGGGCCCGTGGCCAAGAGCCGCCCGCGCAAGACGGCAGGGACGGGGACCATCTCTACCGGGGTTTCCAGTTTCTCGTCATACGCCACTTCCAGGGCGATTTCCCGAGGCAGGAACTGAACTTCGATATCCGTATCCCCTTCCGGAAAGCCCGGGACACCCGGGCGTCCGTCCCACATCACGGCGTTTCCTGAGAATTCCGGAAGCGCGACCAGGCGGCCGGTGTGTTTGACGTGCACCCAGTATCGCCCGGGAAGGAGCTGATTGAACACAGCAACGACACGGTCCCGTCCGTCGATGAGCGTGGTCGTCTTCCGGCTGATGCCTTCTGTCGAAGAGTCGGCAAACCCGCGCAGGTTCACTTCGGCGCCTTCGAGGACCTTCGGATCGGTATAGATGGAGTTCAGCACGACGGTCACCGCTTGGTTCGCCAGGGCCAAGTCCACGGCGAGGGGGTCGTACCCCCCGGCGGCGTTGGGCTGGACCACCGTCTCGAACGGACGATACCCCAGCCGTTGGACCCGAACCCGACGCGGGATGGGGGGAATGGCTCGGAACGTGAAGGCGCCGTCGCCGGTCGGCATGGCCGTCCGGGCACCGGTCAGTTCGTCGGTCGCGGTCCCAAAGTCGACTCCGGTGATGCTGATCTGGGCGTCAACCAGAGGCTGATCGACTTCGGGGGGGTCCCGATCCGTTCGCGTGCCTTTCACCGTGACGCTCAAATCCGCCAGGATCGGGTCCATTGCAACTGTCACCAAGTTGTCTCGAGCCAGAAAGCGCGCACCGCTGTCCGGCACGCGCATGGGCGTCCAGCCGGTCCGCGTGATGTCGAACACGAAAAAACCCGGCTCGATCCCCGAAAGTGTGCCGGCGCCCAGAGGCGAGGCCTTCAGGGAATAGGTCGCCTCCGGTGGAACAGACGTGTCGCTCGAGGTCCAACGCCGGACCGTGATCCGAGCATCCTTGAGGCGGGCAAAGCTCTGAGCACAGCTCACGTCGAAGAAGACCGTCAGGTAAGTTTCGACCGCGGTTCGAATCAGCGGGACCGTCGCGTGCCCCGCGACGCCCTCGACCAAAACAATCGGAGTGGCGGCGGGGGCGTACGCCGGATGGTCCACCTGAAGCTCGTAATCGCCGGACACGACACTGTCGAAATCGAAGAACCCAAATACGTCTGTCTGCGTCGTGTACTCCGCAACACCGTCCCCGGGAACGAGATCCAGGCGGACCACCGCGAAGGGCACGGACCGGTGGCCTGGTTGTTCGTAGACACGGCCGTTCAGTCGGCTGGCGCCCCGGAGAGGCAGCAGGCCCCCGAGCAAAAATGTTGCGGCGGAAACCGTCCGGAAGAGGAATCGATTCACGATAGAAACGGTCTCCATGGCGGCAACCTTTTTTCGAATCCGCCTGAGAAAGGGCGCCTCCCGCTTCCGACGCGGGTCGCGTGCCTTTTTCGAGCGGGGCCTTTCCCGGCTCGGGATTGCGTAGAAAGTGTCCGCACTATTCGGAGCCGAGGACTTGAATTCCCGACGCGAATCGGTCATCTTTTGCGAGCGACGACCGGCGCGGGCGTCCCGTTGGTCAAGCCTTGCCTTCGTGCCTCGCTACCCTCTGTTGTCGTGTCTTCCGATCCTATCCCGACGCCCTTTTTTAGGATCGCTGTTCCCGGGACACTATACACGGCCGGGGCTCAAAAGTCTACTAATATGAGCTATATTATCAACAAAAAAGGCATGCATCCATGCCGATCCGAGGCACGTACGACTTGAGTGAGACGCGGGCGGGTGTTTCCCGGTGGGTTCGTGTGCCTCCTTGAGGACCGACCCCTCGCGGCGCGTCGGCCACTCCCGGTCAAGGAGGTGGATTCCGGGGAGGGACTTTCCCGCGACCGGCTGCGTTGCACGGTGCGGGACAGCGGGAGGCCGGGAGGGCGAATGTGGAACAGCAAAATACGGCAATCGAGTGGAATGGCTGTCGTGCCGGGGTTGATCCCGCTTTGGTCCAGGCAGTTGAGAGAGCGGCACGCGTATGGTCCGCCGAGATCGGGCGCCCCGTGGAAGTTGCCTCAGGAGTGCGGACGCTTCGGCGTCAGGCGGAACTGATGGCCGCCATGTCGGACGCTCAATTGCACGGCCTGTACAGTGCGGGAGGGGTACCGGACTATGTCCGCCGAATCTGCGAACTCCGCAGTCCGGACGGCACAATCTCGGCGGCCCGGGTTTACGACGTGCTGCGGCAACGGCATGGGGGATACGTCTCCCGGCATCTGTTCGGGGCCGCGGTGGATTTGGCGGTCCCGCAAATTGCCGTTCCCGAACTGGTGGACGCGCTCCTGCAACAAGGCCTCGCCGTACTGGATGAACGAGACCGGGGCATTCATTGTCTGCACGTGAGCCTGCCGGGCGCTCCGGTGCGAATCGTTCGCCGGTGAAGTCCGCCGATGAAGAGGTTTCCTCTCTCTCCGGCGGCTTTCCGCACGCCTCTTCATTTGCGGTGCGTTTGGGCGGCATGATATTCGGAACTCACCCACGCGCGGTGAAAGAAAGCTGTGTAAGTTGATTGAGCGCGCGGTCCGGCCGATTCCGTTTGCACGGCGACCCCGCTTAAGCTGGATCGCCGTGTCTTCCGGGAAGCCGGCCGCGAAACGTTGCTTATCGGCCGGCAAATATGCACGTTCCATTTGCATGGTCAGAGGGGGAATGGATATTGGCGTCCGAGATCCGTGCCGCCCTGCTCCTTTGGGCCCGGCCGGACCTGCACCGGCCCCGATCCAGCCGCCCAAGCCACGGAGTTCAACCATGATTGCACGATTCCCCGAGCTGCGGTCCCCGGAAGTCAGGCAGGCGGTGGACGGAGAGTGGCTCCTCGTCCTGCCCGTGGGGCAGACGGAAGAACACGGTCCGCACTTGCCCGTCGGCACGGACACCGTCATTGTCCGCCGCGTCTGCGAGGCGGCGATCGAACGCCTTGCGGGGAGTCCTCCTGCCTGCTTGATGGATGCGGTCTCCTACGGTTACTCGCAACGTGTCCTGACCTCGTGGCCCGGCACAATCGTTCTGCGGCAGGAGGTCGTCATAAACGTGCTGTGCGAACTGATCGGTTCTGTGGCCGACATGGGGTTTCGCAAGATCGCCCTTGTCAGCGGCCACGGGAATCACGACGGCGCGGTGCGAGTGGCCGCACGCCGGGCGGCCGACGCCTGCGGCATCGGTCCCGGGGTCGTTTTTCCGCACGCCTTTGTTTCGGACCTGATCCGGACGCAAGCATGCGCCGGCATCCCGGGGAGCTGTCATGCGGGCGAAATGGAGACCTCCGTCATGCTTCACCTCGCACCCGAGCTGGTGGACTTGGAGAGCGCTCCGGCAGGCGACAGCCTGAGGCAGGCCGCGCCGTTTTCTTCGAACCAAGCTTTTGTATCCACCTGGACACGGCAGAAAAGCTCTTCCGGGGTCTACGGCGACCCAACCGTCGCCACGGCGGCCTTTGGGGAACTGCTGTTCGAGAGGATGGTCGAAAAAACGGCGGCGTTTTTCCGGTACTACCACGGCGTGCCGCAGGTCTGAGGAGCGTCTCGCCGGACCCGTACGGTCGCGAGCGGTGAACATGGCCAAAGCCGGGTACAGGCGGTATGGTAATGACGCCTCCGAATCCGTTTCAGTCCCGGGGGCGTTGACGGCGGTTTGTTGCCGCAGGGGCCTCTGAACTCACCGCGCACTGCAGGGGGGAGCGCCTGTGTCGGCGGAGGCGGCCTAAGCAGTGAAACCGCCGCTCGGGACAACGGCCGTACCGGGGATTGCGTCACGGCGCAGATCTCGAAAAGCCGCTGCGATCCAGCGTTGCGGTTCTGCCTGGTGGCGCCGGCACGTGAGGGCGTGATACCGTCAGTGTTCTCCGGCGAGGACGACGGGCCGGGAGACGGACGCCCCAGGGCACGCCGGCGATGTCGAAAGTGTTTCGCTGTCGACACCAAGGCCCCCGGAGCAGGTTCGGCGGTTTTCGATTATCCCTGCGCGGTACCGAGAAAAACGGCGTTGGGAAGAATGTGTTTTCTCCTTTTGCTCCGAAAACGATCCCGAATTTGGTCTCGGACGAACGCATCGGTACTGCAATATTGCGCGGACGATTCCGCGTGGATTTTTATGCCATGAGGATTTTCTGCCATGAAATATCGATACCTTGTCGAAGTCGCAGCCGGTATACGGTACGACTGCCTGGCAGACCCGAAGCTCAACATCAAGCGGGACGACATCGTCATCGTCCGTTGTGACAGGTACCTGGACAGCGGGAAAGTCGTGTTTCGCTGCAAGAGCGAGGAACCTGACAATACGGGTCGTCGTGAGTCGGCCGGGAAGAACCGGGACCGTCGCGGCCGTCGCATTCAGGGGTGGCGCGTACCGACGATCCTCCGGCACGCCAACCTCAGCGACAAGAGTAAGATCCACGAGAACCAGGCCCGGGAGAATACGATCTTTCGCACGGCGCAGGAGAAGATTGCCCAGCACAAGCTGGCCATGAAGTTGATCACGTGTCACTGTTCTTTCGACAGAAAACTGATGGTGCTTCAGTTTACCGCGGACGGACGGGTCGATTTCCGTGAGTTGGTTCAGGACTTGAATCGGGCCCTGCACAGCCGGGTGGAATTGCGGCAGATCGGCGTTCGCGACGAAGCCGCCATTCATGGCGGCCTCGGCTGTTGCGGGCGACCTTTCTGCTGCGGCACCTTCCTGAAAGCCTTGTCCAGCGTCAATGTCAAGATGGCCAAAGACCAGGGTTTGTCCCTGAACCCGAACAGTATTTCCGGGGCCTGCGGTCGACTCAAGTGTTGTTTGCGCTATGAAGCCGACGGTTACCGCGAGATGCGCCGGGGCCTTCTTCGGAACGGCAGTCGTTGCGAGACGCCGCAAGGAACCGGCAAGGTATTGGATACAAACGTGCTCACCGGCCGGGTCCGGGTTCGGCTGGATGAGGGCACCGGCCGAATCGAAGTGTTCCCGCTGTCGGAAGTGGAGCGGCCCGGGGCCCATGATTGAACCCCGGTTCGGTCGCGGATTGTTCTCCGGCCGTCCGTTCTGCCGGTCGGGTCCGGCCCTGTGGATGGAGATCATCGCATGACGCCGCAGCGGATTCGATGCCGTCTCGAGTCCGGTGTACGCGGGGCGACCGTGCTGCTCCTGTTTCTGGCGCCGCTCAAGTTCGGCAACATCGTCGGAAACGGTGAGATCTCGTTGTTTCCGCTCTCCGGCATCGAGTGGATCTTCGGTCCTTGGCCGCCCTTCCTGCTGGCGGTATTGGCCGGCTTGCTGTTGGCTGCCGCGGCACTCGTTTTCCCGCCGCCCCCGGTTTCCGGGTGGGCATGGAGCGTGCCCGGGGTTTGGCTGCTGCTGGCCCTCGGCGCTTGCATTGGACTGTGGCGGACGACCGAGTGGGAGTATGCCCTCCTTTTTGTGGGGCACATCCTGGGGGCCACGTGTCTGGCGCTTTCCTGTTTCTGGATTTTCCCCTGGACCGGCCGCTGGCGGAGTGTGGCCTTGGCAGCAGTGGCCGCCGGCGTGCTCTGGGCCGGCGCAGACGGTTGGGCCCAAGTGCCGGGAGGCGGTCTCAGGCGCTTTGCCGAGAGCATCGAACGTCAAGCCAAAGCCCGTGGGACACGGCTCTCGCCGGGGATGGCCTCGCGACTGCACCAGACCCGTGCATTCGCGACTTTCACCTATCCGAATTCTTTTGCGGCTCATCTCCTTCTGACCGCCCCGATTGCTCTGCTCCTGCTTTGGCGAGCCGGCGGTCGGTTCGAACCCGTCCGGGTAAGTCGGCGTCTTTTCTTGGGGGCCGGCCTGGTGCTCCTGGGCGGGGCGTTGTGGTTCACCGGCAGTCGCGCCGCAGTCTTGGCGCTCGGCGGGGCAATCGCGGTGGGAGCCCTGTATCAACCTCGATTGCGGCGTTTTCGTGGGCCCATCGTTTTGGGTGCGCTTGTCGCGGCCTTGCTCGCCGGGACCGTGCTGACCCTCGAGCGGTCGGGGCGGAAACTCAGCTCGATCGAATCGCGACTCGGCTATTACCGGGCCGCGCTGGTCATGTTCCGGGAGCACCCCGTCGCCGGGGTGGGGTTGGGCGAGTTCTTCCCGAACTATCTTCGTCTCAAGAGTGCCGAGGCCGAAGAAACGCGGCAGCCGCACAACATGTTTCTCGCTTTCCTGGCCCAGGCAGGCATTTTGGGCGGGGTTTTCGCCGGGCTCTGCCTGGCGTTGCCGCTGTACCTGCCCGCCCTGTTTCGCCGGGCCGCTCTGCGGTGCGATCCCGGTCTGCTGACGGCTGTCCAAGTGGGGCTTGCGGGGTGGTGCCTGCACGCGCTCACCGACTTCAATGTGCAGATCCCAGGCACGGTGGCGACTGCGGCGGTGCTGCCAGTGCTCTGCATTACGGGTCTCGGTCCCGGCGCCGCACCCGACGCGGGCGCCTCGGGCAGAACCGCGGGACTGCTGGCGCGTTGCGCCGCCCTGCTCCTCGCGCTGGCCGCCGCGGCCGGGCTGGGCCGCATTCCCGGTGAAGCGGATTATGCCCGCCTCGCCGCCGCGGCGACCGGTCCGGACGTTTCCATGGAGGTGGTCAAGGATTTGGCCGTCCGCGCCGGGGAGGGTCTCCCTTTCAGCCCGTATCCTTGGACGACTTTTGGACGAATCGCGAGAGCGCGTGGTGACTGGGGGTTGGTCGCCCGGGCTTATCGCGAGGCGGTCCTGCGTGCTCCGCACCGTGCCGCTTTCCATCGCCATTTTGCGGAGGCGCTCCTCGAAATCGGGGAGAAAAACGAGGCACGCCGTCAGTTTCGCCTTGCCCGGGAATGGTATCCGACCGACCCGAAAAACCAATCCTTGGCGCAACGACTGGGGCTTGACGAGCGGTCGAATTGCCCGACCGTCCGGGAGAGACTATAGTAAACAGCACCCAAACGGGCACCGTTCCCCCTTCGCCTGCCGAACTGCGGGCGACATGCCGGGGTCGCCGCTGGAAAGCGGCCGCGGTCTGTTTTGCCCATGCGGCCCGTGTGGCGCGCGGGCCGGGGCCGGACGTTTTGTCCGGGACCCCATGATCGTCCGGACAGCCCTGAGACGCGTGGGATACGGCCCGCTCGGGCGGGGCGGTCGGATTGTCGGGCAAAAGTCGCGTTACGCCAGCAGGAGCGATTCGAGTGCGCATACTGATCCTCAACGGTCCGAACCTGCACCTGCTCGGGCGGCGTGAGCCCGAGACGTACGGGCGCGCCTCGCTCTCCCAGATCGAGGAAGCACTCCGGGAGACCGCTGCGGAACTGGGGGTCGAAATCGAGTGCCGGCAGAGTAATTGGGAGGGACGCCTGGTGGACTGGATCGGCGAGGCGCCCGAACGTTTCGATGGGATCGTTTTCAATCCTGCCGCCTACACTCATACCAGTGTGGCGTTACGGGACGCCATTGCCGGGGCCGGATTGCCCGTTGTCGAGGTCCATATCAGCAATGTCCATGCCCGGGAAGAATTCCGACGCCGGTCGTACACTGCGGCCGTCTGTCTCGGTCAGATTTGCGGCTTGGGAACAGCCGGGTACGACTGGGCCCTGCGCGCACTTGTCCAACACCTGAAATCCAGGAGCAACAGGGAAGCGACGCATGAATATTGAAGAAATCGCCCGGATCGCCAAGCTGATGGAACAGCATGAGCTGACCGAGTTTCTCGTCGAAACCGACGAGATGAAACTGAACTTGAAGCGCGAAAAAGCCTTGGTGTCGGCTGCGCAGGTGCTGCCCGTCCCGGCCGCTCCGCCCCCGGCGCCGGTTCCCGCTCCGCCGGCTGTCGAACCCCAAAGACCTGCCACGCGTGAGCGGATTACCATCGACTCCCCCATCGTCGGCACGTTCTATGCTTCACCGGCGCCGGACAAACCGCCGTATGTAAAAGAGGGTGACGAGGTGAGCGAGGACACCGTGGTCTGCATTATCGAAGCCATGAAGGTTATGAACGAGATCAAAGCCGAGAAACACGGTGTCATTGCCAGAGTTCTCGTCGAGAACGCCGCCCCTGTGGAGTTCGGACAGCCGCTTTTCGAGATCAAACCGTTCTGATTCGACGTACGCCTGCCGTCATATACGGAAGGACTCATCCATGTTCTCACGCATCCTCGTGGCGAATCGAGGTGAAATCGCACTCCGAATTGTCCGGGCCTGCCGGGAGCTGGGCATCCACAGCGTTGTCGCCTACGCAAAACCTGACGAAGAAACGTTGGCCGTACAGGAGGCGGACGAAGCCATTTGTATCGGCCCTGCCTCGGCTTCCGAAAGCTATCTGCGCGTCGACCGCATTATTGCCGCCGCCGAGGTGTGCGATGTGGAGGCCATTCATCCGGGCTACGGCTTTTTGGCGGAGAACACTGATTTCGCCGAAATCTGCGAGAGCTGCCGAATTGCCTTCATCGGGCCCGGTTCCCAGGCGATCCGCGCCATGGGCGACAAAGCCCAGGCCCGCAAGACCATGATCAAAGCCCGGGTTCCCGTGACGCCGGGCAGCGACGGCGTTCTCGAGGAAGAGTCCGATGCGTTGGCGTTTGCCCACAAGGCCGGATACCCGGTTATCATCAAGGCATCAGCCGGTGGTGGCGGCAAGGGAATGCGGGTGGTGCACAACGATGCAAGCCTGGTACAGAGCTTCCATGCGGCCCGCCGCGAAGCCGAAATGGCCTTTGGGTCCAGCGCCGTGTATCTCGAAAAGTATATCGAACAACCTCGGCATGTGGAGTTTCAAATCCTGGCCGATCACTACGGGAACATTATCCATCTCGGAGAACGCGACTGTAGTCTGCAGCGCCGCCACCAGAAACTACTCGAGGAATCTCCCTGTCCGGTCATGACTCCGAAACTCCGTGAGAAGATGGGCGAGGCCGCCGTCAAAGCGGCCCGGGCGGCCGGTTATACCAACGCAGGCACGGTGGAGTTCCTGCTCGATGGCGACGGTCGGTTCTATTTTATGGAAATGAACACTCGCATCCAAGTGGAACATCCGGTGACCGAGATGGTGACCGGCATTGATCTCATCAAGGAACAGATTCGGATCGCCGCCGGGGAGCGCCTTCGCTTCAAGCAGGAGAACGTCGGGCTGGACGGCCATGCCATCGAGGTGCGTATCAATGCCGAGAACCCGTCCAGAGGGTTTTCGCCATCGCCGGGCCGCGTTACGGTCTACGCCCCGCCCGGCGGCCCGGGCGTTCGAGTTGATTCCCATGTTTACACCGGATATGTGATTCCGCCGTTCTACGACAGTATGATCGGCAAACTGATTGTCCACGGGGAGGACCGGGAAGAGGCCCTGGCTCGTGCTCGGCGGGCCTTGTTCGAATTTGTTATCCGTGGAGTGGACACGACCATCGGGTTTGCCCGTTATCTTCTGAATCGGCAGGAAGTCATCACCGGGGAATATCACACGGGGTACGTCGAAAAACTGCTCGATGCCGGCCTTCCCGCTTTTGAGGAAAGCGATGTGGAATAACGGAGGTGTGCCGGCTGTTCCCGTCCGAACGGTGCAGATCCGTATGCCGGGTGCGTCGGGGTCGGCAGGGCGGCCGAACGCTTCAAGGTCGTCGCACCCGCCCGGAACGCATTTGGCGAGAGGTCGCCGCGGCAGTTCGCGTTCGGACTCCGCCGGAACCCCGTTTCCTCCACCACGGTTTTCGGTATACTATTCCGAGCGGGACGGCAGGTCCTTTGGGCAGGTCCTGCCGGCGGGAGCGAACCCGCGCGGTTTGTGGTTGTCTATTATTGCGGTATGGTTGGGACGCCGGGTGCATGGGACGCCCGCGGCATCGTATTGCCGGACCGATGTTGCTTTCCTGGGGCAGGGAATCGTCTCGCAATGCCTCGTCTCCGGCCCGGCGATTCATGCGGCGCGCGTCCGGAAAGGGCATGCACTCCGTGGAAGTCGCCCGCTTCTACGCCGCGTGGCCGCCGTTTCCGGGCCCCGTCCCACGCGTGAGAACGGGCCCACAACCGAAGGAGAACGACCATGACCCAGAACACCGAAAAAACCAAGGCCAAGAAAGTCGAGGCAGAGCTGGAAGTCCGTCCCCCTATGCCGCCCCCGCCCGAACCCGAGCCGGGAGACGAAGGGGATGCCATTCGCATTTCAGACAGTGTCATTGCGGCGGTCGTCCGTAGATACACGCTGGAAGTCAACGGCGTGATCCGCTTCGCAACAGGCAGTATTGTTGGCGGGATTGCCGACATGATCGGGCGCAAGAGCCGGGACAGCAGTGTGGTGGTCGATCACGAGGGCGACACGGTGAGCATCTCCGTGACGCTGGTGATCGAGTTTGGCGTCAAGATCCCGGAAGTTGCTTCCCTCGTTCAGGATGTGATCCGCACCAAGGTCGAGGAATTGACCGGCCAGCATGTTCAGCGCGTCAATGTGACCGTGCAGGATCTCGAGGAGAAGCAGGCGGAACCGGAAGCCGCCCCGCCGGCGCCGTCCGCGGAAGAGGGCGACTGAAACCAGGTCACCGGGCGTCGGTCCCGTGAGGAAAGGGCGCCGGCGCTCGGGCAACCGCAAGGGGATGATGATGGCTACCTTCTTCTCATGGCTGGCCTACGGTCCGAGCGAGGCCGAAGCCTTTACGGCGGACTTCGCCCGTGGGCTCATTTGGGGTGTGGTGGTGGGATTGGTCCTTGCGCTGCTCGTTCTTCTGTTTTTGTGGGCGCGCCGACGCGGGGGGCGCAGTCGCGGCGTCCTCATTGCCGAGGACGCGGGCAATCTTTTCATCACCGCAGGGGCTGTTCGTGAATTCGTGGCCGGTATTGTGGCCGAATACGGCGAGGCATCCTTGAGCGGCGTGGTGCTTTCGGAAACGCGCGCCGGCTATGTTCTGACCATCACGCTGGACCTCCTGCCCGATACGGCGGTCGTGCCGCTTCGGGATCGGCTCCGGGAACAGATCGTTCGCGAAGCCGCCGCACGTCTCGGCGTCCAAGGGCCTCTGAAGGTCAATTTCACGGTTCGCAGCCTGTCCGCCAGCGAGCGTCGGATTGCCCGGGCCTCGCGGAAGTCTCTCGGCCGCGCCGCGCCGTCCCCGGCGGATGGCAGCGTTTCCCAGGAAGACGAAACCGAGGTCGGCACGGGCGACGACCTCTGACGCCGGGGGCGTCCCATGTCTCGAACACTGGTCCTGCGGGGTGCGCGGGTGATCGACCCTGCTTCCGACATCGACGAGATCCGGGACTTGGCTGTAGTCGGAGATCAAATCGCGGCGCCGGAGAGTCTCCCCGGCGCGGAGGTGCTGGACTTCGAAGGTCTCGTGGTCGCGCCGGGCTTCGTCGATCTACACGTGCATTTTCGGGATCCGGGCCAAACTTGGAAAGAGGATGCTCTGTCCGGGACACGAGCCGCGGCAGCCGGGGGATTCACCGCCGTGCTCGCCATGCCGAACACGACACCCCCCATCGATTCGCCTGCGCTTCTGCGGGAACTCCTTGACCATTACCGCCGTTGTGCGGTCGTGCGCGTATTCCAGAGCGCCTGCATCACCCGCGGCCGGCGGGGGCGCGTTCCGACGGACGCCGCCGCACTTAAGGCCGCCGGCGCCGCAGCCCTGACCGACGACGGCAGTGCGGTCCCGGATGCCGGCGTCTTGCGCCAGGCCATGCAGGCGGCGAAACGAGTCGGCCTCCCCATCCTCGAACACTGCGAAGACCCCGCCGTCGTGGGCGGGGGTGTGCTGCACGACGGGGAAACCGCCAGAGGGCTTGGTCTGCCGGGCACACCGGCGGTTTCGGAAGAGCTGATCGTGGCCCGAGACACCATGCTGGCCCGGGAAACCGGTTGCTCCCTTCACGTGCAGCACGTGAGTTGTGCCGGGTCGGTCGAACTTGTTCGTCGGGCCCGGGCCGCCGGGGCGCCGGTCACCGCGGAGGTCACGCCGCACCATCTGGCCTACACAGACGCCGCCTGCCTCGAATTCGGTCCCAATGCCCGCATGAATCCGCCCCTGCGCACCGAGCAAGACCGCAGCGCCCTGATCGAGGGCTTGTCCGACGGAACGATTTCCGTCATTGCGACCGATCACGCGCCCCATGCGGCCCGGGAGAAAGACCGACCGTTCCCCGAGGCCCTCGCCGGTATCATCGGGCTCGAGGCCGCCGTACCTGTCTGCCTGACCGAATTGGTCCACACCGGCGTCCTCACTCTGTCCGAGTTGGTGGCCCGGTTCACCGTGGGGCCGCGGCACGTGCTTGGATTGCCGCAGACCCGACTGCTGCGCCCCGGCAGCCCGGCGGATTTGACCGTGATCGATCCCGATGCGGAGTTCGCACTGGACATTTCCAAGTTTCATTCCCGCTCCCGGAATTGCCCCTATCACGGACGTCGCTGCCGGGGTCGACCCGTGGCTACCATGGTCGGCGGTCGGTGGGTTTGGAGTCTCCTGCCGCAGATCTCCGGGGCCTTCTCCTGAGCGTGGCGCGTTGCTTTGGTCTCCGCACGTTGGCAGTCTTGCACCAGTTGTTCGCCCGCGCAAGTTGAACGCACACGTCGTCTGGGGGACAACCTGTGGACGGCGAGCGTCTCCGAGGGGCGACGACATGGAGGGTGATCGTGTCGTGTCTCCCGGCAGGCGGACCAAGACGTTGAGCCCAAGTCAACCACTGCGCACGCTCCATGTGCGGTTGCGGGGGAACGGAGCAGGTCAAGAATTCAAGGGCTGGTCCTGTTGCTGGTCGAAAAAAGCACCGGTCCTTCCCGGCTGGATCGCCGGGAAGGACCGGTTTGGGTGTCCGTTTGGGTTTGTCCCATACGCTCAAATGAGCGAACGATGCGTCGTCAATCGCATACTTTGAAGTACCGAATGGCGCCGCCGTAGAGATAGGCGCGCATCGAGTTGTACGCAACCCACTTGGCATGACCGTCGGCAAAACCGAGATTCGTCCCTGAATTATGTATCGTCCACTTGGGGTCTGGGTCGAAGTCCCAAGCGCCGGTGTGTTTTGCACACGCATACCTGTACAAAATGCCGTTTGCCCTCTGCCATCCGCCGAGCGGCACGCAGGCGTCTCCGAGGATCAGCGTCTCGGTGGGTGCGATCAGGCTGGCTTCCTTCCGTCCGCCCGCCGGGCAACCCCATGCCCCCAACGCCCACTGGAAAGGCTCATTGTATCCGTACGAGGGCTTCTGATTCATGCCGGGGGCAATGAGTTCGCCGCCGAATCCGCCCCAAGTCGTGTCTGTGCGAGATGGGCACAAGTAACTGTTGGCGTCGCCGACATACGCGTAGATCAAAGAGTACCACTGCGGATGCCAATATTGGCCGCCAACCCACGGGGGATTGCCCGAGGTGGGGTAGTACCCGTCGTAATCTCCGTTGTACTGAATCACGCCCAACATCATTTGCTTGAGGTTCGACGTGCAGTTGCTCTGGAGTGCTTTCGCTTTCGCCTTTTGCAGGGCCGGAAGCAGCATGCTCGCCAAAATGGCAATAATGGCGATTACCACCAGCAGTTCGATCAAGGTGAATGCTGTCGGACGTTTTTCTGGACGCATGACTGGGACTCCTCTCTTCTGTCGGTTGGCGGTCGGTCTCGACTGGCCGCACCCACGGACAGTACATCCGAGCCGCTTTTTTCCACAACTCTCCGTCATTGTACCAAGAACGGATTTGCCTGTCAAGGGCAGCGGCGCTTTTTCGTACGGCGTCTTGCCGTTCTTTTCCGTAGAAGGGACGCCGTTTTCGACGCCGGTGCCCCGCCCGTGCTCATCTGGGCGGCAGGTCGGCCAGGGCCCGCATCCAGGCTGCCAGTACGGTCCCCCACATGCCCACGTACAGGAAGATCTGCACTGCCTCGGGCGGCGGCCGCCGCAGCCAGAGCGCCGGAACGGCGCCGGCGCCGACGCCCACTGCGAATCCGTAGAAATGCGCTCGCAGGTCCGCGCGTGGTCCGGTGCCGAGCAGGCTGAGCAACGCGACTCCGGCGAAGGCGGCGACCCATGCCCGGGCCCATACGCTTTTAAGGTTGCCGTACAGCCGGAAGTTGCGGACGAATTGGGCCGCGGCCAGCATGCCGAGTGCGCCGAAAACCGCGGTGGATGCACCGATCGACACCTGGCCGGGAGCCCCCAAATGTTCGGCCAGGAGGTTTCCGGCAACGCCGACGAGGAAGATCATGGCCCAAGCCAAACCGAACCCGAAACGGCGGCACAACGCGTGGCCGAAAAAGAGACAGCAGACCGCGTTGCCCAATACATGAGGGACGTCGGCGTGGAGGGTCAGAGCGGTGGCGGCACGCCACCACTCCCCTGCAATGACTTTCGCGGAGTCCCCGGCGCCGGCGGCGCAGGCCGATACACGGGGATCGAACGGGCCGGTCATCAGAAAGAAACCCACCAGGCCGAGGCTTACGGCGAGACTGGGCAGGATGTCCCCGGACGCTTCGAGCCCATCGAGGGTGGACGCCGCGCTTTGCGGCGCCGGCGGCCAGTTGCGGTTGACCTGTTCGTATGCCGCGATTTCGCCGAGGGCCTGCTCGGCGTGATCTGCAGGAACACGCACCACCCAACTTCCCCAGGCCGATTCCTCGATCCCGTATGGGATGGCCGCGGCCCCCAGGGTCGCCAACCAGCGCAGGGCGCGCTTGGGGTCCGGCGGCGCGATGGTCGCATCCCCGGTTTCCGGGTCGATCATGGCCAAGCCGGCCTCGATCAGATCGGACGCCGATTCGATGCGCGCGCTGTCGGGAGCGTGCGTCACAGGCGATCTCCTTTCTGTGTGTCGGGATCGGATGCCCCGCCGTCCGCCCGTGGTCCCCGCCGGGGCGGGCGGGGCGCCTGTCTCGGGAGTGTCAGCCCACCCGAATCAATCGCCGATGCAGAGGACTCGGCCTTCCTGAGTGGTGAGGTACAGCCGCCGGTTGGCAATGGCCAGAGCGTCCCACGCAGGCGGCGGGACCCGGGCTTCATCCCGAACCGCACCGTTCGCGACGGCAAGGACCTTGAGGCGTCCGTCCTTGTGAATCACGAACAGACGTCCGTCTCCGGCCAGCGCCATGGCGTACAAATCGTTGTGGAGTTGGGTCCCCGGTGGTCGCGACCGTTTCTTTGCGGCTGCCGGCGTGAAGGGGTCCGTCTTCCAGTTCGCTTTCTTGGCCAACCGGTCCGTTCGGAAAGGTCTTCCGCCTTTCCGGGCGGTCTGGGCGGCTTCCCAGCCGGTAATCCAGTGGCTGTTGAACTTTTCCCCATGTTCGAGATCGAAGTCCCGACGGAATATCTCGGTGGTTCCGTTGAGTGAACTGAGCACGGTTCGGGCATGGAAGGCCCACAGAGGCCGGCGCGGCGCCTCCCCGCCGAAGCGGTGCTGATGCCGGGGGCCATAGCTCCAGCATTCGCGCGGCACCCAAACAGCGCCCCCACCCGAATCCAGTCGCGCAAACCCCGCCCATTTGTCCACAGTAACCTTCTTGCCGTCTGCCGAAATGATCCAGCGCGACATGGCAATGCCGTCGCCTTCCCGGTGCAGGATGTCGAAAGAATCGAATTCAAGTCCGGAGTTTTCGTAGTACCCCCTCTGCGGGATAGTGTTGATGCGTCGGACCCAACGCCGCCGCCCGGAGACCGGATCGACGGCAAAGACCCGGATTCCGCCGTCCGCCAGCGGTTGACGTCCAGCCGCAAAGTAGGCGACGCCGTTACCGACAAGCACTGCACCGGGAACGGGCCAGGGAGACTCGATCTGACCATAGGTCACGATGCGTTTGTCGGTCGGTGCGGCCCGCAACCGCCAGACAACCTTGCCGGAATCCGCTCGCAGGGCGTAGACCGAACCGGCACGAGACCCGAAGAGGCAGAGCCCCAGAGCGAGCGCCGGCGGTGTGTCGACGCGTCCGTCGGCCGTGAATCGCCACGAAACGGCACCGGTTTCGGCATCGAGGGCAACGACCTCATGGGCGTCGGGGCGGGCAACGTAGACGCGGCCGTAAGCCACAGTGGGTGCACTCACCGGTCCCTTGACAAAGGCGTTCTCACGCCAGTCTTGCGGAATCGGGCCGTCCAATTCCCGGGCCTTGTGCGCCAACGACACAGACCAGAGCGTATTGAGTCTGCGCGGCCCGGGTTCCGGGGTGCCGGCGCTGCGCCAAGCGTCGTGCCGGTAGAGAGGCCAGTCGGACGGCGTCGGGTCCGGAGCGTCGCGGGACGCTTCTCCCGGTCCGAGCTGCGGATTGCCCGGCGGATTCCCGGTCGCCGCCCGGTCGGTGTCGCGCTCGGGCGCCAGGGCGACAAACCCGCGCAGAATGGGCCAGCATGTGCAATGTTTCGGGGTGGTGTAGATCAGCCCGTTCGCGGGGACCCAACCGCTCTCGCGGGAGCAGTTCGCTTTGGTAATCGGGTTGACGAACATCTTGCCCGTCTGCAGGTCGGTAAGGTCCATCACTCCCGAAAACAGGAAACGCTGCGTGGCAACCGGGGGGAAGCAGTGCGCGAGCCCCGCCGGAAAGGTGGTCCGGACCTCGCCGGTGCGGGGATTCAGCGCCGACACCTGGGTTGGGAGCCGCTTGATGTGGTCGGGATCGGCGGTGTTCGTTTTTCCGCCATGCAAGACCCAGAGGTCGGTGCCTGCAAACATGGCCCGGGCCTGCCGGTTGTGGTTCATTCCCGGCGGAAAGGCCTTTTCCCACAGCACGCGACCGGTGGCGGACGAAACCACGTGGAGGGAGTTGCCGGCATCGTTATCGTCGATCGTGGAAACTTCGTAGGCGATGTATGCATCCTTCAGCACGACACGCGAAACGCGTTTGAGCCAGGCATAATCGGAGCGTCGCCAGCGGACTTTGCCCGACGCAATGTCGACAACGACGGCTTCAACCTTTTCGCCGCGCCGAGGACGTCCCGCCAGGAACGATACAATACGGCGATCCGCCGCCAGATTCCGGGCGCCGGGCGCGGCGTGCATCCACAGCAGTTCGCCGGTGTCGAAGCGGTAGGCGTGGACTCCGGAATCGTCGCAGGCGATGACCGATCTCCCGTTATGCACGACTTCGGTAGGGCGGCTGACACCCGGAAAGACTCGCACGACCCGGCCGTCGGCAGCGTCCAACGCTTTCAGACGGTTCCCTTCGGCGACAAATACAACCGCTTCTGCCGCAACGGGGCGGGAGAGGTTCCACGCGGGGCGCGTCAGCCTGAAGGCGGCGCCGTTGAGTTTGCCCCGGCGCAGATCGCGGTGCCAAAGCCTCAGACCGTTGAAGCTGTCGCGTACCAGAATGCCCCCGTAGAAGTTCCGTCCGCCGGCCGTGACCAAGCCTTCCACTTCGGAAAGCGCGCCGGCGATCCAGCGAACCTGTTTTGGAGGACCAACCAGCGTGTCGCCGGAAACCGCGTTTCCGCCCGCATCGTGACGCGGATGCGACCAATCGTCCATTTGTTTCGGCCGGGGCTTCCGGGCAAACAATGGGGGCGCGGCGGTCGTGGACACCTTGAACCCGGCAGCTCTCAGGGCCGGGGCGCTCACGGCGCCCGCATTGCGCACAACCACGGCCCCATTGGGCGTGACAACTCGAAACAACTCCGTTGCGGAAGCGAGGGGCGTATCGACGATGACAAGGTTCACCAGGTTGTCGGCATAGGGAAGGCGCCCGGGTTTGTCGGTCAGTTCCACACTCACCAACCCATAATGTCCTTCGGCGCGACATCGGCTCCGGGCCTTGTCGAGGGTCTTGGCGGACGTCGCGAGGACCTCGACCAGATACCGACCCGTGCGACTGAGAATGATCGGTGTCTCGAGATCGGATGTCCCAAGCTGGACAATGAGACCGCCCTTGAGGCCCGCCAGTGCAACCGGGTCGACATCGGGGCCGGCCGCATGGACCGATGCCCGGGCCATCAGGCAAAATGTTGCGAGCGCCAGCCATGGAATTGTCCGTCGAGCGCAGGACCGGTGTTGATTTCTTGCTCGTTCCGTTGTGTCCGTTTCCGCTGTTCCCGCCATCATGCAACCTCCTGTCGATGTTGCCGAATCCGTCTGATCGGACCGATCCGTTAGATCACAGCGCCCCGGCACGGATTGGGAGCGCAACTACACGTGTTCAATCCGCCTGCGGCGCCGACTGCACCTGGACCGCCGCGTACTGGGTCGGCTCGGGCACCGTGAAAGCGCCGTCGCGCAGAGGCAGCTCCTTGTCCCTTCTCCCCGGCACGTTGAGGACGACCCGCTCGATCCGCCGGCCGCGAGGCGGCGTGAACGCCACACGCAGGTTTTTCGCCGGGATCGTTCGGTCGCGCTTCAGTTGTTCCAGTTCGGGCAATTCGGGGCCTACCTGCGGAACGTCGCAGAATTGTCTGGACGGTTTTGCAGAGGCTGGGAGTTCGCCCGCGTTCCAGGTTATTTTGAGACGCGGAATAAACTGTCTCCGGGTTGCCTCCACGCGATCAATAGGCCCCGACTTCCTTCACCAGGTCTACGATCCTCCGGAACTCTGCGAGGCTGACGCTGGACGGCACGGAATGGTCCGTGGCAAAGATGTAGCCGCCATCCTTCATCATTACGGGCAGAAACGTACGCAGGTGCTCCGCCATCACTTCGATGTCGCCTTCCCACAGCAGGGCGCTCACGCCGCCGTGCAGGACGAGCCGCTCGCCGTGGTCGCGTTTGAGCTGGAAGGGGTCCATACCCGCCTTCACTTCGATGGGATTGAGGTATTCCAGGCCCAGTTCGAGGAGTTCCGGCACGAACGGATTGATGTTGCCGCAGGAATGCAGGCAGGCATGGATCCCCTTGGCATGGGCCCACTCGATGGCTCGGCGATGGATGGGTTTGAGGAGTTCCCGGTACATGTCGAGCGAGAAGAACTGGTTGAACTTGAACCCCATATCGTCCGGCCAGACTAGTGCGTCGTACCGGTAGCCGGCGTCCCAGACCCGGTCCAGGAGAGCGAGGTCCAGCTCGAGTTCGGTGCGGAACATGTCGGCGCACCAGTCGGGGTGCTCGACCAGGGCCACCAGGAGCTGCTCAGTGCCGATGAACCAGGAATGGGTCACGTCGAACCCGAACCAGCCGTGCGCGAGCACCCACCGCCCCTGGTCCCGCCACGTCGTGTAGTTATCTCGGAGCACCTGCCAGGGGATGCGGTCGTCCGACGGCTGCATCCGTTCTTTGGCCGTGCGCCAGTCGTCGGGCGTCTTGACCGCGAAATCGAGGAATTCCGGGGTGGACGCCTGATGCTTCCACTGCTTCGACGTAGCTCCCCAGGTACTGATGCGGATGACGTACTCATCGGTTTCCTCGACTACCCGGGCCGGGAACCGGGGGCTGTTGTCCACGCCGATTCCCGCGATTCGGTCCAGGTCCAGGAATTCCACGAAGTCCACGCCGTCCGGCAATCCCTCCGCGCGCCAGCGTTCGAGCGTGGCGCCCCAGGGGTGCTCGATGATCGGCACCCGGTCGGCGGGCCGGTGCTGGAACATGCGCTCGATCCGTTCCGCAGTCGTGAATTCGTGCATGGTGCTCGTTCTCCCTTCTCCCGAAACTTCGATCGCGCCAGTCCCTTTGGCGGGCCCCGTGGTCTGCCCTCGCCTGTACGGACGCGATGGAGAAGAGATTATCCCGCGGAAGTCCGGCCGTCAACCTGGCCCGGCGGAGCTCCGCCGGGCCAGGTTGACGGGGTCAAACAACCCCTTCCAAAGTTTGCCGGTGCGCGCAAAGATGGAACCTACGCAGTGACGACTGCGCTGTATGGTCTGCGCCTCTGAATCTCCGACTGTATTCTCGTACCAGCCGAACGCAGCGGGACGGGTCGCCAACGGCGGCAACAATCCCTCCCGCGAGCGTTCCGGTTGCCGGTACCGGACGAAAGGTCGCCCGGATGAACGGGGAGGGCCGATCAGTCCAGCGGCGGGAAATCCTGCAACGCCTTTTCTGCATATTGTGCAGCCTGGCCGTGGCGCTCGTGGCGAGCGACTCGAGGGCCTGTCGGGCGTGGTCTGCCAACTGTGCATGGTCTGCGGCAGTCTGGCGCAATGCATGAGCGATCTTGCCGAGGGCGGAGGCCGCCAAGCGCCTGACATTGCCGTCTTCGTGAGTGGTGCAGAAGACCAGAAACGGCACGGCCCTGACGTCGCCGAACTCGCCGGCAAGCCAGACGGCACGGGACCGGGGCCTGACACCCGCCGCCTCGGCGAAGCGCTGTGCCAACGCCCGGACGACGCCCGCCGGATGAAACCGGCGCAGTGCCGGGAGGGCCGCGCGCGCTTTTTCCCGGGGAGCGTCAAGCAAATGGCATGTGAGATGGTCTAGCATGTTTTGGAGCGCGGCTTCGGTCACGGGGGCACCGTCGGCTTGCTGTTCCCGTGCGGCGGTTGGCATTTCGGGTGCGGGCGGCGTGGGGACGGCCTGGGCCGCCGTCTCGGAAGGAGACTTGAATTCCCGGGATGCGGACTGCGCAAGTCCCGGCCTTGCCGGCTGGACCGTGTCCTCGATACGCGTGCGGCGGTCCCCCGGGGCCGGGATCGGCTCGACGCGGCCACGCCAGGAATGGACTGTGATGCCGTCAACCGCTTCTCGGCCTCGGCGTGTGAGGTGGAGCGTCGGGCGCCCGCCCAAATGCCGGACAGTCAATAGGCCGGCATCGAGCAGCGCATCCACGGCGTTTCGGACCGATTTCTGTTTGCCGGACACCACTCCGTGCAGCGGGTGCCGGTCCAAATGGAGACGTCGTACATTGCTGCTCGCCGAGCCGGTGAGGATCTGTGAGATCAAGATCTTGCCAGCCCCGAAGCGCAGGTGCTGCACGCACAGCAGTACGGCCGTTTGCAGGTCGTCGAGGGCATCCTCGACGACGGTCCCCCCCGGGTGTGCCGTTGAGTCTCCCGAACGTTTCGCGGCCCGGCCGCAGTTGTCGCAAATACCGCAGGGCTTTTCCGGGGTTTCGCCGAAGTACTCGATGACCGTGGCTCGCCGACAGGCGTCGGTATGGATGAAATCCTCAATCGCTTCGAGTTTCTCCTCTTCCGCCCGGCGCAGGCGTTCCAGGCGTGCCCAGTCGATGGGAAGTTCATCGAATGGGGGCGGGGTATGGACGAGTTTCTCGATGCCGCGACCGCGGAAGGGCGGCTCGTAGCCGATGCGGCCTTCGGCGGCCAGCGCAGCCAAGCCGCGCCGCACCTGATCGTCGTGTAATCCCGCCGCGCGGCACAACGTCTCGATGGTGATCTCGACGGTCCCGGGTTTCTCGATGTCCGCTTCGGCGGACAGGGCCGCGATGATCCGCCGGCGAACAGGTCCCTGGACGGTTTCGAGTACGGCGGCCCCCGGCTTGTCGAGCGTGATGCGTGCCACGGGGCGGCCGGTCCACGCCCGAGTGACGCCGGCCTCGTCGAGCAGTCGGACCGTGGCACCGACGTGTCCGTCCCGCACGTCTCCGACGCAGCTCGCGGCGATTTCCCGGTAGGTGAGCGTGATCGGGTCTTCCGAGATCGTCCACAGCGCTTCGTATACCGCTTCGATGATTTCCCGCGGTGGATAGCTGAGGTCAATGAAGAAATCCCGGAGTCTTCGGTCCGCGGGCGAGTAGAGCAGGATGCAGTCGGAAGGGAGTCCGTCTCGCCCGGCGCGTCCGATTTCCTGGTAGTACTGCTCGATGGACGCCGGGAAATTGAAGTGCACCACGAAGCGGACGTCGGACTTGTCGATACCCATGCCGAAGGCTGTGGTAGCGGTGACGATATGCGCTTCTCCCCGGAGGAACGCTTCCTGCACAGCGCTTCGCTGTTCGGGGTTGAGCCCGGCGTGGTAGGGTTGGATGGTCGGTTCGATTGGCCGCAAAGCTTCCGCCACGCTTTCGGCGGCACGGCGAGTACCGGTATAAATGATCCCCGAACCCGGACCCCGGCGAATGAACTCGGTGAGGAACGCAATGCGGTTTTCTTCACTCGAGGCGTGTTTGACGCGGATGGCCAGATTCGGACGGTCGAAGCCGCTGACGTACACGTCCACGTCTCCGGGCGCCAAGCCCAGCGCCTCGATGATGTCTTTCTGCACCCGGACGGTGGCTGTAGCGGTGAGCGCAGTGATGCGCGGCGCACCCAGGCGGCTGCGAAACTCCGCCAAACGGCGGTAATCCGGGCGGAAATCATGGCCCCATTGGGAGATGCAATGAGCTTCGTCCACGGCTATGCGCGCCACACGCACCCGGTCGATCATGTCGAGGAAACCGGAATTCCTGAAACGTTCCGGAGCGACGTACAGCAGTTTGTGGACGCCCGCCGCGCAGTCCGCCAGACGCTGGTGCTGCTCGCCGGGGCTTAGGCTTGAATTGACGAAGGTCGCCGGGACCCCCTTACGCCGCAATTCATCCACCTGGTCTTTCATCAGGGCGATCAACGGGGACACCACAAGGGTCAAACCGTCTTCCAGCAGAGCGGGCAACTGATAGAGCAGGGATTTGCCGCTGCCGGTAGGCATGACGACCAGCAGGTTGCGCCCGGCCAGGACCGACTCGAGGGCCGGTCGCTGCTGCGGCAGGAATTCCCGGTGCCCAAACCGATCGCGGAGCACTCGCAGGGGGCGATCCGAAAGGATCGGATTATTTGGCGTTGATGCTGAAGGCATGGCGACGGAATATACTGCCCGGCAAGCATTGGGAAAGCGACGCGCTCGCGAGAGTTCCGGGCCCGTGTCCAGTGTCCACGACCTCGCCTCAAGTCTGTGTGTCCCGCCCGATACGGTCTCGGCACGTCCGCCTCCCCTCATGGTGCAAGGGGCCGGGTCTTCGCAATGCCCTCATTCCACCGCGGTCAGGGCGACGAGGAAAACCACCGCTTTCCGGGAATGGTTCAGGACTCGGAGTTCAACGGTGTCGATCTCCGCACCGGGGCGCGGGCTCACCCATTCGAACGCCTGCAGGTCGATTTCGTCCCCGGCCAGGTTCATCCCGACCCAGGCCCTCCGTGAAGCTGTGTTGTATCCCAAGTACCTGGGCTTTTGGTACCAGCGACTGAAATTGGTCGGCCGGATGGCAGGTGAAATATTGTACAGCTCGGAAAGCTGCACATGCTCTTTCTTGCCGTCCCTGAATCGCACTACGTATTCTGCGAAACCGCGTGCCCCCTTCACGTAGCTGGATGTGTGCAGGAAGACCAGGCTGCGAGCTTTGCGCCCGACCTTAATGTTCGTCACTTCCGCCGGCAGGCCGATCTCCGTGTCCCTGCCGGCCACGGCGATACACCTCTGGACCTTCCCGTCATTGCCTGCGGAGATCCGGAACGGGATTCCGGCATATTCAAGTTGTCCTTTCGGTAACAATCGCAGATCGGCCAGAGGACCTCGGTCGAGCCAGCCCCTGCCGTCTCCGGCAACGTCGTCCTTCAGGGCGCGATTGCAGCGGGAGGCCAGATTGATCGGGGTCTTTGTCGAGGCTATCATGGAAGGCAACGCAGGCAGCATGGCTTGCTGGAGCCGGGAGCGGGGGATATAGGGCAATTCATCCAGTGAAGGGGCGCCCGGGGTCCACGCGTATTCCATCGACAGCAAAGACATCATGTTGAGGTTGCGATGGGTCGTATACATCCAACTGGTACCGATGAACCCCGCAGCTCCCGCGGACCGGGCGGCCGTCGCCAGGGAGAAGTTGTTCTTCTCGTCGAACCAGGGACAGGCGACCACGGGGAAGCCCATGTCCATGAGATACTTGATCGGCGGGTAACTCTGGTAGTTTCCGTATATCCAGACGGCCATCGTGATGTCTTTGGGCAGCATCTTCGCCGCAGGGTGGGTTATCGCCCCGCCATAAGTCGGGTTGCCGCTATTGGCGGGGCTCATCCCGGGCCATTTCCCGTGTTCGATGAGCATGTCGTGCCACATCATTGTTTTGATATTCCGTTTTGCGAGCCAGTTGTGCAGAAACGTGACGTGGTCGGCAACCAGCTTGGCCGGGGCCGTGCCTTTGCAGCGGTCGCACTTGGCGACCGGCTTCGCCTCGTCCCCACCGATATGGAAGGTTTCGGGCCTGAATATGTCGATCGCCTCGGCATAAATGTCGGTGAGGAATTCTTTCACTGCGGGGCGGGAGAGGCACAGGGCGCTCCCCTTGCCGTCGGGGGATTCGGCCAGGTCGGGACGCTTCGGGAAAATGTACTGGCAGTGCCCCCAGGACTGAACCAGGGGGATGACTTCGAGGAAGTGTTCCCGTGCGAATTGCGCACATTCCCGAAGTTGGTCGGGCGTGCACGCCCCATCCCGGGCGATTTCGGGATGGGAATCCCAGCGGATGAAGCCCATGCTTGCCTCCCCGATGATGACGGTATTGAGCTTGTGGCGGGCAAGCACCCGGCGGATCGTCCGCTTGAAGTAGTCGAGGTCGAGCCGAACAGTGGGAATGATCATCATGCCCCGGATCTTGAATTCGGGCCAGTCGCGAACGGTCACACATGGGACGCCGACTGTTCGCATCGGGCCGTCTCGCCGGAGGAGCTGGATCAGGGTCTGTACCCCGTAAAACGCTCCGCGTTCGTCACTCCCCAGAACGGCGATCCCATCGGGTCGGACCGTCAGGGCATAGCCCTCCGGGCCCGGGTCGGTCGGCGTGACCCGCAGTGCCGGGTCGCCGGACGGCTGCTTGGGTAGTGCCCCCTTTCCTGCAACGCCTACCACAATGCCCCGTTTTCCGGCCGGAACCGAGTCCCGTTTCATGATCGGAACATCGACCCCAAAGTAGTCCCGCAGCTCTTCGCGGAGGACGGTCGGCCCCCGCATTTCCATTGCGGAAGCTTTTGATGGCAGCACGATGACCGTTTCGGTGTCGATGACGAATCTGCCCGGGAGCACGCTCATCTCCTGCGGTTCGGGAACAACCACCGGGCGCTTGGTCGAGGAATGTCGGTCCAACGGGTATTTCCGGATCAGGGCGGTAAGCAAGGCCTCGCCTTCGGCAAGGACTTTGCCCGGGGCCTCCGGGCCGTGCACCGACGATCCGGTGATGTCGCGGAGCCGGCCGAGCAGCACCGCGGCCCCTCCATCGGCCTCCAGTTCCGCCTTGAGCGCAGGAGAGCTTCCGGCCAGCCTGTCGAAGGCTTTGAGCATCCCCCGGGCTTCAATGATGTGGACCAGGTTGGGTCGCGGCTTCACCTCGACAGTTGCCCGCAAGGTTTGTCGTGCGCGCACGCCGGGCGGGCGCTTCAGAGCGTTCAGGAAACTGAAAGTCCGCAGTCTCGCGGGCCGCCACTTCTGAGTCCGTGCGTCCCGCAGAACCCAAGAGGAGGGCTGCGCTGCGCCCGAGGGGTCAGTACGCCGGGAGGAAAAACTCCAGGTCACTTTGCCGACGACCGTCTCGAAAGCGATCTCCCGAACAGGACCGAAGGCGTTGAATTCTCCCGCGGTTTTGCCCGCCAATCCCGAGCGTGGCACGTCGATGAAAAGTTCTTTGTTGAGGAACAGGTCGGCGACGGCAAAGCCGACATTGCCGTCGGGAACGACCTCATAGTCGAACTGAATGTCCAGTCGGTCCCGCGTCCAGCTCAATTCGAGGTCGTAGGAGGCGATCCCGTCCGCGTTTGCCTGAAGATGCGCTCGGCGAAGTGGTCCTTTCCGGCTCTCTTTTGCCCGCATGGGATTCGCTTTGTGCAGTTCGCCCCAGCCGGGTTTGTCGAAGTAGAACTGGCCGCCGGCGATGATGTCGATCCCCGCGTAGGAAACCGAGAGAGTGTTCCTGTCGAGGCGCACCTCAAACCCGCCGGGGGGCGGCGCCTCGGTTCGGCCGCCCACCGCTGTCCCGGGGACTGTGTCCCGGGCGAGACAATTGCCGAGGCCGACCAGTCCAAGAAGGAGCGCGGAACCCAACGTTCGGCCAAGACAGCGGCGGGCCGGACAGCTCGTCTGCTGAACCATCAAGTTGTCTCCGATGTTTCGCAGGAGCCTCCTCCGGGTTCGGGGACACTCCGTCCGTGCGACCGCGAAGCACGCGGTGAAGGGGGGCTGTCCGGTTCCAATACGCGGTAACGAGCGCGGTTCCGAGGGCTCGGAGCGGGCTCAATGATGGGAGAAGATGCGTTCGGGTGCGTGATAGAGGGCCACGCCCAGTTCGTTGGCCCGGGCCACGACATCGGCGTCGGAGATCGAGCCGGCCGGCGCCACAACCACCTTGACCCCGGCCGCAGCGGCCACCTCAACGGCGTCCGGGAACGGGAAAAAACCGTCGCTGGCCATGACGGCGCCCTCAATGGTTTCCGGTCCCTGGTATTTATTCTGGTACTTCCAGACCGCCTGCTCGACCGCGCCGACCCGATCCTGTTCACCGGTACCCACCGCCAGGGCGCCGCCGTTCTTCACGATTACCACCCCGTTCGAGCGTACATTGAGATTGATGTACCAGGCCACCGAGAGATCGAGAAGCTGGGCCGGGGTCGCCGTCACCGCCGCGCGCACTTCGCCCCGGCGCTTGTTCGTCCCCGATGCCGGGGTGAAGTCCCCCGGACCCCGAACATGGCTCAAAAGCGGATCGGCCACCACAAGGCTGCCGTCGGCCAGGACCTTGACGGTGCGGAAGCCCGTCACGTCGTCCCCGGCATATTTGGGTAAGGCGGCGAGATCGCCGCACTTCAGGATGCGGATGTGGCGGTTCCGCTTGTAGGTCGCGCTGTCGTTGAAGACTACGAGCGCTTCCGGTTCGAACTCCGGCGCCACCACACATTCGACGAAGGTGGACATGATTTCCCGGGCGGTTTCCGCATCCATGGCAACATTTGACGCCACGACGCAGCCGAAAGCGGCGCGCGGGTCGCAGTCGCGGGCCTTCCGGTAAACGTCCACGAGCCGGTCGCCCGAAACCTCGACTGCAGCGCCGCTGGGGTTGACATGCTTCATGCACGCCACGCAGGCGCGGTCATCGAAGAACTTGCAGATGTTCAAGGCGTAAGAAATATCTTCGAGATTGGTCTGCGACAGTCCGCCTTTCCCGGTTTTCAATACGGTCATTTGTCCGATGGCGGCTGGTCGGCCCGCCGGACGGTAGAACGCGGCGGTCTGGTGAGGGTTCGTGCCGTACCGCAGGTCGTCCACTTTGATATAAGCGTTTCCGAACACCCCGGCGGTTTCCGGAAAGTCGCCGACATTCTTCGAGAGATACGTGGAGCGGGAGATGTTCTTTTCGATCATTTCATGCCCTTTCGGCAAGCGGGAGAACGTGAATCGGGAGGCCGGCCTCCGGGGACCGCCTGCCTCGCGCCTGTTTGGGCTACAATACTCGGCGCGGGCGCAAATGCAAAACCGGACGCCGGCGGCGCGGCGGAGGGGGGATCATTGCCGAGCCAAGCGGTGCAGGCCGATGAGTCCGCCGATTTGGTACAACACGTTGGGGACCCACACAAGGAGTTCCGGGTGGTAGGCCGGTTCAGTTTTGAGGGTATCGGCCAGCACGATAAAGACGTAGAACAACAGGCCCAGTACCAAGCTCAAAGCCAGGCCCACGGCCGTCTCGGAGCGACGCGTGCGAATGCCGAAGGGAATACCCATCAGCAGAAACGCCAGAGGCGACAGCCCCATGGACAGACGCGTATGCAGCTCGACGTAGAGTGGGGTGGTCGGTACTCCTCGCGCCGCATATATCTGGATACAAGCCAGGAGGCTGCCGAGAGTCATGTACTTGACACGTCGGGTTACGGGCTTGCGGTTGAATGCGCTGCCGTAATCCAGGGAAATTGTGCAGCTCTCCCCCGCCACCCGCCGCAGTCGCATCGTTCCGTCCGGGCGGTGCTCGACGGCGCAGATCACGGCGCGGCTCAAAGCGAGCTGCAGGATCTGTCGTTCTTCGTCGACCCGGATCACACCCTCTCGTGCCGTGATATCCTGGGCGACGCGCCCTTTTTCGTCGAGGACGTATACGTTCAAATCACGGAGCGTCTTCCCGTCGCGCTTGCCGATGTACATGATGTATCCCGGCAGTTCGACGATTCCGGGGCTCAGGAAAACTTCGGGGTTGCGGCTGCCTTCCTGTTTCTGCAGCAGATAGGCCCGGTAGAGGAATCGGGGTTTCACGGCGATGAGCAGGAAAAGGCACAAGCCGCTGAGGGTGGCACTCAGCAAGAGACCCGGGGCCGTGATCTCCCAAAGGCCGACCCCGAGTGCTCGCATGGCCGTGATCTCGTTGTCCGCCGAAAGCCGAGAAAAGACCAAGACCGTGGCGCACAGGACCGCCAGGGGGATCGTGAACCCCAGAGCGACCGGCAGCAGATAGAGGATGAAACGGGCGACCGCCCCGGGGGGAAGGCCGCGGGCTACCAAGTCGAAAACCTTGATCAGGTTCCCGGAGAGAAAGACGAACGTCAGGACCGCCACGCCGATCGCGGTGCTGACGAACAATTGCCGGGCAATGTAAAGGTTCAGCGTCTTCATGATCACGGCAGCGGCGAGACATCGGCTCCCGGGTGAATCGTCGTATTCAGGCACGGCCACATTTTGCCGCAGTCGGAACGAATGAATCCCTGCGGTCGGCGTTTTTCTCGGCAAGGGTCGCGCGAGACGGGGATGCGGACGGGCGACCAGGTCCGAGCGCCGCGGTTTCGAGTCCGGATGCTGTTGAGGGTGCGAGTCCGAGTGCGGGCCGGACAGACGACCGGACGAGGCCCCGGGCGGCGGCCGGTCCGCGGGGCTCAGAAGAAATAGCCGATATTGAAATGGAGGCGTCCGCCGTTGTCTTTCAGGTGGTCTTCGTCGGTGACTACGGGCCAGCCGTAGTCCAGACGGATCGGTCCGATGGGCAGGTTCAATTGAATGCCGAGACCGACCGAAATGTTGAGTTCGGCGGGGTTCCAGGCCGCGGCATCGCGCCAGACGTTGCCGTAGTCGCAGAACAAACTGCCCAAAACCCGCTCGTAGATGGGGTAGATCAGCTCGAATGTGCCTCGGAACAAAGACTTGCCGCCAACGGAATCCTCGTTGACGTCCACGGGGCCGACTTCCCGACGGTCGAATCCGCGGATCGAGTATGTACCGCCGGCAAAGTAGCGGTCGAAGATGGCCACCGGATCGCCGGACGTTTTATCGACCAGCCCGAGTTCCGCCTCGATTTTCAGAACGCACTGCCGAGGCAAGGGGATGTATTTGGCGCCTTCGACGCCGATTCGATAAACGTTGCTGTAGCTGCCCAACAGTTCCGGCTCGAGTTCGGCGGTTAGAGAGAGTCGGCTGCCGCTCGAGGGGTTCACGTACCGGTTCCTCGTGTCCCGGCTCAGGGACAGCATCAGCGAATTGGCTGTATAGCTGCCTTTTTCACTCGCAAGTTCCGTGCTCAGACCGTCGTCGAAATTGTGGAGTTCGATTTGCTGGGCGCGCAGGCCGACGGTCCCCCGCCAATAAGGCCACAGCGGGCGCGTTACGCGCACGGAGGCTCCGGTACGAGCCTCGCTGTACTGGTCCTGGTCGCGGTCGTGCCGAAAGAGGTCGATCCCGAGGCGGAGGCGCCGCTCCAGCCACCAGGGCTCAGTGAAGGAGAGCAGGAAATCGTCGCGCTCCGTTCCCGCCTGCAGTCGCAACCGCAATCGCTGCCCGCCCCCGATGAAATGCGGCCAATTGCGCCAGTCGAAATTCGCCTGGGTGATCTCGAAACTCCCCAGCAAGGCCTCTTCGCTCGAGAACCCGGCGCCCAGGCTGAGCTGGCCGGTACGTTTTTCCTTGACCGTGACCAAAATGTCCTTGGTCCCCTCCTGTTCCGTGGCGATCGGGCTGATGTCCACCGACTCGAAGTAGTTCAAGTTCATGAGGCGGGAACGGGAGCTGCGAATCTTGGCCGCATTGCCCAGGTCGCCGGGGAGAATGGCCAGTTCACGACGAATGACGCGGTCTTTCGTCACTTGGTTGCCCCGGATGAAGATGTCCCGAATGTGGGACGGCGCCCCCTCCCGGATGCGGTACTCGATTGCCACCGTATGGGCCGAGCTGTCCGTGATATGCCGCGGGTAACACGCGAAATCGAGATAGCCGTAAACCTCGTACTTCGAGCGGATCCTGCGGACGTCGCCCCGTTCGATTTTCGAATTGAAGATACCGCCCGGTTTCTGCCGGACCATTCGCATCAATTCGTCCGAACTGAAGCGGCGGCAACCCGTGACTTCCACTTTGGCGACTTTGTAGGGGGCCCCTTCGTCGAGATGAAAGATCAACCGGACCTTGGTGCCCTTCTTGTTGGGAACACGTTCGATCTTGACCACCCGGAAATCCAGGTATCCCTGCTCGGTGTAGAGCACGCGCAGCCGGTCTTTGTCTGCGGCCAGCTCGTCATCGTTCAGGTAACCGGTTCGAAAGAACAAACCCCAGAAAGTCGGTTTCGAGCGGATTGTTTTCTTCAGGGTCTTGTAATCGAACGCCGTATTGCCCCGGAACTCGAGGCCCCGCACCTTGTACCGGTGACCTTCCTGGATTCGGAAGACGAGGTTCACCTGGTCCGTGTTGGGAATGCTTTGAACCGAGGGGGTGACCCGAACCTGGTAGAACCCCGAATCCCGGTAGCGTTTCCGGACGGCCTCGGCGTCTTCCATCATTCGCGTTTCATCGAGAATCACCCCTTCTCCGTGCTTCATCAGTTGCCGCAGCCGCTTGGTCTTGAAGTGATGATTACCTTCGAGGACGATTTTTCGAACGGTGGGTTTGGGGGCGATCTTCAGCCGGATTGTGACGCGATCCGGGGCCGTCCGGATCAGTTCGGTCTGCACGTCCGCGATGAACCCGGTGCGATACAGACGCTTGATGTCCTCGGACAGGCGTTCCCGGGAGAATTCCGTGCCCTCCCGGCTGGTCATATTCGCCCGCACCAGTTCTTCGGGCGCGGGCCCCTTGCCGGAGGAAACGATCAGGATCTTGTCGATGACCGCCGCCCCGATCCCGGTCGATCCAAGCCCCGCCGCCAGCAGCAGCGACAAAAGGGCCATCCGACACACGCGAAGCCCCTGATTCATGGAATGCTCCTTCGTCTTTGGCAGCCGCAGAAGAGCGGGAACGCCCCTGGCGGGCCCCGGTCGACCCGCAGTCCCTTCCCCGGCGGCGGGGATCTCCCGGACAATCCCCGTAATCTACCGTGGTAACCCCAAGGTGGCCAGAAGTTGAGGGAGCTTTCCAGCCTGATGAACTCGGGACGTGGGGGAAACTGAACCGCCGGGGATTGTGTTCAGACCTCAGTAGATTGATTGAGCTTGGAGGTCTGTAAAGTTGGATTCTCTTTTTTGGACGGACTCCCGGGAATGGGTGTGGGCGACTGCGTTACAGTTTCGCGCGAATTTGAGCTTGGAAGCGTCATCTTCTGTAAAGTGTCGCCCACATTGGCGGTGACTGCGACAAAAAAAGAGGGCATTCTGCTTTACAGCGTTACCGAGTTCTGGTGTTGCGCCGGGACTTGAAGGTCCAGTGCTTGTTCCCTTGTTCGAAGCCAGAAGACTTGACTCTCGCAAAAGCGCAAAGAACGCCAAGGAAGGAAAGGGGAGGAACCGAGACGGGATTACAGGATTGACAGGACGGAATGTTATCCGGTTCATCCAGTTGATCCTGTCCAGGGCGTTCTCTGCGGTCTCCGCATCTCGATCCCGCCGAGCGGGAGGGCGAGAGAAATCCGGAATTCGAACGCGTCGATGTGGAGGGACGCTCGAAAACTCGCGTCGCTCCTCGTACCGTTCCTGCGGCGGAATCGGACCGTGCCGGGACCTGCCGGGGGCGGCTACGGTGCGGCCTGGGGCTGAGGTTTGTAATCAATGACGAGCACGGGCGGTCGGCCGCCTTCCCGGCTGCCGTACGCCGTTCCATCGCAAGACAAAGGGTCGAGCACAATGCTGAGTTCGCTCTTGCCGCTCAGGTCCACCTTGAGCGGTATTTCGACCCGTTGACCGCGTCCGACCCGGCCGATTCGACCCAGCTCAGGGCCGGGCTTGGGGCGATTGCTATACGTGAGTGTGCTTTCCTGCCAAGGGCCATCGACCCGGCAGATGCGTCCTGCGTCGCCGCTTTCCGCACCGGGGTTTTCCGAGACTTGAAGCCGAAGCTTGACGGACTTGGTGACGCCGTGGAAGGGGTCGAACCGGAAACGGATGTAGGCCAGACTGTGATCCCGGTCTCCCATCTTGGCTGCCCCGCCGTCGACGCTGAGGACACCTTGTTTGCCCAGGTTTGTGGTGGGCTGTTTTTGCCGGACGAAGGCGTCCTCGGTCGCTCGAACCACCAGTCGGTCGAGCGGTCCGAGGTATTCGATCCGGGTTTGCCGTGCGATCTCGACCGTCCCGTCCGCACGCACCAGGCTGAAGCGGACTTTCAAGTTCCCGGGTTTGCCCGCCCGAACCACTCGCAGCTCGACCGGCACTGAGATTCGCCCGCCGGAATCGATTTCCAGCGCCTTTTCCGCAGGATAGGCCGCGAGTCCCGGGGGCGCAACAATCCGCAGAGATCCCTTGAATGGACGGCCGGTGTCGTTTGCCAGGCGTACCGCCCCGGTCTGCTTCGGTTTGGCGTCGCTGAGCAGATAGTCCGGAGCGGCCATGCCGACCGACAAGACACGGGTGCGCTCGATCCGGAGGAACTGGAGAATCGGCGCGGCGCCGGCAGGCGGGTTGCCTCCGTTTTTCGAAACGAACTCGACCACCATTTTGTCTTGCACCGGAATGTCTTCAAATGTCTTTGTCGCGGCCCGGTCCGCACCGCCTGCGGCCCGGAAGGGATCAAACGCCGCCAGCGCTGTCTTGCCCTGCAACTTGATATCGAACACGCGCCGGTCCGGCGCGGCGTCGGCGGCGGTGTCCGCAAACCCGAGCACGACCCGATACAGGGAGGGACCGTCCGCCTCGCCGAGCAAGGGGACTTCGAAACGCCGGATGCGCCGTGCCCCGGAGGCGAAAAGCCAGGGAGTGTCGGTACGGTCGATTTTAACGGTTTCCGGTCGCGACCTGTAGTAGCCGCCGCCGGGATAGAAGGAAATCGAGGCGGGGAAGGTGTATACCAGGGCGCCTCGAGGTCGGGGGAAGCCAAGCCACAGCCGCCCTTCATGGTCCTTCCGGTCGCCCGGCGCGCCCAGGTTGAGAGCCAGGTTCCGGACCGGCTTCGTGGGGCCGGGGGAACTGTAGAACGCCCATGGCTGCTGTTTTCCCGCCATGTGCTTGAAGACCAGCGTGGTTTGGAGAGGGAACGGGCAGAGGCATCCGGAGCTGGCCTCTGGCACCACCAGAAGCCCGTTCGCCGGGATGAAGTTGATCCAGCAGCCGGTGCGCTGCCCCCCGAAATGGGTCGTGCCGTAGTCTGCGTTCAAGTCATACCAAGCCAGGCAGTACGAACGGAAGAAGAGCATGTTGGGCGCCGCGGCCGGACACCCGCAGTGGTGCCCGGGACGGGCGAACTGCCACGGCGCCGGCTTGCCGGACACCGGATCGAGGCGCTTCTTCTGCCGACCGGTGAGCAGGTCGTAGGCCCACGGCTCGGCGTAGAGTGTCCGCTCTATCACCACGGGTCGGACCCGGTACCCGATCCGTTGGGACCAGAGCACACGCCCGTCCTGCACGGACAGGGCGACGACCCGACGTTTGTTGAATTGTCCAGCGTAGAACTCTTTCCAGTAGTGCCCGTCGGTGTAAACCCCGAAGATGAGCAGCACGCCCCGGGTTGCCATGGTGCCCAAAGTAACGTAATGGCCCGGCAGAGCGCACCCGGTCAAATCCATGGGGCGCCGCCACAGGAGTTTTCCGGTTTTCGCGTCCAAGGCGTTGACGGCATAGACCGTGGCGGACTTCAGTTCCGCTTCGGCTGTCCGTCGGGCCTCGCCTTCGAGTTTGGCGGCCGTTGCGGCCCGGGCGGCCAACGCCTTGTTGCGCTCTTGCGGCGCCACCGTCATGTCCACGAACAGGAATCGGCCGGCATCGATGGAAATCGAGGAATCGGCCACATTCCGTGCCCGGTGGAGCCAAACCCGCTTCCCCGTTTCGGGATCCACGGCGAAAACGGCGTCGGCAGCCCGTGGGTTCAGGCTGCGGCTGCCATAGACGAGATTGTTGGCGAGCGCCAGGTATCCCCACTGGCGGGGTTTGCCGTCGTCGCCCGGCGGGGCCTTTAACCTGACGAGAGTCTTGCCGGTTTCGGCATTCAGTCGCAGGCATTCCCCGCCAATGGCGAGGAAGAGGCTGTCCGGACCGGCCACCATGTTGCTGGCGCGGTATGACGCGCCTCGGCGGGTCACGCCCGGCAGGTTTCGGCGCCAGAGCCGAACGCCGTTATAGGCATCGTAGGCCGTGACCACGTTATATCCTTCCCGGAAGAAGCGTCCGTTGATGGAAACGGGCGCCACCACACGGGCATGGCGGTCGACGGCGTTGTAGGGGCCGGGGTCGCCGAACCAAAGCAGACCGAGCGGGCCGCGCACGAGCCGATCATCGCTGCAGGTAGTGTTGCCGGGGTTGGCGTACTCGTGGGTCCAGCTCCCGGCCCCCGCCAGCGGACCCCGGACGATTCGTCCCCACAGTCCATTCTGCTTCACGATTTCCACCTTTCCGGGGCCGGCCCCGGAAAGCCATGTCCGGAGTCCCGGCGAATCGAGCCGCCCCGCTGCGGGCGCGCCGTCCGGGAGGCCGATCACGGCGGCGCCCCCGAGCGGTTTAAGCAGCCGGTACAGTTCCGCCGGGGCGGGGGCGCCATCCGCACCTTTTTCGCCGAGTCCTCGGAGCAGGATCGTATCGGAGACGATCAGGTTGGCGAAGTAGTCCGAGAACGGTACGTCCCGAAGCGGTCCCCGCAGGATGGTGACGCGATCGCCGTAGACGCCGGCCGCATCCAGGGCCCGGCGTGCGCGTTCGACCTTGTCGGGGTCGGGTTCGATCCCGATCACATGAAGCTCGGACCGGCGGGCGATCTCATACGCCAGTCGTCCGGTTTCGGCGCCCAGCACCAGGCAGTACCCCTTGCGTGCCCCCGAGAGGTCGAGGGCCGTGCGGGCCGCGGCGGCATACACCGGCGAGAGCCTGTCCGTCGGGTATGGATCCGGACGGGGCGCCTGCCGCACGTAGCGGACCGGCCCGCTCTTGCCCGCTCCGAAACAAACGAGTGCCCCCGTATCCGTGCTGACGATCAGCCGCCCGTTTGCCGCTGCGAGGCCTTTGGCACGACCCGGCACAGTGCCTGTCCACAGTTTCTTGCCGCTGGCACTGTCGATAGCTTCGACTTTGCCGGCGCCGCCCACGAAAATGGCCGAGCCCGCCATGATCATGGCATCTTCGCAATCGGACGGCGTACGCCAGAGCACCGCCGCGGCAAGCTCGCGCTCGAGTCGGGCTTTGCGCTCCTGCAGTTGCTTCAGTTGCTTCTCGTTCGCGGCGATGGCGGCCTCGTCCTTGCGCCGTCGTGCCGTGCGCAGGTTCCGTTGGACCCCGGGAAGCTGATCGAGAAGGGCGGCCCGTTGCAGGCTGGCCTTGCCCTGCCGGACGCGGTCAATGGCTTTGATTTCGCCGTTGCCCGCCAAGTACGCTGTCTTGTCCTTGACCAAGAGTTGGCGTCCCCAAAACCAAGCCAGTCGGTCCCCGGGCAAGTTCTCGTTCATCGCAACGATCTCGTCCGTGCCCGTGTACAACCGCCCCCCCGCCAGCAAAGCGTAGGTCCCTCCGATGCGGTGATTGACGAACGTCTGGAACGCCACCTTGCCGGTGGCACGGTCCAAGGCCGCCGGCGGCACGCGCCCCTGCGGAACGTACAGCCGTGTTTTGGACGCGAGAAGGTAGCCCTGCGGCGAGAATCGGCTGGACGGCCCGACCCCGGCGCAGGTGTCGTTTCGCCAGATCGTCTTGCCCGTGTCGGCCCGGACGGCGTGCATGACCACGCCCTCTTCGGGAAAGAGCCCGGCCCCGAAGTACGCCGTGCCGTTGTCCACCAGGATTCCGCTGCGCACGGGCCAAAGCGAGATCATCCGGCCGTTGCCCAACAGCAGGCGGCGGCCCAAAGTCGCGGAGATCTTCCAGACCTCACGGCCGTCGCGGCCGTCCAGGCAATAAACGAACCCGTCGTCCGAACCGGCGTAGACCTTGCCCTGCCATATCGTGGGCGCCAGTCGGACCGGGCCTCCCGTGAACCGGCCCCAAATCAGTTTACCGGAGTTCAGATCCAGGGCGTTGATCTTGCCTGTAGCCGATGAACCGAAGTACACGGAGTTTCCGGCCACGGCCACTTGGTACGCATCGTCGAAGCGGGTCCGGGGGCCTTCGGTGAGGCCGTACCAGCCCCCGACGGGACGGGGGTTCGACTTGTCCCAGGCCGGTTCCGGGGCGTGAGCAGGCTCGAAGATCCATTGGGGGGAAAGAGGCAGGGAGAGCCGTTCGGACGTGATGCCGCTGCGCGCGATGTCGTGCCGATACGTTGGCCAGTCCTCTCCATGGACCGGCCCGGCAAATGCGGCGACCAGGAGCGGACTCGCATACAACCAAAAGGACCGTACCCGCCGCAAGACCCTTTGGGCGATAGTAATCTGCATTTCGCTTGCCTCCCGGTTCGCCCGGGGGCGCGGCGCCGCCCGGGTCTACAACAATTCTCTCTCGGTTTCGGCAATCGCCTCCTCGATCAGCGTCATCGCCCTGTCCGCGACTTCCTCGGGCATGACGATCGAGGGACTCATGCGCAGAATATGGCCTGCCGGTATCCAGGCAAGTCCGTTCCGAAACGCTTTTCGATAGACGAGTGTGCCGGCTTCCGGAAAAGGCTCTTTTGTGCTCTTGTCCCGGACCAGCTCGACCCCCATCAGACACCCTTTGCAGCGCACGTCTCCGACAATCCGGTACCGCTCTTTCCAGGCCGCCATCCGCCGTGTGAAGAGTGACTCGAGTTCGAGCGCATGGGCCAACAAGCCTTCCTCTTCAATGGTTTCGACGACCGCCAGTGCCGCGGCGCACGCCATGGGGTTGCCGCCGTAACTGCTCGAGGCGGAAATGCGTTCAAACGACTCGGTGTACGGGGCCCGGACCGCCACGGCCGTCACTGGAAATCCGTTGCCCAGTCCTTTCCCGAGCGTGACCACGTCCGGCGTGACGTCCCAATGTTCGAGCGCCAACCACTTGCCGGTCCGCCCCATGCCCGTAAGCACTTCGTCCGCCATGAGTAAAATACCGTGCTTCTCGCACAAGTCTTTGAGTTTCGGAAAGAAATCGTCCGGCGGCATGACCGAGCCGCCCCAGCCCTGGATCGGTTCAAGCACGAACGCCGAGACCTGGTGGGCCGTGCCCCGATCCAAGTATTCCTCGTAGAACTCGATATACCGGTCCGTGTCGATCATCCCGTCCGGCCGCGTCCAGTGAGGGCGGTACGGGTCCGGTCGCGGCACCATATGGAACCCGGGCGCGCGCGCCGGGCCATATACCGGCGAACGCATCTGGGCCAGTGAAACGGCCCCGTACGTCTTGCCGTGAAAATCGTAGAAGCAGGAAACGAATTCGTGTCGGCCGGTGGCGGCGCGGCACACGCGCAGGCCGGCTTCGACGGCCGCCGTGCCGCAGTCGTAGAACTGGAACCCGGACAAGTCGCCGGGCAGGATTTCGGCCAGTTTTTCCACAAGGCGTGTTTTGATCTCGGTGGTGAAGTCGTGACAGTTCATCAGTCGTGCGGCGTACCGCTGCACCGCTTCCGTGACCCGTGGGTGGCAATGGCCGAGCGTCGTCACGTAGATGCCGGACGAGAAATCGATATATCGATTGCCGTCCACGTCCGTGAGCGTGCAGCCCCGGCCGGACTCGAAGGCTACCGGGAAGAGCTTGACCTGGCTGCTCAAGCCCTTGAAATACGTCGTGCACCGGCCGTGCAATTCTCGAGATCTCGGTCCTGGCGGCTCGCAGACCATTGACGGCCATTCGCGCGGATCGAGCTGGTAAGGAGCGGAATCGTAACCGGCCATTCGAGTATTCCTTGCCTTTTTCCGCCTGCCAAGCCGCCGGAGGAGGTGATTTCAAGACTCCACAGGGTCCTGCGGCGCCCTTTGCTTCGGAGAATCTGCGGTCCGACAAGCGTCCCACGGCCCGGCGCCCGTCGCAAGCGGGCGTTTATTGCGTCAGGCCATGTCGCGAGGCGGCTTCCCGGGCGTCGATTTCATGCTTGACAATATCCTGCAACGCGGCCACGAACGCCGGCGGATCGGACGATTGAATGGCGTTGCGCCCGAACACCACCCCTCGCGCACCGGCCTGGATCTCTCGCTCCGCCAATTCGAGTGCGTCCAGATCTGTCGGCGTCTTCTCGGCCCCCAAACCCAGAATCGGAATCGGGCACGAAGAGGTGACTTCGTCGAATCGACAGGTGTAGAACGTCTTGATGCAATCTGCGCCGAACTCCGCGACCATTCGGCAGCCGATCCGGATTTCCTCGTGGAGTTCCTCAGGGGGCTTGGTCAAATGACTGTGGGGAAAATACTCCGCCACCACCGGCAGTCCAAGGTCGTGGGCCGCGGTGCACAGCTCGACGAAGATTTCCGCGTTCCGGGCATCCGTGGCTTCACTTCCGGTTTTGAGGGTGAGACAGACCAACACCGCGTCGGCTCCCAGGGCCAAAGCGTCCTCCGGCCTGAACAAGTGCGAGATAACCGAGGCGTTGTACCTCCAATGGAAGCAGAAGACCGAGTTGAAGTTCAGGCGGGCGATGGCCAACGGCGCGCCGCGCCGGCCGAAATAGTTGCCCGTGTGCGCCAGCATGCCCGGGGAAAGCAAGATGGCGTCCGGACCGTCTCCCAATCCCCGGAGCATGGCCTCGATGTCGACCATGCCCGCATGCGGACCATCGAACATGCCGTGATCGCAGGCCACCACCACGGCCCGACCTGTGTCCCCGAACAGTTTGCCGAGCCTGATTTCCCGACCGGTCATATCCCGCCTCCAGATTCCACCGCTCGCCACGAATAACGTCCGGTGCCACCGTCTCCACCATGTCCCGGGTTCTCGCGCCAACACATGTCGGAACTGTTCGAATATGTTTGATTGTGCGCGCACCATACCATGACGTGTCCGGATTTCAAACAGCCCCTGGAGGAGTCGAAGCGCCATGGTCCCTGCCCATTGTGCGCAGGGGAACACAGCTCGACTCCTGGGAGTCGGGGCCGGCAGAGAGAAGAATCCGAACGAAAGGACTTGGCGATTCATGCGAGAAAGGCTAGAATGGAGTCTGGTCGCACCGTTTCTCGACTCCGGCGGCCCATCGGGTGCGAGGTTTCGGGGGCGCCCGGCGGAATGGGGGCGAGCAGGTGCGACAGGGTCGAACGGCTTGCAGGTCTTCTCGTAAACAACTTGGCGCACAGGCGGAGTCGCTGCCTCGGCAGAACCGGCCAGACTATTCTGCGACGGTCCGTATATCCTGACCCGGAGGCGGTTGCGGAGCAATCTTTCGGATGGGCTCTGGCGCGAGGCAGTTTTGCTCCTGTTCAGGGCCCGCACATCTCGCGGGACCGTCCAACAATTCCGAGACGCACCACAATGAGCAGTTGTCCCTTCTTTCAAGTCTTCATGGAAGCGCAATTGCGTCGCCTCGAAGCGGCGATCGCCGAGAATAAGTGGTACCTGAGCGAGCGGGCCGGGTTCGACGTGGGGTATGAGGCGGCGGAAGAAGACTTTCGCCGGCATCATTTGGCCCGGTTCGCCCGGGAATTCCGGGTGCGCTATTGCCTGGGAACCTGTCCCGGGCGCAATTACTGCGAAATGGCTGCCCGTTTTGCTCGAACACCTGCGCCTTTCGCCGGTCCCCCGTCCGGGATGGCTGCGTGGGCGTGAATGCAGGAATCGTCCGGGAACGTTTCGGGGGCGGGTATGCGGATCGGGGTCTTTGGCGACGTCCATGCGAACTTCGCAGCGCTCGAGGCGGTATTGACGGCGCTCGAGGCGGAGGAGTGCGACGTGCTGGTCTGTACCGGGGACGTCGTCGGATACGGTCCGTCGCCGGCCGAGTGCATTGCCCGATTGCGTGAGCGGCAGGTGCCCTGCGTACTGGGCAACCATGACAAGTACGTGACGCTTTTGGCCGACCCCAGCCTGGAAAAGCTCGATCCGGCGGTCCGTGCCGCGATCACATGGACGCAGGGTGTGCTTTCCATGGACGATCTGCGTTGGCTGGCCGCATTGCCGTTCCGTTTCGACGGCGACGGCTTCGCGGTGATCCACGGTTGCCTGGGACCGCATCGTTGGCGTTACATCGTGGACGGGCCTTCGCTTGCTGAGCATTTTGCCTACCAAGACGTTCCCCTGGTCTTCAGCGGTCACAGCCATCTGCCCATTTTGGGGACCCAGGCCCCCGGGCGCCCGCCGCGCCTCGGTTTCCTCAGCCAGGCCCGCATCCCCGCGGGGGTCAAGGCGGTGCTCAATCCCGGTTCGGTCGGGCAACCGCGCGACCGGGACCCGCGAGCCGCAGCCGCGGTGTACGAAGCCGACAGCCGCACCGTCCGCGTCCTGCGCGTCGCATACGACATTGCCGCCACGCAGGTCCTCATGCGTCAGGCCGGTTTGCCCGAGCGATTCGTCGAGCGCCTTGCCGAGGGACGCTGATTCCGTGCCCAATGCCGAAGAGTATTGCCGGTTTTCACGTTGCCTGGAGATTCTTCCAAATGAGTATCCGCGGGTGCTTTTTCGCAGCCGGTCTTCTGGCGTTCGCCGCGTCCGGTGGCGGCGCCGTGATCTTCCATGTCGCGACAACCGGAAATGACGCATGGTCCGGCCGCCTGCCCACTCCGGCCCCCGACCGCGCCAACGGGCCGTTCCGAACGCTCGAACGGGCCCGGACCGCGGTGCGCGCGGTTCGCGCTGCCGGCGGCGCGCCGGAAGCGATCACGGTTCGAGTCCGGCCCGGCGTCTATAATCTGAGTGCGCCCCTGATGCTCGGCAGGGAGGATGGCGGCACGCCGGACGCGCCTGTGACCTGGGAGGCCGCCCCGGGCGGGGGCGTGCTCCTGAGCGGCGGCGTTCCTGTCGGAAAATGGGTCCCGTACCGCGACGGCATCTTCCGGACGTCGATCGCCGGTCTGGTTCCCGCCGGGCATGTTTTTCATCAGTTGTTCTACAGGGGGGTGCGTCAGGTCCTGGCCCGGGAACCCAATCAGGATCCGCGTCATCCTCGCACCGGCGGGTTCGTGTATGTGAATTCGGCCGGCCCCCGGCCGCGCGAGCAATTCTACCTCGACCCGGACCTGGTCCGGCGCGTATCCGGCTGGCGGGACCGCGACCAGCTCGAGGTGTCCGGTATGTCCGGCAAGGGATGGACCGGCGTGTGCACGCCGGTTCAGGGTCTCGACGCCAAGACCGGCTTGGTCACCGTCCGTGGGATTCGCTATCGCTTTTATCGGCTGAACCGGCTTTTCTTCCAAAACGCCCTTGCCGCACTGGATGCACCCGGCGAATGGTTTTACGACGTCGGCACGGGTGAATTGTACTTCCGCCCGCCGGACGGCGACAAACCCGAAGACGGCGCCGTGGTTGTTCCCGTGCTCGATACCGTGGTCGAGGTCCGCGGCAGCCTCCCCTATCCGCACCAGTGGTTGAATGTTCGCTTCCGCGGCGGACGCGAGGCGGCCAGGCTCCCGGCAGACGCCCCCCCCGCGGCCCCGGTCGGCAACATCGTCCTGCGCGGGTTCCGTATTGAGTATGCGCGGCAACACGGCGTGGTGCTTGTCGGCGCCGAAAACTGCCGGGTTGTAGGGTGTGCGATCACCAATGTCGGCGGCTGCGGGATCAACCTGGGAGCGACGGAAAACGCCTATCCAGATGTGGGCAATCCCCGGACCGCGCCTCCGAGGGGGGACCGGATCGGGGTCGGAGGGGCCGGCCAGGACGTCTATGCTCAGGATCCCTGCCGAGATTGCCGAATCGCCGGCAACGACGTTTGGAGCGTGGGGGCGGACGGCATCTTCCTGTACGGGGTCGGCAATTCGGCCGAGAACAACCATGTCTATAACTCGGGGTTGTACGATAAGGACTGCGCCGCGATCAACGTGTTCGGAGAGAAAAACACCGTCCGGCAAAACACCCTGCACGACGTGCCTCGCAATGCCGTTTTCTTGAAGGGGATCGACAATGTCATTGAGTCCAACGACATTCATCATACCATGCTCGAGACCTGCGACGGCGGCGCCATCCGGATGTGCCAGCGAAACCCGAGACTCCGAGGCAACGTGATTCGACGGAACCGGATCGTCGACACCCTGGGATACGGCTATTCCAGCGCCGACAACGTCTATCGTGCCCCGTATTTCTCCTGGGGCGTGTACCTCGACGACTTCACCTGCGGTACTGCGGTGACGGAAAACCTCATCGTTCGCGTGGGCCGGGCCGGGGTGCACATCCACGGAGGCAGCGACAATACTGTCGCCGGCAACATCATTGTGGACCCGGCCGACTACTGTGTCGAACTCAACCCGATTCGGGAACACCCGGCTGTGGGGAACCGGATCGAACGCAACCTCCTCATTGCACGAGCGGAGAGACCCGTGGTGTTCAAATGCGGGAAATGGCGGGAAGGAATGGCTGTATTCGACTGGAATCTTATGGACATTTCCGGGGGAGCGCCGCGGTTTATCCTCGGAGCGAAGCGGATCGAGGGCCTGGACGCTTGGCGTACGTACGGTCTGGGAATCCATTCGCGTCGCGGCCGGTGTGAGTTCATTCGAGCCGAAAACGGCGTTTTCCGATTCGGCGATCCCACCATTGCCGCTGGGCTGGGCATTCGGCCGTTCCCGGTCGGTGAAATCGGGTGTCGGGTTTCGGAGGAGCGCCGTACATGGCCGTTGCACAGTCCGGAACTCCCGCAGGAGAAGCCGGTGCAGTACAAGGCGGGAGAGCTTCCGCTGCGCGACGATTTCGAGGCGGCGGGCCCCGGCGATCGGCCGTTCCTGGGCAGTCCGGACATCATGGCGCCGGGTCCGTCGAGCATCCGGATCGTGCGCGGCGTGGCTGCCCGGGGAGAGAGAAGTCTGCGTTTTGAGGACGCACCGGGCCTGACTCACGACTGGCTGCCGCGCATTTTCTACCCTTTCCGCTGGAGCGAGGGGCGGGTCCGGGTCGCATTCTGCCTGCGGATCGCAGCGGAAGCGCCCCCGAAGTTGTACATTGATCTGCGTCAGTATCGCGACCTTCCACTGGGTACAGGTTACCTCTCCGGGGTCATGCTGGCCGTGGATGAATCCGGGGAGCTGACCGTGAATCGCGATAAGCTCGTCCGGGTGCCGTTCGACACTTGGTGTCGCTTCGACCTGGTCCTCAACCTGGGCGGCGACGCCGGGAAGGGCGTCGATCTTCGCATCGAGGTCCCGGGGCGTGCCCCCGCGACAAAGCACTTTCCCTACGCGGTTGCGGAGTTCGCACGATTGGATCGGCTCGTGGTGGCCGCCACCGCAGACCGCAAAGCCGTGTTCTACCTGGACGATATCCGGGTGGGGCCCGTCGCGGAAAAACAGGGACTGCAGCCATGAAAACCGACCGGATCCATTCATGTCCGGGGCCTCGCCCCACGTTCGCCGGCAATCGTATCTTGGTCTCGGCCCTATTGGGGACGTTCCTGGGGGCCGCCGCGTTTCCGGCCGCCGCCGGGGACGGTTTTCGCGTGCGCCTCGGGCTCGTGAACGGTCATCTCCGGGAATGCTGGTTCGGCTGTGAAAAAGGCGCCACGGACAAGTACGACCGAAATCTGGATGAAATGGCTCCGCCCCCCGGGATTCAGACCGGGTACACGGCTTTTATCTCGCCGGACAACAAGTTTTGGCTATATAAGGATATTCGCGGTTTCGGCGATCGGATCGTCTGGCGCTTCAGCGCCCAGGTATACGGGAAGAAGACCATCGAGATCACTTGGGAGCCGAAGGACTTGCCCGATGCATACGATTTCACCCTCGAATCGGGAAAGAAAACACTCAATATGCGGGAGACCAAGACATTGTCGGTCCCGAAAACCGGCGTGCTGATCATTCGCGGCGTGCGCCGGAAACCCGGTGCCGGGCCCCGGGACCGGAAACCGGCGCCCCGACCGTGATGCGTCTCGATACCGCGCTTTCGAACAGAGCCGCCGAATAGGGCGCGGCCCCGGCCGGGGGGCTCGGGCCCGAAACACGAACAGCCCCCAATGCAAGACCCCCCGCTTCGATTCCATATTCGCACCTACGGGTGCCAGATGAACGAGCGCGACTCGGAGGCCCTGTCCTGCCTGCTCGAGCGGGAGGGGTATGTTCCGGCTGCTTCCGAAGACGAGGCGGACATCCTGCTTTTCAACACCTGCAGCGTTCGGGACCAAGCCGAGCGCAAGGCTGTGGGCAAAGTGGGCTTGATGCGCAAGCGGAAGAGGGCGGAACCCGATTTGATCGTGGGGGTGATCGGTTGCATGGCCGAGAACCAGGGCGCGGCATTGCTCGAGCGCCTGCCGCACGTTGACTTGGTCGTGGGGACGCGCCAGATCCATCGGCTCCCCGCCATGATCGCCGGAGTCCTGGCCGGGCGGCGCGGAGTCGTTCGGATCGGGACTGGAGAGATCGACTTCACGCGTTTGGCCGGGCATCGACGGTCCGGGCCCAGCGCCTACGTGGCGGTGATGCGGGGCTGCAATCAGTTTTGTTCGTATTGCATCGTTCCACACGTTCGCGGGCGCGAGCAAAGTCGGCCGATCGACGAAGTGGTGGAGGAAGTGCGCGGCTTGGTCGGTCAGGGCGCGAAAGAGATCGTCTTGCTGGGGCAGAACATCACGGCCTACGGGATTGCCGAAGCGCGGCGGGCGGGTCTCTACACGCCGCAGGCATCGCCTTTTGCCGATTTGCTGCGGGCGGTCAGCGCCGTGCCCGGGGTCGAGCGGGTCCGATTTACGTCGCCGCACCCTGGGTTCATGAACAAAGCTTTCGTCGAGGCCGTCACGTCGTTGCCGAATGTCTGCGAGGCCTTTCACATACCGCTTCAGTCAGGCTCCGATCGGATTCTCCGACTGATGCGCCGGGGGTACTCGGCCGCTGAGTACCGGTCCGTGGTGGCGGCCATTCGGGCGCGCTGTCCGCAGGCGGCCTTTTCCACCGACGTCATCGTTGGTTTTCCAACGGAAACAGCCGCGGATTTTGCCGCGACGCGCGAGTTGATGGCGGAGATCGGCTTCGACATGGCGTATGTTTTCAAGTACTCACCGCGACCGGGCACCGAAGCGGCGGCCATGGGGGACGATGTTCCGGAACCGGCGAAACTCGAGCGCAACAAGATTTTGCTGGAGGATCTCGAGGTGCGGGTTCGGGAGCGGAACCGGCGGTATGTGGGGAAGGTTTGCGAAGTGCTGGCGGAGGGTCCGAGCAAGCGCAACCCGGCGCGCTGGTCCGGGCGGTCTCGGACCAACAAAGTCTGCATTTTCGAACCGGTGCGGGGGTTGGCCGTCGGGGACTTGGTCGAGGTGCGTGTCGAGTGGGTGACGGCCCACTCGTTGTTCGGGCGCATCCTGGCGACGTGTCCGGGGTAGGCGGGGGGCGCGGGCGCAGCTTGCTCGGCTGGAATTTCCGCGCTGGACGTGCTACCCGTACTTTGAGGGTCGGCGGTTCGAAACGGCGGGCCGGCCCTGGGGGGCTGGAGTGTTTGCGGGCGAGATTGCGGTCTGGAGAATGAGCGTGCCCCCCCAGGCGGGAGACCATACCGTGGTGGGTTTTCTACACAGAAGTGCACGAAAGCGGGAAACCGGGCAGCTGCCCGGCCGCGAAAGTCTGCTCCGCGCGTTTGAGAAAGGGGGGCTGCCGTGTTCGAAATGCGGCCAGATCCTGCCGCTCGATCAATTGGGACCACTGCGGGTGGCCAAGTGCGGGAAGTGCGGCACGCCGAATTTTACCCCCATGAAGGTGGGAAGATTCTGGCTGTTTTACCCTGCCGGCGGGGGTGGGATGGGCAGCGTATATCAGGCATACCACACGGATGTTCCGGGGCGTATATTCGCCGTGAAGCTCCTGGCCCGGTCGGAACGCAACAATCCGGCGCGCATTCATGCGTTGATCCTCGAGGTGGAAACGGCCCGAAAACTGGGGGTGCATCCCTGTCTGGTTTCGTATGCCGGCGGTGGGTACAGCGACGGTGAGTACTATTTTGCCATGGAATTCGTTAAAGGGCGTCGCCTCGACGAATTGTTCGACCTCCAGGGGCACCTCCCGGAGAAGGCTGTCTTGCTCATCTGCTTGTATATCCTTGCCGCCGAGCAGCACATTTATGACCGGGGGTTTCTCTACCGGGACCTGAAGCCGGAGAATGTGCTGATCACGCCGGAGGGACGGGCCGTGTTGTTGGATTACGGATTGTGCCAGCCCCGTGAACAGGCCTTGCACCCCACCGATGAGTTTGTGACGGGCTCGCCGTATTATCTGCCGCCGGAGCGACTCTGGGGGACGGGGGAGGACGCTTACAGTGAAATCTACAGTCTGGGGATGGTCCTCTACTATGCACTGACCGGGCGAACATTCTTCGATGCCGACGAAGTGGAGGCCCTGGCCAAGAAACATGTTTCCGCCATGCGCCTTTCGGTCGAGAGTCGCTTGAAGGGCTTTCGGCCCGAGTTGGTCCGCGTGTTGGCCCGCATGATCCGTCGGGACCCGGCCGAGAGGTATCGGACTTTTTCCGAGGTGGCCGGAGATGTATTTGCATTGTATCGGCGGATCGTTCGGGAGGAGCAAGCACCGGAGGCCGCTGACGCGGTCGGGAAATGATGGCAGCAGAATAACACCGGGCGCCGGCGACCTCACGCGTGCTGCAATGGTGGCCACGTACCGCCGCCACGCGCCATGAAAAGGCGTTGTCCGGAACTTGATGCCGCTTTGCGGCAAGCTATAGTATCCACCCTTCGTGATGAAACGACGTCGTGGCGGGTTAGCTCAGTTGGTTAGAGCAGCGGAATCATAATCCGCGTGTCCGGGGTTCGAGTCCCTGACCCGCTACCATCAGTTTCGTGCCTTGCCTTGTCTTCCGTTCCCGTGTCGTCCCCCGGCGCCGGACCGAACGCGCCTTTCGTTCGGCTCCAACCGGCTTTTCACGATCAGTGGATTGAACCCTGCCCACCTTGCGGCTAGAGTAGCGTCCGGGCGTGAGCTGCACTTGGCTTCTGTCCGTCCGATGAATAGCGAGGCCGGGCGATACGTCAGTAGGAACAGCCGGACGTCCACGGTCCGCGTGATGTGCCGCAGGGGGGAGGGGGGCAGGATGGCGGCGTCCAAAACGGGATTGCAGCACGGTGAAGACTGACGTACAAAAAGGCGACCTGCTGATCGCGTCCGTTTCACTGGTGGACCCCAATTTTCAGCGCACGGTCGTCCTGTTGTGCGAACACAGCGACGCGGACGGTTCGTACGGCTTGGTCCTGAATCGTCCGATCGACGTGCCGGCCGGACTCGAAGACCAACTGGGGTTTGCCGGGGGGGCATTGTTTGTCGGGGGGCCGGTTCGTCAGGATGCGCTTCAAGTCCTGCACCGTTTGGGCGATCATGTTCCGGGCGGCGTGGAAGTGATCCCCGGTGTTTGGATCGGCGGGGACTTTGGTATCATCCGGCAGGGCCTCGAATCCGGCGAGTTTTCAAGGGAGGATTTCCGGTTCTATCTCGGGTATGCGGGGTGGGGCGAAGGGCAATTGGCCCGGGAAATGGAAACCGACAGTTGGTTGACCGTTCGTGCCACCACCGACCTGGTTTTTCTCGGAGATGCACACAGGCAGTGGCTGGCGGCGGTGCGCGCCCGCGGGCGCGTGGCGCCGATGCTGGCGAATTACCCGGAAGATCCACGGTGGAATTGAGCCGTCGACCGACGGTCGCGGCCGTTTGCGAGGCAGGAGGCGTTCATGAAAAACACAGACTACAATGGAAACCCGAGACAAGGCCGGCGGTTTGCCCTCTCGTTCATCGTCGTTGCGGGCATCGTTGCGGCCGAGGCGGGAGGGGCGCCTGCCCCAAAACCGGATGGTCCGATAACCGGATTGGCCAACGACGACGTTTTTGTCCATAAAGTCACTTTGCTGAAAGAGGGCGGTCAGTCGGTGTCATGGGCGCCCAACCCCAAGCGGATCCTCCTTTCGCGTCGCAGCGTGGACCGTTATTACCGGGTTTTCGTGCTGAGTTCCGATGGGATCGGCCGTTGTCTCACACTGGGGATGCAGGGGGGGCGTCTGCATCGGGCCAATGCATCGTGGTACCCCACGGGAGAATACGTCGTCTTCACGGCTCAGAATCCCGGCAGTCCCTACAAGCCGGCGTTGCCCGGAATGGGCTTGAACTCGAACATCTGGCTTACCGACGCTGGAGGGAATTCGTTTTGGCAGCTCACGCACATCGTGACGAGTTTTACCCGTCCGAAGGGGACGGTCCTGCCCTATTTTTCCCCGGACGGAAGACGCCTCTTCTGGGCCGGGAATACCGGGCAGTGGGACGCGGAGAAACATGCATGGGGCGAGCGTGCGCTCTACCTCGCCGATTTCAAGTTCGACGACAAGGGCGTACCGCACTTAAGCAATCAGCGAAAATTCCAGCCCGGGGAACGACGGGACTTTTACGAAAGTCACGGGTTCTCTCCGGATGGGACGCTGCTTCTGTTCAGCGCCAACCCAGGGAAAGATCAGTCGGTGTATGGGATGGACATTTGCGTCCTGGATCCGCAATCGAAGAAGATGACCAACTTGACCGATACACCGGACATCTGGGACGAGTACGCCGCCTTTTCTCCGGACGGGCGCAAGATCGTTTGGGCCTCGAACGCGAGCCAGAACGTGCAAGTGCCGACTTTCGGAGTGCGCGACTGGAAGCGCTTCCTGCGCAGTGAAGTCTGGATTATGGACCGCAACGGTTCCCATCCTCGGCAGCTCACGCATTTCAATACTCGGGGGTTTCCCGAATACATCGGCCGGCGTTCTTTCATCGGCGGTTTGGCCTGGGCGCCGGACAATCGTCGACTGGCGGTCATCGTCAACACCGACAGTCCGCCCACGATCAAGGCGAAGACCTTCCTGGTCGAACTGGGCGCCGGTCCGCCGACCGAGCAAAACGAGGGAACGAAGCGTGGAGGCAAGAAGAGCAAACCGCCCGTCCCCGGCAAGAAAGGTGCTGATGGCAAGCGCCTGCCTGGTCGGCCGGTGTTGCCGCTACGATACTGAGCACAGACGGCTGCCGTTGGTGACCCGACTGATGGGTCGGGCGGACGTGCGCGTTGTTGCCTTCTGCCCCGAAGTGGCCGGGGGGCTGTCCGTGCCCAGATCGCCTGCCGCCATCTCTGGCGGTGACGGCGGGGATGTGCTGGACGGTTTGGCGGTCGTCCGAACCGTGGACGGACGGGATGTCACTGCCGCGTTTCTGTCCGGCGCTCGGAAGGCGGTCGAGCTGGTCCGGCGTCACAAGCCGGACCTTGTCGTTCTCAAAGCCCGAAGCCCTTCCTGCGGACTCCGCAACGTGCATTGCGCCGAAACGAGGGGGGCGTTGCACCCCGGCGCCGGCGTGACCGCCGCGCTGTTGCGGAGGTTGTTCCCCGAACTTCCGCTCTGTACGGAAGAAGAGCTGGCGGACGCATCGCTGGTCCGTTCATTGCCCGAGTGAGCCGATCATCTACGGCCGGGGGCGTGCGAAGGATTCGCGTCGGAATTCGCTGACGTTGTCGAGGCAGCCGGCTCCTTTTCTGCGTTTCCGCGCCATTGAGGCGAATCGGCATTCGGGCTCGGAATCTATGCGGAGTCTCCTTGGCGAGTATCGTCCCGCCCGACCTGAACAACGCATGGGCCATCTGCCGCGATGGCGCATCTCGCATGCTTTCAAAACATTGCCGCCGCTCACCGACCGAGGCGGCATTGCAACACAGTCCTGCCCGGCGTTTGCCGCAATGACCTGTGTCCATCCAAACTGTGCCCTCTCGCGACGAAGTGCATGAATCAATAAGGCCAGAATGGGATCATCCAAGTTGCGCCGCCCCGAATCGGGCGGGAGCACGATTTCCCGAGGGCTGGAATTCGGGCATGAGCACGGCGTTGGCAGTGGGCGTTCGACTTCACAAAATCCCGAATTGAAACCACCGAGTTCAGGTGCATCGTTCCCTGAAAAAGTATCTGGCCGCACGCGCCGTCGTTCGGCCTTTGATCGGTCTCGACGGTCGCCTTCCGGCGGGTGTGGACCGCGCCGTGGTTGTTCCGGCCCGGGAAGAGTTCGGCGCCCTCCCCGCCACGCTCGAATCACTGGCCCGGGCGCCGCTCGAGGTGCTCCGCCGGACGCTGGCGGTGGTCGTGGTGAACAACTCGCCCCCCCCGGACCCCGTCCGAGTCGCGGCAGACCGGGTCGCGCAGTGGCGGGCCGGGGTCGCGGATAACCGGCAGACCCTCGAGTGGCTCGGGAACCATCGGGAGGCGTTCGGTTTTACTCTCGCCTGGGTCGACGCCGTTTCTCCAGGGCGCGAACTTTCCCCGGCCTTCGGCGTGGGCCTGGCCCGCAAAATCGGGTGCGACAGTGTCCTGCATTGGCTGTACTGCGGCGCGGCAGATCGGGAAGTTGCGCCGCCTGAGAGGTTCGTGATCCTGAACCTGGACGCCGATGCTCCCGTGAATCGCGACTATCTCGTTGCGGCCGTCAAGGAGCTGTCGGCTTCGGGCTTGCCCGGTGGAGTCACACGATTCAGGCATCGGACCGCGCCGACACCGGCGCATCAGTACGCCATCGACTGCTACGAACTCTACCTGCGGTACTACGTGGCCGGGCTGGTCTGGGCCCGCTCTCCGTATGCGTTTCACACGGTCGGTTCGACGATCGTTTGCAGCGCCGCCGGGTATGCGGCCGCCGGCGGTTTCTCTCGCAAACGCCGTGCCGGCGAAGATTTTTATCTTGTGCAGCAACTGGTCAAGGTCGGTGGAGTGTGCCGGGTGCACGGCGCCGAAGTCTTCCCGTCGCCACGGGTATCTGAGCGCGTTCCGTTCGGCACCGGGCCTGCCGTGCGGGAGATTCTGGTCCATTCCGACCGTCCATACCTGGTTTACGCTCCCGAGGTTTTCCCGGTTGTGAAGAGCCTGCTCGAGGCGATTCGGGGGGCCGTGAGCCCTGCCCCTGACGCTGAAGATCTGTTGACTAAACTGCCGCCGGCCGCCGCGGCGTTTCTCGCCGAACGCGGATTTGTCCGACAGTGGGACCGCTTCGCCCGGCAGTTCTCGGTTGCTCAGGCCCGTCTTCGTGCGTTTCACGGCTGGTTTGACGGCTTGGCCACGCTGCAGCTCATTCATCACCTGACGGCGGAGTGTTGGGCCAAGCGTCCTCTGATCGAGGCATGGAACGGACTTCTGGGATTGATGGGGCGGAGCGCTCCCCGGATTCGGGCCCCGGGCGATCTGCTCGCCTGGGTGCGGGAAGAAGGACTGGATTATCCGGGTGACGAGACGTCCGGTTTCGGGGGGTGAGTGGGGCCACACCGGAAAGGGGGCGCACCTGCTCGACGACATGAGATCCCGATCCCAATCAAGATCAGGAGGCGTCCCGCGCGACGAGTCCGGCAATTGTCTCGAAAACGCTGGGAACGGGTCGAACTCCCAGGCGCTGCCGGATCGTCCGGACAAGCCTGAGAGGCTTTGCAGAGCTGGTTTGGCCCGACCAGCAGCCCTTGAGCTGTCCATTGGGCGGACGGTTACGCGGGCGCCCGCCCTCCGCCATGGGGCATGGACGCGAATTCCTTCTGCGCCGGGTGCGAGTTTCGCCGTTTTTCGGAAAAGCAAACGGCCCGCCGCGTTTGACGCGGCCGTTTGTGTTCAGACGCCAGGAACGGTACGGGAACTCAGAAGCTGTAGACCGCCTGGAACCGGAGCCATTCGCTGTTGTGACCGTCGGCCCAGTAATCGCCGGGGCGGAAAGCCGAGGCTTCGAAGGCTACGGCCAAGGCGTCAGTCACTTTGACGTCCAGGAAGGCGCTGAGCAACTGGCCGAAACCGTCGTCGGCGGGGGCATTGAAGCCGTTTTCGCCGTAATCGGCGCGCAACACGGCCCAAGCGCCGGTCAACGTCACCTTCTCGCTCAAGTCCAGCTTGAGTTGGGTGCGGAGCTGCTTCAGATTGGTCCAATTCGCGTTGTTCAGGATCGGGATAAGTTCCTCACGCCAAATCGGGTATTCGGCGAAGACCGGGTGCCAGCCTTCGTATTCCCGGTTCGACGTCGGGTCGTCTCCGCTCAAGTATGTGTATTCGAACGAAAGGACCGGATTCATGGACGTGCCTTCGGCCGCCTTGAGCGCCAACCGGGCGTCCACCATGCTCCCGGTCACGTCCGCGCTGGTACTGATCATCCGATTCCCGTACTGCTGCGCGGCTTCGATGCTGTAGTCGATTTGTTCGGTCGGACTCCCGAACACCCGGGCGCCCACGATATGCAACTCAGCGTTTTCGTCGGCGAAATGGTTGTATTCGACTGCCGGCAGTACGCCCGGATCTTCGTCGTTGATGTCGACGTAGAAATAATAAAGGTCGGTGTTGACCTTCGAGCTGAATTCATGGGTCCAGTAGGCGGCCGCGGCCCAGATATCGCCGAGGCGCAGGTTGCGCTCGCGGTCGTTGATGACCAAGGTGTTGTCTTTGTAGCCGTTCCGCACCAGGGCCAGGCTGAGGGTATCGCCTTCTTGCTGGTACTTGGCCAACACGCCATCGAAATAGATGGTCCGACCTTGGTCGAAAGGCGTGCCTTCGAGCCAAACCATGCCGTTTCCGAAGACGATGTCCTGCCGGCCGAGGGTCACGGACCAGTTGCTGTCCAACACGTTCTGGAAACTCAAATTCAACTGGTCGAAAATGACCTCATCCGGGAAGTTCCAAGTGTTGGCGCCGGTCCCGTCATCGTACGCGAAGGCTTGGTTGTTCGGATCGTTCGGGCTGCTGCCGAAGCGATGCCAACGGTTGACGAGGCGGATATTCAGGCAGGTGTCCGCCCACAGATCGAAGCAACCCCAAACGCGTTCGCGAACGCGCAGATACTCAAGGGCCGGGCCGTTGTTGACGCCCCAGTCTCCGGGCCAGATTGCGTTCCGATCAAATCGCGTCATACGGATACGGATGTCCGCGCCGATCCGGCACTCTTTGCCTTCGGAGTATTCATACGTCCACCCTTTGGCAAAGACCCCGCCGGCCACCAGAAAAGACAACCCCAGAAGCGCACCACCGATGAGTCGTTTCATGAGTCCCTTTCTCCTTTCTTTCTCGCCTGCAGTCTGTTCCCGTCTCGTTCACCCGCGAACTCCAGCAATCCAATTCGGACCCTTTTCCCGCCTCTCTCGATACCTCCTGTGTTGTTCCTGCTCTCCTCCACCGGCGCACTATCCGCAGTACTTGCCCGCCTGAGAACGCGCCGGTCCGACACTTTTCCGGCAGACGCCGGAACGGTCCATTCAAGCCTTGATCGGCAGGTAGAGTCGCGCCGAACCAAGCGTTTCCGAACTGCACTCGGCAGCGCTGTGCCATCTCGTTTTCCACAAATCCCTGTACTTATATCGCCGCTTCAGGCGCATTTCAAACACGAATCGGACAAAAAAAACATGTTGCCTCGGTGGAATGTCGTACGTGTCCACGCAGCCTGACACGGAAAAGGGCCTATTTGACGGTCAGCGTCACCTTGTCTTCTTCCACGTCGATGAGAACGATTCGGGCGATGAAGTTCTGCAACTTCGGTTCGGTTGCAAGCAAGGCCTGGAAGCGTGCGAGCACCGTGTCCTGGAGCGGGCCGGGCAAGGACAGTTTGCCCATGGCGGCGGAGAACAGCTCGAAACCGACCCCGCCGTCCTCTTTGGCCTCGAAATTGCCGAGAAGCGTACAATAAATCGGCAACTTCCCCATGAAACGGGAGCGGAGAACGATTTTCACATAGCCGCTGCTCAGCAACTGAATACTCAAATGCTCGGGGCGGAGGCCGGCGCCGCCGGATTCCTGCTCGGCTTCACCTTCCGCCGTTGCTCCAGTCTCTCCGTCCAATCGGAACAGCTTGTTGGCCAACGCGGTGATTTCCTCGGAACTGAACGTAAAGGCACGCTGCCGGCGGGTGGCGAACATTTGCCGCGCCCGGGCAACGGCACGCTGCATTTCCCGGTCATCCAGTTGGCCCACAACGCTTCCCGGAGCGGGAAGCAACAGGCCTGCGAGGATCCCGCCAAGGGCCACAAGGACAACGAGTGCGACGATCCGCCCGACGACCGTTTTCAGGTTCTTGGTTACGGACGCCTGTTTCTTCATTTCCGTTTCCGGCCGGATTTCATTCAAGTTGAGTTTGGCGCCGCAGCTCCGGCAGAAAATGGCCCCGACCATGTTGTCCGCACCGCATTCCTGGCAATGGATCATAACAACATCACCTTATTGCTTGGATGCCTTTCCTTCATTCCCGGAAGTTTTCGCGGATGCGGCGGCTTTTGTCTCCGACTTGGCCTCGGGCGTCTTCTTCGATTCGGCCGCCGGTTGTCCGTCCTTTTCTTTCCGGGCGTCGCCGCCGCCGTTGTTCTTCTTGTAATCCGTGCAATAAAAGCCGCTGCCCTTAAAGATGATTCCGGCGCCGGCCCCGATCAGTCGCTTGACACGACCGCCGCACAGCCGGCATTCGGACAAGCGCGGTTCGGTCATGCTCTGGAAGACTTCGAAGGTCTCTCCGCAATCGAGGCATTTGTATTCGTAGGTTGGCATCCGCCGTTCCTCGCGATAGAACAAGTGCGGTTCGCTCCCGCTGTCTCGGATTCGGGAGCAAGGGACGGTCTGAGCAAAGCACCCGGTTGTTGAGACAGCCCGCAAAGGTACTGCTTCAGGCCGAGGCTGTCAATTCGGCGCAAACCGGTTCGTCTGGCGGGGGGAAGCGGGGTTGCGCAATCGACGTTGCGTCATGCACCCCGAGAGGTGGCCGCGGGGTCGAAGTTGCGGGGACCTGTTTGCGGAGTCCGCAAATGCGCCCCCATGCCGTGTGACGGCGTGGGGCTCGACTTCTAGAATGCAGGGTGAGCCCTGAAACAGGTCGTACACGATTTCAGCTTGGCTCGGCTCGGTTTATCCGGGAAAAGGGAGCACTCGACCTCGGAAGTTGGTGAAACGAGGCGGACCGCCCGGCCTCGATGGTGGGTGCTCCGGGCAGGGCTCGAGCACGACCTTGCCGCCGCCGTTGGGCAGGTCCGCCGCCAGGTTGGGCACGGCCAGCCCGGACAACCGGCCCCGAAGGGCGTGCAGGATCCCGCGGGCGGCGGCGAGGGACGTTCGGAAGTGCATGGCGCCTTCGGCCGGGTCGGCCATCAGCAGATAATACGGTTTCACCCGACACTTCAGGAGTTCTGTACAGAGGGCTCGAATGGTCTCTGCGCGGTCGTTTACGCCCCGCAGGAGCACGGTTTGATTCAAAACGGGAATGCCGGCGCACGTCAGGTTCGTGCAGGCGGTTGCGGACTCCTCAGTGACTTCCCAGGGGTGATTGAAGTGGGTGACCACCCAGACCGGCAGGCGTCGGTGGCCGAGCAGCGCGCAAAACTCCGGCGTGAAACGGCAGGGAAGAACGACCGGCAGGCGCGTGCCGATCCGGACGATTTCGATATTGTCCAAAGACCCCAGGCGGTCGAGTATGTCCCGGATGTCGGCGTCGGGCGCCAGCAGCGGATCGCCGCCGGAGAGGATGACCTCCCGGACCGCGGTGCAGCGGCCGATGTAGGCCAGGGCCCGATCGAGCCGTTCTTCGGTCATGTCGGGGAGGGGGGCGCGCCACAGGCGTTTTCGAAAACAGTGCCGGCAGTGCACGGCACAGCGGGAGTTCATCAGGAGCAGGACCCGGTCCGGGTAACGGTGGATGAGGCCGGGAACGGGGGTGGCGCGGTCTTCGTCGAGGGGGTCGGGAGTCTGGCTTGGCCGGGGAAGAACCTCGGCGGGTGCGGGAACACACTGCCGGAGAATGGGATCGTCCAGGGAGGTGCTGCGCGCCAGTGAAAGGTAGTACGGGGAGACCAATACGGGATATCGCTGCGCCGCGTTACGGCGCGCGTCGATTTCTTCGGGGCAGAGCCGGAGCGCCGCCGCCAAAGCTTCCCAGTTCCGCACCGCGGCAGCCATCTGCCGCCGCCAAACCGGGCCGGCGTTCCCCCGGATTGTGTTACGGGCCGCTTCGAAGCTCTTCACTCATTGTCTCCCGGTGTATGGATTTTGGGTCTCGGGGTAATATAGTATGGGTCCGTCCCGAAAAGGGGTCTCGCGCCGACGCGCGGCTTCTTGCCGGGACCGTTCGGTGTTTGTGCCCGATTCGCGGGACCCCTTTTCCCGCAAGTCTTCCCGGGCAGGACGCCAACGGTGTATTTCGAAGGTCGCCCGCCGCCCGTATGCAGTCCTCCTGCCGGGGAACGGTCCCCCGTTCGAAAGGTCCTTGTTCCGGCGGCTTCTTGTTGGAGAGTGTCGGGCAGGATTCAGTGCGCCCCGGGCCTTCCTTGAGGAGGGTGTTGCAGTGCATTTTCCGGGGGGGCGCCCCGGCGCCGACAACATTCGCGGCCGGTGCGTGGGGTCCGTGGGATCCTCCCGGGTTTTACGCTTGCACTTTGCTATACGACCTGCCGTGGGGCGCAGCCGGCGACCGTGGTATTTCCGAGCGTTGTTTCATAAGGACATGGGCCAGTGGATCCTGCCAACATCACCGTTGTCCGCGAAGAACCCGAGCCATGCCGGGTCCGGTTGAATATCGAAGTGCCTGCTGAGATCGTTGCGGATCGGTTTGCCGCGGCGATGAACGGGTTCCGGCGCCAAGCGCGGCTGCCCGGCTTCCGCAAAGGCAAGGCCCCGGATGCACTGGTTTTGCGCAAATTCGATACGGATATCCGCCAGCACGTTCAGGACGAACTGATCCAAATGGGCCTGAAAGAGGCACTGGGCCGGGAGGAGAAGCATCCGGCGAGTCGGGTCGAACTCAGCAACCCGAAACAGTTGCGGGTCGACGTCAACGACAGCTTCGTTTTTGCTGTCAGCTACGATGTGGATCCCGAATTCGAACTGCCGGATTATCGGGCGCTTCGGATTGAAGAAGCGGACGTGGCCGTTGACGATGCGCAGGTCGCGGGGGCCGTAGACGAGTGGTTGGAGAACCAGGCGACCTTTGAGGTCGTGGAGCGTCCGGCCGCCGCCGAAGATTTGCTGAAAGTCTCGTACACGGGGCAACTGACCGAGCCGTTGCCTGACGGAGAAGAATTGCCCGAGAGCGCCAAGGCCCTCCTTTCCCCGTCTGCGGAGACCTGGGTCCCGTTGCGTGAGCCCGGCATCCTGCCCAACGTGGTGGAACAGCTCATCGGCTGTGTCGCCGGGGACGAGAAAGAGGTGGTTGTACGTTTTCCGGAGGACTACTTCGAAGAATTCCTTCGCGGCCGGACGGCGCGAATCCACATGACCATCCTCGAGGTCCAGGGCCGGTCCGTACCGGAGCTGACGGACGAGTTCGCCAAAAACATCGGTGCGGAAGACGCCGCGGCCGTACGGGCGGTGTTCCGCCAGCGTCTCGAGCTGGAGGGACGGGTCCAACGCTACCAAGCCTTGCGACGCAAAGTGTTGGAGGCCGTCACAGACATTCCGGACTTTCCTTTGCCGCCGCGGCTGCTGGCAGCGGAGACCCAGACGGTCTTCATGGCCTTGCTCCAGTCGGAATTCCAGCGCGGCGTGTCCGACGAAGAACTCGAAGGTCGCCGGAATGAGTTGTACAATCAAGCCCGGGAGATGGCCGCGCGCCGGCTTAAACAGCGCTGCATGTTGCTGGAGATCGCCAAAGCCGAGGGCTTGGAGGTTGCGCCCGCGGAATTGACTGAAGTAATCCGGGAGATGAGCCGTCGCGAGAAGGTGCCGGAGAAACGACTGCGGCGGCGTCTCGAGGAATCGGGGCGCATTTATCTGATCATGGAACGCCTGTTGGTCGACAAGGTCCTGAACTGGTTGGTCGCACGGGTGGACGGCACAGATGAGGCGCCCGACGAAAAGGGGACGTTCGGGCCGGCGGAGACCGCCGCGAGCGACGCGGCGCCTGAGGCGGCGGCGGCAGCCCCGGACTCCGAACCGGCCGCGGACGAAGAAGGAGGCGATTGAGCCATGCCTGTACCGGTCAACCAGATGTACGTGCCGATCGTGGTCGAGCCCACGGCCCATGGTGAGCGCGGGTATGACATTTATTCGCGATTGCTCAAGGACCGGATTGTGTTGCTCGGCACCCCCATCGACGATCACGTGGCCAACCTGTTGATCGCCGAGTTCCTCTATCTGCAAAGCGAAGATCCGAAGAAAGACATTGAGTTTTACATCAACAGTCCGGGCGGATCGGTTTCGGCCGGTTTGGCTCTGTACGACACCGTGCAGATGACGAGCTGCGACGTGAAAACCTACTGTGTCGGTCAAGCGGCAAGCATGGCTGCGATCCTGCTTGCCTCCGGGACGGCCGGGAAGCGTTTCGCACTTCCCCATGCGCGGATTATGATTCATCAGCCCATGGGCGGTGCAGAAGGGACTGCGTCCGACATCCATATCCAGGCTGAAGAGATCCTGCGGATTCGCACCGTGCTCAACCAATTGCTTGCCCAGCACACCGGCAAGACATTGAAACGAATTGCCCGGGACACGGACCGGGATTTCTTCATGTCCGCCAAGGAGGCTGCCGAGTACGGAATCGTCGACGTGGTGCTCGAACCTTCCCGCAAGGTCGGCAAGAAAGCGGCGGGCCCCGTTGCCTCGTGACCGGACTCGTTATTCAGGAGACTCTTTCATGGCGGCCCGGCATGGACGCGGAAAGAACGACGATTACTTCTGTGCCTTTTGCGGTCGGGCGCGGGCGGAAGTCCCCCAGCTCATTACCAGCCCCACCGGCGTTGCGATCTGCAGCGACTGCGTGGTGGTGTGCACGCAGATGCTGGAGGGGCCGGGTGAAGACGCCCCGACCCCGACTCGCCGCCGGAAAGGCGCCGCAACCCGATCCGACGGTCCTGCTCTGCAAGTCCCCAAGCCTATTGAGCTGAAGGGGTTCCTTGATGAATACGTGGTGGGGCAGGACTACGTTAAGAAAGCTCTTTCCGTCGCGGTGCACAATCATTACAAGCGGCTCCAACGTGCCCGGATGTCCCCGCAGACCTCGGACGACCAAGTCGAGATCGAGAAGAGCAACATTTTGTTGATCGGCCCCACCGGCTCGGGGAAAACGCTCCTCGCGCGGACTCTGGCCCGGAGGCTGGACGTGCCCTTCGCCATAACCGACGCCACGACGCTGACTGAGGCGGGTTACGTGGGCGAAGACGTGGAGAACATCATCCTGCGACTCGTCCAGGCCGCCGACTATGATGTGGAGCGCGCTCAGGTCGGCATCATCTACGTGGACGAAATCGACAAGATCGCGCGCCGAACCGAGAACGTTTCCATCACGCGCGACGTTTCCGGAGAAGGGGTGCAGCAGGCTTTGCTGAAAATCCTGGAAGGGACGGTCGCCAATGTGCCCCCGAAAGGCGGGCGGAAGCATCCGCAACAGGATTACCTGCGTGTGGATACGTCGCACATCCTCTTCATCTGCGCCGGCGCTTTTGTGGGGCTGGAGCAGATCGTCCGGCGCCGCATGGGGCGACATATCCTGGGGTTTTCGGCCGGCCGGGACGGGGACCGGAATGTGGCCGTCGGTGATGACGCGGAGATACTGCGGCAGGTGGAACCCGAGGACCTGATCCAATTCGGCATGATCCCCGAATTCGTAGGTCGCCTGCCGCTGGTCGCCTGCCTTGGGGCGCTCACTGAAGACGAATTGGTCCGAATCCTCACCAAAACCCGGAACGCCCTCGTGCGTCAGTACCAAGCCCTCTTTGCCATGGAGGGCGTTTCGCTCCGTTTCACCGACCGTGCTTTGCGCGCCCTGGCTCGGAAGGCCATCGAAAAAGGCACCGGTGCGCGGGGGCTGCGTGCCATTCTGGAGACCCTGATGGTGGACATCATGTTTGAGGTCCCCTCGCGTCGGGACGTGGAGACCTGCATCATCGACGAAAGCGCCGTGCTCGGTAAAAGCCCGCCGAAGCTCCGGCTGAAGAGCGCGAAGGAAGAACGCCGCATCGCGTGAGTCGCGGGACTTCGGCCCCGTCCGGCCCCGAAACGGTGCGGAGTCGCCCGTCCGCCGCATCATTTCAGACTCTCAGGGACTTCCACGCGGCTGTTTTCTCCGTCCCGCCCAACGTAACGCCGGTGAACGCGTCGGCCGATCTGGCACATCAGTTCGTATGGGATCGTGCCTGCTTTGCGGGCGACTGCGGCGATGGAGACCGCTACGGGGCCGGTGTTGCCAACGAGCACAACTTCGTCCCCGATTTCCGCGTCCGGTACGTTTTCAAGCGAAATCATGGTGTAATCCATGCACACCATGCCGACCACGGGGCAGGTCCGCTCCCGGACCAGAGCGCTTCCGGTGTTCGACAAAGAACGGGGGTAGCCGTCGGCATAACCAATGGCCACAGTGCCGATGCGCTCCCCCCCCGGTCGGGTCACAGCGTACGTCCGGCCATAGCCCACCGTGGCCCCTTGGGGGAGCGTGCGGATGCCGACCAGGCGCGACTTGAGGGAGAAGACCGGGCGCGCCCGGTAGGGACGCGGTGTGATGGAGAGGTGGGCCCCGTGCAGGTCCAACCCCGGGCGCACCATGTTGAACGGGGCGCGGTACGCCTCCGGCAGCCCGGCGACAGCCGCACTGTTGGCCATGTGCCGCCATTTGAATCCGCACCCCGCCGACTCGAGTTCGCGGACCAGGGATGCGAACTCCGCTATCTGCCTGTACGTGGGGGCATCACGGCGCCCGGCCGTGGGAAAGTGCGTGTAGATGCCTTCGGTCAGAATGCCGGGAAGGCGACTGATCCGCAGGATTTCGTCCAAGGCGCTGGACAGAACGATCCCCAGTCGCCCCATGCCCGAGTCCACCTGGATGTGCACGGAGACGCGGCGTCCGACCGCCTGAGCTGCATCGCTGATCCGAAGGGCAGTGGCATAGTCCGGGATTGAAGCGACAATCCCGGTCTCCACCACTGCGGGGACTTCGGCCGGGAGAACGGCCCCCAGCAAAAGGACCTGCATCCCGAGATCCAGTAATTCCCGGCCTTCTTCGATACTGGCGACGGCAAGATGACGGCATCCGGCCCGTCGGAAAGCGCGGGCGGCTTCCGGCGCCCCCAGGCCGTAGGCGTTTGCTTTGACCACTGCCAAGACTGTGGCGGGGGAAACAGCCCCGGCGACGGCACGAAAATTCTCTTCCCAGGCGCGGACGTCGATTTCGACCCATGCCCTGGGCATCACCGGATGCACGGCGTCGGGATTTTCACGGGGACACAGCATGCAATCGCACCTTCGTTCGGTTTCTCCCGGACCGCGGGAGGGCGCCTCGGGGCGCCGGTGATCCTGCTCTGGTTGTCGGACATTCGGAACGGGCGCACCGGAGCACGCTTGCCCTCTGAAATCTACACCCGAGCCGCGGGGGACGCCGCAAGTCGCGGGCCTTTTTTTCGCCTGCTTGCGGGATCGCGCCTTCGGTATTATAGTCTAATTCGACCATAGAAATATCTTCGTATCACCCTCTGCCGGCAGGCGGACGTCCTCGAGTCGAGCCGGCAGAGAAATCATCGTCCGGGATCGACCCCCGGACCATTGGAGATTGACCGATTATGAAGCTGTCCACCCGTGTCCGGTTCGGACTTCGGATTATGATGCAAATCGCTTCCGAGTGTTCGCGCAAGCCGGTTTTCGCCGGTCGGATTGCGGCCACCCAGGGCATCTCCGAGGCGTACGTGGACCAGATCCTGATGCCGTTGCGGGCCGGTGGCCTTCTGGTGAGCCGTCGCGGTCGCTCCGGGGGGTACCTGCTGGCTCGTCCGGCAGAGCAGATCACCGTGCTTGAAATCGTCGAGACCCTGGAAGGCCGTTTGAACCTGGTGGATTGCACCGAGAACCCCGCTTCGTGCGAGCGCTCGCCGTTTTGCGCCACCCACCGACTCTGGTGTCGTCTTTCCGATACAATTCGGGAGACGCTCGAGGCGGTGACGCTTGCCGACGTGCAGGAGGAGCAGGAGGCCCTCACCCCGATTGTGGAATACGTGATCTGAACCGCCGCCGAACTCCATCCGGCGGTGGAGGATTCGAGCCGTGCCAACGAAGAGAGACCTTTCCCATGGCGATTTACCCGGACATAACAGCTACAGTCGGCGGCACGCCGTTGGTGCGCCTGAACCGGTTGACTGCCGGCATCGACTGTCGGGTGGCGGTGAAGCTCGAGTCCTTCAATCCGTTGGGGTGCGTCAAGGAACGTATCGCCATTTCGATGGTTGAAGCGGCCGAGAAGAGCGGGGAATTGAGACCCGGCGGCACGATTATCGAGCCCACGAGCGGGAACACCGGGATCGGTCTTGCCATGGTTGCGGCCGCCCGGGGGTACCGGCTGGTCCTGACCATGCCCGCCAGTATGTCGGTGGAACGGCGCAGTCTTTTGCGCATGTTGGGCGCCCAAGTGGTCCTGACGCCTGCGACGGCCGGAATGGAAGGTGCGATCGAGAAAGCAGAGGAATTGGCGGCGACCACTCCCGACAGTTTCATGCCGCAGCAGTTTCGGAACCCGGCGAACCCTGCGGTCCACCGCCGTACGACAGCCGTCGAGATTTGGGAGGATACGAACGGAGAGATCGACGTGTTCGTGGCGGGCGTGGGCACGGGCGGCACGATTACGGGCGTGGGGCGTTTTCTCAAGAAAAAGAAACCCGGTGTCCGGATCGTGGCGGTGGAACCGCTTGCTTCGGCAGTCCTTTCGGGACACCTTCCCGGAAAGCACGGGATTCAGGGCATCGGTGCGGGGTTCATCCCGGATGTCTTGGACCGCAAAGTGATCGACGCCATTGTAGGCGTCCGCGGGGAAGACGCCATGGCGACTGCCCGTGATTTGGCCCGACAGGAAGGCATCCTGGCCGGCATCAGTTCCGGTGCGGCCCTTTGGGCGGCGCTGCGGGAAGCCCGTCGATCCGAAAGTCGCGGTAAATTGGTCGTAACGTTGCTCCCGGACACCGGCGAACGGTATCTCAGCACGGCCCTGTTCGATATCCCGGAGGACGGGGATGACGGCCTCGAGGGGCGCCGTCCCGCCGGGCGTCGGCGTTGAGCTTCCGGCCCCTGCGTGGGCAATACGGGCGTTGTCCGCGCTCAGCGCGCCGACTTGCCGCGACCGGACCTGCCCGAAAACGGTCGGCCCCTACCGGGATGGATACAGCGGGCGGAATTGGATCGCCCGCCGATTTCGGTAGATCGCCTCGAGTGTCGGAATGTGTTCTTCCCTGCCGGTGGCCTTCAGGTGCGCGATGTACCGCTCGAGCTGAAGCCGGGTGTGGAAAGGACCGCCTTCCCGCATGATCTGCCAAAGCGGATCGACCATTTGGTTCGAACTCGCCATCTGTGCGGTCGTCCATTGCTCGAGCAGAGCGAGCCCGTGGTCGACCAAGTCCGGACGGTCGGCAGACAGGTCGCGCGTTTCGTGCGGGTCGGCCTCGAGGTCGAACAACGCAATGGGCGGCAGGTCTTTCATGCCGGGATCGTACGTGCGGAGCAGGAGGTAGCGGTCCCAGCGGACGGAGCGCTGGCAGGCCCAGGCCATCTGGCTCAGGACGAGATAGTCGCGGCCGGTCGTGGCGGCGTCACCCGTGATGGCCTCGGCGAAGCTGGTGCCGTCCCAGTGGTCCGGGATCGGCCTGTCCAATAGTTTCATGAGTGTCGGGGGCAAGTCGATATTGTAGTGTAGGCCGCTTTCAATCACCCCCTTGCGACCGCCGGGCCACCGCACTACCAACGGAATGCGCGCGGTGCACTCGTCGGCGGTTTGATGGTCGCCGAAGATGTTGAGTTCGCCCTGGTTTTCACCGTGGTCGCTGCTGACGATGATGGCGGTATCGTCGAGAACTCCCTGCCGTTCGAGGAGTCCCAACAGCTCGCCGAAATGACGGTCCATGTAAAGAATGCCTGTGTCGTACCCGTCGATCCACCTCTTGTAATCCGCCTTGTCCCGGATGACCGCCGGCTGTCTGGGCCACCGTTTGTCGGAAGCGTTGCCGAACCCGCCCAAGTCTTGGGGCGAGTGCGACCCGAACGCCTGAAAGCCCCGAGCAATATCCTCCTCGCCGATCCAGTCGGCTTCCGGCGGCAGAGGTTCATCGGCAAAAGGATCACCGAAATCGAGCGGGGCCCGGTACGGTGTGTGCGGGTCCCAATAGTGCACGTGCAGGAACCAATTGTCCGAGCTTCCATTGCGCTCGATCCAATCTCGAGCGTAGGGCTGGACTTCTTCCGCGCTTTCCAGGCCGCCTTTGCCTGGGTTGTAGATCTCGTTCCAGCCGGCGCAGAACTCCCAGGCGCTGTGTCGCTCGGCGAACGGACTGACTGTCACGGTCCGGAAGCCGGCTTGGCGCATCCGGGCGATCCAGCCGTTCTGGGATCGGGACATGCGGAACCCTCGTTCGGGTCCTTCGTTGAACATGTCGGCCCGGGACCCGCCGTGATTGACGGCGCCGTTGTGAATTCCGAACATCCCGGTGAACAGGGCCGAGCGCGCGGGCAGGCAGGGCGCGTCGCTGGTGTAACAATTGCGCGATACCACGCCTTCGGCCGCGATCCGGTCGATGTTCGGAGAGGTGTTCCGGGCATACCCGTAGCAACCCAAGTGGTCGGGCCGGAGCGTGTCTACGTCGAGGTACAAGATTCTCATCCGGACGTTTCCTTGTTTGGTCGTCGAGTTGGAGGCGAGCCAGCCGGGTGGGAACGATAGGATACTGCGCTTCGCAGACTCCGCAAATCATGGGAAGAGCGCCCCGATGGAACTTCGGCGTCCCACGATTGCGTAGCCGAATGGACGTCCGGGCCGCGGATGAGCGCCGAGGGAGATTGCTTCGGGACGAGAGAGAATGGCGACCCCAAGGGGACTCGAACCCCTGTTGCCGGGATGAAAACCCGGTGTCCTAGGCCACTAGACGATGGGGTCGCTGACGCGTGCCGTCGGAACGGCATTCTGCCGGGCGAACAAGTAATTTACATCCCGAAACGCCGGCCGCAAGTCCGCTTGGCGCACCGCTGCGATCCCGTGGATGGGGCAAGTCCGACGGAAGCTCGCTTGGGGGTTCGCTCCAGGTTCTTTTCCCCCCCATGGAATCCCGGAGGGGGCCGCCCCCCCCATGGCCGCCCCCTTTTCGCAAAGGATGCCGAGCCGAGTGTCGGGGTCAACCATAGCAGCCCTGTCGTCGACCCTGGTGAGGAGCCGGCAACCCTTTGGTCTAAAAGGGGTCATGGCTGTCTGGGGGTGACCTCGAGCAGGCGGAAAGCGCCGGCCGGAACGTGTACCGGATAGACCCCCCCGACGCCGGTCAGGAGGCGTCCGTCAATCAAGTCTCGGACTTGGCGGACGGGCTGGGTGAGCCGCACTCGGAGGAAGGTGTCCACTCCTTGCGGCGTCAGGAAGCCGGGATCCACGAGCCAGACACGGTAGGTCTTGCCGACCCGATGCGTGAAGACGGCCGCGCCTTCGGCCTGAAAGGGCAAGGCCTCTGCCCCTCGGGTCAAGAGGTGGCGGAGTCGGCCGCGTGCGCTTGATGCCGAGATCGTGTTCTTGCCGTGGAACAGTTCTTGGTCGCCGTTGGTGCGAAGCAGGTATTTGCCCAAGGTGAAAGCGCCGATCTCGGGCGTGTCGGGGACGATGCGGACGAACCCGAACGGCGTCTCGGGGAAGAAGCCTTCGCAATAGCGCCGCACATTGTACGCATAGGACGGGAGATACTCGGGCGGCGTGCTGGCGATGCTGTCGCGGACCCCGAGGAGGCCGTTGCGCAGCGGACCGACCGGCCGGGCGAGCGGATTGCCGATCGCTTTGCCTTGAGCTTGCATCTTCGCGATTTCCGCATGGAGCGAACGGAGGACGACCGTGTTCGAAAAACTGAGGTTGTCCGAGTCCGAGACAGGAAGCAAAAGGCGTTTGCGGATCATTTCGTAAACCAATTCGCGGTGGCGTGCGGCCGCCGGGTCGAGTTCCGGTCGTCCCCGGCGAAGGTATTCCTGGCCGCCTTCGATGTGGAACCAGCGTGCGCCCAGGCAGGCCGCGGTCAGCTCCATGCGCATGAGAACGTCGGCCGGGCAGATGTCCGCGTATTGCTGGAATAGGCCGCGTTCGGACCAGCTCCAGCTCCAGTGTTGGGTGCTGATCCCCCATGCCCCGATCAGGCCGGTATGTTTCAGGCCCAGCATACCGCCGATCTGCAGCTCCGGAGCATACGGATTGTTCGTGGCATACATGGCCACCAGTACGTCCCGGTATTTGGGTTGGAAGAGGCGTTCGCGAACGCGGGCATCGGCGGGCAGCAGCGCCCACGAGTCGAACATTTCTTTAAAAATGACTTTGGTTCCGGGGCCATGGGCCAGACAGAGGTCCATGACCGTCGTGGCCCAGTCCACGAATTCGTCCCACTTTTTTGTCGGGTAGCGGGCGGTGTTCTCCGCCACATAGAACCCGCGACAGGTGCGGGGAGCTGTTTCGAGGGTTTTCGCGATCATGGGCAGGGAGAGGTTCGGCTTGCAGCCGTGATCGATGAAAAAGAGGAACGGCTGGTCGATTTCTTCCAGGAACCTTGCCACCTTCAGGATACGTTTCGGTTCTTCCATGGGGGCCCGATCGAGTTCGACCGGCAGGTCCTTGGGCCAGAGCATGAGGAGAAACTCGAGATTGTCGCTCTGGGCGGATTTCAGCAGGTCGTGGATCTCCGCCAGTCGGTCGAAACTTCCGTAACGGCTGTACGGCCAGGGGGCCCCGGCGAAGACCACATGAAAACGGTCGCCGTCGGCCGGCGCGGCGCCGCCTGTTCGCTCCTGTGCCGCCGGACGCGGCGCCGACGGCTTCGCGTGAACGGCGGCGGAAAGCTTGTCCAGGTTGTCGTAGATGGGGTTGGGGTAGACGAACTCGGCCAAAGTCCGGGCGGGGGGCTTCCCGCCGCGGGTCAGTCGCAGTCGATAGAACGCGGTGTCCCGGAACCCGCTCGACGGCACATAGACCACGTCGCGCCAGGGCACGAGATCCAGCAGGAGAATGCCGCTGCGGCCCTCCCAGATGAAGCGACCGCGACGGTCCAACAGCCAGAGCGCGTCCACCGTCGCCGCCAGGGTTTCGAGTCCAGGGCGGTCGGGACAGAAATCACGCACGGCAATCTGCACCGGCATGGCCCCCAGGTTCCCGGTGGCATCCCGGTGTTGCGGCCACAGCTTCGATTTGGGTCTGATGGCCAGCCAGCGAAGCACGGCTTCTTTGTCGTCCCCCCGCTCGATGCACGCCACCTTGCCCGCCCCCGCGCCGCCCAGGATGATTTCGGTCTCGCCGTTTCCGTCCAGGTCCGCCGCGACAAGGTTTTCGGCGCTCAGACCGTGTGTCCCGGTAGGTCGAAAATACCAGGCAGGTTTTCCCTCCCGCGTCACGGCCGCGCAAAAGAGTCGTCTCGCCCGGGCCGCAACCACCACCTCGGGACGGTCGTCCCCCGTCACGTCGGCGACCGCAATCGATCGCAGGCGCGGCCCCCCGAAAGACGCCGACCAAAGACGCGTGCCCGTCTTGCCGGCAAATGCTTCGACGTGATTGTCGTGAGTGGCCAGGACTTCGCCCCAGCCCTGTCCGTCCAGATTGCCGACGGCAACGTGCGAAAAGGTCGCTCCCGGCTTTGAATAGGTCCAGAGCACGCGCCCGCCGGCGTCCAGGACGCGGAGGCGCCCGCCGGTATCCGCCGAACACACGACGATTTCCGGGCGGGAATCTCCGCTCAGATCGCCGACGGCAATGTCGAGCGCCAAGCCTCCCAGGTTGCGTTCCCACAAGATGTTACCGTTTTCCCGCCTGCAACGGAGCCCGCCGTCCACGTCCGCGAGGAGGAATTCCGGCCGACCGTCGTTGTCCAGGTCTGCTACGGCCATTCGATAGATCGGACGGCTCGTCCGATAACGCGTGATTTCCCAACTCGCGTTCTCCAGCGGCACACCCCAGGTTTTCGCCTTTTTCGGAAGTGGTTCGACGCTCAGGCCGAGGTCGTCGAACCGGACCGTGCCAACCCGGTAGACGGCGAGCCGGACCTGGACGGAAGCCGTCTTTCTCGGGGGACGATACGTTTCATTGAAGGCCTGCCATCCATACGTCCCCCATTCCGGGATGCGCACGACCCAGCGGCGCTCCAAAATCCGGCCGCGGGCATCGAGAGAGTAGAAGGCAATTCCCGCGACTCCTTTCAAACGACCGGCTCGGCAGAGGCCCCGAACCCGGAACATTCCCTGGACCGGCGGCGCCACGGTCTGATAAACCGCCGCCGTCTCCACGTCGCTGCGATTGACGACTACGCCGATGCGTCCTTTCCGCGGCGATTCCGCCGGTTGGGTTTCGAAAGCCCCTTCCCGTTTCAGCACCGAGTCTGCCTGCCAGCCCAAAGAACCACGCTCGAAGTCGGCGTTGACCAGCAATTCCGCCGACGCCGGCGGGGCTGCGGCGGTTTCTGCAGCGTGCAGGTCGGGTACGCCGGGCCGCAGAATTACGGTCCCGACAACAAAAACGAGGTATGAGTGAAACCAACGTCGCTTCATGATTCGTCCTGTCCGGGTGCGATCCGGAGGGCCTACGCTGTCGGCTCGACCGGATACGTGAGACCGTGCGCGATCTTCTTCAGGGAGAGAGTATATCCGGTCTTCGCGGGCTTGTCGCATCGCGGATCGGCGGGTGCAGTCGCCGGATCATGGCGGGCGGGGAGCAGAGAGCACGCTTTTGCCCCGGTGCGTCACGGAATCTGCAGCAACAGCGTATGTTCGAGAAGAAAGGCCAGCAGCAGCAGCAAGGCGCCCGCGGCGAGCCACGGAAAAAAACGCTCTCGGTAATCGAGGTAACGCGGGGCCTTGAGGGTTGTTTTTTCCATGGCGTCGATTTCGCGCATGGCAGCGCGAAACCCGTCGGCGTCGCGCGCCGGGAAGTAGCGCCCGCCCGTGGTGTCGGCGATGTCCCGCAACAGGGATTCGTCCAGTCCCGCGCGGACCAGCCGGAGTTGGCGCCCGAAAAAGCCGTTCACGGGCATGAGGGCCTGACTGCTGCCCACGCCCACGGTGTAGGCCACGATCCGAAATGTGTGGGCGATCTTTGCGGCCTGTCGCGGTGTGACTTCTGCGTCCACATTGTTCTCGCCGTCTGTGAAAAGGACCATCACCCGCCGTTTTGCCGGCGAGTCTTTCAGACGGGTGGTCGCCGAGGCGATCGGCGCCGCGATGCCGGTGCCGTCCGGGAGCATACCGGCCTTGAGCATTTGGAGATGGTTGAGAAGGTAGTCGTGGTCAAGGGTGGGGGGGCACACTGTGTACGGCAAGCGGGCAAAAGCGATCAAGCCGATCCGGTCGTTGGGTCGGCGTTCGACAAATTTCCGCAACTCCTCCTTGGCCACGTCGATTCGCGGCTTGAGGCGCCCGGAATCCCAAAGACGCCGCAATTCCTCGTCGGACCGGACCGTCCCCGGGATGTCGTATGCCTGCATGCTCCCGGAGACATCCAGAACCAGCATGATGTCTATGCCCTGAGTGCGTTCCACGAGGCGCTCGATCCCCTTTTGCGGGCGCATCACGGCAACCGTCAGACACAGCAGGCCGAGTCCTGCGATCCCGGCAGGCCAATGGACGGGGCGCCACCAGCGGAGCGGCCGGGTGGCCTTCCGGAAAGGGGCGACGGCGGATACGCGCACCGCCGGTCGTCGTCTGCGAACGGCTACGACCACTGCGAGGGCCACGACGGGAAACAGAACAGCAAACCACGGACTGTTCAGGTGCATCATGGCGCCGGGTCTCCTTCCGGCGCCGTCGGGACCTCGGCCGGCCCGCTTCGCGGTCTGGTCTCAGCCACAAAGCGTGTTGCCTGGCCGAGGGCGTTACGGAGCTGTTCCTGCGTCGCCTCCGCCCGGGCGAACTTCACCATGTCCGCTGCAGTGAGGAAATCGGCCAACATGGCGCGCTGGCCGTCGTCCAGGGCGCTGTCTCGGCGGAGCGAGGCGAGGAACTCGGGAGTTGTCTGTTCGCGGGCGCGAAGCTGGAACCGGGCCTCGATGTAGTGCCGAACGATGTCCGTGAGCCGTACGAAGAACTCTTCGGCGGACAAAGGCAGTGCCTCGTCGAGTTCTTGCAGGGCGGTCCCGGCGACTTCCCATGGAGGGCGGGCGCGTTCCAAGGCTTGATCCGTGTCCCGGCGACACAGCAGCCAAACGGTCGCCGCACCCGCGGAAAGGACCACCAGAGCCAGGAGCGCCCATTGCCACCACGACCGGCGCGACGCAATGGCCGACGGCAGAATCCGCGGGGCCAGCGTCAGCTTTTCCGTTGGTTCAGTGAGACGCGGGCGGACCACGATTCTCGGAATCAAGGCCTCCACCCGGCCTTGGGCGCCGGTCCTGTCGGCTGTAAGATGAACGCGGACTTTGCCGCCGTTCGCTTCGCCCAACGTATACGGTTGGAGACGAACACGGCAAGTCCAGCGCCAGACACCCGCCCCAATGCCGGACAGACGCCGACGTTGAGGAGGCAGCTCTTGGACCCCGTCCGGGAGCGTCAGCTTCATCGGCAGCAGGGGCAGGCGAGACCACGGGCACTCGATCTCGACGGAAAAGGACAACGGGTCGCCGATATACACCGGCCCGGTCGGCGTCAGCTCCACCCGAACCACCCGGGGCGGCGGGGAGGTCCGCCACGTCCAAACGAAAAGTGCGACGACAACCGTGAGGAAGAGGACGGCGCAACTCCCGAGCACCCAAATAGTGCGGCGGCGACGGAAAACGCCCGGGATCGGTTGTCGTCGATTCGGTTCCACGCGAGAATGTCCCTGAATCCGGTTTGGCTTCAATCTGCCGTGAAGTCAAGGCATGCATGAGGGCGGACGAGTGCCTCGAAACGGCGGTTTCGCCGCGATCCTCCTACCGGCGTTTCTCCCGGGCACGGAAGAACTGCATCAGTGGCCTCACATAGTCTTCGCCGCAGGTGATGTCGATCAGGTCCACGCCCGTCTTCCGGCACAATTCCTCCTGGCTCAGGCGGAGGCCGCCCGCCTCGATCCCGAACCGTTGCGTTGCCGGTTGGCTTGAGCCCGGAAACAATTGAATCTCGCCGCTTTCGGCGTCCTCGACCCAAACGTTGCCGAGGCGGGGCAGGGCGACTTCCCGGCGGTCCATGATTCGCAGCGCGACCACGTCGTGGCGGCGAGCGGCCACGGCCAGCGCTTTGTCAAAACCGGAATCGAGCAAGTCGCTGATTAGGAAAACGATAGCCCGCCGGTCTGCCAGTCGCATCATGGATTCGAGGGCCCGAGCGATGTCCGTGCCCGCACGGGTCCGTTCCCAGGCGAGCAGGTCGCGGACCAGTCGCAGCACGTGCCGCCGCCCTTTGCGCGGCGGCACGAATAGTTCCTGATCATCGGTGAACAACAGCAACGCCACCCGATCATTGTTCCGGATGGCGCTGAAGGCAAGCAGGGCCGCCAACTCGGCCGCGTGTTCGTTCTTGCTCCGGTCCGTACTGCCGAAGTCGCCCGAACCCGAGACATCGACCACCAGGAAGACCGTCAGTTCCCGTTCTTCGACGAATTTCTTGATGAACGGCCGTCCGAATCGGGCCGTCACGTTCCAGTCGATCGTGCGGACATCGTCTCCCGGCTGGTACTCGCGGACTTCATCGAACTCCATGCCCCGGCCTTTGAACACGCTGTGGTAGGCCCCGGCCGTCAATTCGTCCACGATCCGCCGCGTCCGGATCTCGATCCGGCGCACGTTGGCGATCAGCTCCTTGGTCAGCATCACCGGCTCCATTCGCACCCGTCTCCCGGACGACCCCGTCCGGCAAGCGATCAGGGCGTGCGCAGCTCGTCCAACAGCTTCCCAACAATGTCGTCCCCGGTCAAGTTCTCGGCCTCGGCTTCATACGTCGGGATGATCCGATGCCGGAGTACGGCCGGGGCTACGTCTTTGACGTCTTGAGGCACCACATAGGCGCGTCCTTCGAGAAACGCCGCCGCTTTGGCCCCCAGGGTCAGGGCCAGTGTGGCCCGGGGCGAGGCCCCATACTCGATCAGGTCGCCCAGGCCTTCGAGGCGGGCATCCCGCTGGCGTTCCGACAATTGCTCGGGGGCGGCCCCACGGCTGGCAAAAACCAAGTCCAAAATGTATTCTTTCACCTTCGGGTCCACGTAAATGCGATCCACGTACGCCCGCGCTGCCAGAACATCTCTCGGCTCCACTACTTGGACCGTGTCGAAACTGACCTCCGGGTGCGCCATGCGATCCAAGATTTCTTGCTCTTCCTGTCGCGTGGGGTACGTAATCAATGCCTTGAGCATGAAACGGTCGACTTGCGCTTCCGGCAACGGGTAAGTTCCTTCTTGCTCAATGGGGTTCTGGGTTGCCATGACCAGAAACGGTTCCGGCAGAGTGTACGTCTGCCCGCCCAAGGTGACCTGATGTTCTTGCATGGCCTCGAGCAGGGCGCTTTGGACTTTGGCCGGAGCACGGTTGATCTCGTCCGCCAGGATGATGTTGGCGAAAATGGGCCCCTGTTTTACGCTGAAGGTGTGGTCGCCGGGGTTGTAGATCGTGGTTCCCGTCAGGTCGGCGGGCAACAGGTCCGGCGTGAACTGAAGGCGGGCGAACGTCCCGCCGACAGCCTGCGCCAGTGTCTTGATGGCCAAAGTCTTGGCCAAGCCGGGCAGCCCCTCGACCAGGATGTGCCCGTTGCAGAGCAGACCGATCAGGAGGCTGTTCACCAGCTCTTCTTGTCCTACAAGGACCTTGGCGACCTCGATCTTTATCGTCCGAGTGATGTTTGAGGCCCCCCGGATTTCCTGCTGCAATGCTTGAATGTTTGTTTCCTGCATCATACTCCGGGATCTCCGTCTGGCAGTGCGGTGCACCGGGCTCTTTTTCCCTGCGCAACGGTCCGGCGCCGCGGAGTGGTATGGTTCGGCGGCACGGCCCGCATCGTGTCCGACCCTCCCGTCCGGCGCCGCGATCCGAGAAAGCGGCACACCCCTCAAACCGGCTTCCTCTATAGACCACACGGCTTCTGATCGGTTCCCACTCGCGCCGTCTTCCGGCGGGGAAGGCATCCCGGTCGGTCCGGGGGAAAAGGAGGCGCGTTCGACGTGGCGTGGAAGAGCAGGACGCGGAGGGAATAGGCACCGGCACGAGAGGCGTGCGGCAGCACGTCGGGCCGATAGCGCCTCACCGCGAGTTGGACCTGGCGCAAAGAGCAGGACGAGGCAGGCTGTCAGGAGCATTTGCCTGTGCATTGCACGCGGACAGGTTTCGCTCCCGTTGCGGATCGAACGGTCCGCAAGTCACGCATTGATTGCACCGCAACCCCGGCGGGGGCGCCCCTGTCCGCCCCCTGCGTCAGTTTGGCCAATTGCCGTCGTTACGGCGCATTCTCCTTTTGCTCATTCCCGCCCGGAAAAGTTCGCTGAACGACCGTCCGCAGAGCGTCGGTGACGAGACGGTGGCCGCGGTCGTTGGGGTGCATTCCGTCCAGAAGCAGGGCGCCGAGGCCGTTCTTGTCCTTGGCGGCGGCATTGCGGAAGAGGGTCCACACATCCACGAGCGGGACCTGCTGTTCTCGTGCAACCTGACGGACGGTGTCGGCATAGGTTTCGAGCACGGTGTTGAACCCGTCGGGATCGTCGGGCCGGTACGGCGCTTTGCCGTAAAGTTCTTTGAGCTTCGGGGTCCAGCAGAGCGGGTTCGGGGTCATGAGCACGGCCCGGACGCCGGCTTTGTGCAGGGCTTGCACGAAGTACACGAGGTTGGTGCGGAATTCTTTGAGCGGCACCCGCGGGGAGGTTGCCCGCGGCTGCTTCCACACGTCCACGGCGGCGTCGTTGATGCCGAACTGGATGATGACCAGCCGCGGGCGGCGTGCGAGTACGTCGCGGGCGAAACGCCGGCGTGCGGCGCGGGTGGTGTTGCCCGGCACGCCCGCATTGACGACCCGGGCATCGAGGCCGAGCGTCGGCAACTCCCGCTGGAGCAGCCAAGGGTACACTTTGACGGCCAACCGCGGCGCGGTTGTCGAGTCGCCGAACGCCACGATCCGGGGCCGATCGCGGCAGAAGTCTTTGACTTGCAACTCGCCGCGGAATCCGCCTTGCATGGTGGTGAGCCACAGCACGCCGGGCCGAGGCTCGAAAAGGTAGGTATAGGCGACGCGTCCGCCTTTGCATCGGGCGACGACCTGGGGCGGGGTCCACGTGCGTCCATCGTCGTCGGAGAAACTGATCGAGAGTTCCTCCCGGCGCTTGAAACCTTGGTGGGGGATGTCGTTCCAAACGAGCACGAGCCGCCCATCGCTCAAGCGTTTCAATTTGCCGGGGGAGCCGGTGGAGAGGATCGGGGACGGCTCCGGCGGGGTCCAGTGCTCACCGTCGTCTTTCGAGAACGATTGATAGAAAAACCCGTGATAACTCCGCAGCAGCAGCCACAGCCGGCCGTCCCGGAGCTGTTCGAGCGTGCCTTCGATGGCCCCGGCATGATCGCCGCGCCCGCCGATATCGAGCCATTGGGTCCGCTGCCAGGTTTTCCCGGCGTCGGTCGAGACGTACGGGATGGTGGCGTGACGGCCCTTGTCGAACAGGAGTTCCTGGCCGGGGATGACGATTCTGCCGGTGCGGGTTTCGAGCATGTCCTGGATGCAACCGCACCAGCCCCGGCAAAGCATGACCGGTGTGTCCCAGGTCTTGCCGCCGTCGGTGCTGCGGACGGCGTACGAGGGCAGGAGCATGCCCGGCTTGGGTTTGTTCGCCTTGCGGTCCCAAGAATAGTGGTATTGAGATTGATCGAGAAAGGCGAGGACGACCGTTCCGGCGCGGGTGCAGAGCAGGGCGCGCTCCGGACGGACCCGATAGCGGCTTTCCGACGGGAAGAGGGGATGCCCTTCGGTCCAAGTGCGGCCGTCGTCGCGGCTGATGACGGCCTCGCGCTCGGTAACCGCCAGAATGCCGCCATCCGGCAGGCGCACGAACGGACCGAGCGGAAAACCGGCGGGCAGTTGGCGGACGCGCGGGTGCGGAACGATGGCGGGCGGGCGCCGGCGCGAACGTAACGCGGGACGCTTGTACGGCTGGAGGTTGCCGGTCGCCGCGAAATGCGAAATCCGCATGGTGCTCCGCACCGGAGTGAAACCCGGGGCGCCGACCGCTTCTCTGGATACTTTTCGTTCCAATACGGTGCGTCCGTCCACCGCGACGCGGAATCGGTCGCCTTTTCGGATGGCCTCGAAACGAAAGCGGCGCCCGCCGGTGAAGAACGCGGACGGGTCGCCAAGGGGTTCGCCGCGGGTGCCGAACCAGGGGCCGGTGAGGAAGATTCTGCCGTGAGAACCGGCGAACCCGAAGTAGTTGGCGCTGCCGAGGGTGAACGCCGCGGCGCTGCGGTCGAGATTCGTTATGGCGAGGTCTGCGGTCACGCGGAAATCCCCGCGACCCAGATTGGCGCGGCCCACGAGCCGTTCGGCAATATCGTTGCCGCCCCGACAGACCAAGCCCCCGTCGCGAGTATGCCATTTCCGGCCGAGCATATCCACCGCGACCGGGCGGCCCGCCTCCACGAAAGTCACCGTCTTGTCCGTGTCCGGATCGCCCACGGGTGCGACACCCGTCGGCAACGGCGGCGCCCCAGCCGCCAGCAACACGCCGACTGCTGTGACCAAGAAACACGGGCGGACGTCGAACATGACGCGAAACCTCCGTCTGACTGCCACACTGCCGCTGCTTCGAGGTCACCCAGAGACTGCCCGACCGGCGGTGAGTTTGCCGTTCACCCTTACCATACTCCACTCGGCTTGACTGCACCACCGGCGCCGCGCCGCTCGGGGCTGTCGCAACGCAGTCGTGCCGCCCGGGCAGGCAACAGCTTCGGTCTCCACGCCACGCCGTGCGCCGTCCTCGCATTTTTCGGTCGTCCCCCGGAACCTTCGCCTGGGCTCAATGTCTTAATGGGTACGTTGTCGACCATTAAACTCAAGTTTCAGGAGCGGCATTCCGTGTGCGCTGCCGGGACAGGAGGAAGCTCAAGAATCCGGATTGGGACCGGGCCCGCAATGCGGTCTGCATTGCCGCCCGCCCGCTGCGGCGGGCTCGGCCAGAAAAGAACAGAGGAACAGGAAGGAAACGAGGTCATGAAGACGAAGAAGAGTTTGTGGATGTCCGTTGTCGCGGTGAGTGCTTTGGTTGCCGGGACCGTTCCCGCCGTGAACGCCCAGTGCAGTCGGAGCGCCGCGTCATGCGGCGCCATGATGGCGGCCGGCAGCGGTTCGAAAACCAAGGCGTCTGCCGCCGCACGTCAGGACTGCCCGAAGTGCGGGCAGGAAAAGTGTACCGCGGCCTGCAAGGCCAAGGCGGGCAAAGCATGTGCGCCGGCTGCGGACAAGAAGTCTTGCACTCTACGGAAAGGCAAGGCTCAAGCCGCCTGCCCGGTCATGGGCGGCAAGATCGACAAACAGTTTTACGCGGACTACCAGGGAAAACGCGTGTATTTCTGTTGCGCGGATTGCATTGCCGCCTTCAAGAAAGACCCGACCCGGTATTTGCGCAAGTTGCAGAAGCAGGGGGTTTCCCTGGCTGCGGCCTCCCAGACCACCTGCCCGGTCATGGGCGGCAAGATCGACAAGAAGTATTACGCGGATTATCAGGGCAAGCGCGTGTATTTCTGCTGCGGAAGCTGTATTGCCGCTTTCAAGAAAGCCCCGGCCAAGTTCCTGAAGAAACTCGACGACCAAGGTGTCGCTCCGGCCGTGGTCTGCCCGAAGTGCGGCAAGATCAAAGGAACGTCGGGGTGCTGCGTGAAACCCGCCGCAAAACCGGTGCCTGTTCGGTAAAGCGGAGTTGAACGGTGCATGGGGCCGTCTCGACCGGCAGCGACCTGCGACTTCGCGGGGCGCTGCCGGTTCTTCATTGGATCCAACCGGGCAACGTAGGTCAGAATCGGAGCAGCGAGGCACCGGCCACGGGGCGGCAGACATAGGCTGCCGGGGGCAGCTCGCGGGGCGTGTAGAATTCTCTCCGCAACAGGTCCAGCAGAGGGCCCCGAGCGTCGGCGTGCACCAGGATCATCATGCATCCGCCGAGTCCGGCGCCGGCGATCTGCGCGCCGACCACACCGGGCACGGTTGCGGCCAGGTCAACCATTCCATCGATGGCCCGGGTGCTGCAGGCATACCGTCCGGGCCGAAGACTCAGGTCGGCGTTTTGCGCTGCGAGGCGGAGAAGCGAGCGGTCGTCCATCCGTACCCGGAAACGCCGGAGGGCGCCGTCGGGTGCAGTGACCCACCGCCGGTCGCCGTTGTGGCTGGCGATCATAAGTCGACCGATAGCTGGGATGTCACCGGCTTCCAGGAGCTGCGCGAATCGTGCGCTGCGGACGCACTCGCTGATCCCGAACTGGAGTACGCCGCGGAGGTCGTAACCGGCTCGCGCCGCAGCCGGTTCGTGCGAAGCGAAGGTCCGGTCCAGAAACTCGGCGTCTTCGCGGGATTGCACCAGGAGTTTGCGGATTTCCAGGCGGGACGGCCTGACGGGCAGCATGGCCAGGGCGCGGTAGATGTCGGCCGCCGGTAGGCGGAGCCGCTCAGGCGTCAAGTCCCGGAGGTGACGGATGCCGGCCGCGGGCGGCCAACGGCGGCGGAGGAGTCGTTCCCCGATCCGGTAGCAGGCCACGCGCTGGTTGAAGATGTCCCTGGCCCCGGCGCTTTTCTCCGCTGTCGCACCGCTGAAAGCCACGACGACCTCGAGGTCGTCCGGGAAGGCGACTTCGCCCTCGATTCTGAAGGGGAAGAACCCGATTCGGCTGACGGCCCCCGGCTTCCCCGTTCGGATGGCGGCGTGGTCGCCGCTGCCGCCGCGGGAGCCGACGAACCACTCGCCTTCGCCGCACAGGTCCACGAAGTCACGCGGGGTCACCCCGACGCCGTTCAGGGCCACGGCGCACTCGGCAAAGGCGACCACCAGGGCGGAACTCGAGGAGAGTCCGGCGCCCATGGGGACGTTTCCGGAAACGATGCAGTCCATCCCTCGCAGTTTGATGTCCTGGAATGCGTGCTGAAGCCGGAGCAGGGGAGCGCGGGCGTAGTGGCTCCAGTCCCCGGGCGCTTCGGTGAGCACCCGCCGAACCGTTTCGGATTCCAGAAAGTCCATCCAATCGGTCCAGGTCGATTCGTCGAGAAGTTCCCGAATGCAGAACTTGCGTGGCGGGAATCTGTTCTCATCCAGGTTGCGCAAGGTTACAGCGTCGTCATCCCGGGGCGCCGCGGCGACCAGGATTTCGCGGCTGATGGCCATGACGTTGACATATCCTCCCCGGTGATCGACATGTCGGCCCATGAGATTGATTCGGCCGGGGGCGCGGCAGAGCAGCACAGGCCGGTCCGGCCCGAGCGTCTCTGCGGCCGCGGCGGCCAGGGCACGAAAACTGTTGCGGCGTTCGGCGATAAGGGCGGGGTCCGCGCCGTAAAACCCCGGGAAGCTCCGACACAGGGGGCTGGTCCGGTCTTCGAGCGCCGCCGCCCATTCGGATGCCGGGTGCAGCAGGTCCGGGCAAGGGGGGGGATGGGCTCGGGCAGCGATCCGGGGGCGGCGAGCGCGTTCTCGTTCCCGGACGACATCCTCGATCGCCAGCAGTTCCGCGGGCGTGTTGAAAGCCATCAGGTCGCGCGGGTCGGATACGGGGAGGACTTCGACTCGCCCATGCCGGGCGAGTTGGGCCACGCAATCGGTGAGGTAGAGTTCGCCCTGAGCGTTGTTCGGGCGCAGGCTCCGCAATGCGTCGAGCAGGGGAGGGAATCGGAACATGTAGAGGGAAGCGTTCACGGTGGGGCTGCGCGCCTCGACCTCGTCGGCCGACAAGCAGACCCCGCCGACACGGATGCGGCAGCCGCATTCCCGTGCGCGTCGGATGTCCGCCAGTTCGACGACCCCAACCACGCCCCCATCCTCCGCCTGCACCACGCGTCCCGCCGTGGTCTCGGCGGTTTTGGGCAGGGCGGTCAGGACCAAGTCCGCCCCGCTTCGGCAAAACGTGTCCAGCAGCCTTTTTACCACATTGGTGCGGGTGACTTTGTCTCCCATGACGATCAGCACGTCTCCCTGAAAACCGCGTTGGGCCAAAACGGCGGCGGCGGTTGCGGCGGCGTGCCCGGTGCCGTGCGGTTCCGTTTGGAAAGCGAACGCCGCCCCCGGGCAGGCCCCGGTCACGACCCCCATCACCTGTTCGGCCATTTGGCCGACCACCACCAGAAACTCGTGCAATCCGGCGGCCTGGTAGGTGTTCAGAGCACGGACGATGGCCGGCACACCGGCAATCGGGAAGCAGACTTTGTGGCATTCCCGGGACGCCATTCGTTTTCCGCGACCCCCGGCCAGAATCACGCACACGGTGTTCGCGCCTGGGGTCGAACCGGTATCATGTCCCATGACACATCTCCAACGGGCTGTCACAATTCGGGCCGCAAGTCCGAGTCGTCGTCCGTTCCTTCGGCGGTCGCACGCTCCACGGCCGCCCAGACCGTTTCCGCCGAGAAGCCACGACCGAACAGGAAGCGGGCAAGTCGGGCGCGGCCCGCGCGTTCCGGTCCGCCTGCGCGTTGAATCCGGACCCATTTGCGGCGGGCCGCATCGAGGGCACGGTCGAGTTCTGTCGGGGTTTCGCCTTCTTCTGCAAGTTCCCGCAGCGCCTGTTCGATGACCTCGGTCGCCACACCTTTTTTCATCAGCGCGGCGACGATTCGGTGCGGTCCGACCGGTTGCGTTCCTCGGGCCTTTTCCGCCGCGTATGCCCGTGCGAAGGCGAGATCGTCCACCAATCCGAGGCGTTCGAGTCCGGCGACGGTTTCGTCAACGGTCTCCGTCGAGAAACCCCGGCCCCGCAGTTTCCGCATGAGTTGAGCCCGAGGGTACGGCCTGCGGTCGAGGAGCGTCAGGGCGTATTCACGACAGGCTTCTGTCGGATCATGCTGTCTGTTGCGCTTCATCGCGCCTGCTTCGGGGTTGGCGGCGGTTGCGTCTGGGGGCGTTCCGGCTCGTGGGGTTCGGTCCGTTTCCCCATTTCCATCGGGGGACGGTGTTCTCGAGTTGCGGAAACTGTTCGCACCGTCTGTCGGTGCGGTTTGCCTCTGCGCGGGCGCCGGACCGCGTCAAGACCGGTTCCGCCGGGCGATCAGACCGCGTTTTCGGGACCGTCTGCCGGCGTGGCCGGCGCCGGACTTTCGGGGGTGTCCGCCGCCGGGGGCGCATCGCCGTCGGCAGTATCCTCGTCTTCCGGCGTGGACCCGTTCTCGCCGCCGCTGTCGATTCTGTCCAGTTTCTGGACCAGGGAGACGGCGCTGACTTGGTCGTCTCCGCGGAGTCGGACCACGCGGACGCCCCGAGCGTTGCGCCCGGTGACGCGAATGTCGTCCACTGCCATACGGATGATCTGTCCGTTGACGGAACAGACGATGATTTCATCGCCGGGGTTCACTTGGAGGGCGCTCACGACCTGGTCCCCTTCGCCGAGTCTGATGTTGATGATTCCTTTGCCGCCGCGGTGCGTCAGGCGATAGCCGCCCACGATCTCGCGGTCGGCCTCGGCATTGCCCGTCCCCAGACGCGTGCATTTCCCGAACCCGTGGGCCGTCACGGTGAGCAGCATGGCCTCGGGGTCGACAACGACCATTCCCACCAAGGTGGAGATCGGATTGCCGTCCCGATCTCGCAGTCTCATGCCGCGGACCCCGCGCGAGACGCGGCCCGTGGCCCGCACGTCCTGCTCGCGGAAGCGGCAGGCCCGTCCGTCGGCGGAAGCCAGGAGGATTTCATCTGCGCCGTTGGTGAGTCGTACCTCGATGAGATCGTCGTCTTCGTCGAGGACGATGGCGCGGATGGGGTGGCGGCGAAGGTGCCGGAAGGCACGCAGCTCGGTTTTCTTGACGACGCCGTTGCGGGTGGCCATGACTACGCATCGATCCGGCACATCGACTTCCGCGATGGGGATCAAGGCACGGACGTATTCTCCTTCGTCGAGCTGAATCAAGTTGACAAGGGCTTTACCTCGGCCGGTGCGACCGGCCTCGGGGATTTCGTAGGCTTTCAGCCAATGCATACGCCCGAAGTTGGTGAAAAACAGGATGTAATCATGGGTCATTGCCACCAGCAGGTGGGCCACGTAATCGCCTTCTTTGGTTTGCATACCGATGACGCCCACGCCGCCCCGGAGCTGGGTACGGTATTCGTGCAGGGGCACGCGTTTGATATAAGCGGCGGCCGACACGGTGACCACGCACGGCTGCCGCGGAATGAGGTCTTCGATGTCGAACTCGTTGTCGCTGGGTTGGATTTCCGTCCGGCGGGGGTTTGCGTACGTGTCGCGGACTTGCAGCAGTTCGTCGCGGATCACCCCCAGGAGTTTTTCGCGGCTGGCCAGCAGTTCCTTAAGGGACGTGATTCGTTCCACGAGGTTGCCGTACTCTTTATCGAGTTCCTCGATTGCGAGTCCGGTGAGCTGGTGCAGGCGCATGTCGAGGATGGCGGTGGTCTGGCGTTTGCTCAGTTCGAAGCGTTCCATGAGCGCGACGGACGCCTCGTCCCGGGTGCGACAGGACCGGATGATCCGCACGACCTCGTCCACATTGTCCACAGCGATCCGCAATCCCTCGACGATGTGAGCGCGGTCTTCGGCCTTCCGGAGTTCGAACCGGGTTCGGCGCGTGACCACCTCGAGGCGGTGGTCGATGTAGGCCTGCAGCAACTGCGGCAGGTTCATGGTGCGGGGACGGTTGTGGTCGACCACGAGGAATTGGGCGCCGAAGACCGTCTCGAGCTGCGTGTGGGCATAGAGCTGGTTCAGCACAACATTGGCCATGGCGGTCTTCTTGACGTTGATCACGATGCGAATGCCCGTGCGACTGCTGGATTCGTCCGTAAGGCCGCTGATGCCCTGAATGCGTTTCTCGTTGGCCAGGGCCGCAATTCGGCTCACCATGGTCTCTTTGTTTACGGCGTAGGGGATTTCAGTGATGATGATTCGTTCCAGGCCGTCCTTGTCTTCGATGGTTGCCTTGCCGCGGAGCTTGAGGATTCCGTGCCCCGTGGTGTAGAGGTCGATAATCGGGCGCATTCCCACGAGGGTGGCGCCCGTGGGGAAATCGGGTCCCGGCAGGAACTGCATCAGTTCGCGGGCCGTGGCCTGAGGGTTCTCGATCAGGTACACCGTGGCATCGATGACTTCTCCGAGATTGTGCGGCGGGATATTGGTGGCCATGCCCACCCCGATACCGGTGGCGCCGTTCACCAGAAGGTTGGGAAAGCGGGCCGGCAGGACAGTGGGTTCGGAGGTGGTTTCGTCGAAGGTGGGGACCATCTCGACAGTGTCCCGGTCCAGGTCGGCCAAGAGTTCCTCGGCCAGCCGCTCGAGACGGCATTCGGTGTACCGGTAGGCCGCCGGGGCGTCGCCGTCAATACTGCCGAAGTTGCCCTGTCCGTCAATCAATGGGCAGCGCATGGAGAAATCCTGCGCCATACGAACCAGGGTGTCGTATACGGCTTGGTCGCCGTGGGGATGGTAGTTTCCGATGACTTCGCCGACCACTTTGGCGCACTTGGTATACGCGTGGCTCTTGGTCAGACCGAGTTGACGCATGGCGAAAAGGATGCGTCGGTTGCCGGGTTTCAGGCCGTCCCGCACGTCTGGAATGGCACGGCCCACGTTGACGCTCAGCGAGTACTGCAGGTACGCGCTGTGCATGATTTCTTCGATGCCGACGGCAACGTCCCGGGCGGCAATACTGCTTTCACTCATTACAGGTTGTCTTTCTCTGGAGCGTCCTGGTTACGAGGAGAAACGGGGGCAACCGGTCCGGTCCGCAGCGGCCCCACCGCCGGACGGGGTCAGATGTCCAGGTCTTTCACGGTGTGGGCATACTTCTCGATGTATCGACGGCGGGGCTCGACCTCCTCGCCCATCAGGAGCGAGAAGATTCGTTCCGCCTCGAAGGCGTCGGCCATGGTGACCCGGATCATTTTGCGGCGTTCCGGATCCATGGTCGTTTCCCAGAGCTGGTCCGGGTTCATTTCGCCCAACCCCTTGTAGCGCTGGATCTGGTTGCCTTGTCGCCCGATGCGGCCGATTTCGTTGTGGAGGTCCGTCAGGCACGAAATGGTCCGGACACTGCCCTCGTGCAAGATCTCGACCAGGGGGCCTTTGCCGTCGTAGAGTTGTTCGATGCCGAACTCGAACCGGTGAAGTTCCCGGTCGATTTCGTGCAGGGCGGCGGCTTCGTAGATTCGGATGACGTCGACGCCGGGCGGGAGGCTCGGGCCGCCGGTTTCCGGCGAATCGGCGGCCTCGGGCGCCGGGGCCTCCACCGACGCTTCTTCCGCCAGCGTCTGTTCCGGTTGTTCAAGGCAGCGAGCCTCGAATTCCTTTTGGAGTTCGGCCAGGATTTCGGCTTCGTGCTCCTCACTGTAAGCCAGGAAGGGACGCGTTTGGCCGTCGGCCCCGCGGGCGAGCACCAAAGCAATGGGGAATCGGCCGGTATCCGGCGAACGTTGCCGCAGGTATTCTTCCGGACTGATTCCATGGCGCGCGAGGGCCAGGCTCAGTCGGTCCGCGCGCCGGACCAGTCCGACGATTTGGCGGACTTCGTCGGCGGGGAGTTCGCCGCCGTCCCCGGGCCGACGCACGGTCGCCCGGCGCAGTCCCTGGTCCGTCAGGAAGCGGTTCAGCTCATCGTCGTTATCCACATACCGTTCGGATTTGCGCCGTGTGACCCGGTAGAGGGGGGGCTTGGCGATGAAGACGAAACCGGCTTCGATCAGCGGTTTCATCTGCCTGAAGAAGAACGTCAGGAGGAGAGTCCGGATATGCGAGCCGTCCACGTCGGCGTCGGTCATGATCACGATCCGATGGTACCGGGCCTTGGAGATATCGAATTCATCGGCGCCGATGCCGCAGCCGACCGCAGTGATGAGTGCCTGGATTTCTTTGTTGTTCAAGAGCTTGTCGATCTGCGCCTTCTCCACGTTCAACAGTTTTCCGCGAATGGGGAGGATGGCCTGAAATTCGCTGTTTCGGCCCTGTTTGGCCGAACCGCCGGCTGAATCGCCTTCGACGATGTAAAGTTCGCAACGGGCCGGGTCGCGCTCGGAGCAGTCTGCCAGTTTGCCCGGCAGCGAAGCCCCGTCCAGTGCCGTCTTGCGTCGCGTCAAGTCCCGGGCCTTTCGGGCCGCCTCCCGGGCGCGCCGTGCCAGCAGTGCCTTCTCGATGATGCGCCGTGCATCCTGGGGGTGCTCTTCGAGATAAGTGCTCAGGCCGTCGTTTACGATCGCTTCGACAATGCCGCGGACTTCCGTATTGCCGAGTTTGGTCTTGGTCTGTCCCTCGAACTGGGGCTCCGGGACTTTGACGCTCAGAATAGCGGTCAAGCCCTCGCGGACATCGTTCCCCGACACGGCGGACTCGTTCCGGAAAGCCGGCATGCGCCGGGCGTAGTTGTTCACAGTCCGAGTCAAGGCGGCCTGAAATCCGGAAAGGTGCGTGCCGCCTTCGATGGTGTTGATGTTGTTCGCGTAACTGAAAATGTTCTCCGAGAACGCATCCGTGTACTGCAAGGCGATTTCGGCCTGCACACCCTGGCGCGAGGCGTCCAGGTAGACGACGTCCGAATACACCTGCTTGCCCTGGTTCAGGTGCTCGACAAACTCACGGATGCCGCCCTCGTAAAAGAATTCTTCCGTGCGGACCTCGGTTTCGGCTCGTTCATCCGCCAGGGAAATCCTTACACCGGCGTTCAGGAAGGCCAGTTCCCGAAGGCGGTTGGCGAGGATGTCCCAATTGAACTCGACAGTCTCGAAGATCTGAGGGTCCGCCTTGAAAGTCACGACGGTCCCGGTTGTCGAACTCGAGCGCACTCTGCGCAATGGGGACACCGTGGCGCCACGCTCGAAACGCATGGTGTATAGGCCGCCTTCGCGCTGCACTTCCACCTCGAGCCATTCGCTCAGCGCGTTGACACAGGACACGCCCACCCCATGGAGTCCACCGGAAACCTTATAGGCCCCGTGATCGAATTTGCCCCCCGCGTGGAGCATGGTCATCACGACCTCGACAGCCGGCTTGCCTTCGGTTTCGTGGAAGCCCACCGGGATACCGCGCCCGTCGTCCCGGACGGTCACGCTGTTGTCGACGTGAACGGTGACATCGATGTGGCTGCAGTATCCGGCCAAAGCCTCGTCGATGCTATTGTCCACCACCTCGTAAACCAGGTGATGCAGTCCCCGCTGCCCCGTATCGCCGATATACATGCTGGGACGTTTTCGAACTGCATCCAGACCCTCGAGCACCCGGATCTGGGACTCGTCATACACCGGTTCGTTCGGCGGGCCGGCGGTCGCGCCTGCGCCTTGATCGGAAAGTGCGTCGGGACCCATCGGCAAACATTCTCCTCGACTTGACACGCCCGGTAGAAGCGGGTTCGGTGCTCAGGTGTGCGGGCCGACTTGCAGTCGCGCCCGGGGCAAGGCCCTGGTCGGTGCGGAACCGGCGATACGGCAAGGCCCTGCCGGGCAAAACAGTGCACTTGACCCCTCCGGCGCGCCGGCTTGTCGTACCCCCCGCGTTCGTCGGGTCCGGACCGGCGAGCGACCGGGCCCGGGCGGGCACTGACGCTCCCGGGAACTGCCGGAAGCCGGGGCGGCGGTGACTCGGACACCTGAGTCGGCGGGAAAAACCGAGGCATGGTCGACTGAATCCGGAAAGGGGAGGAGTCGGCGTCGACCGGGGGATCTGGATGGCCTGTACGCTAACATGCTTTACCGTATCCCCGCAACCGGACGTTTTCGAGTCGTCTGTCGGAAAAAAACGAGGCTTTTTGGCCGTTTTTCGCGATTTCTCGGGCGTGAATTCGCAAACAAGGATAAACGGTAAAAAGTTCAGGGTGGTATGGAAAGAGGGCCAGAAGCCGTACAAGTGCCGTCCGTTGCGCCGCAGGTCTCCGGCGAAAGAAGCTCATACCCGATAGCTCTTTTCCGCGGCGCCCCTTGTCCGGACCGGTCGGTCCCGGGGCGTCCTCGGTCCGCAACAGCCTGGTTCGACTTCGCGACAGGTTGGAGTCTTGGCGAATTCAGGTTGTATAGTTACCGGCAGTTCGACATGCGTCAGTCGTGGGTCCCGCCGCACAGGAGGAGGCGGACGGTCCCGGTCTGCAACGGGCGCGAAACGTGTCTTCGTGCAGCGTACCGGTCGGCGCTTTTCCGGCGTCGCCGAGGCTGCGACGGACAGATCGGATCGAAAGCAGACGCCTCGTCGGGGCCCCGGGGAAGTACAGGGAACGGAACCATGAAGACCGCCTATGAATTGGCAATGGAGCGCTTAGGCCATAAGTTGCGCGTGCTGAGCGAGGAACAGAAAGAGCGTCTTGCCGAGGTCGACCGCCGGTATGATGCCAAGATCGCCGAGGCGCGGCTGAATGCGGAGGGCCGTCTGCGGGGCGCTGCCGGGGACGTGGATAGGGCAGGTGCGGTTCGGGATGAGCTGGTGGTGGAACTGGCTTCGTTGAATGAAAAACGTGAACAGGAAAAAGAGCGCATCCGCCGGGAGATCGAATCCGAGAGCGTTGCCAAGGACGGATGAGGGCCGGGCCGCGAGTGTTTCCCGGATCGAGTCGCCCCGTCCGGCAAACGTGATCTATCTGGATCATGCGGCGGCCGGCCCCATGTCGCCGGTGGTGCTCCGCACGCTTTCCGACCTCGGCCGCCGGGCGTATTTCAATCCCCATGCGGCCAACCGGTTCAGTGAAGAATGGCGGCGGGCCTGCCTTCGTGCGGCGCAACGTTTGCTCGAGTTGCTCGGCATTCCCGAAACCGAAGCGGACGTGATCTGGACCAGCGGCGGTACAGAGGCCAACAACCTGGCCTGTCTGGGCTGTTTGCGCGGATCGCAGACTCGAATCTGGGCGGTCGAGAGCACCGCCCATGCCTCTGTGCTGGCGCCCTGCCGTGAACATGCCTTGCTGGGGCGCGGGGATTGCTTCGAGTTGCCCGTGGCCTCCGACGGCAGGATTGTCCCGACTTTTCCCGAGCCGCCCGGGTTCGTGGCTTTGCTGCATGTCAACAACGAAACGGGCGTCGTGCAGGACTTGCCGTGCATTCGGGAGCAGTTGCGGCGGATTGCGCCGCGGGCGCGCCTGTTCGTGGATGCGGCCCAAAGCTTTGCGAAACTCGACATTCCATGGCGTCAGGCGGGGATCGACCTGCTGGCGGTCAGCGGGCGCAAAATCGGCGGCCCTCCGGCTGTGGGCGCGTTGATTCGTCGCAAGAGTGTGCCGCTTGCCCCCCTGTTCTACGGGGGCGGTCAGCAGGACGGGTTCCGCCCCGGCACTCTGGACGCGGTGGGAATCTTGGGCTTCATCACCGCGGCGGAGACCGTGTACGCGCATCGCACTGAATTCATGGAGCGGATGCGCGCCCTGAACGACCGCCTCCGCCGGGGCCTGCACGAGCACTTCGACCGGAAGCATCTCCGCATCCTTTCGCCGTCCGACGGGGCGCCGCATATCCTCAGTTTTGCCCTTTCCGGCGTCGAGGGCGCCGTGGTCATGCGCGCGTTGTGCGAGCAAGGGATTGTGGTGGGGACGGGCAGCGCCTGCTCTGCGGAGTCCGCAGAACCGAGTCGCGTGCTCACGGCCATGGGCGTCCCTGCACGGACGGCCCGGGGCGCGCTGCGCGTCAGTTTCGGGTGGGGAAGTTCGATTGCGGACGTGGAGGCCCTGCTCGACGCGCTCCCCCGAGCGTTGGCCCGGTACGGCATCGAACCCCGACCGAGGAGACACGTTTGAAGAACGAAGAAACAGCCCGGTCGCTTCGCAACGACCGAATTCAGGGGGATTATTACCGGCTGGATCTCGAAGCGCCCGTGATCGCGCGCGCCGTCCGTCCCGGCCAGTTCGTGCATACACAGATCCCGGGCTTGGCCCATCGAGTGTTGCGCCGTCCGTTCAGCGTGTTCGATACGGACCCCGCCACCGGGCGGTTGAGCATCATCTACAAAGTCGTGGGCGAAGGGACCGCCCGGTTGGCCGCGACCGCCCCGGGGACGCCGATCAGCCTGCTGGGTCCGTTGGGAAACGGGTTCTCGCTGCCGTCCGCCGATGCGTTTCCGGTTATCGTGGCCGGCGGCTTCGGCTGTGCCGCCACGTTTCTGCTGGCCCGGCGCAGTCCTGTCCCCTTCCGGGTCCTGATTGGCGGTCGCTCGGTCGCCGACCTTCTGCTGGTCCGGGAATACCGGGAATTGGGGTGCACGGTTCGGGTGGCCACCGAGGACGGGTCCCGGGGGCATCGCGGCGTGGTCACCGACCTGTTGGCCCAACTTTTGGATGGGGGCGGCCCCCCGCCGCGGGTGTACGCCTGCGGGCCGAACGCCATGCTCGGCGCGGTGTGCCGCCTGGTGTCGGGCCGGGGGTTGGACGCCGAAGTGAGTTTGGATCACGTTATGTGCTGTGGTGTGGGGGCGTGTTACACCTGTGTGGTGAAAGTCCTGGCGGACACGCCCGACGGTTGGGAATACGTTCGCACCTGCCTCGACGGTCCGGTGTTTCGCGCTCGTGAAACCGTGTGGGAGTGATCCATCGCATTGCGCCGCAACGCGATGACCGGCAAGGCCGCCCGGGGCGGGCGGCTGTTCCCCCTTCTCGGGCGGTACAGGTTGCAAGCTCCGGCACCCCGGCTATGGACGGGCCGGGGCTCGCCGAGTTCGTGCCGCGAGGCGCTTTGCTCTCTTCTTGCCGCGCCGTCGAAGAAGCGAACCGGCGGCACGCAGAATCGATTGCGACACCGTCCCACCAAGCGGATCCGACTTCGGGCGCGAGTCGAGAATAGAATGGGGGTTCGACTTTACAATCTTCCGGACTGGGACCAATGGGCTCAAGCGTCCGGGTGGGGCCCCCCTTTTCGGTCGAGACGGAGATGCATTCGACGGCACCCCCCCCCAACGCGCGGCCGCAATTTGTGAAACCAGGAGGATGAAACGATGTCCGCCAAACTCGGAAAAACCACACTCGGATTGGTTGTCGGCAACCGGGGATTCTTCCCGGACCACCTCTGCCGGGAGGGCCGAGAGGTTATGCTCCGTGTCCTGGCCGAAGAAGGTCTCGAGGTCGTGGCCCTGACGCCCGAGGACACCAAGTTCGGCTCCGTCGAGAGCTGGGAGGACGCCAAGAGGTGCGCCGAACTTTTCAAGAAGAACGCCGACCGGATCGACGGCGTCCTGGTCACTCTTCCCAATTTCGGGGATGAACGCGGTGTGGCCGACACGCTGAAGTTGGCCGGACTCGACGTGCCGGTGCTGATCCACGCGTTCCCGGACGATCCCGCCAGAATGGACGTGGCCAACCGGCGCGACAGTTTCTGCGGCAAGATGTCTGTCTGCAACAACCTATCCCAGTATGGCATCGACTATTCTTTGACTGAACAGCACACCGTGGATCCCGAAAGCGATTCTTTCCGGGAAGATCTCCGGGATTTCGCGGCCTGCTGCCGGGTCGTGCGTGGGCTCCGCGGCGCCCGCCTCGGGGCCATCGGCGCCCGTCCGGCCGCCTTCAATACCGTGCGTTACAGCGAGAAAATCCTCGAAGCCGCCGGGATCTCCGTCGAAACGGTCGACCTGTACGACATCTTCGGGCAGGTCGGGAAACTCGCGGACGACGCACCGGCGGTGAAGACCAAACTCCAGGCGATTGCGAATTACGCGCCCGTCGCCGGGGTCCCCGACGCCGCGCTTCTGCGCATGGCCAAGTTCGGCGCCGTCGTGGACCGCTGGGTCCGCGACCGGGAACTCGACGCCACTGCCGTGCAGTGTTGGACCGCCATCGAGGATTTTTTCGGGATTGTCCCCTGCACGGTCATGAGTATGCTCAGCGACGCCCTGCTGCCCAGTGCCTGCGAAGTGGACATCACCGGCGCCGTCGGAATGCTGGCCATGCGTCTGGCCTCGAACAAGCCTTCCGCCCTGCTCGATTGGAACAACAATTACGGTGACGATCCCGATCTGTGCGTGCTCTTCCATTGCTCGAACCTGCCCAAATCGATCTTCGCCGAGATGAAAGTGAGCTACCAGGACATCATTTCGGAAAGCGTGGGCAAAGAGAACTCCTACGGGGCCTGTATCGGGCGCATCCGCCCCGGTCCGTTCACCTTCTGCCGGGTGTCGACCGACGACCTCGAGGGCGTCATCCGCGGGTATGTCGGCGAAGGGGAGATTGTGGACGAACCTCTGGCCACGTTCGGCGGTTACGGCGTGGCCCGTATCCCCGACCTCCAGGGCCTGCTCATGCATATCTGCGCCCACGGGTTCGAGCACCACGTGGCCGTGAACCCGTCCGAAGTCAGCCTCGGGGTCTTCGACGCGATGGTGAACTACCTGGGCTGGGACGTCCACTATCACGACTGATGGTGACGGTCGCCGGCCCTGTCCATGCCGTCAGGCAGGCGCGCCGGGTGTCGTTCCGCCTGCCGGGCCTGTCGCTTTATTCGAGAATTCCGCGAAAAACGCCCCAACGGGGCAATGCCACCGTAGCCTGGGGCAACGCCCCAGGCCGTGTTGGTTTTCCGGAACATGCACCCTGGAGGGGTGCTTCAACGTATTCCTTACGTGTAGGTTGAAGTACGCCTTCAGCG
>JAADHN010000103.1:0-894 GCA_013151865.1 Kiritimatiellota bacterium
GCCTTCTGTCTTCAGCAGCGCGGCCGAGCCCGAGGGAACAAAGTGCGCGGTCGCGCGCATTATTCCGGTGCAGCGGAGGTTCGACTGAATTCGTCCAGAAACGTCTCCAACCCGCGGTCCGTCAAAGGATGTTCCATCATGGCCTGAAAAACGTTGAACGGGACCGCCACCGAATGGGCCCCGGCCAGGATGACTTGGATGACCTGTTCCACGTCCTTGATGCTCGCACCGATGATGACCGTGTTGTCGATGCCCCACGTATCGTAGAGCCGCCGGATCGTGGCGATGGCGGCGATCCCGTCTTGGCCGGTCATGCGAGCGCGGCCGACGAACGGGCTGATGAACGGGGACCCGGCCAGACCGGCCAAAAGAGCCTGCGTCGGATTGAAGATCAGCGTGGCATTGGTGCGGACGCCTTCGGCCACCAAGCGTGGGATGGCCGTCAGGCCGACTTGGTTCGCGGTTACTTTTACCGCAAGATTCGGGTCCATGGCGTGGATGTCCAGGGCGTGCGCCTCCAATTCTTCCACGGTGCGACCCAAAGCCTGGAAGGCGATCGGACCGTCGAAGAACTCCCGGATTTCCGCCAGGACCGCCTGATAACTCTTGCCGCTCTTCGCGATCTTGTTGGGGTTCGTCGCAATGCCGTGGACCAGACCGGTCGCGACGGCATCCTTGATCTCGGCGATTTCGGCCGTGTCGAGAAAGAACCGGAACGGGGTGCTGCTCATGATAGGGAGACCTTTCCTGTTGACATGACTGCTTGGGAACTTTATAACATTATAGCACATAACACCATAGCACCAGACCTCAGTGGATTGAGCTTGGAGGTCTGTAAAGTTGGATTCCCTTTTTTGGACGGACGCCCGGGAATGGGTGTGGGCGACTGCTTTA
>JAADHN010000103.1:1019-4903 GCA_013151865.1 Kiritimatiellota bacterium
ACAGGCATCGCATCTGCCCGACTTGCGGAGCCATGTGCGAACTCCGCAGTCCTTGCTGCGCAGGGCCGCTCGGGGATTCGCTCCGCCGTCCTGCGTTCCCAGTCGATCCCGCTTGGCGGGAGAGCGACAACTCCCGCGGCTCATGCACCCTTTTCGGCCGGTCTCTTTCTTGGCTCCGCGGAGCGTCGCCCGTCAAGGGACTTCGGCGCCGCCCGGCCTTGTTGGAGGAAGCGGCTCACCGACAAGCGGCCAGCACCTCCCGGAAGACGGGATCGGTTCGGGATACGCCGACCACCCTTGCGACAACTGCGGGCAAGCCCTGCTCGCGCACCGTTTTCTGAAGACGGCGGCTCTCTGCGTCTCCCGGGGAAGTATAACCGAGGGCGGCTCCGATAGCCGTGGATACCGGTGCGGTGGGCAGACCGTGTTTACGCAACAGTCCGAGGAGTCCGACCAAGCGCTCCTCCGGTCCGAGCTTGCGCAACGGATCCCGGGCCACGCGCTGGATCGGGTCGGCAAAGTCGCGATCGGCGAATCGGCGCCTCAACAGACGCTGGACGTGCACCGTCAATCCTCGCCGTTCAAGTCCGTATTCACGGGCAAGAGCTTCCGAGGCCAAGTCCAGCATATTGGAAACGCATGCGCGAATCGTTTGGACCTCGAGGGCTTCATGAATATAGCGCAGTCCCCGGCGTGCACCAAGGTAGGCCAGCGCGGCGTGCCCGGCGTTGTTGGTGAACAGTTTGCGCTTGTAGTAGGGCAACACGTCTTCGCACCACAGCAGGGCCGGGACCGCCGGGCCGGGTCCGATCCAGGAAGTGCGCTGAGCGTAAAGGGTTTCCTCCGCTTCGCCCACCAGGTCAAGAGTGCCCTGTTCCCCGCGAACCATCCGCTCCACCGAGCAGGGGACGCAGGCAAACCGGGTCCGTGGGACTCCCAAGGCGACCAAGGCTTCGGTGAGAACGGCCCCCGCGCGCGGCCAGTTTTCGCACACGAGGATATTCAACGGCTCGGTCCGTCCGTGTAGGCCGGGCGCGAGCAGCGATGCCACGGCGCCCAAGACCCGTCCCCCCGCCGCCGTTGCGGCAAACTCGCATCTGCCGATGAGGTCCGCGACGGCATCCAGTTCGCTCACATGGAGGACCCCGAACCCCCGAAACAGCCGCGTGGCATCCAGTTCGCCGCCCACCAGTCGCAAACGATACGCACCGACGTTGCGAAGTTCGCGCACCCGCACCGGGTCCGCCTCAATGAATACCGGGCGCCGGCCGGAGTCGGCAACCAGCGGAGCCAGCAAGCCGCGGCCGATATTCCCGGCGCCGACGATCGCGATGCCATGTGGAGTCGTCACATACCTGATCCTGCTATCCGGTGCCGAAATCGCTCGAAGATCTTCTGGTTCCCCCGCATTCGCCGGCAGGCGCACAGCTTTCCACACGTACGTTTGGCGTTCGTCACTTGTTCCGGCCCGGCCCGGCGGATTGCCCGATCACGAGGTCGAATTCGACCCAGGCCCATTCGCCGGCGCGGACGCTCCGGCCGGGACCGTCAAGCCAGCACAGGAACACCGCGTGCCCGTGGACGACAGGTCCGGTGAGCAGCGGTACGCCGGACCATGCGAGGTGCGCAATCCGCAATCCCGCGCCCGTGTCTGTCAGGAAGGTCATGTCCGGACGCAGCGGATCGAGCGGCAAGTCACGGCCCTGGTAAGCGCGCCGCTCCCGGTCCGCCTCGTTCAGGTATCGACGGCGGATCAGGCCTTTGGCGGTCCGCACGGTGAACTCGATCAGGCCCGGCACGTCCCATTGCAGCGCCAGGAATGCGCTTGCGTCCGTGGCTTTGGCGAGTCCGGGCCGCACGCCGGCCCGGATGTGCAGGGAACCGTTTGGGCGGCATTCGTACTCGATGCGGTATCGGGTCGGCGCCTGACCGGTCGCGGGTTTTCCCGCCAGGACGCCTTCGGCCCGCACCACCGTGACCCCGTTTCGGGTCCTTCGTTCCAGTTTTCCGGGAACAGTCTCGCGTGTCCCCACGTACCCGCGCCCGCCGGGGTAGAGGCCGAAGTCGGTGTAGATCTGCATGTTTTGCACGATGTCGCGTGGGGCATTCGTCTTTCTCAGGGAACGCAGGAGCCCGCCTCGGGCCGGGTCGAAGACCGCGGTGTACGCGCCGGTATTCACCACCAGCACCTGCGACGGCGGCGCCGCCGTCGCGGACAAGCAGAGCCCCACGCATAGGACTGCCGAGATACGCATGGTCAGGGCCCTTTCGGTTTTGTATCGATCCGGTAACTGACGCCGCGCCAGCGTGCGTCCAGCTCCACGGGTTGGCCGTCCAGGAGGGCCGGGAACACGGTGTAATCGGTCCGGTCCCGGCCCCGCGTCAAGAAAATGTTTTGGGGCGCGGCCCCCCACGGCTCGAACCGGTCGAGCACCACCCGGCTCGAGCCGGCGCGCAGCTCGAGGGTCGGGCCTTTGTCGGAGAGGGGGCCGAATACCCAGATGCGTCCCGTCCCGTCCCGGTCGGGTCCGCCATGTTCCGTTGTACCGTCCGGTCGCGCCGCGCGCCAGCCCGTGGTCTCGGGCGCCCGGAGCACCGGGGCCAGAAACGCCTTGACCCCCGGTGCGGGCGGGACCAGGGGACGGGCGCGTTGCGCCACTTGGATGACCGGCGAGTCTCTGAAAGTCCAGACCGTTTCGTACTCGATACGGGGATGGACCTGGTCGCGGTCCCGGCCCCTCTGTCTCATGCGCCCGCGGAAACGCAGCTCGAGACGGTCGTCCCCGGGAGTAATCCAGCAGTCCGGTTCAAAGTCGTTGTCGTTCGTTCCTGCGACCTTGTACGCCTTCCCGAGCGGGTCCCGCCGTTGGCCGAGGATGCCGTAGTCGGTATAGATTCGTCCGTCGGTGAGCACGGGTTGCGCATGTCCCGCAATCTCGAGCCAGCGCAGGTTGCCGCCGCGGCTCCGGCGGAGCCGCACTCGGTAGTAGTCGTTCTCCACCGTCCAGTTGGCCCCTTCGGTCCGGAATCGAACCGGTAGGGAGACCGGATGCGCCGCCGGTTCACGGTCCACCGTCAGTCGCACACGCACCCGGAACGGACGATCGGGCGAGAATTCGTGCGCCCAGCGCGCATCCGCACCGGCGAACACCGCACTGAGGCCGGGCGTGCCGTCCGGCGCGTACTCGCGCAGGTAAATGTTGCTCAATCCGTCCCGGTCCGGGTAACCGCGGCACTCGATCCAGAGGCGGTGGCCGCCGGCCTGCCATTCGAGCATCGGTCGTTCCAGGGCCAGCGGCAGGAGCGAGTGCTCCCAGAGACGTTGAATCGGGTGCCAGAAACGCCCGGGAAGTTCGGCCGAAGTCGGGTGCCGCACCGCGAACGGTCCGCCCACAGCTCCCTCGACGGTCGACACGCGCCAGCGTTGGACCGGCGGGGCCCCCCGCCGCACGGACGGGGCGCAGAAAGCCGCGTACAACCGGCCGAGAACGGGCCCGGTCGGCTTCTTCGGCGTCAGGCGCAGGTCGAGGTCGATCACGGCGTCCCCGCCGACATCGATTCGCGTTGAGAAGAGGGCCTGTTCCGACTCGGAGGCGTATGTCAGCCGGACGCCCCCGTTCGGGAGTCTGTTCACGGAGCAATTCCGCGGCTCGAAGCGGGCGAACGCACCGGCATCGGTTGCCGATTCCCCCGGCAAGGATGACAGCCTCACCATCGGGCCGCCGAACACACGTTGCGCTCCTTCCCGAACAGTCATCCCCCGCAGCAACGGTTTGCCGCCGACCCGGAGTCCTTCGATCAGTCCGGCGCGCCAGGTGACTTCCACGTCGCCGACGCTCACGCGCACGGGACCGACCGCCTCCGCGGCCGGGAGCGTTACCGCG
>JAADHN010000086.1 GCA_013151865.1 Kiritimatiellota bacterium
TCGGCCCTTCAGGCCGTCTGAGGACACGCACATTAATAAAGCGACAGGCCCTTTCGCCGGGACTCCCCGCCGTGGCGCTCCAGCTCGAGGGCATTGCCCCGCGAGTCGTTTCCGTCTCGTTCGTGCGCCCCATGTATTGGCAAATGGAACGCTGCGATCCTGCCGATCGCGAGTTTCCGGACGCGCCGCCCGAACTCCGCGGCGACCGCGTGGTGGTCCCAGGCAACATCGTGCCGCTGTCGGCATCCGGATTATGGCTCGGGAGGACACGAGTATTCAATCCGTCCGGGCGCGAGCGCACCGTGCGCATCTGCACGCCGTCGAACTTTCCCGTGCGGGTGTGGCTGAATGGCGTCACAGCGGTCGACAACCCCGGGTCGGAACGGATCATGCCGAGTTACCACGCCAACGCCGCGCACCATTACGGGGCGGGGGTGCTGCACTCGGGCTGGAACGAAGTGCGCACCGCGTGGCTGCGCCCGGACGGCGGCGGCGAAACCCATTTTTTCCTGACCGATCCCGACGGTCGCGGTTGGGGCGACTTGGTGTTCGAAACGTGAAGGGCGTCCTTCGCAAGTCATCGCATCGTCAGGTTCGCCAGATAGATGGCCGTGCCCGCGTGGCCCGGTCGCGCAGGTTCGTGAGTCGAGTAATACGAAAGCAGGGCCGTGGTTTCGCCCGTTTGCACAAAGCCGGGATACGAATTGTCGCCGGCGCTGGGCAATTCGCAGATCTCCTCGAGGTTGTCGCCGACCAACCAGTAGAGCGTCGTCACGGGATTGTTGGGGCCGGCGGTTTTCCGCCCCCCGACCAGGCAATGTCCGTTCCATTTCACCAGCAACGGACCGCCCACATTCCGGTCGAGGGGCACGCGGCGCCACTCGCGATAGGGCGGTCGGGACCGGCAGACCCGGGCCGGGAGCGCGGCAGGACCCCGCACGACCGCCAGCACGGAGCCGTCGTCCTCGAACAGGAACGCGGTCTCGTCCCCCTTGTCTTCAGCGAAAAACGCGGCGGCCCGCCAGACCAGGCCGTCCTCGCTCTCGAGCATGAGCGATTGAATGACATCCGCCTTGGTCTCACCGCGAAAGCGATGTGCGAACTCGCGTTTGCGGCGTCCGCACAAGAGCGCGCGGTCTCCGTGGGACGCGGCGCGCCACACGTAATGCCCATACGTGCCTTCCAGCATTCGCGGTCCGCTCCAGGTCGTTCCGTCGGCGCTCCATGCACCATAGCCCAAATGATCGTTGAGGTCGTGCTGGACGGGATGGTCGGGGTCGGCCAGCCACGTGCCGGTGTAGACGAACAGCGTATTGCGAAAGATCAGGAAATGCGGGTCCCGCACGTCGCGGTCGGGCACGCTGAAGTGGAAAGCCGGGGCCCAGACTTTCCCATCCGCACTGCTCAGGACCAGGATCCGGGAAGTCCGAAAGATCCCGTGCCCGTCCGGACAACTCCGGAAAGTAAGGTAAAACCGGTCGCCAAAGCGGCAAAGATCCGTGAAAGCGTTGTGGTTTGCATCATCGAATACCTTGCGGATATTCGTGACCTCGATTCCCGGGAGCGTGCCTGCTGCCATGATTTCGGTCCTCGTTGGTTTTTGCGGCCCTGCCCGGGACCGCTGCGGAGCGCCGGCGGCGCCCGCGCTCGACAGGTCGGGCGCCGCCCGACCCGGGTATTCTACGCTTTCCGAGCGGCGGCGCCAACCCGGATCGAAACCATGCCGATGGGGGTACGCACTTGCCGAGGGCACCCGGCTCGTGTATGCTTCCGGTCGACGCCCGTCCGAAGGAACGGGTGCGTGTCGCGGGAGTTGACGCTCTCGGGCGCCTCGCGCCAAGGTTGGGTCGGGGCTCGCGCTCGGCGGGATCGGTCGGGAGCACGAAGCGGTCCTCCGACGGATCAGCGGACATGCCCGGGGCCGCCCGGTCTTGCCCGGGACGCAACGGAAAGAGAAAGAGGTTTCGCAGATTGCGTTGCAGGGAAAGAAAACTGCTTGTGATCCAGAGATTGACAATCGCCGCCCTGGCGATGTCGACCATGGCCACGGCTGGTGCGCCGTTGCTTCTGGACGATTTCGAGAACGGTCTGAAGAACTGGCGGCGGAAACCGAATGCCGCGCTTGCCGTGGTCAGAGCCGGGACCGGCCATGTTCTGCGTGTGGAGGCGCAGTTTTCCAAACAGGCGTACACATGGTTCCGCAAGCTGTACCACGACAAGCCGTTGGATCTCCGCGCCTACGACGGGCTCGAGTTCCGCGTCAAAGGCGGCGGTCCGGGATGCCGGGTGCTCTTGCATCTGATGACGGATACCGGTGCGAAACCGGTGCGAACCTTCGGACTGGCCCGGCCCCGGTCGCTGGACAGTCCCGACTGGACGACCTATCGGATTGCCTGGTTCGAACTGGGCGATTCCCGCACGGGTCGGTCGATCCCGCCGGAGGATCTGGCGCATGTCGAGGAAGTGAACTTTTCCATAACCGGTCCCCTTGGGACGTCCGTGACCGTCCTGTTGGACGACTTGCGCTGCACGCGGCTTTCGCCCGAAGTGCTTGCCGAACGCCGCAAGAGATTGCGCTGGCGTATGCCCATTGCCGGGGAAAGCGCCTTTTTTGCCATGCTTGACTTCACGGCCCGATCCGGGCTCGCGGATGTGCGGGCGGCTTTGCCCCGGGAGGCCGCCGAGTACTCGGCGGCCAAGGAGGCGTTGCTGGCGCACATGCGTTCGCGCCGGACGCCTCGGTATTTTTTCGATCCCGGCGAGACGAAACGGATGGCCGCCGCCATGAAAGCTCTCTCGCCGACGTATCCGAAGCACGTGGCTCGCCTTGCGGACCGCATGCTCACGCACCGGTACACATGGGAGGGGGAAACCCGCCAATTGTCCCGTCCCATCGATTTCGTCCAACACGGCAGGCAATGGTCCGCGGTGCTGAATCGATTTCACTACCTCATCCCGGTGGCCCACGCGTGGTGGTTCACCGGGGATGTAAGATACGCCGAAGAGATCGTCGGGATGCTGCAAGAATGGGCGCGGTCGTGTCCCGTTCCCCTGGTGGGCCCCATGGGGCGGACATGGTCGGCGCTGGAGGTGGGGGTTCGAACGCACATTTGGCTGCAATTGTACATGAGTGTGCTGGATTCGCCGGCCCTGACGCCGGAGGCGAATTATGCGATTCTGAAATCCCTCGCCGAACATGCCCGGTTCTTGACCGACCCCGACTGTCCGCGCGGTTTGCCCAACATGGTCATTATCGAGGCCACAGGGCTCGCCGGGTTGGGGGTGATGCTTCCGGAGTTCCGCGAAGCTCGGATCTGGCGTCGGCGCGGGATCGAGTTGCTGGACACCGAACTGCGGCGGCGCGTGCTGGCCGACGGCGCGTGGGAAGAGGTCACGCCGGGTTATCACTCGTGGGTGGCGGACTCGTGTCTGGGGTTTGCCGTCCTCGCCGCCCGGAACGGTATCCGGACACCCGTAGGACTCGAACGTCGATTTCGCTCTCTGTACGAGTGGCTGTTGAAAGTCCTCAAGCCCAACGGACGAATGCCCATGCTCGGCGACTGCGGGGATGGGAACGCCGCTTTTTTCATGGCGGAGGCGGCCATGTTCTTTGACGCCCCCGAGTTCAAGTATTTTGCTCCGGACAAGTTGCCGCTTCGGTTGTTGGAGCGGTTCGGGGCGGATGCGCCCGCAACATACGCGGCAATCCCCAAGAAAGGACCGCATTTTGGCTCGATGTTGCTGGACGCCTCCAAACTGGCGGTCATGCGCACGGGATACGGGAAGAACGACAGCTTCATGCTGTTCGACTTCGGCCCGATCTGGTCGCACACCCATCAGGACACTTTGGGCGTCAACCTGTACGCCTTGGGACAGACCCTGCTTTGGGACGCCGGCGTATGCAACTACGACCTGCCGGAATGTCGAGACTATTACCTCCAGGCTCGGGCGCACAATGTGGTGCTCGTGGACGACTCCGACATGCAATTGGCCGGAACGCCGGTGCTGCACGCCTGGACGACGGACGAGACGTCCGATTTTGTGGATGCCGAGGCGCGATTCACCGGTCCGGCCGTTGCACAACGTCGGCAAGTCTTGTTCGTCAAACCGCGCTGTTGGATCGTTCGGGATACGATGCGTTCCGCTGCCCGGCGCCGATACGAGCGGCTGTTTCACGTGCGCGAAAACGCCACGGTTCGAGTGATCGGGGACCGTGCCGTCGTGCGGGACGGCTCGGGGCCGGTACTGGAGATCCGGAACGTGCGCCCCGCGGCGGCGCGCCTCGAAGTGGGTCAAGGGTTGATCACGTACTCACACGGCGGCGATGGCTCGCGCATGAACCGGTCCGCGCCGGTGGTTCGGATCGTAAACGATGCCCCTGCGGGCACGACCGACCTCGTGACCGTGCTGACGGTTCATCCCGACAAGGAACCCGGCCCGCAGGTCGTCGTGCGCGGGGAGCGTGAATTGGAAGTTCACGTCATCCGCGATCAGGCAGTACCGTTTGTCGCGACCCTCCCGGGGGCGGTCCGGAGTACGCCACGGCCGACAGTCCCCTGAGTGAGTTCCGCCCGGATGCCTGCGACGTTCGGGCGGGGCGTCTTTCGTCAAGATTCGGGGCCGGTCGAAGGGACGCCGGAATCTCTTTGCGCACAACCAGCAACCAGGGGCAGGCACAAACGATGAGTAGTACGCCCAAATCGCTGCAGCGGCAAATAACCGCGTTCCTCGAAGAATTGGACGGCGTGTTTCTCGGCAAGCCCGAGGTCACCCGGCTTTGCCTGGCCGCATTGGTGGCCGACGGGCACGTCCTGCTCGAAGATGTCCCCGGCACCGGCAAGACTCTGCTGGCCCGCACCATTGCCCAACTCATATCGAGCCACTTCGCCCGGGTCCAATTCACCCCGGACATGCTCCCCTCCGATATCGTCGGGTTTTCGATGTACAACGAGGCGGAAAAGCGCTTCGTTTTCGTGCCCGGCCCGGTTTTCGCCAACGTGCTGCTGGCCGACGAGATCAACCGGACCACGCCCCGGACCCAGTCCGCCCTGCTCGAGTGCATGGAAGAACGTCAGGTCACCGTGGATGGCAAGAGTCACCCGCTCGAGGACCCGTTTTTCGTTATCGCCACCCAGAACCCGGTCGAGCAGCAGGGGGTGTATCCCCTCCCGGAAGCGCAATTGGACCGGTTCCTGATGCAGCTCCGGATCGGCTATCCCGACCCCGCCACCGAGATGGCGATTGTGGAACGACGGGAGCAGAGCCTTGCAGCGCCGGTCGCAACGCCCGTAATGACCGGCGACGGGCTCCGCGATCTGCGCGCGGCGGCCGTGGCGGTCAGGGTCGATCGGGATGTGCGGGAATACGGCGTACAACTTGTTCGGGCCACACGCCGACATGAAGCCGTCAGCCTCGGAGCGAGCCCGCGGGCGGCGGTCTTTCTGCTCCGCGCCGCCAAAGCGTACGCCCTGATTCGCGGACGGGACTTCGTCACCCCCCGGGACATCCAGGAAGTGGCTCTGCCCGTGCTCGCCCATCGAGTGCGCCTCAAACCCCAGGTTCGGCTTGGCGGGACCCGACCGGCGGACGTGGTGCAAACAGTGCTCAAGAGCGTCGACGTGCCCATCGCCTGACGCTGTCGTTCCGGCCGTTGAGGGCATGGCGGGAAGCGACGCGCCCCGGCAACCCCAAGCACGCACCTCCTAACCCACGATTTGCGTGCCGATGCCTTCGGCCGTGAAGATTTCGAGCAGCAGTGCGTGGCGGACCCGGCCGTCGATCATGTGGACTTTCTGTGTGCCGGCATCCAGGGCGGCCACGGCGCTACGCACTTTGGGGACCATTCCGCCGGCGATCACTCCTTGGGCGATCAGGGCATCCACTTCGTCCCGGCGGACTGTCGAGACGAGGGACGCTTCATCCCCGGCGCGTCGCAGGATGCCCGGAACGTCGCTGAGGAACACCAACTTGCGCGCCTTAAGCGCGGCCGCCAGCTCGCAGGCGGCCGTATCCGCGTTGATGTTGTACACCTGTCCGCCCCCGTCTTTTCCCAGCGGCGTGACGATCGGGACTTGCCGTCGGTCCAAAGCCGCCTGTACCGGCCCGGGATCGACCCCGACGACGCGGCCCACGAACCCGAAGTCGACCGGCTCGCCGGTCGCCGGGTCCCGCGAGGTGAGTTTCTCCGCCCGAAGCACGGACTTGCCCGAGATGCCCACCGGCCGTCCATCGAACTCGGCCACAGTGCGTACCAAAGCCGCATTAATCTCGTGGTGCAAGACTTCATCCACGATTTGAACGATTCGAGCGTCGGTGTACCGCAGCCCATGAAGGAAACGCGTTTCGATCCCGGTTTCCTCCAAGCGCCTGCTGATCGCTTTGCCGCCTCCGTGGACCACGACGGGTTTCATGCCGGCGCATTCCATGAACACGATATCGCGCAACACCCCGCGGACCCGGTTCGGATCTTCCATGGCGCTGCCCCCGAACTTGACCACCACCACGGCGTCCCGGAACTCCTGGATGTAGGGCAGGGCCTCGACGAGGACAGCCGCTTTCTCGATGAGTTTTTCCATGGTCGGATCTCCATTGGGGCGGGCGTCCGGACCGGCGGCGGCCGGAGCGGTGATTCCGTACTATATTGTGCGGCTGCCCGGAAGCCGAGTCTTACAGCCGGTGATGTTCGTTGGGCAGGCAGGGGAGGTTCGTACCATGGGGCCCCGAGGCATTCCATCAAGTCGGCGCGCCGTTCCCCACCCGGTTTCATTGGGGAAGGTCGCGATGGGCTTCACACTCATCGAGCTGCTGGTGGTCATCGGGATCATCGCGGTCCTGGCGGGTATGCTGTTGCCTGTACTCGGCCGTGCCCGCGAGAACGCCCGGCGCACAAGCTGTCTGAACCAACTCAAGCAATTGGGGCTGGCCTTTCAGATGTACATCCAGGAATGCGACGAGGCTTTCCCTTGGTATCACAATGGTCCGGGGGGCAGCGGCCGCGACGGCGGATGGGTCTGGTACGACCGGTTTCCTGTCCCGGATGCCGGCCGGTTCGACGTGACCCGCGGTACGCTTTACACCTATGTCAAGAATCGCAAGGTGTACCGTTGTCCCAGTGATGAAACCGACAGTCTGCTCAGTTACGGCGCCAACAGCCTGACCCGGGGTTTGCGTTTTCCGGCCGTCCGACACCCCGAGAAAGTCGCACTTCTGCTCGAGGAGGGCTCCCTGCGGCCCACGACCAACGATGGATATTTCGACGTGGTCTATCCGGACAACGTGGTGAACCGGCACAACAAGGGGTGCGTGTACGCCTTCAGCGACGGCCACGTGGTCTTTCGGGTTTGGGACAGTCGGACGGCCCGGGATTCCTGCGAGATTCGGTGATGCCCCCTATCGCCGTCATCGGCGGTCATTCGGCGGCGAGCCGGCGCCGGAAGAACTCGAGGGTCCGCCGCCACATTGTCGGGGACAGCACGTGTCCGGCCTCGTCCTCGATGGTGACGGTGAAGTTGCCGGGACTCCCGGACCGGCGATAGGCCTCGGCAATGCGGCGCGCGCCCCGACGGACTTCGTCAATGGGACTGCCCCGGTCCCGCCCGCCGAAATTCATGTGCAGGGGGCGCGGGGCGATGAGCGCCGCGACGTCGGGGGTGTCGCCAAAGGCGTGCAGCCCGGGGATGAAATTCGGAAAACAGTGCAGCAACCGTTCCCGGTGAATGCCGGCGTAAGTGGGCAGGCAGCAATTGCACACCACGCACCGGAGCCGCGGTTCCCAGGGGGCCCCCATCCAGGCGTGCGTGGCGCCCATCGAGTGACCGTAGCACCCGATTCGTTCGGACCTGACCTCCGGCAGGGCTTCGAGGAAGTCCACCGCGCGGCGCATGTCCAGGATGTTTTTCCACGCCATGCAACGCCCCGCCACGACGTACCGCAGGAACTCGAAGCGTTCGTAATCGCCGCCGGCCAGGCGTCCCGTGGGGTCCCCGCGTTCCTCGAAACAGAGCGCGTCCGGACACAGCACCACGAACCCCGCTTTCGCCAGGGCGACCCCGGTGTGATGCATCGGATTCCCGGCCAGGCCCGCCGGTTCGCTCTTGCCCAATTCCCATTGTCCGTTGTGTTGGTGCCAGACCGCCACGGCCGGCGCCGGATGCTTCGCGTCCACGCCGTCCGGGACCAACAGCAGGGCGGGCACACGGTCGCCGGGCTCGACCTCATACGAGACGCGACGAAGGCGGCACCCCCCCGCCGCGTGCGCTTGTTCGCCGGAAAACTCGGCGTTCAACGGACCCGGCTCGGGCCATGGTCCCCCGAGACAGTTCAAGAGACGTTCGCGGAATTCGTCCGGGTTCATGTGCAGGGCCCCCTGCCGTTCAAGAAAGTGCGTTGCGTCTCCAACCGCGGAAAAGAGGGGTCGGCGAGAGGTTGCAGGCCGCATTGTCGGGCCAGCTCGAAACAGGCGTCCATTTCCGCCGCAATATCCTCGGGGCGATGAGCGTCCGAACTGACAATCGCCGGGGCGCCCAACTCGCCGGCCAGCTCCCAAAAAGGTCGCCAAGGGTACTTCGGCCGCCGACCGGCCGGGGTGTCCACATACGGTTTGCGCAGGCCGTACGCATTGATCTCCAGCGGGAGATCCATTTCGAGGCTCGCCTCGATGATCGCCTGCGAACAGGCCCGGCAATCGGCATCCCATGTCGGATACGCGTTCCCGAACAGGTCGGGGTGGGCGATGAAGGCGAACAGGCCGCTGCGGATCGATGCGATAAGATAGTCGGCGTAAGCATGGAGCATGGCCCCGTCCATCGGGTTGCCGTACAGTCCGACCCATTCGCCGCGCCATGGATACCAATGGGCGCCGCCGACCAGGTATTCGAGTTCGAATTCGCCCAGGAAAACGTCGGTGTAGGCCTCACGGAATTCGGGGACGAACTCGCATTCGAGTCCTTTCCGGATCTCCAGGCCGGGGAACGTTTGTCGCGCTCGCTCCAATGCCCGGCAGTATCCGCCCAGTTCCGCCCATTCCATTCGCACCGAATTCCAGCGACCGTCCGGCAGGGGCGCATGGTCGGAAAAACCGAGGATGTGCAGCCCCGCCCGAACGGCGGCACGGCAATAATCGTCCACGCTCCCGGTCGCATGTTTGCAGAGGTTGGTGTGCGTGTGCCAATTGGCGGTCGGTATCGACATTCGGGAAGGCCTTTCCTGTTTTTTTGGGGGAACGACCGCGGGCGGTTCGGCCGCTGCAATCGCGGGGAAGGGCGCGGAACGCCGGCTCCGTCATACGGGGGGACTGTCGTAAACCAGGGCCAATGCGCTGCGGCGGGGCAGTCGCTCGGGCAACGATTCGAGGAGTTGTTCGGTCCAAAAGTCGCGCGGCGTGCCTCCGAGGCCCCAGCGCCCGGGATCGAAGTCCGTCGCCGCGGTCTTGTCCGTCCAGTTGAACAGGCCCACGAGCGTGTCTTTTCGGCCGCGACCGATCCAGACCCGGGGCAGGTCTTGGTCGCTGGTGAAGAGGTCGACGGGGACCGCCGGGGCTTCCCGGGGCTCAAGGACGCGCCGAATCATGTCGCTGCCGGTCCGGTTGAGCTGCTCCAGCACATCGCCGAGCATGACGTCGCCGCCGGTCAAGTGCACCAGCAGGGCGTACGCCCGGGCCTCGCTTTCGTTGAACTCGCGTCCGGCCATCCAGCCGCCGTCGGGGCCGAGCGGGGTCGTTACGCGGCGTTTCGCATAGGGCGGCCGGGCTGTGTCCGGACCGCGCACGACCAGGAAATCCGGGTCGCAATTCCACAGATTTCCCCCCATCCACCAGCGGACTGAAAGCGCTCCGGCGTTGCGCAGGACGTGCCCCCAGAAAATATGGATGTCGCCCGTGCTCCGGACCGCGTCCGCGAGACCGACCACCGACTCGTAGGGCGAACCGCAGGAGAGTAGGTATGCGTCGTCGCCGATGGCCTCGCGAATCACCTGAAATGCTTTTCGGAGCAGTCCGTTCCGCCCGACCCGCCGGTCTTGGAATCGCCGGGCTTTCAAGATGCATTGGCCGAAATCCACTTTGAAATACTCGAAGCCCGTCTCGCGGAGGCGGCTGAAAACGCCCCGAACGTGTTCGAGGACCTCCGGACGGGTTACGTCGAGGTAGGCCATGGGGCCGTACGAATAACTGTCCGTCTGGAGCTGGCCGTCGGCCCGCGAAGCGAACCAGTCGGGGTGTTCGAGGAACAGCGGGTTGTAAGTGTTCACCAGCAGCGGCGCGGTCCAAACGCCCGGCGTCCCGCCCTGGCTGCGGACATGTCGGCAAAAATCCTCCAAGCCTTCCGGGAACTTCCAATTGGGCGACCATGTCCCCCATTGGCACTCCCACCCCTCGTCGAGCGCAAACACTTCGAGGGCGTCCCCGAACAGTTTTCGCGCCGCCGCAATGTTCCGGTCGACGTCGCGCCGGGTCACGGCGCCCGCCAGGTAATCCCAACTGTTCCATCCGATTTTCGGCGGCTTCGGATTTTTGCGTGCGAGGAGTGTCGCCCAAGCGGCCCCGTACCGCTGGAGAAGCTCCGTGCCGCAACTTCCGCCGAGCGCCACCAGCGGCGACGTCGATTGCGCCGCGCCCGGCTCGATCTCGCACTGGAATTCATGCCGGACCTCGAACCCGAACGCGCCCTCGAAGTGCGGGTCCGAATGCAGGGTGCGGAATTCGCTGAACGCTTCCGAGAGCGGCGGCAATACGCCCAGCAGCAAGGCATTCCCATCCTCGGCCTGATAGACGGTCACCATGTTCGATGTCGGCACGAAATCCAGGCCGAGTCCTTTGCGCCCTACGCATTTGACGCCGGATGCAAGGGACAGGAAGTTGCCGCCGTGCACCAATTCGCGGAACGCCTCGGTTCGGAGACCGGGCGAGAATGCCCGCGGCGTCCAGGCGGCAAAGACCACGCGGTCGATTTCGTGGGGGACCGAATCGCGGTTCCGGAGTTCGAGTGCGAACCGGGCGGGGTCGGTCCAGGCACGCACGGTCAGCCGCCAGGGCCCGTGATCGGTGGTGAAACTCCCGTCCGGCCCGGCGGTCCAGGGACCGGCGACCCGTCCTCCGTCCAACATTACCGTTCCGAGGGCGGCGGCGCCCCACGGCGAGTCGATGACCGGGCCGTTCGCGCCAAAACTCAATCGGTCGTCAGTCGACATGGCGGGTCCCTTTTGCGAGTCGTTGCTGCCCTGAACACGACGGTTTCGGTTTGCAGATCCGTAAAGCAGAACGCGCCCTTTCGGCGCCGTACTCCTGCCCGCGCTCGGGGCCTCCGGGCCGGCCGTCCGCCGGGGCGGGAAGGATGCGGCGCAAGCCAACCGGAACATGCGAGCGGCACGAAAAAAACACGTCGCCTGGCGAGCAGGCAAACCAGCGCCGCAGAAAGACGAACAGTGCGAACGGTCTAAACATACCGTCTTTCCTGTTCGCCGCACCCGCCCCCGGGGGCCACTGTTCGCAGGATTGCATTTTCGGCGAATGGCGACAGATTCGAGCCCGACGGTCTCGAGCGCCGAAAACAGGCAGACAAGTCCGCGAAAAGAGGTTGCCGCCATGAGAATTGTGCGCAATACCGGGAAAGAAACGGTGTCGCTCGTCGAGGTGCCGGACTGCCGCCCCGGTCCCGGCGAAGTCGTGGTGCAGACGGCGGTTTCCGCCCTGTGCGGCAGTGAATTGCACGCCTACCGGGCGGGGACGGAATCTTCGGGCAACAACGGCCACGAAGCGGCGGGGACCGTGATCGAACTGGGGGCGGGCGTGGAATCGCTCCGTGTGGGGGACCGCATTGGGGCAAGCGCCATTGCCGGGTGCGGCCGTTGCCCGTATTGCGCCCGGGGCATTTTCACATGGTGCGATGCTTGGAAGTACTACGCAAACATGCACGGCGAGCGTTTTGTGATCGCCGCAAATGCGTGTCACCGGATCGAACCCGACCTTCCATGGGATGTTGCCGTCCTGATTGCCGGAGACGGGCTAGGCGTCCCCTATCATACCTCAAAGAAACTGGATCGTCCCGGCATTCGGACCGTGGCTGTTTTCGGCCTCGGCCCGATCGGTTTGGGCAATGTCCTTGTCCAGGCGCACTTCGGGCGGCGCGTGCTCGGGGTCGATGTGCGTCCCTGGCGTCTCGACAAGGCGCTCGAGTTGGGTGCGGACGCGGTCCTGGACGCTCGCGAGGGCGATCCGGTCGAGCGCTTGCGGGAGATGACCGGCGGGCGGGGGGTGGACGCGGCCATCGAGGCCGCCGGCCGACCGGAAACCGCGCACCAGTGCTTTGCGGCGGTCTGCAAGGGTGGCGGGGTGGTCTTCAACGGCGAGCAAGGCGGCCTCGAACTGTCGCCCAGCGACGATTTCATTCGCCGCGACGTGTGGGCCGTCGGGTCCTGGTTTTATCACTTCCACGAGTTCTCGGAGATGCTCCGGCTCTACCGGGCCGGTTTACGTGTGCAGGAACTGGTTTCTCACCGGTTTCCATTCGCCCAAGCGGCTGCGGCGTTTCGCGAGTTCGCGGCCGGCCGCACGGCGAAAGCGATCCTCGAATACGGCGACGAGACTGCCTGCTGCGCGGTCTCGTGAGATCCTGCAAGGGCCTGTTTGGGCGGAACCGAGTCGCCCCGGCGGCCGACAGAATTGGGGCTGCGGACGTCGCAACCCCATGGGCATGGTCCGCGGATCGGATCGCACCCAAACCGGGGAGAGTGTTGCACCATGCCGAACAGACTGGTGGAGCAGCGCGTGTTCTCCGGCGGTGCCCGCGCCGGTTTTCCGTTTCTGCAGTCCGACAGGCGCCCAGACAGGGGCAGTCGGCCCGAGGATTGGCGTGGCGCGCCGTCGCGATGAACCGGAGCAATGACCGAACACCTTTGGCGGAAAGCGCGTTTTGCCCTTATTCTCGAGTTCGTCCACAAAGAAAAAGAAGAGAAGAGGGTGTGTGGCCGCGCGCGAATACGACTTGGGTGATATTTCGTTCTCGCCGAGCGGAAGCCGGCGATGCAACCCCCAGCGGGAGAGACGGGCCACCCGAAGGCGTGGCAGCGATGCGCCTGTGGCGAAGAGCGACAACTCCCGCGGCTCACGCACCCTTTGTGGACGGACCCATTCTCGATCTCTGCGTCCTGGGCAAAGCGGGCGCGAGAAACCGGATCGGACATATACCAAGCGGCTGTGCCCCATGCGGTTCTTCCCCGACGCGCTCCGCGGGAGCCGGGTCCGCAAACCATCAACGAAGTACGGAAGTCCCGGGTTCGGTTTTCCCTTGAGTCGTAACCTGCTGCCGGTGGCTGTGTTATAATCACACTCTCGTTGGGCGCAGGCATTGAATTCCGAAGATTGCGGGCCTAAATTGGTCGCTGTGCCTGAACTGAAGGACGGTCTCTGCTGAATGTTTCCTCTTGAATACTTGACAACCGGCTTCTGCCGGCGGAGAGCCCGTTTCTGCTGAGTCAAGCCGGCCGAATACCCTGCCGTTCGGCTGCGGGAAGCGTTTGCAGTCGTGACAGATGACAGCATCGCGGTCACTAGCCGGAAGAGTTGAATATGGATACCCGGTTTTTTGAAAAACCGATCCTTAATTCTCCCTATGAATACCCGTCGCGGCATTGGGAACTCGACGCGAGCGGCCAGCCCACCCAACGTATCATCGAAAAACGGCGCAGCGCCGAATTTATCACTCCCATCCCCAAGCCGAAAAAGCGCAAAGGCGGCCTGATCCAACAGGACTTCGTGTTCGACGAGGGCAAGGGATTATCCACTTCGGAGCAGCAATACGATCTCACCTCCATCATCAACAACCTGCGTCGACATGTCGAACGCTGGCGGATGGCGCCCGATCCGAATCAGTGGAGAGTGACCCCCGAAACCGCACGCCTGCTCCAGCACTGGCGGCATCACCCGTTCAGCAACCTGCGTCCGTTCTTCTGCCAGATCGAGGCGGTGGAAACGCTCATCTGGCTGACGGAGGCAGCCCCGCGCGGCACGAAAGCCGAGAGAGCCTTCCTCGATCACATCGCCCGGGCCAATGAACAGGCCAACCCGGAACTGCTGCGAATAGCCCTCAAACTGGCCACGGGCGCCGGGAAGACCACGGTGATGGCCATGATCATCGCCTGGCAGACCATCAACGCCGTGCGCCGGCCCAATAGTCGCCGATTCACCCGCGGCTTCCTCGTCGTCACCCCCGGCATCACCATTCGCGACCGACTCCGGGTGCTCCAACCCAACGATCCGGACAGCTACTTCAAAAGTCGCGAACTCGTACCGGGGGACATGCTCGGCGATCTTTCCCGCGCCAAGATCGTGATCACCAATTTCCACGCCTTCAAACGCCGGGAACGCCTGCCGTTGTCAAAAGGCGGCCGGCGTCTCCTTCAGGGCCGCGGCGAGGAATTGAACACCCTGGAAACGGAAGGACAAATGCTCCAGCGGGTGATCCCGAGTCTCATGGGCATGAAAGATATTATGGTGATCAATGACGAGGCCCACCATTGTTATCGGGAAAAGCCCGGCGAGGAAGAGGAAGACGCCCTCAAAGGCGAGGAACGCAAGGAAGCCGAGAAAAACAACGAAGCCGCGCGTCTTTGGATTTCCGGCTTGGAGGCGGTTAATCGGAAACTCGGCGTCACCCGCTGCATCGATCTTTCCGCAACGCCCTTCTTCCTCCGCGGTTCCGGCTATGCGGAGGGCACGCTCTTTCCCTGGACCATGAGCGATTTTTCTCTCATGGACGCCATTGAATGCGGCATCGTCAAGTTGCCTCGTGTTCCCGTTGCCGACAACATCCCCGGCGAGGAGATGCCGAAATTCCGCAATCTGTGGGAGCACATCCGGAAGCGGATGCCGAAAAAGGGCCGCGGCAAGGCCAAGACGCTGGATCCGCTCAGCATCCCGGTGGAACTGCAAACCGCCCTCGAAGCCCTGTACGGACACTACGCCAAAACCTTCGAACTGTGGAAGGCCGCCGGGATCAAGGTTCCGCCGTGTTTCATCGTCGTCTGCAACAATACGTCGACGTCGAAGCTGGTGTACGACTACATCTCCGGCTTCTATCGGGAAAATGAAGACGGTTCGGCCACGCTGGAAAACGGACGCCTGCCTCTCTTCCGCAATTTCGATGAACACGGCAATCCGCTCCCCCGGCCGCGCACCCTGCTCATCGACAGCGAACAGCTCGAATCCGGCGATGCCCTGGACAAGAACTTTCGCGCCATGGCCGCCGACGAGATCGAGCGTTTCCGCCGGGAAATCGTCGAGCGCACCGGCGACCGGCGCCAGGCCGAGAACCTGACGGACCAGAACCTCCTGCGCGAGGTCATGAACACCGTCGGCAAGGAAGGCCGGCTCGGCGAATCCATCCGCTGCGTCGTTTCCGTCTCCATGCTCACCGAGGGCTGGGACGCCAACACCGTCACCCACGTCCTCGGCGTGCGGGCTTTCGGGACCCAACTGTTGTGCGAGCAGGTCATCGGCCGGGCGTTACGGCGGCAATCCTACGAACTGAACCGCGACGGGCTCTTCAACGTCGAATACGCCGACGTCCTCGGCATCCCCTTCGATTTCACGGCCAAACCGGTCGTGGCCCCGCCGCAGCCGCCGCGCGAGACAATCCACGTGAGGGCCGTTCGTCCCGACCGGGATGCCTGCGAAATCCGCTTCCCGCGCGTGTCCGGCTATCGCGTCGAATTGCCCGAAGAGCGCCTCACCGCCGAATTCAACGAAGACTCCACCCTGGTCCTCACCCCCGAACTGGTCGGGCCGTCGGAGACCCGCAACCAGGGCATCATCGGCGAAGCGGTCGATCTCACGCTCGTCCACACCGGCGACCTGCGCCGTTCCACCCTCCTTTTTCACCTCACCCAACGCCTGCTCTACACCAAGTGGCGCGATCCCGGCGAGGAACCGAAGCTGCACCTGTTCGGGCAACTCAAGCGCATCACCCGCCAGTGGCTGGACAACCATCTGGAATGCCGGGGCGGCACTTTTCCCGCTCAACTCATGTACCAGGAACTGGCGGACATGGCCTGCGAGCGCATCACCGCCGGGATCACCCGATCGCTTCAGGGTGAACGCCCCATCAAGGCGCTCCTCGACCCGTACAACCCCACCGGCTCCACCGCCTACGTGAACTTCACCACCTCCCGCCAGGAACGCTGGGAGACCGATCCAAGCCGCTGCCACGTCAACTGGGTGATCCTCGACAGCGACTGGGAAGCCGAATTCTGCCGCGTCGCCGAAAAGCATCCCCGGGTCCTGGCCTACGCCAAGAACCACAACCTCGGCCTGCAAGTCCCCTACCTCTACGGCGGCCGGCCCCGCATCTACATCCCGGATTTCATCGTGCGCGTGGATGACCGGCCTTCGCATGAGCTTCGGCAGGCAGGCGGCCGCGGCGCCGAGGATCCCTTGAACCTGATCGTCGAGATCAAGGGGTACCGAGGCGAGGATGCCAAGGTGAAAAAATCCACCATGGAAACCTACTGGATACCCGGCGTCAACAACCTCGGGACCTACGGCCGCTGGGCTTTCGCCGAGTTCACCGAAGTCTACCAAATGCAGGCCGACTTCGAGGCGGAAGTCGAAGCCAGGTTCAACGCCATGCTCGAAGACGTTGCTTCTCCTTCACTGGAGGGGCCGCATGAGTAGACTGCACGACATCATCGCCCTGGGAGAGGGCTTCACCACCGAGTTCAAACGCTCGGGAACCTCCCACCTCGGGCGCGAACTGTGCGCCTTCGCCAACGCCACCGGCGGCCTGGTCCTGATCGGAGTGACAGACGACGGCGCCATTGTCGGCGTGAACAACCTGAACCGCCTGAAATCGGAAGTGCAGAACATCGCCCGAGCCATCGAACCCCCGCTCCTGATCGATCTCGAGGTCGAGGACGACGTTCTCATTGTTTCCGTGCCGCCCCAAAACGGCAAGCCCTACTCCACCGGCGGCAAGTTCTATCTGCGCGACGGTGCATCCTCCCGGCAGATGACCCGCAACGAAATCCGCGAGTTCTTTTTCAAGGAAGGCGTGATCCGTTTCGATGAAATGCGGAATCAATGGTACGATCTCGACGTCGATCTGACCGAGGCCCTGTACGCGCGCTTCGCCAAGCGCGCCGGACTACCGGAAGGACTCAATGCCAGGCAGGCGCTGGAAAACCTGCATCTCGTCCGCGACGGTTACATGACCAATGCGGGCGCCTGGCTGCTTGCGGAGGACATCCTCAAGTTCAACAGCGCCGCCAACGTGTCCTGCGCCCTGTTCATGGGCGTCACCAAGACCCGCATCCTCGATCGCAAGGATTTCAACGGCGACGTCTACTCGAACTACCAGGCGACCATCGACTATCTCCTCGACAAGTTGAACACCGAACTGATTATCACCGGGCATGGCCGCGACGAACGCCCCGAACTGCCCGAAGAAGCATTACGCGAAGCCGTGGTCAATGCCCTGGCCCACCGGGACTACCGCTCCCCCGCCAATGTCCAGGTCTACATCTTTCAGGACCGGGTCGAGATCGTCAGTCCCGGCGGCCTCCCCGCCGGCATGACCGAAAAACTCCTCGGCAGGAAAAGTATTCCCCGCAATCCGCTGCTCTTCGGCATGCTCTATCGCATGAATGCGGTCGAACACGTCGGCTCCGGCATCCGGCGCATTCGCGAAATCTGCCGAAAAGCCAATGTCCCGGCGCCCGAAATCGAAGTGGAACTCGACTGGATTACCCTCCGCTTCCGCCGAATCGCTGCCGAACCGGAGAAGAGTGCTGACGAGAAGGGGTTGGAAGTGCGTGAGGGAGTAACTGGCGGAGTAACTGCGGGAGTAACTGCGGGAGTAAAGCGGTTGCGGCTCTTCATCGCCTCCAATCCCGGAAAGCGGATCCCCGAATTGTCCCAAGCCTTGAACGTACCTCCCAAGACCTTGGAACGCTGGTTGCGCGACCTGCGCAAACAAGGTCTTGTGGAGTTTCGAGGAGCATCCAGGTCCGGCGGGTATTGGAGCATCCTCCATGCAAGTGGTGAGGGAGTACGTGAGGGAGTCAATGAGGGAGTAACTGGGGGAGTACGTGAGGGAGTAAAGCGCTTGCAGCTCTTCATCGCCTCCAATCCCGGAAAGCGGATCCCCGAATTGTCCCAGGCCTTGAACGTACCTCCCAAGACCTTGGAACGCCGGCTGCGCGACCTGCGCAAACAAGGTCTGGTGGAATTTCGGGGGGCGCCGCGAACCGGAGGCTATTGGGTCACGGAACGCGCTGCGGACGAAGGAGAGAGGGGGAAGTGATGGACACATGAACGGACTCCGATGCAAAGCCTGCATGGCCGGGAAAACGCCGCGGTTCGATGTCGATCGATGAATCCGCAGGTCCGCGGAAAGGAAGAGACCGGTTGCCATGAGAAAGAATGAAGCATTGAGGCGCCTCAAGAAGCACAAGCCGGAACTGGAAAAAAGATTCGGCGTGCTCGAACTCGCGCTGTTCGGCTCCACCTCCCGGGACGCGGCCGATGAGAAAAGCGACGTCGACATCCTGGTCGTTTTCAACGGCCCGGCCACGTCCAGGCGGTATTTCGGTTTGCTGTTCTACCTGGAAGACCTGCTCGGCGCCACGGTGGACCTGGTGACCGACAAGGCCCTCCGCCCGGAACTTCGGCCCTTCATCGAACAGGAGGCGCTCCATGTCGGGTAAACACAAGCCGGACCGTGCATGGCGGTTCTATGTCGACGACATGATCGGGTTCACCGAGAAAGTGCTTGCCTATACCGAGGGCATGGACCGACACGCTTTCGGGACGATTTCCCGAATCTGCTGACGGCATTGAAACAACTCCGCGAAAATTCAGTGACAGAGTGACCATGGCGAAAAAACCAAAACAACCCAAGGCCGTCGAGGCGTTCACCTACGACGACGCCTCGCGCAAGAACATCCCCACCGCCGAGTACCAGTCGCTCATGGAAAAGGCGCAGCAGACCCCGCTCCGGGTCGCCTACGAACGCCGCAACCGCGACCTCGACCCCCAACTCGTGTGGCGCGGCAAGGACGAACAGGACTGGTCCGACCTCGTGGTCCCCGCCCCGCCCCTCTACATCCAGGAAAAAGTCCACCCCAAAGCCCTTATCGACGACCTCCGCCGCCACTCCACTATCCACTCTTCACTATCCACTAACCACTCCGACCACTCTCTCTACCAGCCTGATCTTTTCGCCGACTTCAACGGCCTGCCCGACGAGGCCGCCAAAACCGAGTTCTACCAGCACGACGCCAACTGGACCAACCGCATGATCCTCGGCGACTCCCTCCAGGTCATGGCCTCGCTCGCCGAGCGCGAAGGCCTGCGCGGCCAGGTCCAGTGCATCTACATTGACCCGCCCTACGGCATCATCAAGTTCAACTCCAACTTCCAGTGGTCTACGACAACGAACAAGGTAACGGACGGAAAGACCGACCAAATCACCCGCGAACCCGAACAGGTCAAAGCCTTCCGCGACACCTGGCGCGACGGCATCCACTCGTATTTGACTTATCTCCGCGACCGCCTCACCGTGGCGCGCGACCTGCTCGCCGACTCCGGCTCCATCTTCGTCCAGATCGGGGACGAAAACGTGCATCGCGTCCGGTGTTTGATGGATGAGGTGTTTTGGGAAACGAACTTTTGTGGATTGATTGCCTTTGAAACCACAACGGGACAGACATCTGCTTATCTGGCACAAAACAACGATTTTCTACTGTGGTATGCCAAGGATTTTTCAAATACCAAGTTTCGAACGCTTTTCCGTCCTAAACTGCCCGGTCAAGAGGGAGGAACGGGGTACAAATTTGTATGTGGACCGGATCTTGTGGAAAAACCTTTTGCCGGCACGATTCGCAGTGACGAAAAGGTATTTATGAAA
>JAADHN010000005.1 GCA_013151865.1 Kiritimatiellota bacterium
GCCTGCACCGGATTCACGCCCGAACTGTTTCGGAAGCACCTTGTTCAAGCCCGGGATTTCCTGGATCGGACCGCGGCGGACAGTTTGATCGTCGACTGCTGGAATGAATGGGGTGAAGGCGAGATACTCGCTCCGCACGCCGAGTACGGATTCCGTTTGCTGAAACAGATCCCCAAAGTCTTCGCTCCGCGGGAATCGCCGCGTCCGGTCGTCGTTCCCGAGGATGTCGGGCTCAAAGTGCCGGAGATACCGGGGCTCTGGGAACGGGTGAACCGCCCGCCGTTTCGGAAAACGGAGTAAACGGAATGCCTCGACAGTCCGCGAGCGGCCGGCCATTTCGGCTTGTGTCCCTCGGGTTGACCGTCAAGGGCGCCGATTGGCGTGGCGCGCTTCGGGCCGGCGACAAGAAAAAGAAAACGCGCCCCGGCTCTTCGGTTTCAGGGCCGTAACGGGAAAAGGAAAGGCAACAGCACCGTGAGTTCCCCCAATTGCAATGCCGCCCGGCTGGTCGAGGCCGGACGACGGCTCTGTTCCCGAGTGAGCACCCTCCGCTTCGGCCCGCCGGTCGCGGTTGTGTACAACCCGCTGGTTTATGCTCGGCGTCCGTACGAACGATACCTCGAACTATACGGCGCCGGCCCCAAGCGCGTAGTGTTCGTCGGCATGAATCCGGGGCCGTTCGGCATGGCCCAGACCGGAGTGCCGTTCGGCGAAGTCGCCGCTGTTCGGGATTTCCTCAAGGTCCAGGCGCCCGTGGGCGCACCGCCCGTCGAACACCCCAAGCGTCCCGTGAACGGTTTCGCCTGCCCGCGCTCGGAGGTCAGCGGACGCCGTCTCTGGGGCGCTGTCCGGGCGTTCTTCGGCACACCGGAGCGATTCTTCGCCGACCACTTTGTGGCGAACTACTGCCCTCTGGTCTTCATCGAAGAAAGCGGTCGGAACCGCACCCCGGACAAACTGCCCGCCCCGGAAAGGATCCCTTTGTTCGCGGCCTGCAATGCGCATCTACGCCGGACGGTCGAGGTATTGCGGCCCGATTGGGTGATCGGCATCGGCGCTTTTGCCGAAGCGCGCACGCGCGAGGCTGTGGAAGGGATGCACGTGCGAGTCGGTCGGGTCCTGCATCCCAGTCCGGCAAGTCCGGCGGCCAACCGGGGGTGGCGCGCTCAGGCCCGCGCCGCACTTGTGGAATTGGGACTGTGCACGGGCGATTGCCCCGAGGACTGACCGCGGGGACCGGGCAATACACGGAGGCGTATGATGAAGGACGTCCTGCGCATCAAGCGCTTGCGCCGGGCTGCAACAGGGATGACACTCGCCGCCGGCTTGGCGATGGGCCAGGGCATGTGCAGCGCGGCAACCGGTTCGGCGTTGTCGCCCGTGCCGATAACGGTCGTGCCGGCGCTGAAAACGTCGCCGCCCCGCCTGGACGGCAAACTGGACGACGCTTTCTGGAAGGAGGCGGCCGACACCGGTCCCTTCCTTTCCGCCGACGGCAGCGTGGCGCCCCGGGCCGCCACGTACGCACGCTTGGCGCGGACGCCGCAAGCGCTTTGGATCGCGGTGGACTGTGCTGAACCGCGCATGGATCGACTGACGGTGCGACGCACCGAACGCGACAGCGCGGTCTGGACGGACGACTGCATCGAAGTTTTTGTCCAAGCCCCCGGCCGTCCGTACCTCCATTTTGTGGTCAACCCGCGCGGCACGATGTTCGACGAACGGGAGCGAGACGCACGCTGGAACGGGCGGTGGTCCGCCGCGGCTTTTCGGGCGACCAACCGTTGGAGTGTGGAATTGCGCCTGCCGTGGTCCACGCTGGGCGCGACGCCCGCAGAAGTGCGGGAATGGCGGGTGAACGTCTGCCGTTCGCGCCGGGCCAGGTTCGAGTTGTCGGCGTGGTCGGCAACCGGCGGCGGGTTTCACGAACCGGATCGGTTCGCCCGCATCCTGTGCGTCGAGGGGCCTTGGGCCACCGGAATTCGCTGGCGGTTCGTCTCCCGTCGCGAACTCCGTGCGGATGTGGACTGGGCGCCGGCGGGTGCAGCCGGCGCCTTGAAGGTCCGAATCAACGGTCGCCTCGGGCTCGGTCCCTACCGCATCGAACGGGAAGGCAGGATCCCCGTGCTCCTCGAGGCGCGCCGGGCCGGGCGTGTGGTGCTCCGTGCCGCGACCGTGGCCGCGCTCCTGCCGGTGGACGCGGCTTTGGCCGCAGCAGCGGCCCGGTTGAAAGGCATCGAGAACGCGACCGAGACGGTCGGCGAAGCGCGCCAGCGGTTACGACGCCGAATCGAGGCGCTGCGGAGCCTGGTCCGGGATGCCCCGCCCGACTTGGAACGCGAGTTGGTGCGGGAGGCCCGGTGCGTCGAGGCGGAGGCCTCGTATCTACGCGCGAAGGCGGCCGTCGCCGCCGCAGGCGCAGCGCCGGACGGCATCGTCTATGGCATCGCGTCTTCACTGCAAAAACTGCTCCCCGGAGTCCCGTTCGACGGCGCTCCAGGCGGTGCGTTGGAACTGGACGCGGCCCGCCGAGAGATGGACGCCGGCCAGGTGGTGCTGTTCGCCTTCGACGCCCCCCTGACGTCGATCACGGTCAAAGTCTCGGACGCACGCGGTCCCGGGGGCAACACGCTGGCGGCAGCGGCCTTCCGCGTCCGGCGCGTGGGACTGGTCCGGACGGTGCGCCCGGTGTACCGGGTCGAGCATGTCGGCTTATGGCCCGACCCGCTGCTGCCGTTTGCGCCGTTCGACGTGGCCGCGGGCGGATTCGTCTCACTCTGGGTGGACGCCCGTGTGCCGCCGGGCACGCCGCCCGGCATCTATCACGGCAAACTGACGCTCGACGCTCTGAACGCCCGACCGACCGTGGTTCCCATTGTCGTGCGCGTGCGGGATTTCACAATTCCGGTCCGCCCCAGCCTGCGCACCGCCTTCGGTCTGGGACCGCGCTGGCGCATTTCGCAGGATCGGGACGCGTACATACGCAACCTCCTCGAACACCGTGTATCGCCGTACTCGGTGGGCGCGCCGACACTCGAAGCGGCGCCCCTGTTCGACTGGCGGAATGTTCGTATCCTGGAAGCGCGCCTCGAGGCGGACCGTGACGGAATGGCCACTCTGCATGTGACCGACGCTGCCGGCAAGCCCCGCTGTTTCCCGGCCCGACGCGTGGCTTCCGATGCGCCCGGGCTGTTGCGTTTCGATCTGTCCGGATGCCGGGGAATGGTTCGGTCCTGGCGGCTGGACCTGGTCGGTCCCCTGCGTGCTGCCGGGAAGGTCCGGCTTCTTTTCAAGGATGGAAAGATGCGGCACCTCGACAACGGCGAGCGCTCAGCGGTATTCGCCGCGGACGGTTGGCTGGCGCAATGGCCGTCGTGGTCGTCGACTCCGTGGGGGGAGCACGAGGACGTACCGGCGCGTTGGAATTGGAAGGCCCTGGACGCGGCCTTGGATCGTTACGTCCCGCAGGGGCTGACCGGCCTGCGCATTGCAATGCGCCGTCCTCTCGCCGGATGGGCGCGTGCCTGGCAGGACCACATGCGACCGAAAGGGCTGCTTCCGCTCTGTTACACGTACCTGTTCGATGAACCGCGCCCGGAAGATTACCCCAAACTGAACCGGGTCATGGGCGAAGTCAAGCGCGCAGCTCCCGGCCTGATGAACATGATGACGGCCCGCAGTTTCCCGCCGGAACTGCATTACGTGGACATCTGGTGCCCGGAACTCTTTTCGTTCGATCCGGCCAAAGCGGCGGCGGAACAGAAACGCGGCCGTGCCGTCTGGTGGTACGTCGCATTCAGCACGCGCCACCCATACCCCAACGTGTGGGTGGATTACCCCGCGCTCGACTGCCGCGTATGGCCGTGGATGACCTGGAAGCACGATCTGGACGGCATGCTCTACTGGAGCGTGACCGCGTGGACTCGTTCCGATCCCTGGCGAAGCGCCCAGACATTTCCCGGCGCCAACGGCGACGGCTCGCTGCTGTATCCCGGGCGGAACGGCAAGCCGGTGGACTCGATCCGTTGGGAATGCCTGCGCGACGGTCTGGAAGATTACGAAGTCTTCTGCTTGCTCGAAGCGGGTGTGCGCGAACTCCGCAAAAAGAAGATCGAGCCCGACCTGCTCCAGAAAGCCGCGGCTTTGCTGGCCATCGACGATCAGGTTGTGCACTCCTACAAATCATACAATCCCGACCCACAGGCATACCTCGCCGCCCGAGCCGACATGTCCGATCTGCTCGAACGCATTGTGAAAGCGCTCGGTCACGAGCCGAGAATCACGGGGCGGCCTCGATTCCGTCCGGGTGTTGACCTGGCCGGCGTCCCCGACGAATCATCAAACGGCGCCGTTTCCGCCGCGGTCGCCGCGACAGCGTGGATCTGGCCGGAACCACACCCCGAGTCGGGCCTGGTCCTCAGCTACGCATTCGACAACAGGCTCCCCTTTGCGGCGGACCTGTCCGGCAACGGCATGCACGGCACAGTGGTGCGCGCCAAGCGCGTCCCGGGTGTGTCCGGGCAAGCGTTGCGCATTTCCGAACATGCCGCCGTGATCCTTCCGTCCGGGGCGGACCTGCTGGGCACGCAACCGGCGCAAGGCAGCATTGCGGTCTGGGCCCGGCCGGCCTTCGCCGCGAAAGACGTGCCGTCGGACCAGTGGAAAGGCTACCACGTGCTTTTTTACATCATGCAGACCGACGGCAACGGACTGCCCGACGGCTACGACGAAATCGGCCTGTATATCCACGGCCGCCATCTTTATGCCCGATGCGCGGGCCGGGCCGGCGCGTTCGCCCGAATCCCATCGCCCTTGACACGCGGGCGTTGGACCCACCTGTGCCTCACTTGGAATCGCGACGAACGTTCTTTGTATGTGAATGGCAAGCGTGTCGTGCGCAAGGTCGGCCCATATCCCCTGCCGAAGCTCGATGAGTTCCGAGGGGGCCTGGGCTGCCATCCGCCGCACCGTGGCTGGCCATGGAACGGCGATCTGGACGAGTTCCGCGTGTATCGCCGGTGTCTCAGCCCCGACGAGATCGCGCGTCTCGCCCGCCGGAAATGAGAGCCCCGGAACGTGGAGGACGGCGGGGCAGAACGGGAACACGGTGGGGCGACAAAAAGAGTTGACGCACGGCAAGGCTGAGCACATTCCGGGAATTGAGGGGACTCCAGGAACTGCAGCGGCTTCGCCGCAACGCCTACTGAGCGCAGACGGAACCACGGAGGGGCGCCGATGAACGCGCATGGCCGGGAACAAACCGCGTGAAGGACGCCCTCCTCCCCATTGCCTCTATGTCCTCTGTGCTCTCTCTACGGTGAGTCATTGCCCTTTCCGAGCGTGCGGAACGACCGAAACCGGCGCGGTGAAGTCCCGCCCGTCGAACCTACTTCGGTAACACACGAAACCGGCGGGCCTGGGACGGGGCGGTGCGGAACCAGGTACGGCCGTCGCGGTGCTCGACGGGCACGACGGCCAGTTTCCTGCCCGCGTCGTCCTCGGCAACGACCTTCGCGGCCCTGTGCAGACCGACATCGAACACCGCGCCGAGCGGGACAGGAATGAGCAGGCGCTGCCCGCCGTCACTTCGGAGGACCACGGCTCCGTTCGTGGCGATCTCTCCGAAGTCAAGCACAGCGCGGTCGCTGTTGTTATGTGCGGCGTACTGTGCGGGATCGGCGCCGGGCCCCAGGGGATGCGTGGACGTCTCGAACCGGACGGTACGGACCCGGCCCTCGCGGTCGCGTTCCACGTTGACCGTGCCGAGAAAGAGTTCGGTGCTCTTGCCGTACAGCGGTTCACGTCCTTCTTTGTTGTACAACCCCACCACGAATTGGTAGCGCCCTTCCCCGCGGGCCGGCAGCGTGAAAGTATGCGGTCCGTCCAGAAGCGGGGCGCCCGGCTTCCATTCGGGCGTGCGGAGACTGGACCAGTGATCGTTCTGGAACCGGATGCCGCGACGGTTGCGGAAGTGCCAGAACACCAGCAAATCACGCTCGATCTTTCGGGACGGAATCCACTCGACGCCGATTTGAAAACGGCCGCCGCCCAGATCTTTGAACCGGACGGCCCGGGCCTGAATGGGATGGGGGTCCACCGTGGGATGCCACCAGTGCGAACGCGCATCGGCATACACCACGTTGTCGAAACGCGCGAAGTCCGCGATGTGCCCGTCGATCCGCGCGGTCCAGGCCTCGCTTCGCGGTCCAAGCGTCATCGAGCCGTACTGCGGCAGCACATGGCCGGCCACGTGCCAATCCTCCGGGGCGAGATTGACATACACGTGCCGGTCGCCTTCATACGTCACCCACAGGCGCCGGAGCCGGTTGTAGCGGGACGCGGTCCCGGCGTCCAGCCATTGTCCGGGACGGTCGCCTTCGTAACGGATATGCGTCACGCGCCTGCCGGTGTAGGCCCGTCCGAACGCCTGGAAGAGGTAGTACTCACGGACGACCTCGTGGGGTGCTTTCATGAGTTGGTGACCGATGAAGCCCGTGCGTCCGAAGGCTATGGTCATGGCACGGTAGTGGTCCCGTTCGCGGCTCGTCATCACATAGCTGCTCCAGCCCGACCCGTAGCCCCATTCGAGCCAGCGCTCGTAGTAACTCATGCCGTGGTTCGACTGTTTCGGGTGTACGACAATCAGTTCCGGGGTCACGGCCACGGGCATGTGCTCTTCATCATGCGGTCCGCTGGTGCCGCCGTCGTAGAGTCCGGCAAGGGTCGTGCCGAGCCCCTCGAACAGCACCGGCCCGCCGTACAGGGCGTGATCGAATTCTACCAGTTGCCGCGTAACGGAATGGGTGTAACGGATCATGCCGGCGCCGGGTGCACGGGCGTCATAGTCTATGTGACCGGTCGGCATGATGTCGTGATAGGCGGCATTGCAGCCGTATCGGCGGCGAATCTCAGGGCTGAATTTTCTGACATAGTCCATGAGTTTGGAAGACTTGAGGAACCAGGCTTTGACCGAGCTGCCCTGCCATCCTTTCTCCTTGGACCCGTCGGGATTGAGCGCGCAATCTTCTTCGCGGAAATCCTCGGCGCTCGGGTAATAGTCGTAATAATTCTCGTGTACACAAAAGCGGTGCCCGAGGCCGATGGCGGTCTGGGCCAGCGCCCGCAGCCCCGCGTCCCCGCCCTGCCCCGCATTGGCGGGCAGAGTGTTTGGATATGTCCTGTCGTAGCCGTCGCGCTGCCACACATGCTTGATAATGACGAAGTGATCCAGGCCGTATTCTGCCATTTGACGCAGCCAAAGGGCGTCGTCGGCGAAGTTCCCGCTCCATACATCCAGAATCACACGGTGGGAGAGATCGTCCAGGAACGGCGACGGCGGGTATGGAGTGTTCGGCAGGACTTCTTCGTACCGGCTGCTGAGGGTCAGGTAGAACACGTCGTGCAGCGGGTTGTGGCGGCCGTCGGTCAGACGCACATACGTACTTCCCGTGCTCCCGATCTTCGACGCGTTCGAGTGCCACAGGTCGCCGGCCACGGCCAGGTACAGCGCCTCGCGTTCGCGGTACTGCACCGCCGGACCAAGAGGCGCGGTCACGGTCTGGTCGCCGAGTACCGTCATATTGACGCCGGTAAACACCCCGGCCGGAGCTCGGAACTCGATTTGCAGCGACTTGCCCTGGAGGCCCCAGCGCACTTGCAGGCGCGCCGCGGAGTACGCAGATTTGCCGGCAGCGACCGAGTACGTGCATTCGAGGACGCCGATTTCGGCATCGAGATGCATGGCCTCGAACCGCGGCGGGAGGGGACCGGTGTACTTCGGGCCGAACCGCATCGAGCCCGCGAACGGCGGCGGCTTCATGACCGTTCCGTGACTGCGTACCGTCAGGGCCGCCGTCGGACCGGCGGCCGGGTGCAGTTCGAACGCAAGATCGTCGCGCCGGTCCCGGGCCGTGAACACCACCGTGTCGCCCCGACGGCGGACCGTGTTTTCGACCTTCTCAAACGTAGACGGGCACACTCCGCGCGCTCCCGGGCCCGACACGGGGGCAAGGTCTTCGGCTGCGAACTCGGCGGCCCGAGAGAAGTCTTTGCGCCGGCGTTCCGCGATCTCCTGTTCCGCGGCCCGGCGCGCGGCGGCGATCTGCTCCGGGGTCCCGGCCTCGATGTCCGCCTTGCCCCAGAGTGCCCAGTCGTCGGTCGTATTGCGGGCGGGACCGGGATCCACCGCGAGCTGGAGCAGGATGCGACGGCCGGCGTAGCGGTCCAAATCGATGCGGAGTTCGCGCAGCCCCTTCCATTTGCACAGCTTCCTGAAAACCTCGCTGCCGTCCACCGTCACGATATAGTCCACGCCGTCGCTGTGGGGTGCGTCTTCCCGGATACCGACGCTGATGACCAACCGAATCGGTTTCACCGGCGGCAAGTCAAGTCGGAAATTCGCGAAGGTCAGGCCCGGTCCTTTCCGCCACGGACAATGCGCGAACCAGACGGGCCTGCCCTGATTGCTGGAAACCATGCGGAACTGAACACCGGTGGCCGGGTCCTCGCCGCGCCAGCCCATGCCGAGAAACACCGGGCCCCCGTGGTCGTACAGGCGAAAGCCGATCCGGGCCAAGGGCCGGTCCAGCAGTCGATACTGGCCCGGCTTGATGCGGATCAACGGCTGTCCCGTCGCGGGGTCCGCGGCGGATCGGGCCGGTATGTCGCCGACGATGAACATGGCGATTGCGATGAGAAATGTGGTGTTTCGATTCGTCCGAAACATGATGCGGGGGCTCCTTCTCTTGCCATACCGTTTTTCGCAGGCGTTTACCGATCGTCTCGGAACAATCCGGAGCGCGGGCCAACCCGCAGGCTCTGCAAAATCGTTGGGACAATTCTCAGACGCATTGTAAACCCCTGCACCTCCGACGACTCTTTGCGTCGAATTCACCCGCAAATCGTCGGCGTGTCGGCCCCCGGTGCACCATTTCACGCTCGGTCTGCGGCTTGTGCACAGGCCCCGGGAATTCAGAACGCCGGCGGCGGGCGCGAAGTCATGGCCTCGTACGTTTCCGGCATACGGTCTCGCGGGCCGATGGCGCGCCATTCCCCGACCCACGGCAGGACCGGACGGGCGCCCAACTCGACGTCGGCCGTCACCAACCCCTCCCGGCCGTCGCTGGAGGCCAGGATGCGCCCGAGCCGGTCGATGACCAGACTGTTGCCGCTGTAGACCGACGGTACCATGTACACGCCGTTGTCCCGGGCGCGGACGCGAAACGTGGTCTCCCCCTCGACCCGTCCGTCCCGGTCCGGCCACGTGTTGCCCCAGGTGGGAGCGAATACCATTTCGGCGCCGCGCATGGCGAAGCAGGCGGTGGCCTCCGGGAAAAACCAGTCGTAACAGATGGCCATGGCAATGATACCGAAATCGGTTTCGAACACGGGGTATTCCGTACCGGGCGTGATCCCTTGCAGCCATTCTTCGCGCGGCAGGTGCACCTTGCGATAACAGCCGGCGACGCGCCCCTCCCGGTCGAGCAACACGGCCGTGTTGTACAGCGTCTCACCGCGGACCTCGGGCAACCCCGCCACAACCCAAAGGCGGTTACGCCGCGCCGCTTCGCCCAGGCGGGCCGTAGACGGACCGGGAATCGGTTCGGCACAGTCCCAAGCCCGCTTCCCCGTGCCGGGCACGGTGAGGGTTTCCGGCAGGCAGACGATGTCCACTCCCGCCTCGCCGGCCGCGTCCACCTGGGCGCAAAACAGATCCAGGTTCCGCTCGGGCGTGCTGTCCCGTGGTATCAGCCACACCGTCCCGACCCGCACCTGTCGCGGCGCGGGGGGCGACCCCGGAGTCATCCCCGCGAACTGCCAGACGCAACGGCCGCCTTTGAGCCACTTGACATCCAGAGCGAGGCGTGCAGCGTCGGCCCCCTCGGGCGCCTGCAGCACGTCGCGGAACTCGAACGCACCGTCGTGCACGAACGGCCCCCGCACCAACATCCCGGCAGGATGGAGTTCGCGCTCTCCTTCGAGCCAGGTCACACGCATCATCAGCGATTGCCGCGGGTTCGGAACGCCGCACAGCCGTCCCGAGCCGGTCATGCCGTACCACTGTCCCGCCTCAACGCCCTCGATGCGTTGTTCGACGCGCATAACGCTCCAGGGACGGCCCGGTGCGTCGAAGACGAGGCCGCCCTCCGGCGCCGGTCCGACACGGCACGCGGCCGCCCTCCAGGCCGGGGGGCGCGGCACCCAAGCCCTCGGCGCCTCTCCGCCGGTCGCTTCGAATCGCGGCTCCCGCACGAGCCCGCCGTCGGCCGCACTTGGGGCCGTCGCCGCACAAGCGGCTGTTGCCGCCGCATGATTGCACCCCATTTTGGACCAAAGAAATGCCACTGTCCCAGCCTTTCCTGTTGCTCGAAACACCGCAGGGCTTGGCTCGGTCGTTCTCAACCGGCTGTCGCACGAATCGCCGACGCGTCTCGTCGCGGTTGTGCCAAGGCGGATGCGACAGACCCTATTCCGAAAGATCGAGACCGCAGGGAGCTACTTTCGAGTCACCCAGATGGGGGAAGACCAAGCCATCTCCCCGTCTTCCTGGATGCAGCGCAAATAGTAATAGGCTTTGCCGCCGGCCGGGAGAGCGGCGTCCTCGAATTCGAGACTGTGTCGGTTGCCGGCGGGGTCTGTGCTGTAAATGAACTCATTGTTGCGGACAATCTCGATCCGCCGAATCTCGCGGGGAGCGATGACCGTCGCCTGGAACCGCGGAGCGCCCGCGATCTCCACTTCCTGTCCCATGACTGCCGGTCCCATCCGGAAATCGAGCACAATCACCTCGGTGGCGGCATACGTACGGCGGGCGCGCAAGGCCTCGAGTATGGCTTGCCGGGAGTGGTCTTTTGCGTAAACGCAGGCATAAGCGCCGTGGGTCAGGCCGTGATCGGAACTGGCGATCAGCCCCACCTTCACGCCTTTGGCCAGAGCGTCCCACACATAGTGCCCAGGCAGTTTGACCCGGGCTTCGCGGGGCGCGCCGAGGAATTCGTAAGAGCCCCGGGCCTGGAACATCTCGGCCACGGGTTCCCACCGGGGGTCCCAACGGCTCCAATCGGTGGCGGCCGCTCCGTCGGCCAACTGGTGCGGAATGACCACGGCGTTCCGGCCCTTCAAGGCCCGGAAAAGATCGGCGGGGGCGTCGTCCTCGAGGCACGGTTCTCCCCGTTTGACGTACATGACGTTCTTGTGTCCGCCGCGCACCCGCATCGAGCCGCCGTGCTCGTAGCCGTAGATGGGCGTAAAGCGGTCGCGGATATAGAAGAGATCGCAGAGCTTCTCGGATCGCCACCACATGTACTCCTGCAGCGGCCGGGGCTTGCGGTCATACCGGTGTTCGAGGATGTCCTGATCGTGATCCGAAATCCCGAGGAAGTCGAGCCGGACGGCATTCAACGCGTACCGATACGTCTCCAACAGAGACCCGTCACGAGTCATGCCGCACCGTGAAATATCGGTGTGCCGATGGAGGTCGCCGAAAAGGAGCCGGTACTGCTTTCCGCCGGCCCGAATGGTATATGGGGCGCGTTTGGGTTCATTGATGTCGCCCGCCGGCTGTTCCGGCTGTTCCGGCGTCAGTTCGAGCGCGACGGCCTGTTTCGCCAGGGGAACGGTCGCAACCCACACGTTGTTATTGATGGGGACTTCGGCTTTTTCGACGTGCCGCCCGTCACCCGGGTATGCGACCCAAAGCCTCCCGTCCGGCCCCCACGCCCGACTGAGGCGTTGGTCGTTTCGCCCCCCGCTGCCGAGCAGGAGCGCGGGCCGGCTCCATGCCCCCCCATCGTACCGTGTGACAAACGTTGCCCAAATGCCGCGGCTCTGTCGGACCTTCCCGCCCGTTCGCGCGTTCCATCGAATAATGGCGGAGAGGTGACGTGCGAACAGGACGGGGCGCCCCATGGAATCGACGGTCAGTTCGGGAAGTTCCCACATCCCCCGCAAGTCGGGACCGAGCGCCGCCCGGAGAGAGGCTGTCGGCGCCAGGCGCCTGCCGTTGCTCAGGCAGACGAGACCGAGGCGGCGCGTGCGATGAATTGCGGGCCGGGGTTTGCCGTGTTTCCCCCAATTCGGCCCGCCGTCGTCCCAGGCCACCCAGAGACGTCCGTCGGGAGCGTAGGCCGCCGTTGCATGGGCTTCGCGTCGAGGCGTCCCGGCCACAAGGATCGGCTTCGAAGGGGCGGCCCCGCCCGGGGGATACACCCGAAGGAATACGTCGAAGCTGCCGTTCCGATAGGAATCCCAGACAACAGCCAGGCGGCCGTCCGGACCGACGGCGACGGACGGGCCCCAATCGTCCCCGGGGTCCGTGGTGACCGAACGAACCTCACGCAGCCCCCCCACGGTAAGCTCCCCCATGAGGATGTCGTACTGCCCGTCCTGTTCCGCCTGCCAGACGAGCCGCACCCCGCCGTCGCGGCCCGCGGCGAGTTTGTGGTTGAAATCGCTCCCCGGCGAACGGGTCAACTGCACGGGCCGACTCCACTTGTCTCGGTCCCTGCGCGCGGCCCAGAGGTCCCACCGGCCATCTCGGTTCTCAGACCAGACCGCCCAAACTCCGGCTTTGCCGGCGGGCGCCAGCACGACCCGAAAAAAATCACCCCGGTGTTCCGTCAGGGGTGCGGGGCGAGACCAGACGCCGCGCGGGTCCCGCACGGCCCAGAGCAAGACATCGTTCTTGCCGTCCCAGGATTGCCACGCGGCCCAGACACGTCCGTCCGCGGTGCAGGCGATCCCGGGGAATTCGTCCTGGCTCCCGGCGTCACTGAGCTGAACCGCCGCCGGCACGCGCTGGACGCGAAAACGTCCATCGAGGAACGTCGCCGTCCCCTCTGCAGTCATCCGGGCCAAATCGACGGAAAACTCGCCCTGCTCGGAAACAAACCGGACGCGCCCGGTTTCGGCGACCTTCCCCAGGGAGACCCAAATACCCTTGTTCCGCCTCATGACCAACACCCGCCGCCGCTTGCCCGGCCGCGCCCGCGTCCCCCAGGTTCGGCAGACCCAGGAATTCTCCGAAACTCGATCACCCGGCTCGAAAAGCATCGGACGGACGGTTTCCACCCGGGCCCCGACCGCGGAGACCGACCCGGTGCACACCGTGTTGGGACCGAGACGCTGCTGGACGAACTCCACCAGCAACGCAATACGTTCTCCCCGCGAATCCGTTGGAGCGGCACAATGTCCGCTCCCGGACACGACGGCCACCAGGAGCGCGGCGAGCATCCCCCGCCGAATGCAGCGCCCCGGAAAAAGACTTCTTTCCGGTCTTGTCGAACCTCGGTTGCGAATCATCAGTATGGTCCTCTCGAAACATGCGGCGACAGTCGGACTTCGGATTCGAGGCGTGCACCCACATCGCTCACCTGAAACGCGTACCCAGGGCGGCATGGATGCGCATGGCGGCTTGAAATACCTCCTCAACTTGGCGGTCGGCGACCTCACGGGGACTGAACAGTGCCGTCCGAACGGCGGCGGCGATCTTTTCGTATTCGGCGCCGATCCCCTGACGGCGGCGGTGGAGCCAGTCGGCGTATTCGCCGATGTCCATTCCCGGCGGGCGACGATATCCGCGCAAACAGAGCAGTTCCCCGGCCATTTCGGCCGCCAGAAAAACGGTTTGCGGTGTCCGCAACGGATAGACCCGTCGCAGCTCGCGCCGCAGTCGCCGAATACGGTAACGCCGGTAGATGCGGGCCCAGGTCCGCCGCACCCTCTCCTTCTGGACCACAAGTCCGGCGACAAGCAAAAGACTGAACGCGGCGACGCCGCGCGTCCACGGGGAAAGTCCGCGAACGAATGCGGTCACGCCTCGGACGAGCCGCCCCACGCGGCTTCCCGCGTGCCGCCACCACTGCGAGATCCCTCCCGCAAGTCGTTTCCAGAGGGCGTCAAGGGCGTCCCGAGCGGCGGCGCCGGCGGCACGTACGGCTGCCGGGACCCCACCGGGGCCGGCGGCCGCATCCCGAATCTCTTGGGTCCGCTCAAAAAAACTTCCCACCAAACGAGAAACCGCCCCTTCCTCGGCGTCCTTTCGAGCGCCCGCAACCACTTCGTCCTCGCCGCCCTGCACCATGGTCGCGGCCGCCAGCTCGGGGGTGCGGAGGCTCCATTGGTCGCCGAACGGGTCCTGGAAAGCGCCCAGCAGGCGGGGCACGGTCCTGAGAGAAAGCGCGGCCGGCGGCACGCCGTCGAAAGTGAGCCAACCGTAGGGCTGGACGAATATCTGCGCCCAGGCATGTGCGTGGTATTCATACACTTCGAAACACTTGGTCACCAGGTTGAAGTTGCCCGGCGCATAGCCGGCCGCAACTCGGGCAGGCAGGCCCGTGCTCCGAGCCATGACCGTCAGCGCCTCGGCGAAATGAATGCAATACCCCCGTCGCGATTCGAGCAGGAAGTACTCCAGTGGTCCCCGTCCCGGCGGCGGTGCGGTGGGCTCAAGAGTATAAGTGTAATTCTCTCGCAAGTAATTGCGCAATGCCGTGGCTTTCTCGAGATCGGACGCGGCGTCCGCGGTGATCTCGGCGGCCAATTGCCGGACTTGTTCGCCGACGGCATGTTTGGGCAAACGCAGATAGTGTTCCCTGGGCAGCGGGTCGTACCAGACCGCCGTCCCCTGCGGGTCGGGCCGGAAGGCCACGGCAGACACGCACGTATACTGGAACGGCGTGGCGGGCGTTTCGCCGCGCCGAAGGGTGGCCCCGGCCCAGGTTCGCCGGATAGGGACCGCCGCGATGCTAGAGGCGCCCTGCGTCGAGGTCGGGTCCCACCAAATCTGGTTCATCCTGAATGCGGCGAAAAGGCGGGGAGAAACGACTTTTTCGACCGTAAAGTTCTGTTCCACGCCGACAGTGTTCCGCGGGATGGGCCGACGGAGCACGGCGCGGGGCGAACGTTCAAGTTCCCGTGACGTCCGCCAAGTCTGTCCGTCGTACACGTCGTACAGTCGTGCCAGCCAGTAGAACTTGGCATTGCATCTGACCCGAAAGACCAAGTCCTGTCCGGCCGCAGCGCGTCCGGCGCCTTGAACGGAGCTGATGGTATTCCGCCCGACCCATTCCGGAGTGAGCCGGCCCCGCTCCCGCCCCGCCTCGCCGGGCGTACCATGATCAGTCAAGTCCGAGGGGCCGCGCTGCCCGGGGGCTTCTTCCGGTGTGCGCGCTCGCGGTTTCCAGAACCGAAAGAACTCGATGCGTTGCCAGGCGGGATAACTGACGGGCGCCAAGCCGACGGACGGGCGCACCGGCTGGGGAAGCAGCACCGCCAGCGCGAACCAACCGGCCAGGAAGATCCCCAGGTGCAAAACGGCGAACAGTCCCGGCCGGTTTCGCACGCCCCGGTCGAGACTGCCGTATGTCCCCGTCGTCCCAGCCGGCGGAATCGGGGCGCCGAGTCCGGCGGTTCGAGAGGCGTACGACAGGAGGAGCACCACCACCACGAACACCAAGGCCGCGGGCAGGTATGCGGGACCGGGGGCGCCAACCCCGCCGTATCCCGCCAGGACAGCAGCCAACAGGACCGCCAGCGCGTATTCCCGCTGGTTGGCCCGAAGGAGCAACGGGAGAAGAAGAATGCCCAATGTCTCCCCCAGGGCAAGGTCCGACGGAACGCGCCCGAGACGGCCGTAGCACCACCAGAGTCCTCCGGCAGCCAAGAGAACCTGAAGAGCACGCCGAAAGCTGTCGGGCAAAAAACGCATCGGAAGCCGGCCCGACAGCGCCACAACCGGAAACGCAATCATCAACCCCAGGGTGAGGGCGGGATCGCCGCGCCCCCAGAGCGCGCAGACCACACCGAGTTCAACCAGGACCACGATACCGATCTGGCGGAAAACCGGAATCACTCGCGCCCGGTGGCGCCCGTGAAAATGTGGGGTATTACGAAACATCGCTCAACACGCGTCTCAAGGGGAGGCCCGGAGCGAGGAGGACGGGTTCCGGCCGACCCGGAGACCGCTTGCGGTTCGGGGCCGACCGATTCAAGCGGCGATCGGGCAACCGCCGTTCATTCCGAAAACTTTCCGGGGCCGCACAGAACCATCGGACGCCCATGCCGTGCTCGGCGAGTACGTCGAGGGCGCGCCGTAATTCCTCGTCCTCCGAGAGGCTCAAGCAGAACACGGTGCTGTCCGGCGGCAAATGTTCTCCCAAGCGGAGGGCCGCCGGAGCCAGGGGGGCCGGGCCGGGACGGAGGGCCGCCAGGCAACGAAGCACGTCCCACTCGGCTTGGGCGGACAACATGGGCGGGAGGATGAATTCCCGTTCCCCGCCGGTCGCGAACGCGGTTTGGCAGTAGAGGCCGGCGGCGTGCCGGCAGATGCTGGCCGCGGCCCGCACCTGGTATTCGAGGTTCGACCAGTAGGACCGCCCGCTGACGTACCGGGCCTCTGCATCCAGAAGTATGGCCACCGAAGCCACGGCGTGCCGCTCGAACTCCCGGACCATCAGCCGCCCCAACCGCGCGCTGCTTTTCCAATGAATGTGCCGCATCCCGTCGCTGGCGTTGTACTCGCGGACGCCGTAAAACTCCTGGCTGCTCCCCGCGGCGCCGAAAGGCGTTCCTGTCGGGGCGACCACAGCGCGACGACGGCGGATATTGAGTTCCGGCAACGGTTCGATCCCAGGGAGGACCAACACCTTGCGTGGCAAAGAAAAGCGACGTTCACAGAGAAACAGACCCGCCGGGTCGCCTCCCCGCAAGACGACGCGGTCGAGCATGTAGTCCCCGCGCTTCATGGCCAGAATACGGCGCGGAATCATTCGACGCTCCCGCGGACCGAGCGACGGCGCCACGACCGTTTGACGGCACTCGAGGCTGAAAGGGCAATCTTCAACGATGAGAAAAGCCTGCCGCACTCGGTTGGCCCGGTTCTCTATCAGCAACGGCATGGAAACCCCCCGACCCGCGGCCGCTTCGCCGATGGGACCGCGTTCGAGGGAAACGCGCCGCGTGGACAGCAGAGCCGCTCCGAAGCTGGTGAGAACAAGCGCCGCGCAACCGGCCGCCAGCAGGAATGGCAGGAAACTGCGGTTCACCACGGCGACGGCGAACCAGATCACGGCCCCCGCAGCGACGGCCCACCCCCGGGTTGTCGGCCGGATGATCCGCACTCACGCTTTCTCCCATTTCTCGATCGGCAAACTGTTCAGAATCCCCTCCACAACCTCTTCGGAATCCGACCATTGCGCGCGCGCCTGGAACTTGAGGGGTAGCCGATGGCTGAGCACGGCCCGGGCCACGTCGCGGACGTCGGCCGGGAGCACGTAATCGCGCCCCTGGAAAACGGCCCGAGTCTGGGCCACGCGCATCAGGGCCAGGGACCCTCGGGGACTGCAACCGTAGGCCAGGGCCGTGTGCTCGCGGGTCGCTTGGGCGAGAGCGACGATGAAGTCTTTTACACGGTCGGAAACATGAATCGTCCGCACCAGGGCCTGGCATTGGACAATGTCGGTCGAGCGAACCACGTAGGTAATGTCGTTGATGGGGTGTCGCTCGGCCTGACTGGTCAGGATATCCTGTTCGACGGCGGCCTCCGGGTATCCCATGCGAAGCCGCATGAGGAATCGGTCGAGCTGGGCCTCGGGCAGCGGGTACGTCCCGTGGAAATCCACCGGGTTCTGAGTGGCCACCACGAAAAACGGCTTGGGCAACACGTGGGGCAGGCCGTCCACGGTGACCATGGCCTCCGACATGCACTCGAGCAGGCTGGACTGGGTCCGAGGCGTTCCCCGGTTGATTTCGTCGGCCAGAACGACATTTGCGAATATGGGCCCCGGCGTAAACACGAACCCGTTGGTACGTTCGTCGTAAACGTTGACACCGGTGATGTCGGTGGGGAGCATGTCGGGCGTGAATTGGATGCGTTTGTAGTCGCCGCGCAACGACTTGGCAAGGGCGCGCGCCAGCATGGTCTTGCCGACGCCGGGGACGTCTTCGATCAGGACATGGCCGTCACTGACCAGTCCCATCACGACCATGCGGATCACCTCGTCTTTACCGCGGAGCACGCGCCCCACGTTGGCCACCAGGCTCTCCATGGTCGCCCGGAGAAAATCGAGGTCGTACGTGGGCGGCCCATCCTGGCAGGCTCGGGTGCCGCCATCGGTGTCGAATTCATCATAGACCAGCACAGTGGCGCCGGCCTGAAGCACGTCCCGGTGCTTGAGGGGGGTGGGACCGGACACGGGCTGCCCGTTGAGAAAAGTCCCGTTGTGGCTTTGCAAGTCTTCGACGACGACCGAACCGTCGTCGGCCACGGTCACACGGGCGTGCTGTCTCGACACACCGGGGTTTTCGAGGACCAGGATATTGTCGGGACTGCGTCCGATGGTGGTCATGCCCGTGGGCAAGGGGAATTCCCGGCGAATGCCGGAACTGTCTTGGATAATGAATTTCGGCATGTGTGGGATCTCGGCTCAGGCCTGCCCGCGCCGGGTGGGCGGGGGTCGGGAGGGGGTTCATCCCGGTACGGACCGGGGGCGCATCTGAGGAAAGAGGATCACGTCCCGGATGGAAGAAGCGCCCGTGAGAACCATCACCAGGCGATCCACTCCGAGCCCGATCCCCCCGGCGGGCGGCATTCCATGCTCGAGTGCGACCAGGAAGTCCTCATCGATCCGGCCGCTCTCGGCCTCGACGGTGTTCCGGACTCGAGCCGCCTGGTCTTCGAAGCGCCGCCTCTGTTCGAGCGGGTCGTTCAGCTCCGAGTAACCGGGCGATATCTCCTGGCCGTTAATCTCCAATTCGTACACGTCGACCAAATCCGAATCATCGGCGCACTGGCGTGCCAAGGGCACCAGATGGGCGGGCAGACGGGTGACGAAGGTCGGTTGAATCAGCGTAGCTTCAATCCGTTTCTCGTAGATCTCGTGGGTGACCTCGACATCGCTCATTTCCGGCGTCGTTTCGACCCCGATCTCGGCGGCGCGCCGCTTCTTTTCCGACGCATCGAGCTCAAACCAGTCCGCGCCCATCCGTTCGCGGACCAGGTCGCGGTATTCGATGCGACGCCACGGGCGGGCGAACTCGATCTCGACGCCGTCGGCGTTGCGGACGGTGGTCGTCCCGAGAACGCGCCGGGCCACGGTTTCGATCATCTCCTCGACAAACGCCATCATGGTCCGGCAGTCGCCGTAGGCCTGGTACGCCTCGATCATGGTGAATTCGGGATTGTGCCGGCGGGAAAGCCCCTCGTTGCGAAAATTCCGATTCAGCTCGAAAACCCGCTCGAACCCGCCGACGAGCAGGCGCTTGAGGTAGAGTTCCGGAGCGATCCGCAGGTACATGGGGCAATCCAGCGCGGCGTAATGCGTCTGAAACGGGCGCGCAGCGGCACCGCCCGGAATGGGCTGCAGCATGGGCGTTTCCATCTCGAGGAACCCATGTTCCTCAAAGAACCTGCGGAGTTCGCGAATGATGCGCGAGCGCAGACGGAAAACCTCTTTCACCCGGTCGTTGACCGCCAGATCCAGATACCGCTGCCGATATCGCTGCTCGATATCGGTCAAACCGTGCCATTTTTCGGGAAGCGGACGCAGGGCTTTGGCCAGCAGTTCAAACTCATTGACGCGGACGGTCACCTCCCCCATACGCGTTCGGAAAAGTGGGCCGCTCACGGTGATGATATCACCTAGATCGAGCTTCCGGAACAGGCCGTATGCCTCCTCGCCCAAACTGTTTCGCTGGGCATAAACCTGGAGGCGGCCGGACTCGTCTTTGACGTCGGCGAAAGCGGATTTTCCCATCACTCGCAGCGCGGTGAGACGCCCGGCGACCCGGACTTCCGGGCCGCCGTCTTCCCCGTCCGCGCCCTCGAACGCCCGCCGTGCCGCAACGGTCGACGCGAGCCCGTCAACGCGATGTCCGTAGGGTTCGATCCCATTCCGGCGGAGTTCGTGCAATTTGCGGATGCGCTGAGCGCGCTGGTCGGCGGTGTTTGTCACCTCGGGCCCCGGGGCCCGGTCGCTCGTTTCAGTCATTCTCTGTTCCCCGATTGAAGCGGTGCGAACCGGAAACCGGCCCGCCGTGCGCCGCGCCCTCCCCTGTCCGCGACATGCCGTCGAAAAATCGCGGGGCGTGACGGGGCCTGCGCACCAACCGCCCTGGCTTGATGGCTCTCGCGGACTTCCGAACAGTTGGGCCGATGGATTGTCTCGGCCAATTCCGGGACGCAGGCGAACCGGCAACCGCTGGAGCCCGACCGCAAAGGAGGCGTGACGTGCTACCCGAGGGTCCCACAACCGCCGCCGGGACGGAGGAAGGCCGCCCTCCGCCCCAACCCGACCTGTCCACCGTAGTCCCCCAGGCACGGGACGAAGATGGAAGGGCGCAAACGCTCTCGGACGATCTTTCGCCGTTTCCGCCTCCCGCCGAGCGGGATTACCGCTGAAGGCAGCATCGCCTGTCTACGCAAGGCACGCAGACAGGCCGAATCCCGCTTGGCGGGAACGAGATCTCACCCAAAACCGCATTCGCGTGCGGCCACGCACCCTTTGTGGCCGGGCTCCCTCTAACCTGAATAAACGGTATTTGCTGCGAGGACGCATCTCGCACACGTTCAGAACAGTGCCACTGACCGAGGCGGCGTTTCAACACCGCCTTGCCCGTCGTTCACCGCAATGAGCTGAATCCGTATGAACGACGACCTATCGCGACGAAGTCCATGAAAGAATCGCGGCAAGAAAACCGTCCAAACAATTCCGAGATGTTCCGGATACTGTACACCGGGGAACCTGGAACGCCAAAGAGACACAACAGGCGCACAACCGGTCGCCCTTGTGGGGCAAGCGACCTGATCTGAAAAACGCATGAGCCGTCAGTTGCGGGGACGCATCTCGCACGCTTTCAAAACATTGCCGCCGCTTACCGACCAAGGCGCTGGTTCTGCACGTCCCCGTCCAGCGTTCGACGCAATGACTTGAATCCGTGCAAGCTGCGCCATCTCACGACGAAGTTCGGGAATGAATCAGGCTGGACGGCCGCCGCCAGGCGTGCGGTCCCGCACCGGCGGCATTCCCCGGAGCCGGAGGACCCCGCCCGGCCCGGCCCATTGCCCTGCGGCCGGGCACGAACAAGGAAACGCACTGTTGCGGTCCAATATTGTCCGGCCTCAAGGCGTTTTTTCTTACAGTGCACTCAGGCTCGATCTGCGCCGGGGCGCCGCACGCCGAGGCGGACGCGAAAAGGCGCAAGCGCTTCTGTACCGGGCCGACCGGTCTTCGGTGGGGACCGTCGGCTTTCTTCTTTGGCCCGTCCCGGGGTTTTCTCCGGGGAACTTGCTCAGGCCGCTCCCGCGCACGGAGGGTCCCGCGACTGAAGTCGGGGCCGGGAGCACCTGCCTGCCCATTTTTCGAGGCCGAGAATCGGGTTCCGGAGCGGGCCGTGCTTTGCAACGCAATGAGCACTTCGGAACAATCCGGCGCCCGGGAGGGTGCCCGGCCGCCGTACAATCGTCCGGACAATTCTGCGACATACTGTATGAGAACCACACCATGTCATTGGCGGAGCGCTGGAGTGGCCGTGTTCGTCGCGGCCGCGGCGGCGCTCCTGCTCTCCGGTTGCACCACTTCGCGCCGGCTTGCGCAGCTCGATCGTCGCTGTCGAATGGTGCTCCAGGCCGTCCAGGAGCGCACTCGGGCCACGGCAGGACCGGAACGCCTGGACATCGACGCGTACGAAGCCGCTCAGTCAGGACGCTACAACGGTCCACTGAAGTTGGACTTGCGCCGGACTCTGCAACTGGCTGCGCGCCACAGTCGAGAATACCAGACCGCCAAAGAGAACCTGTACGAAAGCGCCATCTCTCTGTATGTGGCGGCCCATGGCTTCGAATGGAACACGGGCAACAGTTTCGAGGCGACCTTGAAGCGCGACTTGAGTGGGCCTTCCACCTCCCTGAGCGGAGATGGTTCCCTGGACCTGAGCCGAAAGTTCGCCACCGGTGCGCGACTGAGCGTGAACCTGGCAATCACCACTCTGCGCTACCTGACGGGAGACCGAAGCGTCAACATTACGTCGCTGGCCGGCTTGACCCTTCGGCAACCATTGCTGTCCGGACGCGGACGCTTGGTCGCGCGCGAGCCTTTGACGCAGGCCGAACGCAATGTGATTTACGCGCTGCGGGCTTACGTCCGCAAGCGCAAACAGCTCTCTTTCGACGTGGCCTCGAGCTACTACCAAGTCCTCTCCGCCCAAGACGCCGTAGACGTGGCCACGCGGAACTACGAGAACCTCAAGGCCTCCCGGGAACGTTCCGAGCTGATGGCCCAGGCCGGACGTCTGCCTGAATTCCAAGTGGACCAGGCCCGGCAAAATGAACTCAGCGCGGAATCGGCGCTGCTGACCCGCCGCAATGCACTGAAGGCGCGGAAGGACAGCCTGAAGCAGTTACTCGGGCTGCCGCTGTCGGTCCTGATCGAACTGGACCGTCGGGACTTGGGGCGCTTGGCCGCTTCGAAACTCCCCCCGCCCCCGGAGGCGTTCGCCGCCGCGGTGAGCGAAGCCCTGGACCATCGCCTGGATCTGGCCACGGTCCGCGACGAATTGGCCGATGCCGAGCGCGCGGTCAAGATTACGCGCGATGCCATGCGCACCAAACTCGATCTGGTCCTGGGCGCCAACGCCTCGAGCCCGACACGCAGCCAACTGACCGGCATCGAATGGGACCAAGGCGCCTATTCGGCGGGGGTCAGCGGCAGCCTGCCCCTGGATAAAACCGCCGAGACCGCCGCCTACCGTCGAGCCCTGATCCGCCTCGAACAACGCCGGCGCGCCGTGGCCCTGACTCGCGATCAAATCGAAGCCGCCCTCCGGCGAGACTGGCGCGATTTGCGGACCGGGTCCGAAAACTACCGGATTCAGAAGGTCAGCGTAGACTTGGCCCGAAAACGGGTCGAAAGCACGGAATTGCTTTTCCAGGCCGGGCGGGTCAACATGCGAGACGTACTCGAGGCCAGGGACGCCCTCACGCGCACCGAGAACAACCTGACCCAGGCCCTCGTCAGTTATCGGCTGGACTGGTTGCGACTGCTGATCGACATGGAACGCCTGTCCGTGGATCCGGCCACCCTGTGGGCCGCGGACTTCGGCGTGACGCCGGCTCAAGCCGCGGGCCCGACCGGACCCGCGCCAAAGAATGGCGCACGGAAATGACGTATTTCCTTGATCGGAAACGAAATTGCAGCGACTCCCTCTCCCGTGACGACACCACCCCCCGTTGCCGTCGATGGCGCGGCGCCGCCCTGGTGGCCTTGCTGCTCGTTTGGGCCGTCGGATGCCGCCGGGCGGCAACGACCGACACCGGTCCGGAGACTTTCACGGTGCCCCGCGGCGACCTGCTGATCACGGTGACCGAGAGCGGCACGGTCGAAGCGGCGGAATCGGTCAGTATCAAGAATGAGGTCAAGCGGAACATGCGCATTCTCGAGATGGTGGAGGAAGGGACCACCATCACCCCGGAAGACGTCAAGAACGGCAAGGTCTTGGTTCGGCTCGACTCAAACGAACTGGAGGAGGAGTACGCCAACCGCCAGAACAACTTCGAGAGCGCCAAGGCGTCCCTGACCCAGGCCAAGGAGGGACTCGCCATTCAGCAGAGCGAAAACGACAGCCTCATCCGTACGGCGGAATTGAATTACACGTTCGCGTTGAACGACTTGAAAAAGTTGGTGGGCGACAAGCTCTCCATGCGCTATGCGGACAAAGTGCCGGAGAACATCACCCCACTGCTCGACGACCCCGACCTCGGCGGCCAGGCGCTGCAGGATCTGCGAAGTCGGCAGAGCAACATCGAACTGGACAAGGCACAGTTGTCCCGGGCGCGAACCAAGCTCGAATGGACCGAAAAGCTTTTGGGAAAAGGATACGTCACCAAGAACGACCGGGACGGGGATGCATTCGAAGTCCGACGCTACGAACTCAAACTCGAAGAGGCACAAAGCGACTTGGACTTATACCGTCGGTACGAGTTTGTCAAAGTCTTTCAGAAGACTTGGTCGTCGGTTTTGGACACCCGCGAGAAGCTCGAACGGGCCAAGGCCATGGCTCGCTCGAAACTGGCTCAGGCCCAAGCCCAATACAACTCGCGCATGGCCACCTTCAAGTACGAGGAGTCTCGCCTCGAACGCCTCAAACGCGACATCGAACACTGCACCATCCGTGCGCCACGTCCCGGGCTCGTCGTGCTCCAACAACCGCCCCGCTGGCAGAATTCCGGTCCACTCAAGGTCGGCAGCGACGTGAAACCCAACCAGGTGATCTTCCGGTTCCCGGACATTTCTCACATGGTGGTTAAAGTCAATATCCACGAATCCCAGATCGACCTGATCGAACTCGGCCAGAAGGCCATGATCAAAATCGACGCCGTACCGGGCCGATCCTTCCAAGGGAAAGTCGCCAAAAAAGCCATCTTGCCCAGCTCTCAGAATTCGTGGTTGAACCCGGACCTGAAATTGTATGCCGTGGAGGTGAGCATCGATGGCGAGAACAAAATCCTGCGCCCCGGCATGACCGCCACGGTGGAAATCCAAATCGAAAAACTGGCCGATGTGCTCTACGTACCGATCCAGGCAGTTCAGACGGACCCACGGGGCAAACACTATTGCAACCGGGTGGGCGGCGGGCGGGTCCCCGTCGAAATCGGCAAGCGCAATGAAGTCTTCGTGGTGGTTGAAAAGGGGCTGGCAAAAGGGAGTAAAATCCTCATGAGTCCCCCGGAACTGGGGCAATAGACCATGCCGCCGACCAAGACAGAAAACGTTCCGGACCGACCCGGGACCGCCGGAACAAAGCCGCCCCCAGTGCTGCGGCTCGAAGGCGTCACCAAGGAATACGTGTTGGGCACGACTGCGGTCCCGGCCCTCCAGGGCGTCTCGTTCTCGTTGGATCCGGGCGAATACGTGGCCATCATGGGACCGTCCGGCTCCGGAAAGTCCACCCTGTTGAACCTGCTCGGATGCCTGGACACGGCGACGTCCGGCGCCTATTACCTGGACGGCGAAGACGTTTCGGGGCTGAACGACAGTGAACTCAGTCGGGTCCGCCGTGAGAAGATCGGGTTCGTCTTTCAGTCGTTCAACCTGATCCCGCAGATCAACGTGCTCGAAAACATCGAAGTGCCTCTGTTTTACATGGGCTGGCACGAACGCGACAGCCGGGAACGCGCCACCGAACTTGCCCGCCGGGTCGGACTGGGCGACCGCCTGAAGCACCGCCCCACCGAATTGTCCGGCGGCCAACGCCAGCGTGTCGCCATTGCACGCGCCCTGGCAAACGACCCACACCTCATTCTGGCCGACGAACCCACGGGCAACCTGGATTCGCGAACCAGCGCCGAGATTATGGCAGTACTCGACGACCTGGTCAACCAGGGCCGCACCGTTGTGCTGGTGACTCACGAAACCGATATTGCGCTCCATGCCCGGCGTGTCATCCAACTCGCCGACGGCCGGATCGTACGCGACGAGAGACGCCGCGCATGACGCTGACGTTCTTCAAAGTCAAACGCCTGACCCGACTCGGCCTCAAGAGCCTGGTCGAGCACAAGTTGCGCAGTTTTCTCACCGCGTTGGGCATCATTTTCGGAGTTGCCAGCGTCATTTCGATGCTGGCCATCGGCGAAGGCGCCAGTTTCGAGGCGCGCGAGCAGATCCGGAGTCTCGGCAGCCGCAACATCATCATCCGGGCCCGGAAGCCGACAGCATCGAGTTCGGCGCAGACCCGAACGAAACGGATGAGCATCTACGGACTGACTTACGACGACGCCCTCCGTATCCGCACGCTCTTCCCGAAGATTCGAGTGCTGGTCCCGGCGCGCGAAATCCCCGCCAAGGCCCGCCGCGAAGCCGTGAGGCTTCCGGTCCGGGTCGTCGGCACGATTCCCTGGTACATCCGAAACGCCGGACTGCGCGTGATCGAAGGCCGGTTTATTAATGATGTGGACGTACGCTCGGCCGCCAACGTCTGCGTCCTGGGCGAAGCCGCGGCGCGAAAACTCTTCCCGCTGTCCCGGCCGGTCGGAAACCCGATCTACCTTGGAACCAACGCATACGTGGTGACCGGGGTGGTCCGCGGCCTGTCACAGGTGGGACGAGAAAAAGAGAAGAAAGTCGTGTACGAGGTGTATATTCCCATTTCAGCGGCCAAGAAACGGTTCGGCGAAATCACGTTGAAGCGGGAGACCGGCAGCTTCATGCTGGAGAAAGTCGAGCTGCACCAACTGACGCTGGCCGCCCCGAGCGAAGCGGCGGTCATCCCTTTGGCCAACGCCGTCCGGACCCTACTGCAGCATTTTCACAAGCAAAACGATTTCGAAATCACGGTCCCGCTCGAACTCCTGAAACAGGCCGAGGCCACCAAGCGCATTTTCAGCATCGTACTGGGCAGTATCTCGGCCATCAGTCTGCTGGTGGGAGGCATCGGCATCATGAACATCATGCTGGCCAGCGTGACCGAGCGCACCCGGGAAATCGGCATCCGCCGGGCTCTCGGGGCGACCCGCTCGGATATTACGCTGCAGTTCCTGGCCGAAGCACTCATCCTCTCCCTGGCCGGTGGCCTGATCGGGATAGGATTGGGCGTTGCCATCCCCAAACTGGTATCGCATTTTGCCCGGCTCACAACCATCGTAACAACCAGCTCTCTGGTCTTGGCATTTGCCATTTCCGTCGCGACGGGCCTTGTCTTCGGCATCTATCCCGCAGTGCGCGCCGCGGCATTGTCTCCGATCCAGGCCCTCCGCCACGAGTGATCCGAACTCCATGCTTCTCACTCAGGAGGCTGGAACGCGCCACGCCCGTTCTTGACGTCGCCTTTGTCCGCTGACCCGCTTGGCCGGGACGATGCGCGCGGAACGCATTCGAAAAGTGAGCAGCCATGAAGTCTCTCATTTCTTCGGCACTCTTGTGCGTGGCACTCGCCGCTCTCTCGACAACCGTCGCGGCCGATGTTGCGGGAGAGAAACTCCTGGCCGAGACCGACGTCTGCCGGGTCTGGCTGCTGTACCCAGTCGAAAAAGTCCGGAAGCAGGACCTTCTCGGGACCGAGACCCGGATCGACGGCGTGGTTCTGTCCGCAGCCCGCGGCGAATCCGAGCCGTTCATCCTGGTGGTCCGCCCGCGGGGGAAACGTCCGGTCATGGATCTGCGTTTCGATCTGCCGGTTTTCAAGACCGAATCGACTGCAACCGCCGAGCCGGAGTCGACGCCGGGCCTCGATTGCCGCCGCATCGGCTACGTCCAGGTGGACAGCCCCAGCGGGACCAGCGTCCTGCAGGAAGTGGGGGAACGATATCTGGCCACGGCCGTGCCGTTCGGCTCGACCGGCCTCACCGGCGCCCTCCCGGACCGCTTGCTGCCGGAACCGCTCAGCAATGCCATGCCGGGAGAGAACACCCAGTTCTGGTTCACCATACGCGTGCCACGCCGAGTCGCACCGGGGAATTGGCGGGGCGTTCTCCTGTTGCGGATGCGGACCGGACAACCGATTTCGATCCCGATCCGTCTCCGGGTGCGGCCATTCGCCCTGCCCCGAAGAGGCGGGCTGAAGAACACCACCTGCTGGAGCCCTCAATACCTCGCCGACGCGTGGAACGAAGAGAGGCTCCGCGCCTTCTACCGCGACTTGGCTGCGGCCCGCCAGGCCACGGATCCGATCCTGCCGTTGCCCGGTCTGAAAATCGCTCCGGACGGCGACGTCGAGATCGAAACCGCGGCCTACGAGAAAATGCTCGATTATTGTCTGAATGAACTGGGCATGACGCACGCCTTCTTCCCGCGCGTGGGCGGCGCCTGGTACACCAACGTCTATTTCCTCTGGCACACGCCGGCGGTACTCCGGCAACGTTGGTACGGCATCTCCATATTCCAAGACGATCTGAACTTGACCGTGGCCTTCAAGAAGACGTTCGGGGCCTATGTGCAAAAAATGGCGGCCGTCTTTCGGCGCCTGCACTGCCGCAACCGCATCTATATGGCAACCATGGATGAGCCGCAAACCGCGGCCGACCTGACCGCTGTACGGCGCTTCGCCGACTTCGTTAAGACGATTGCCCCGAAAGTGCGCCTCTTCTGCACCACCTATCCGCGGCCCGAACTCGCCGGCGTCATCGACGCGTGGTGCCCTCAACGGTACGATGGGGACGAGTTCCGCCCCAATCGAGCCGCCGGGGACGAACTGATGTTCTATAAGAACTGGATTCACCTGATCGACATGCCCATGGTGAATCCGCGCCTGTACGGTTGGATCGCCCGACGGATCGGCGCCACGGGTTGGCTGACGTATGCAGTCATGGGGCGGTGGGACCGGGCCTGGGACGAACCCTACGCCATCTACCCCAACACCGGCATCAAGGCGTGGGGACTCGGCCTGTGGTGGTATCCCGCGCTTCTGCGTCCTGAAATCATCCATTCCGTGCGCTGGGAAATGATGCGAGAAGGCGCCGAGGATTACGAATACCTGCGCCTGCTCCAAGATCGACTCGACACTCTGCCCGCCGAACGCAGGGACGCCGTGGCAGCCCGCCGGGCCCGAGCTTTCTTGCAGTCCGCGCTCAAACAAGTCATCCGCTTGCCGAGTGTCTTCCCGGACGGCGGTGGAGGCAACGACACGCCCCGCCCCGCCTATACCCGGTCGAACCGTGTCGTGGGCCGGCTTCGCGACCAGGCCGCGCATTGGATCGAGGCACTTGCACCCGCGCCGGCAGGGCCCTGAGGGCTTGCCATTGGCCTTGTCCCAACTAAAGTAATCACACGTCCGGAGATCCTCGCGGACAGAACCGACGATCCGGACCGGACGGAGGGGGGCGTTTCTCGACCCCCCCTCTCCAAAACGCCTGCCTGGAGCAGGACTCGATCGCATGGATATCGCTACCCACAACCGATTGGACGCCCGGGCCAAGGTCCTCAAAGCCCTGGCCCACCCGAGCCGACTCTTCATCATCGAAGAATTGGCCAAAGGGGAGCGTTGTGTCTGCGAATTGACAGACCTGATCGGCGCCGACACATCCACCATATCCAAGCACCTTTCGCTGATGAAGAACGCAGGCCTGATCCTGGACGACAAGCGCGGCCTGAAGGTATACTACCGACTACGCACCGCCTGCGTGCTCAATTTTCTGGACTGTGTCGAGGCCGTACTCCACGCTTCACTGAACGAGCAGATCGCCGCGGTGCGCTGCACCAGCGAACGGGACTGCTCCCCTCCCGCCCCCGGTAGGTGACTTCGTTTGCGGGGAGACATGTCCGCCCCGCAGGCTTCTCCGGAGACCTGGCCGCCGAGAGAGAGGGCCTGCTTGAACCGGAGACCGGATACGGACGGGACCGGCAGCCTGTCTCCGGCGATTGTCCGGAGCTGTTTGAGGAGCCGGCCAGCCGACTGCGGTAAGATGCCGAACTCTCAGGCATCGAATCGGATAGAGCTGTCGGCTCGCCAACCCCTGCGGTTTGTGAATCGATCCGGCAGATTCGCCTCCGTTCACAATCATTTCGAGACGATCAATACTTGGTTGGACCGTCCCTATGCCGCTCTTTTCTGAACCTCGGGACCGATTTCTCGCGCGCCTGACCGCCGCGGTGCGCGAACCGGCTGCCGATGGGATCGGCGTATTCGACCTGGTGGCCGGAGCCGCCGTGGAACACTTGTACTGCCGGTACGTGGGCCTGGCTCTCGTGGCGCCCCGAGGTCATGTGGTCACCCAGTTTCGACACCGGGGCCGTCCTTTGGGCGGCACGGGTCCGGAAACCCTCCTCCGGGAACGGGTCCGGGCTTGGCGCACCGGCGCACCGCGCCGCTGGGACCGGGAGAACACGGCATCGGTGTGGAGCATCTGGCCCCTGCTGCGAGACCGGGACTTGCTCGGGGCCTTCGCCGTACAGTGGCCCCGAACCTACGGGCCGGACCCGCAGGCCGCCCCGGCCTTTCGGTCCGTACTCGATTTGGCCGCGTCCCTGATCGTCCGCAGCCTGACCATTGAAGAACTCCGGCGGCTGCACGAGGAACTCTTGGACGAAAACGAATACCTGCGCGAAGAGGTCAAACTCCGCTTTCATCCGGAGAACATCGTCTGGGTCAGCGGGGCCATGGAAGAGGTGGTGCAGACGGCGCGGCGCTTGGCCCCGACCACCGCCACAGTGTTGATCGAAGGCGAAACAGGTACGGGAAAAGAACTGCTCGCGCACCTCATCCACGAGCACAGTTCCAGGGCGAGCGGCCCGTTTATTCGGGTGAATTGCGCGGCGCTGCCCGAATCCTTGCTCGAATCGGAGTTGTTCGGTCACGTTCGAGGCGCCTTCACCGGGGCCACCAGCGACAGAAAAGGCCGTTTCGAGGCCGCCGACGGCGGCACGATCTTCCTGGACGAAATCGGCGATGTAAGTCGCAAACTGCAGGTCCGCCTGTTGCGTGTGCTCCAGGAACGGGAAATCGAACGGGTCGGCGACCATCGACCGCGGCGATTGGACGTCAGGGTCATCGCCGCGACCAATCGCAGCCTGGAAGAAGAAGTCGCTGCGGGCCGTTTCCGGGACGATCTGTACTACCGCCTGAACGTGACCTACCTGCGCATCCCCCCCCTGCGGGAACGTCCCGAGGACATCCTGCCTTTGGCCGAATACTTCCTGGATCGCTACAGCCGGGAGAACTTCAAGCAGGTGGAGAGCATTTCACCGGTGGTTGTCGACCTGCTCAGGGCCTACCATTGGCCGGGAAATGTTCGGGAATTGCAGAACTGCATGGAGAAAGCCGTGATCCTCGCGCCGGGGCGGGCCCTCATCCCGGAACTCCTCCCCAGCGCCGTGACAGCGGCCACGGCCCAGGCCCACCGCGTGGCCGCACCGGGCAAAGACGTGGCGCCCGACGCCGCTCTGGCCACCCTCGTGCACGAGTGGGTCACCGCGAGGCCCGGCCTCCCCCGGGGAGAAGTCTATCGGCGGATCGTGACCGCAGTCGAACGCCCTCTGCTGGCCGCGGCACTCGAACTCTCTCGGGGAAATCAGCTCGAAGCCAGCCGCATCCTGGGAATCAACCGCAACACCCTTCGAAAAAAACTCCGCCAGCACCGTGTCGACCCCCGCGGCCGACGCCGATAGGCCCTGAACCGACAGCACACAACCCCACTCCTTCGGAGACCGGCCCTCGTCCCCGCGGCCGCCTCACCATGCCATGAGTTCATGGACCCCGCGGACAATGTCGGGAATTCCAGGCAGGACGATCTTCTCCAAATCCATAGACGAAGGTATGGGGGTGTCGGCGGCAGCCACCCGCAACACGGGCGCCTCGAGAACATCGAGGCATTCCGCGGCGATCCGGGCCGCGACCTCGGCCCCCACACCGCCGGTGCGGCAGGCCTCTTCCACAATCAGCACCCGCCCCGTCCGCCGTACCGACTCGAAAACCGTATCCGTATCAAGGGGTTGGAGGGACACCAAATCCACCACCTCGATGTCCGCACCTCCCTCCGCCGCGAATCCCTTCTTTACTTCGAGAGCGAGCGGGACCATTGCGGAATACGCGATAAGCGTCAGGTCCGATCCAGGTGCCGCGATTTCCGCACACTCGAGAGGCTGGACGAAGTCCGGGCCGGACACGGGTCCGCGCCGGGGGTACAGTCGCTTGTTCTCGATGAAAACCACCGGGTTGGGATCGCGGATGGCACTCTTGAGAAGTGCCTTCGCCGCAGCCGGTGTGGCGGGCGCCACTACCTTGATCCCCGGGATCCCGACCAAGAGGTTGGTCAACATCTGGGAGTGGCTCGGTCCGTAGCCGCCCTTGGCGCCGCCGGGGGTGCGCAGCACCATGGGGACCGTCACCTGGCCATTGTACATGTAGTGCAATTTGCCTGCGGAATTGAGGATCTGATCGAGGGTCAAAGCGATGAAGTCCATAAACATGATTTCCACCACGGGCCGCAGGCCGAGCGTGGCCGCTCCCACGGCCATACCGACCACGCTGTTCTCGGAGATGGGCGTCTCCCACAGACGCTCGGGCCCGTACTTCTGAAAAAGTCCGCGAGTCACGCCGAACGCACCGCCGTACACGCCGATATCTTCGCCCAGCAAAACCACCGCCGGATCCCGGGCGAGTTCTTCGTCCAGGGCCTCGTTGACCGCGGCCGAGTAGTAAGTTTCGTGAGTTGGGTCGGGGAGTTCAGGCATAAACACCTCCAAGCGCGCACCGGTCGTCGCCGGACGGGGCCGCCTGGGCTTCGGCAACCGCCTGTTCGACCTCGGCGTCCACCTCCGTACGAATCGACTCGAGCCGGTCCGGCGAAATGCCGAACTCCTCCCGGAGCCGCTTCCCGAGCAAGACGATGCAGTCCCGCTCTGCCCACCGGGCCTCTTCCTCGCGGCTGCGGTACACTCGTGGGTCGTTCTTCGAGTGCCCGCAGAACCGATAGGTCTCGAGTTCGAGCAACACCGGACCGGCCCCGGAGCGAACATGGGCGATGCATTCGGCGGCGACACGCCGAACCGCGAGAAGGTCCATGCCATCGGCGGTCACACCGCGCATGGAATACGCCGCAGCCCGCTTGGCGATGGGAAGGCAGGATGTGGAGGCGGAGACGGGAACGCTCATTCCGTAGCGATTGTTCTCGCACACATAGAGCACCGGCAGTTTCCACAGCGACGCAATGTTCAGCGACTCGTGAAACGTCCCCTGGTTCGCCGCACCATCGCCGAAAAACGCCAGGACAAGGCGAGATTCCTTGCGGTACTTGAGCGCAAACGCCGCACCCGTGGCAACAGGAATACCCCCGCCGGTGATCCCGTTGGTTCCGAGAAACGAATGGTCCATGGCGCACATGTGCTGGGAACCGCCCCGGCCGCCACAATAGCCGATCGTTCGTCCCATCAGTTCGCCGAAAACACGGACAGGGTCCAAGCCCCGGGCCAAAAGGTGACCGTGCCCCCGGTGATTGGAAACGATGTAGTCCGTGTCGGCCGCCGCGGAGATCACACCCACGGCGCAAGCCTCCTGACCGATACAGAAATGCGAGGTGCCGCCCAGCGCCCCACGCTCGAATAGGTCGCTCAACGTCTCCTCGAAGCGGCGAATGAGCAACATCTTGCGGAAACAATCGAGAAGAAGGTCTATCGGTTTCGGTTCCATGGGGCTGTCCGTTCCAAACCTATCGAGGACCTGCGGAGTTCCGCCCTCGAGAGGCCGTTTCTCGTCGTGGAATACGCTGCAAAGTCCCCGTCTCGGTCGAAAAGGGCCGGAATCAGCTGCGAACAAGTGCTCCGAAAACAGCCCACACAGTAGCATAACGTCCGGCATCATCCAATCATTGGCGTCATGGGGCCGACGGTCCGCAGCGACAAGTTCGACTTGCGTCCCCCCAATACCGTGCCATACCTGTTCGTTCTACAAGCAACGGCGGTGCCCGAGCCCCGGGGTATCGACCAGACCCCACGCGATCGGCGTCCAGGCGCAACCCTTGCCGCGGGCGGCCGCGGCCCCGTCAAAGCCGGGGCCGGGCGCCGTTGCCGTGGCTCAGTATCCAGGGGTGTTTCCTGCCCCGAACGCGTTGTTGTCCCATTGGAGGCGTATGGAGTCGATCCTGCTCTATTTGACGGCACGCTACCCCGTGCACAGTGAAACGTTCGTGCGGCAGGATATTGCGTTGCTGCGCGAACAGGGACTGCCGCTTCTGGTGGCGACGCTGGCCCCCGGCGACTGCCGCCCCAAACCCGAGTGGCCCAAAGCCGTATTGCTCGGGAATGCACTCGCGGCCGGAAATCCAACGGGGCAAGCGAACAAGATGGCCCGCGCCCTGCCGCCGTCCTGGCGTCGCCGAGTCGCAGTCTGGCGAAGACGGCACTCGCTGCAGGCCCTGATCGACTTGGTGCGCCGGCACGGTATCCGTCACATCCACGCGGAGTTCGCAGACATCGCCGCGGTCCTGGCGGCCGCGGCCTCGAGGCGTTTGGGACTCACGTATTCGGTCGGGGTCCACGCTCGGGACGCGTACGTGTTCCGGTACGACGTCGGGGGCGTGCTCGCACCGGCCCGGATGTTGACGGTCTGCAACCGGGCCGCCTTGGACCGGCTCCGGGAATTGTTCGCAGACCAACCCGGGGCGCCGCCGCTGCACGTGGCGCCGCATGGCGTGGTCTTGGACGACTGGCCGTTCGAGCCCCGAGTCCCGCGTCCGGGAGACACAGCACGCCCCTTCCGAGTATTGTTCGTTGGTCGGCTCGTCGAAAAGAAAGGACTGCCGGTACTGTTGCACGCCGCGGCACAGGCGATAGCGGATGGTTTTCCGGTGACGGTCGCCGTCATCGGTGCGGGCCCGCTGGAACGAGCCTGGCGGACCGAAGCGGATCGGACCGTGGGGCAAGAACGCATCGAATGGCTCGGCCGGCTCTCTCGTGCGGACGTGCGGAAGTACATTCGGGACAGCGACTGCCTCGCAGTCCCGTCAATCGTAGCCTCGGACGGCGACCGGGACGGCATCCCGAACGTGATCATCGAGGCCATGGCCTCCGGAACACCGGTCGCGGCCGCCATGGTCGGGGGCATCCCCGAAGTGCTGAATGCCCGAACCGGCTGGCCGTTTCCTCCCGGAAACTCCGGTGCACTGGCCCCACTGTTCCAGGCAATCCGGGAACAACCCGAGACCGTTCACACCAAACTCCGCGCTGCCCGGGAACGGGTTGAGGCCGAGTTCGACGCGCGCAAACTGGCACGCGCCCGAGCGGCGCTGTTTTGGAAAGCTCTCGCGGGATCTGGTCCGCCGCCGAACAACGCATCGCTTTCAACCCGATCCGACGAAAAAGGAAGCCCTGTATGACCGCCCCCCTCCGCTCCGCCGCCGATGACGCCTTGCAGAAGGGGTCGATCGCCCGTCAAATCTTCTCGTCGCTTGCCATCGTGGCCGTATGCTGGATCTTCCTGCGGGTGGGCAGCCTCATCGTTTCGGTGGCCATCAGCCACACCTGGCATCCGAACGACCCGGTGGTCTCCGCCTACGCTTTCCTGTTCCGGCAGCTCATTATGGTCTTCCTATATCCCTCGGTCCTGAATGTATTTCGCCCCGCCTTCATCCCGCTATACAACGAAATCAAGAAAGCCGAAAGTCGGGAGGCGGCCCTCGTTTTCGCGGGCGGCGTGCTCGAGATCGGACTCTTGTTCACGCTGGCGGTATTTGGTGTCCTCTGGGCGTTTCCGGACGGGACCGTCAACTTCATGGCCCCCCATTTCACCCCGGAACAGCACGCGGCCAGTGTGCGAATGCTGCGGGAAATGGCCCCTGGGATCCTGTGCCTCCTGTGGGCGGAGATGTACCTGATTATCTTCCATGCCGAAAAGAAGTTTGCTTTCCCGCACGGGGCCGAGGCCGTCCAGAAAATCGCCTGGGGCGTGGGGATTGTCGTGGCTGCCCGCGCGTTGGGCTGGCAGCATCGCGCCATCGGCCTGAGCTACTCGGCAGCCTGCCTGATCCAACTGGCCATCAACTCGTTCGGCATGGTCCGGACATTCGGCTGGCTGTTCAGGCGAGTCGGGTTGCGCTCCTGGGGCCGGCGCTGGGGCCTGCGGATCGGGACCCTCGCGCTGCCGTTGGTGGTCGGTGTTCTCGGGGCACGGCTCCGCGACCTGTTGACCCACTGGCTGCAGAGCAGTCTGGCCGCGGTCTCGTACGTCAGCGTCGAGTTCGCCCGGCAATTGACCAATCTGCCGGTGATCTTCCTCGGGACCATCGTCAGCATCGTCATGCTGCCGCACCTGGCGAGCATCCTGCACAGCAACGGCAGGGAGAGTCATCGGCAGACGGTCCAAGGCACGGTCGAGACCCTCTGCCTGTTGTCCATCCCGGTGATCGTCGGCGTGCTGGTGCTCGCACCCGAACTCATGGCCCTGGTCTTCATCCCACCCACATGGGGCGCCGCCGAATACGGACTCTGCGCCGAAGGCGCGCTCGCCATGCGAATGATCGCCCTCGGCTTCATGTTCGTCGTGGTCGAAAACATCCTCATGCCCGGCCTGTTCTCCATCCAAAGCATGTGGTGGCCCACCCTTTGGGGTTTGGCCGCCAGCGTCTTCCAGATCCTCTGCCTGGTGGGACTGGCAGAGGCGGATCTGGCTCGCGACAGCCGAATCCTGCTGGCGGGCGTCGCCTTTGTCTATCCCCTCAGTCGCATCTTCAAGAACGGCGTGCTATTGATGGTTCTCCGGCGTAAAATCGGGCTTTTCCCCGGCAAAGACCTGCCGGTTTTCGCAGGAAAACTCCTGCTGGTGGGCGGTGCATCCTTCGGCGCCGCATTCGCGGTGCACCGGGCCTTCGGCCTGGTGTCCGGCGGCATTCCAGTCGGCCGGAGCATGCTGGCCTACAAAGGACTGCTCGTACTGCAACTGGCCGTGCCGTCGGCGGTCATGGCCGTGGTTTTTGCGGGAATGGTTCTGCTGGTGGGATACCGGGCGCACCTGCTCGCCCTGATCAAAGCGGTCCGTGACCGCAAGGCCGCCCGGGGAACGCCGGCGGCGACTTCGTGATTCCCGCCCGGCAATCCCTGCTTTCCGCACGGCATCCCAGTGGCTGTAATCTGCTCAATCCATGGACGTCGTCGCCAGAGGGCGCAGTTCACTTGTGAGGAAGACAGTCCCCCCCGAAGCGGTCCGGCGCGACAAACTCATCAATACGAGAGCATCGATACGGACTTGGCTATCAAGGCGATGGCGACGGACGCCATGGCGACCAGTCCCATGCCGCAACCGTATCCGGCCAGGAGCACGGGCGCGTATTGTCGCCATTGTTTGCCGAACCGCTTCAACAGGTAGTACCGGCCGATCAGCGCCCCCATCAGCTCCGGGATCACGGCGCCGGGCAACGCCGACCCGAGCCCACGCACAAATCCATACATCAACAGAGTGGGCAAACCGAGGGTGGAGAGCAGCAGGAACATGCCGAGACCGATCCCGAAGCCGATACTCACTACCAGTGGTTTGAGGGCTTCAAAGAAAATCGAACTTCCCGCCATGGTCGAACTCATCAACAGGCAAGTATTCAAGGCCTGCAATTCCCAGATTTTTTGCGTGAACGGATAATGGTCCGAAGGAATGGGCGCCAGCTTCCAAATGTAATGGGAAAAACAGATTGTCGAGATCAAAACGATCGGAATGACCACGATCTCCGTCTTGATCACGCTGCTTAACTTTGTGCCGGTCAGCTCGACCACTCGGAACCCGCGTACCGACCGTCCATAATCGTGCAGTGGAATCGGGGCGAACCAAATGGCCACGCCTTTGTAGCCGCTCAGGATGAAGGCGGCCTCTCGAACAAGGGGAATGCTTACGGCTTGGCCGGCCAGTCCTTCGAGCTTGGCCGTGGCATACGAGATGAGCGGTGTGTAGATGAAGCCGTACCCGAGGAAAAACCACCAGGGAAACCCCGGAACCAACCACGTGCTGATGGCAAGATAGCTGACCGTGGAAAAGAGGTATATGCCCAAGGCTACCCAGATCGGAATATCGCCCCGACGCGGGTTGCCCTTGCGCAAAATGCTCAAGGCCGTGCGGAAACTGGGCGGCCCCGACCCGACCGCGGCCGTCCTGCGGCGGCGGCCCCTCAGCAACGGCAGGACGATTTGTAGAATGCTGTAAGCGCAGATTGAAAACGTGATCCCGATCCCGAACGAGAGATAAAAGTCGATATTGTTGCTGAAAAGCGTGTCCACCACCTGCATCCCGGGTCGCCACGTCGTCAGGACCCCTGCATGGTAAAGCGCCGGATTAAGCGCCAGCTTGATCACAAAAGCCAGGGCCCCGCCGATCACGGCCCAGAACGGCAGCACCATGCCGGTGATGACCAGTCCCAGCGAGAAAACCAAGTTGACCGGAGTCGCCGGAAAGATGTTCTGGGTCACATTGGTCAGATCCATCCAGGGGATGGGAATGAGCTGAACCGGATGCGCCAGGAACGCCCCGGTCAAGGCCGGAATCCCCACATAGAAGAACCCGAAAGTCAGTCCCATGACCCCGCCGATCGAAAAAACCCGCCAGCGCCACCGGGTCCCGGTTTCCTTGGACTCGGCCAACGCCAGGACACCCTGTGCCCCGACGGGCGCCATGGGAAAAGGCAGTTTCTCCACATCGTTGGTCAAACGGTACAGGACATACCCGAGCCCGAAGTTGTCGATTCGGGTGATGACGAACATCAACGCCATGAGCGCAATGGGGCCTACCCAATATCGCGTGAAAAAGGTGCGGCCTTGTTCGCGGATGATTTCGGCCTGCGGCGCAACCCAACTCGGGATGCCTTGCGCGATGCCCATGGCCATGGCGGCGGGCGATTGGACCAGGTATTGTCGCCACAGCAGTCCCCAGAAGGGCGTGGCAAGTGTGATCCCGGTCATATAGAAGAGGATATAGACTTCCTGCTGTCGCAGGTTCCGCAAGGAACGTTTGGCGACCTCGGCGAACAGGATCACCGTGACCCAGCGGGCCGCCGGCCCCAGGCCCTGGCCGATGATCAACTGCAGGTACATCGAGCCCGGGACCATGAAAAAGGCCAGGAACAAGGCGCCCACGATCGTCTTGACCCCGAACCCGTCCTCGAACACCTCCGGCGGGTGCATCAGGTTCCGGAATTCCTGCAGTTCTTTGTCTTCCCGATACCGGTCGCTCATGATGTGCCGCTCTGCTCTCTTGCTCGCAACCGCCCACGTCCAGCGACCGCCGCCGACACCGGCAAGTGCGCCGGGGCGTTCCGCTCACGCCAGCAACCGGGCGTCGGCGAACAGTGTGCTGCCCCGTTCATAGTACCGTTCCTGGGACTGGGTGTTCTGGGACCGCCAGCGAAGCAGGTGCTTGCGGAGCCCTTCCAGGAACGGCTGATTCGCCGTTTTCCAATTGGACTCTTCGCCGGCGGTCCGAGTCAGGTGCATGGTAATGCGATAAGCGCCGACCGCGTCATCGAAGTAGGCATAGACTTCCACCCGCTGGTTCACGCCCAGGTCGAAAGGCGCCAGGGAGACGTTGTACACCATGGCCCAGACGGGCTGTTCCGCTTCCTCGTTCCTTCCCCGCTCGCGGACCCGGCCGAGCCCGATGGGTTCCGCCACAAAGCGCCCGCTCGACGCCTCGGAATTCAATTCGAAATAGGAATACAGGTAGCCCAGCACCGCCAGGACCCGCTCTTCGTCGTAGCTGAAAGGAAAATCCACTTTCATCTCATCTCCCTCTGGAATGGGCAGCGCCCATCTTCGTTTTCCGCTCGGCACGGCGGCACGGGTGGCCAAAAGGGCCGGGTAAATGGCGCTGATCAAAACCGTGGCGATCGCCATGAAAATCACCATGACCACGGTCAACGACGAGTAATTCATGTTGACGGCACTCATCCAACCGAGCGCAACGATGATTTTGCTCAGTGACTGCCCCACCAGATACCCGGCCACGGCCCCGACCACTCCGAAAACCAGGGATTCGGCCAGGAAGAATACGGCCACATGCGTCGGATTCAGGCCGATGGCGTTGTAAATGCCGATTTCTCGGCGGCGTTCCATGACCGCCCCCAACATGGTGTTCAGAATAATCGTTGCGCCGATGATCAGCGGAATGATGATCCGCGCCATGCCCCCGACCTGCTTTCCCATGCTGGGGAGCAATCCGTAAGTCCCGGCTCGAATCACGGCGCTGCCTTTGTCCATCGGCACTTCTTCCCGCAATCCCAGGAGCAGTCGATTGTTGCTGAACCGGATTACCCGGTTCGCTTCCGACCAAGCGGTCCGGGCATCCGGAAAGCGCACGGCCAGGATCCGAGTCCCGGCCCCGCCCAACAAGCGGGCGAACCCCGTCGAGGTGATCGCCACATCCTGGGCTCGCACCGGGGCGCTCCCGGCCGTGGGACTGGCCGAACCCTGGGCCGCGGCTTCGTGCATGGTCTGGGCCTGCTTCTGCGCTGCGGCAAGCGAGGCCGTCTGCTCGAGAGGCAGCAACGGAACGCCCGCAATGTCCTTGATCGCCTCGAAGCGTTCGTCGTCCACCAACCCGACGACTTTCAATTCCACCCCGTTCAGCACCAACCGGGCGGTTCCGAGGTTCTCCGGGGTGATGTCCACGAACGATGCGGCCCGGACCGACAACACCAGTTCGGCCGCATCGTCCCCGGACAGCCACCGTCCCGCCACCAGGGGAATGGACTGCACAAAACCGTCTTCGGCCTTTTCGAGCCCCAACATCACTTTGGCTTTCAGCTCCTTGTCCGATCCTGGACGGGTCAATTCGTACGGCATGTACCCCCCGTATTGATTCAAACGCTGGGCCCAGACTCGTGAGACCACCTTCCCGTGTTCGGCGAACAGAGCGCGCAAACTCCGGACCACAGTCCGATCCAAGGCGGCAAACCCGGGGTTCGTGTATAGATACCCATCGTACGGCGGCGATTCGGGTAAGCGCGCCCGAGCCGGGCGTGCACTTTCGGTCACGCTGGTAAAGGACAGCATGGTAAAGGTCACCAACACCACGGTGATGCAGGTCAAACCCGTGCGAACCCGGCGGCGCTTCATGTTGTTCACTCCCACCGAAAACGCCACCCCCGCCAAGCGTGAACGCGACGCATCGGAAGAGTCGGTGTCCGTGAATTGGTTCAGCACCTTGGCCATTTCCTCGTCGAACCGGGCATAGAGGATCCAGCTCACGAACAAGGCCAGCCCGAGCATCACGAAGGCAATCAGAACGATGGTCGGAGCATGAGTCAACTGAAAAACCGGATGCACGGTCCGCAACCACAGGAACGTGACCGCGAACACGCCGGCGAACCAAGTGATCTGGCGGGTCACCTGTGTGAAGGGACAAGTCAGTTTCATCACGAAAAAACAAAATGGAATGACCAGGCCGAGGAAGATCACAACCGCTTTGACCATGTCGTTCGAAGTGGCGAGAATAGCCGGGTAGGCCCGATACTCGACCCCAAGCGCCTCGGTGGCGCGGTCGAGGAACTGTTGCATGCGCCCGCGCTTGCGCAACTGCGCGGCTTGGTCGAGCAGGCGCCCGGCTTCCGTGTGCAGCTCTCGGGCCAGTGCATTGTGCACCCCCTTGCTCTCGAGTCGGTTGAGTCGATCTTCATCCAGCACCCATGTATCGTGAGCCGTGGCATAGCGCAGGGCCTGGGCCGGCAGTTCCCCCTGGACATAACCGGCCCCGGTCGGATGCTCCGGAGAACTATTCAGCAGCAATCCACGCCCCAGGCGCAGTTTGACCGGCAAATCAGGCGGGACGAAGATGGCGGCCACGCCGCCCGCTACGGTATGGAGATATTTTTTCGTGGCTCCGCGGTTCGGACTGACGCCCGACAGTCCGAAACTCATGGGCGTACTTTCCTGGAGCGCGTCGATCACGTCGATGCTGCGGACCGGCTCGAACGTCAGGGGTTCGATCAGTCCCACAAGATCGTATTTGACACATGGAAACGTCGCCAGGATACGTTCCGTCACGGCCAGCGAACTGCCCAAGTTCGAAGAAAAACGCGTCTCCATGCGTCCCAGGTCGAGCGCGGCCGCAATGCGTCCTTCCCGGTCGAACCCGAAAACTTCCGAGTAGTAACCGGCGCCGCGCCGCAGCATATGCGCCACCGCACTGCCGCGCCCGTCGCTCAACACGGGGTAGTTCATGTTCACATCGCCGCGGACCGGTTCCCAAAACGCTCCCTGAGCCAGGACACGCCACGGCCGGAGGACGACCAGAGCATCCGAGACGGGCAGCTTGGGGACGGTGAGAGAAAAAGCATCCACTTTGCGGACCAACATTCGCGTCATGGCGCACATGTCGCGTCCGGGGACCTTGTACCCCTCGGCCAGCACGCCGCGGTCGAAGAGCGCGGGCAGGTAGGCCTCGAGAAAAGTCCCAATGCGCTCTACGTTCCGGCGGGGCAAGTGCTCGATATCGTCCAACGTGGTGTAGCGGTATCGGCGGATATCCTGGACCGTAAGCAATGCCACCGAAGGCACTAACGCCTGGTTTCCGAACAACGTCGGCGTGGCAACGGGCTCGGCAAGATGATTCGACCAGGCAACCCCGGCATTGTTCAAGATCGTGTCTTCGAGTCGGTTCGAGATACCTCGCTCCTCCGAGACCGACTCGGCCAAGCGGAGGGTGTCCCGCGAGAATTTGACCACCGCCTTGACCAGGTCCGGGTAGTCGTAGGTCTGCATGTGGCTCTGATTGAAAAACCCGACCCGATCATTGTGGAACGAACAATCAAGAAAGCAGTACAGGACCGACTGCTTGCCGTTCAGCAGTTCCCGAAGCTCCCGGTTGCTCCGGTTTTCGGTCAAGTCCGCCCGGATCCCGGTGGCTGCCGTCCGAGCGTTCCGAACCACCTCGTCGAAAGCCGCCTGCAGTCGGGCGCGCTCGGGTCCGCTCAGCTTCGCGAACGCAGTGCGGCGCCCGAACTTGTTGAAAAGGCTGACCAAGCGCACCCAAACGTCGCCGTCGGCCCGAATCCGCCGCACATTCTTCTTGATCGCAGCGCGCCGTTCCGGGTCGGTTTCCCGTCGCAGGGCCTGGAGGAGGTGGGCGATGTTCTGACGCCCCTCGTTCAACCGTGTCGTCAGCAACTCCTGGATCGGTTTGCGCAGTTCCGTAGTCTTGCCCGCCACGGTCGAGGTTTCTGTCCGGACCCTCTCGACGAGGTCCGCAGACAGAGTCCGGCGGTACGCCTCGAGTTTGTACATCTCGGTGGCGAGTTCATCTTCCAACCCCTTGTCTTCCTCCTCGAGCACCGATTCCGGCGCGAACGTATACCAAGCATACGCCCGCGCCCCGGCCATTCCGGATCGGTGGGCATTCACGACCGAGAAAACCACCGTTCTGGAAACCGGGCGTGCTGCGACGGCCCGAAAAACACGGAGAAAAATCGCCAGGTTCGCCGCGGCCTCGGCCCCTGGATCGACGCCGGGACAGATCGAGGAACTGTCAAGGGCCACCTGGAAATGCACCACCTCGTCGGCGTTCGACGTACCCGGAATAATGGCCCAGTAGTCGTCCAACGCGATACGCTGCCATCGTCTCCGATCCGCTCGGAGTCGAACCTGCGGCGCCGGGAGCCGACGCGCCAAGTCGCGGACCGCTGCAACCGCCTCTCGAGGGACGAGAAAGCGTGGAATCGTGAGAGGGGCATCCACCTGCTTGCAGCGCGCCTGGTACGCCGATGTTTCGGCCGGCGCCAAAAAAAGCACCACACTCGCACCTGATTGGATCACGCTCAGCCAATTCCGCTCGCAGTCGAATTCCATCACGGCCGCAGCGCCCTGGAGCTGGCGTGATCTGAGGTCCTCGGGTTCGCCCCGGCCGGCGTATACCAGCCGCCCCTCCCAGCCCGCCTCGGGCAGGTTGCCCGGGTCGGCCAGGTTCGCTCGCAGCGGCAGGATCGGCCAGCGTCGTTTCCCGACGGACAGTTCGCCTCGCCCCGGCGACAGCACCGGATGCCGGAACCGAATCGTGCCGGTTTCGGGCGCCAGTTTCACAAACTCCGCAGCCACGTACCGGGCCGCGGCGGCGTTTCCCGGGTACCCTGCGGAACGTTCCGGAAAGCGCCGGCAAAGCGCTGCGGCTTCGTCGTACACAGTTCCGGCTTCGGAGCCGGTCGCTGTCGCAGCGATCATCAGGAACGCCAGGACACTTGCCAAAACCGATGTCATCATTGTGCGGGTACCAAAGGGGGTTGCGTTTCGGGCTCTTTCCTTCTTGCAGTTCACCGAGTCGCCAGCCGTCCGGGATATACCGCAGGGCAAGTCGCTTCTTCGCTCCCGGGATTCGACGCGGCCATCACACCCCACGGCCCCGCCCCTTGCCTGCAACGCCACACAGAATTCATCCAGCGGACAGAGCCGACTCGGGTGGATCTCGCTTTCGCGTCGGCCGGGTACGCCGGACGAAACCCGGTCTGAAAATCTGCCCTTGAAGACCGAAATCACGATCACCGTATTGCCTGTGAAAAACTCGACGCCGACCGCCAGGATGAAACCGAGGCAGAACAGCGGACCTCCCGGAAGTCTTGCCGCACCGACCCGCAGCGCGTCGGCTCCGGCGCCCACCGTCGAGGCAAAAACCGCGTCAAACAAGACAAGCACGCCGTTCCCCCGCGCGAGGACGAACGCGCGGGAGACAGCCATACGGGTCTGGATCACGTCTGCATCGGCGATCCACTCCAGGATTTCGGCCGGCGCTCGCCCCCCCTCCCGACACATTCGACATCTGAGAGGCCTTTGTGTCGTTGTTCGGGGACCGGCGCGGCGATGCCGACCGGCGCGCCGGCCGGGACAGTTTCGGCTTATCCAGCCGGGTCCCGGACCGGAAATTCCGCATCGAGGACGACCGGGCGCTTTTCGCGGACGGAGCGCCTCAAAGCCGCCTCGAACTGAAGCTCGCGCAGACCCGCGACGCCCGGTACGGGGGCGGGCAACTCGTCCCGGATGCTGTCGATCCAGGCGGACAGGGACTTCTCGAAGGACGCGCCGTATCGATCCCAGCGCGATTTGTCCCGAGGCAGGCCGATTCGCTGCTCGCGATTGCCCCGATAATCCAGAACGTCCATGTCCCCGTCCAGCCCCCGGAGCACAATGCGCCCATTCTCAAAATTGCAGCCAAGTTCGAACAACGGAAAACGGAAATCCATGCCCGTGAGGCCGACGAGCGTGCCGGTGGCGCCCGCTTCGCAGACAAAGGCCGCGGCAACATCCGGAGCCGCGATGCCCGCCCCTTTGCGCTCAACACCGCCTTCGAGTGCCGTCAGAGTCCGAACCGGACCGGCAAGGAAAGCCACCAGATCGATGCAGTGACTCCAACAGGCGTAATGGGCCCAGCCCGCAACCTGCACCACTTGGCCGAAGTCGCGAGATGCAGCCAGTTCACGGGCCAATCGGGTCTGCTCGAAAAACCGGTAATTGAAGACCATGGCGGTTTCGCATTGAACCCGCGCAGCCTTGTCGAGCATTTCCCGGCCGAGGAAAAAATCTTCCTCGGTGACGTGCGCCTGACCGTTTCGGGCCACGAGCGGTTTTTCGAAAAAGAGTCGCCGCGGCCCGGAGTCGAGGAGGGCCATGGCTGCCTCGTACCGGTCCATTTCTCGGGTGAGCACCAGCACCCCGTCCGGCGCAGCCGCCACCAAGTCGGCCGGCGAGTCCACCACGACCGCCCCCAGAGAGGCGGCGCACGTCTCGGCCCTGGCCCGCGTGCGATTGTAGACCGACAGCTTGACGTCTTTTCGGCGCGCCAAGTACGGCAAGTAGTTGTTGCGCGCCACGTTCCCGGTCCCGCAAATCCCCAGTCGCAACATCGGTAGCGTCTCCCTTTCCGTAACCCCGTCGCGCGACCGGGGTCCCGCCGGACACTCCAGGCGCCGCCCAAGGCGGAACTGAGTGTTTTCATCCTGGGGACCCAGGTCGACACGGCGACCGTGCGGGCGAGCGGATGGAGATCAACCGCGGCATTCCATCTCGGGAATCGACCAGCACTACGTGGAGACCGCGTACCCGGACGTGTATATACAAAAATGGAGCGGGCGAAGGGAATTGAACCCTCGTAGCCAGCTTGGAAGGCTGGAGCATTACCACTATGCTACGCCCGCACCGACGAGACCGACGGCAGACCTGAATCCGCGCCGAAAAGCAGAAAGGCATCACGGACTCAAAGCAAGAATAACATAGTGCTGCCTCAGCACGAGTCAAACGACAAATAGAGACGAAGCGACCGTCTTCGAACTCGTCGTGGTCCGACTGGCCGGGCCCTTCAAGTCATGGCATAGTATTGCCCGCGCCCCGTGTTCCCATTCTCCAGCGTGCGGTCCGCACACCGGAATCCGGAACGGAACCGAGGGAGTTCGAGCGGATATGGTCGCGCCGGCCCGCCGCTGCACTCGGCGGGGCGGAGCCGACCGTGGGGCGTGGCTGTTGCGAGAGTGGCGGAATTGGCAGACGCGCTGGATTTAGGTTCCAGTGGGGCAACCCTTGGGGGTTCGAGTCCCCCCTCTCGCACCATTCTTCCCGTTCAAATGCTGGTCGTCCTCCAACCAAGGCCCGACCGCGGCTTTGCGACCAGCCGGTTTCGTGCCGAGAAGGACGGAAAAAACTATGGAAAAAGGCTGCCGCTTGCCTCGACACGCATCGACTTACCTGCGCACTCGCCCTGTCCCGCCTCCGGTCATCAGCGCTTCGACATCGGCACGTGTGGCGTAATTGAAGTCGGCGGGAATCGAGTGTTTGAGGCATGATGCCGCGGCCGCGAACCGAATCGCCCGCTCCGGCTCCTGCAGGTCCCGCTCCGCCAAGGAGTAAAGCAGTCCGGCGGCAAAGGCGTCCCCAGCACCGACACGGTCGACGATCGCATGAATCGCATACGGCGTGTAGGCGCCGCGGGAATCGGTCGGAGCAAACCACGCCCGGTCCCGGTCGCGTTCGTAAAGCACGGCCCCCCAGTTGTTGTGCGTGGCCGACACACTCTCCCGCAACGTGATCCCAACCCGTTTGACATTGTCGAACTCCTCGCAGATACGGCGGGCCACTTCCAGGTAACCCTCGATATTGAGTCGCCCGGCCTCCACATCGGTGTCGGCGGCCCGGATGCCGAGCATGTTGTCCGCGTCTTCCTCGTTGGCGATCACAAGGTCGACGAACGGCATCAGCTCCCGCAGGGTCTGCCGCGCCAATTCTCGAGGCGCCGAAGCCGGCGCCCAGCGCCAAAGCTTGCTGCGATAATTCAGGTCGCAGGATACGGTCAAACGATGCCGATGCGCAACTTCGAGCGCTTGCCGAAGGGCTTGGGCGGGCCGTTCCCCCGTTGCCGGCGTGATGCCGGTAAAATGGAACCCGCTCGCCCCCGCAAAGAGCCGTTCCCAATCATAGACCGCCGGGTCCGCGGTTACGAACGCGGAGCCGTCCCGGTCGTAGGTCACATGGCTCGGACGCTGGTTGGCCCCGGGCTCGACGTAATACAACCCGAAGCGCCCGAAATCCGTTCGAACGATGCCGGACACGTCCACCCCAAGCTTTCGCAACGCCATTACACAGGCGTCAGCCACCGAATTCCGGGGCAGGACCGTAACAAAGGCCGTATCGGCACCCAATACGGCCAGAGATGCCGCAACATTGGCCTCGGCCCCGCCGAATGTGAAATCCACCACCCCCGGCAGCGCCTGCGGGAACCGCTGGAATTCCCGGGGACCGATCCGCCCCATGACTTCGCCGAAAGTAACGATTCGTCCGCTCATTTGCGCGTTCTCCCGCTGCCCCGAACCATGCATGGGCCATCTGCTGCAATGGCGCATCTCACACATCTTCAGGACACTGCCGCCGCCCACCGACCGAGACGGCGCTTCAACATGGCCTTGCCCGGCCCTCGACGCAAGACGCAATGACCTGAATCCGTATGAGCTGCGTCCTCTCGCGACGGAGTCCATGAGTTGATCGGGGCAACCACTCCAGATATGTTGCCCAACACGAACCCCGCGCCGAACCGATGCGGCCTGTTCGACCGGGGCGCCGTTCGCCGTCCAAAAGGAATATACGTGCCCCCAGGGCGTATTTCGCCGAGTGTCGGGGAGGTTGGCGGCAAGCCGCTTGATCCTCGAGACCGCACAAGTACGTTACGCCACACGGATTGATGGGACCGCCCGATCCAGTCGGAACCTTGCCGGGTCCGTGTGTTCTTTTCTGGCCTCTCTCCCGAAAGACGCCGAGTTCGTGAAACAAACCACCACTTTTCAACGGACACTCGTGTACGCGCTTCTCGTGGCCGGGACCCTGCTCTTCTCGCTGCCTTTCGTTTGGATGGCCTGTACCAGCATCAAAGTGGACCGCGAACTGTTCGCCGGCGGCCTGCGCCTGTTGCCCATCCCACCGCGACCGCCGCAGAAGAGTCCGTATATCGACACGCGGTATTACGACCTGACGCCGCTCCCGGGCGCGATGCCGGCCGGGTTGGACGCCGCCCTGCGGGGCTTCCTCCGGTCTCGCGGAGTCTCACCCCCGCCCGGCGTGAATCCCGCCGAAATGGAGCATGTCCTGGTCCAGGGCCTGTATCGCAAACTCCGGCGCCTGCTGCCCGAAGACGTTTGGACCGGGGGGAATGACGACATCATAGCCGCCGCCGCCAAACGCATCGAGCCGGCGATGATCACCCGCATCGTCGACGATACCTACCGCCGCCTCTGTTTCGGGCAACTGCGGGTGCGGAGCATCGACTTGCAGGATCAGGTCTTGGGCGACGGTCGCCCGTATTCTCGAAGATTCACCAACCGCACTCCCGAAACCGCACACTTGGCGGACGGCGAAGAGAAGGGATTGCACTTCGCGCGGATAGCCTACGACTTCTCCCGCGGAGATCGCGTGGTCCTCAGTGAGACGTTTTCCCTGAGCTTCGACGCCCGGCGCCTTCAGCGGCTCCAGCTCTACATGCGACCCGACGATAGTTGGCACGACCTGACATTGACCGTCGAAATGGCGGGCGCACGCTATGTGGCGGAACGCTCGACCCCCCTCGCGAACTTCAATTGGAGCATGCTCACCTGGCAACGTCCCGGTCCGGACGACCGCTCGACAAAGATCAAGACTTGGGTGCTGCTGCGCAAGCAGGCGGACGCCCCCGACACGGCCGGCAATCCCCGAAAACTGAAAATCACCCTGGAAATTCGCCGGGCCGGGCCGTTGCGGGCGTGGTGGAACAAATTGCGCTTGAACTACGAAAGGGTACTGGATTTTATCCCGTTTTGGCGTTATGTCCGCACGAGCCTGTTTCTGGTGGTGGTCAACGTCGTACTAACGCTTTTCTCCTGCTCGATCGTGGCATACGCCTTCGCGCGCATCCAATGGCCGGGACGCGAGTTCTGCTTCATCCTCATGCTTGCCACCATCATGATCCCCGGCCAAGTGACCATGATCCCCCATTTCCTCATCTGGAAAAACGCCGGTGCGTACAACACTCTCACTCCGCTCTGGTTCGGCCGCGCGTTCGGCAATGCCTTTTTCATCTTTCTGCTCCGGCAGTTCCTCAGAGGAATCCCGCGCGACCTCGAGGATGCCGCCCGAATCGATGGGTGCGGCCATCTGCGCATTTACTGGCACATCATGCTGCCGCTGGTCAAGCCCAGCCTTGCCGCCATTGCGATTTTCACTTTTATGGGGACCTGGAACGATTTCATGGGACCGCTCATCTACATCTCCGACCAGCGGCTCTACCCCCTCGCATTCGGTCTGTACGCATTCGCCGTTCAGGTGGGGAACAACCCGGCCCTCACCATGGCCGCGAGCTTGCTTATGACCCTGCCGGTCGTGGTTATCTTCTTCTTTGCCCAAAAGTACTTCATACAGGGCGTAACGCTCACCGGGATGAAAACCTAACTCCCGGCGACCGGAACACGGTGCAGGGCGAGCACTCGGCAAATCGGCCGGACGCGGCCCGCATCCAAGCCCGGGCGGTGCGGAGTGACCATTTCCGTCTCTGCCGGCGTCCGCCACGGGCGCCTTCGCGCCGGAATACCTGCGAATCGGAGCGTTCGCCTTCCATGCAAAGCATTCGACTCAGGATCAGACAGCTTTCGGCAGTACTGGGCCCCGCGGCCTCGCTGGCATTGGGCGCCGCGACACCGCACGAGGGCAACCTGCTGCAATGTCCCGGGTTCGAAGTCCCGCCGCAGGCGTGGCACGCACACGGGGCCCCGGGGCGGTACCGCATTGCTCCCCGCGCCGGTCGCAACGGCGGGCACGCCCTGCAGTACTCGAAGCAGGCAGGCACGGGAGAGGCCCGCGAAAACTCGCATTTCGATCAGATCGTCGCCGTGCGGCCGAACACACTTTACGTCGCCGGCGCCTGGTTCCGCTCCGAAACCGGCCTGCGGCCCGTGTTGCGCTTGGCCGACATGGACTGGCAGACCTTGCGTTTGGCCCAGGCGCCGCTCTGCCCCGATTGGCGAGAGGTGCGCGTCATGTTCGACTCGGGGCGCCGCACACAGGTTCGGTTCCAGATTTTCGGCGGCAGCCTCACCCAGATGCGAGAAAGCGGACCGGGGACCAGCTTCGGCGACGACTGCTACCTGCGACGGGCGACCCCCGCGGACCGGCGCGAATTCGCTTCGTGCCGGGTACGGGTGACCCCGCAGCAAGTCGTTCGCAGAATCAATCCACTCATTTTCGGGGCCAATTTCCTGTTCATGGTCGACACCGACGCCGCTTTAGCCGACGGCCGGGTCGCCGAGGCTCTGCGCGGTATCCCCTGCCGTTTGTTGCGATTCCCCGGGGGCGACGTGGCGGACAACTACCATTGGAAGACGCATACCCTCGACAACCCCAAGTGGTGGCCCACCAAGCAGGGCCCGGACACCACCGACACGGACGAATTCATGGCCTTCCGTCGAAAAGTCGGGGCCGACGCCATCCTGGTGGTCGATCTCGAGTCCGGTTTCGTGCACGACAACATCGAGGCCGCCGTACAAGAAGCCGCCGCATGGGTCGAGTATTGCAACCGGCAAAAAGGCTACGGCGTCCGATACTGGGAGATCGGCAATGAAACCTACCTCTACAACCCGGGACCGAAGCGTCGCCACAAACGCGTACCGGTCAGCGCGCGCCAATATGCCCGGGCCTATCTGCGGTTCTCGCGCGCCATGAAAGCCGTCGATTCCTCGATCAAAGTCGGTGCGGTGGGCCCGATCTCCCCGGATACCACCGTTTCGTTGGGGGATAGGAAAGACACAACGCCGTGGTGGCCGACAGTCCTCGATACGACACGCGACGAACTGGACTTCGTGGTCGTGCACCAATACTTCCGTGTGCCCCCCAACGCCCCGCTCGACGTCGCGCGCGGAATCATTCGGCTCCGCGCCTTCCTCGAAACGCATCTGCCCGACCGGCGCATCGAGATCGCCCTGACGGAATGGAACATCAACAAGACCGGGAAACTCCGGGGCGTGGACCGGCTCCTGACCGTTGCGGAAGCAGTCGGCGAGTTCCTTCGAGGCGGAGTGGATCTGGCCTGCTTTTGGCCCATGCGGTTCCGCAGCAAGGTATGGCGCGCCGCGGCGTTGCTCGATATCGACACCGGCGAACCACTGCCGGCATATCGAGCGTTGCAGGTCTTTGCCTCGAGCAACGGAACGCAGCTCGTGGAATGCCGAGTGTCCAATCCCATGATCTACGCCTGTGCCACCGTCTCGGCAACGGACGGAGAGCTGGTCGTTTTCCTGATCAATCGGTTCCGCGAAGGCGACGCGGTCACTGCGGAGATCGCAACGGACGGTGCGAAGTTCGCACATGCCCGGGCCGTCACGCTGCACGCCCCCTCCAAGGGAGCGAGCGGGATCCTCTCGAGCCCCGCGCCGGTCGACTTGCGGAACGAATACTGGATCTGTCGTCTGCCACCGCAATCCCTGACCCGGATCCGACTCAGCCGTTGACCGCTCCGGCGCCGAAAAGAGCGTCCCGGTACGGTTTCCGCGAGTAGCAACGTTTGCCGTGTTCGACCATGAGAGCATGAAACTCCTGGTAGGCCGGCACGGACGGCGGCAACTGCCGCCCGCACCAAGCCCGCACTTGTTCGAGAGACGCTTCCGGGGGCGCCAATCTCAGTGCTGACAGAAAGCGACGGGTGTAGGCGTCCACCACCATCTCCAACTCTCCGTAGGCATACAATCGAATGCTGTCGGCCGTTTCCGGCCCCACGCCCCACACCTCCAAGAGTTCCGCCCGAGTCGGCGTGCGCCCATGCAGGGAAAGATAGAACCGCGTGAATTCGAGGAGCTTCTTCGCCTTGACGTTGTAATAGCCGCTGGGACGGATGGCGACTTTCAACTCGGAAAGAGGTATGGCGAGCAGCTCGTTCGGCGTGAGCCGACCGGCCTTTTTCAGACGCCGCAGCGCCTGTTCGACGTTCGGCCACGCCGTGTTTTGGGTGAGGATCGCACCGACGCAGATTTCGAACCGCTCGCGCTCGTTCCGCGGGAAGTCGTAGCGCCCCGGGTGATAGCCGTGAACGCTCCCGGTTTTCGTCGGGTTCGTCCCGGCAAAATCAAGCACCGGCCACCAACCCTGGGGGCCATACGCTTCCAGCAGGTTAGCGTAAAGACGTTCAAGCGTCGTCATCGGTTCCAACTATTCAACGACCGCGGCTTGCCAAAAATCCCCGCCTCCCGGGCCTTCGCATAGCCATCGCCCGTGACGGCGCTGCCGCAGATATTCCATTCGCGGGATGTCACGACGCCGTCGCCGTATGCACAAACCGCCCGGACAGCGGGAATGCAGGCGAGCAGCCGGTCGAACAGGGCGCGGGCCGGCATCGTCGCTCCCGGCATGAGTCCGAGTTTCTGGAAAACGTCCAAGTCCTTCTTGTAATCCCGGACCAGACCGCAGTCATGGACGCAACGGCCGGTTCCCGGATGAAACCCGTCGCAGCAGTCGCACACCATGCAGCATCCTTCAACCAGCACGATGGGCACGTCAGGATCGCGGCGAATGCGCTGAAACAGTTCCCAAATGGTGTCGTTGGGACGGGGATCTTTCCCGCCGGTCGCTCAGTACCAGCAGCAGAGACACATGAGGTGATGCGGGCGAACGAACAGACGTTCGCCTGCGGCGATTCCCTTTGCGCTCCGGAGGCGGGCCGCCTGCCGATCCGCGTCGGAACGGCGGGCCACAATCGTCGCCCAACCGCGTTCCCGCACGGACTCGTAGGCGCCGCGGCGGGCGTGCTCGCAGCCGCACCACTGCTCCGTGTCCCAGGCACACAGGCCGTCGAGCGATGCAATCCGCTCGAACAGCAAAGCGTACAAGTAACGAGCGCGCCGTACGGCGCCCGGCACGAGCCCCAGACGTTGCAGAACATCGAGGTCGCGTTTGCGGTTGAACACGTCATCGGCGGACGACGCGGAAAGGCTGTCCGGAGAGACGCGTCTGTAGTGGGGAAGTTCGTCCGCCGGGGAAGTCAGACGAATCGTCAGCGTCGGATCGCGCCCCAGCCGGTCGAGGACCTCATGCGCCCGCTTCCGGTCGATGAGCGGACACTCGACCCCGGCCGCCGCACACACGGTCGCGGGCAATTGGTGGGCGCGCAAAGCGACGATCGGCGACGAACACAGACCGTCGGATGTCGAATCGTGCATCACGTTTTGGCGCTCCAGGTCCCTGTAGTCGGCCGCCGAGCTTCGGAAAGAACGGGAAAACCGTATGCGACCCCGATCCCGCCCAGGGCGTTGCCGCAAGTGATCCGTTCGATCTCGATTCGTTCACCGCAAGACCGACCGAACCATGACATTGTGGCTCGGGACGGCCCGGTCCGAGGGGCTCGGACTTCTGCTGTTTTCAAGAACGCACTGCGGTCTCGACGGTTCCGCGCCACGGCGACGCCTCCACTGCGGCGGGTGATGCTCCGCGGCGGTTGCGATTTGTCAGGCATCCAAGATGGTTACCGTTCGCCGTCCTTCTGCGGGCGGAGGCCGAAAAACCAATGGGTGTAATGCCCGGCCCCGCCTGTGAAACCGCACAGTCCGATCGTCCGAACAGCCCCGTCTGCGTCCGGCACGAACGTCAGAATCGGGCCGAACGCGAAGCGCACCGGCGCCCGGAGCCAATCGTTCAGGTACTTCTTCCGGCAGGGAGTGAAACTGCGGCCGTCCGACGAAACATACAGGGCCGTCTTCATGCCGCCCCGCTGAAAATGCTCGACTTGAGCAAAAACCAACCGGCCGCCGATCCATTTGCCGTCCAGCGGCTCAATGGCCCGGATGTCGCCCGTCGCCCGCAAAACCACCTCCGGCGGCGTCCAAGTCTTTCCGCCGTCCCGGCTCTCGCACAGGCTGACGGTGTATCGCCCCTGCGAATCGGCACGACGGTAATAGAGCAGCACGCGGCCTTCCTCTCCAGGAGGTGTAACAAGGATCGGATCGTCCAGTTGTCCCGTTTCGGATACGACCGGAGCGGTCCGACGGTCGAATGGCCCGAGCGGGGTCGCCGCCGTGGCGAGGCCGATGCTGCGCGGCCCGGCCCCGTCCGAACGCCCTCGGCCCGAGTAGGCCACCAGGATACGTCCCCCCGCGACACAGGCCGTCGGGGTCGCCACACCCCCGGCGTCCCATGCGCCGGCTTCACCCCGCGGCAGGACTTCCCCGCGGTAGCGCCAATTCCTGCCGTCGTCCGACTCGTACGCGTGCACCGAGGTACTGTACGTGTTTGGGTGAAACGGACTAGTCCACGGCACCACGTCGACATACGCCCAATAGTGTCCATTCACATTGACCGCATTCATCTGTCGGACACTGAATCCGTGGACAGGCAGTCGCACGGGCGGAGTGTCGTCCAGGCGGACCTCAAACGACTTGGGCGGGACGCCTGCCCCGACCGAGGCGGACGCCGCTGCCGTGGCAAGCAGCACCGCGGCCCGGACGCAGCCGCGCGCCGTTCCAAGGTTGGGGCCGGTCGAACGGCCGGCGGCGACCGTGTCCCAGATTCCATTGTCCTGTTCCCCTGTGCCCCGGAACGTGATCCCCGACATGCGTCACGGCTTGGCCGCCGGCATGGCGGGCTCGGCGGAACGCTCGGGGCGGACTTCTTCCGGGTCGGCGAGAAAAAACAGTTTCAGCTCGTCGACAAACAAAGCATGCCCGCGGTCGTCCGGGTGGTTGATGGCATTATCGAGCAGCGTCAGGTACGGAATTCCCTCAATCCAAAGGTGCGCCCAGCGTCGGGAGGCGTCTGCAATGCCAACGCGGTGTTCGCGTCCGAATTCTTTAAGATAGCCAACCGCCTTGCGGATTTCGGGTGTGCGCATACCGGCCCCGGCGCCCATCCAGTCCGGCCGGGTGAAATGCGGCGTCAGGATGATGACTTCCCCACCCAGGGCACGCACTTTCGAGACAGCCTCGTCATAATTCCGAAAGATCATCTCCCGGTCGAACCCCATGTCGTTCACGAATTCGATGACCACCAGGTCCGGACGATGGGACAACACCTCCTTGTCGAACAGCGGCAACTTGCTTTTCGAGTTCCACCCGCCGGTGCCCGCATTGACGTACCGAATGTGCGATTCCGGAAAACGACAGCGCAGCCAATCGGTGAAAGCAAGCGGAAACGCTTTGTCCGGACTGCTGGCGTTCCCGCCGCAAGTGACCGAGTCGCCCCAGAAGACAACAGTCAGGTCCTTGCCTGCCGCAAGCTTGGCCCGGGTCTTGGGAATGAGTGCGGCCTTGGCTTCGAGTTCTCCCTGGCCCGGTTCCGGAAACGGCGGGCCGATGGGATAGATGTTGTCCCGCGTCAATTCGCGACAGTGATAGGGAAGATACACATTGCACAGCGGTGCACTATACAGGTCGGGCCGGGGCGGTTTCGGGACCATTTTATGCTCGTTTCCGCGCCGGAGGACCACTGTCCCGTCCGAGCGCACGGCGAGCGTGTCGATACGCATGAGGCTGACGGCATAGTCCATGTATACCCGGGTCTTGGGGCCGATCCTGCCGTCCGGCAGCCGACCGACGCGGCCCCAGACTTTGTCGGCGCGCCAGTCTTTTCCCTCGAGATACAATTCGGCATCCGGTCCTTTGCCCACCTTGATGCGCAACGACGCCGGGTCCAACACCCCGGCAATGGTCGTGCCACGGGAGCGACACAGCTCGAGCGCAGTCCCGCGGCCGTAGCCGCGAGGTGCTTCGTCGGTCAACACGGCCGCTTCGTCATGCACCTCGATCCGCCGGGGCGACTGCAATTCGAACGTGGTTGCGTCGGGAACGGTGACGGGCGTGCCGTCGACCAGCATCACCCCGGGTTTAACCGTAATCTTCATCCCACCGGCCGGAACTACTTCCATCCCTTTCATCACCAGAGGATTGATGCGGATCCCCGCCTTGGGATCCACCGGTTTGAGTTCGCGTTCCACAGAAACGTCGTCCCAATACATAACTGCGCCCTCCATGCCCGGCCGTTGGCCGGCCTGATACAACTGAAGCCTCAAGCGTGTATTCACGGAGTTGCGGTACTTGACTTCCAACTTGACCCACTTGCCGCGTTCTCGGGTGGACGCACCCGCCAGGGTGCTCCAATTCAGAGAATTGATGCTGAGCTTCGGAACAACCCCGAACGTCTGCTCCGGTACGAATACCCAGGCGGACGCCTTATACACGGCCCCGGGCGTGGCGTTGAACTCACGGTACCAAACCGACAAACCATAACGGTTTTCCGGCGCTTCTCGAATCGCCCAGGCACCGCCGTGCGCTTTTTCGTTGGAACGCCCCGCCGGCCCCCAGCTCTTGCGCCAGCCCTTCCCGATCTCGACGGGTTTCTCGAAGCCGTCCCTGAACAAGATGTCCCCCGCGCCGGAAAACGCCAGCAGACACAAGCCGGCGGCAAATACTCGAGACAGACGCGAACGGCATGACGAACGTTTCACAGCAGTTTCTCCTTTGGGCTGGGCAGCGCCCCAACAAGGGCGCAACCGTAGGCATGTCGTTTCAAAGGACCGAGTCCCGGCTGGAAAAAACGGCCGCGGAAACTTCACGCCGTCTTCGCGAATCGATTGCCGGAAGTCCTCCAACTCGATCCAGCCTGCTTTACCGCCCATGGATGTGCAAGGACCGGGGCGTCGCGACATCTACTCCCCGCCGAGGTGCTCACGAATGCAATTCGCGACCGTGTCCGCCGCAATCTCCACGCCTTTCGCAGACAGATGCACCCCGTCCTTGCCGAGAATACTGTCGATTCCCTCCCGAAACAAGGGCGTGTACAGATCGTCGACAGGGATATTCATCTCGGCGGCCACTGCCTTCGCCGCCATGTTGTACCTGGGAATATCCTTTTCGTACCGCACGACACGTCCATACCCGGAGGACGCTTGGTAGTTCTCGTTGACCGGCGTGGTCAGGGCGAAAATGATCGTCGCGTCAGTCTTCTCCCGAAGCCGGCCAAGGATCTTGCGCAGATTGGCCGCATAAACCTCGACCGTATGGCGACGTTTCTCGGCGTCGAAGAGCCACATGTCATGGAGTCCGCAGTTGATGTGGATGACGGCGGGATTGCGCCCCTCCAGCCAACGGTCGAGGTTCTTCAACGTGTGCACCGTGTCGCTGCAATTGTCCTTCGGCGCCCACACACGCGCGATGCTTTCCAAACGCTTCCGCACGCCGGCCTGATAACTCATCCGGATCGAGTCACCGAGCAAGATGACCTCCGGAAGCGCCTTCGCCTCCGACGCGGTGTCCGCGGCAAGCGCCGTAAAGGCGGCTGTCGAAGCCATACCTGCCGAGAAGACTGTGATCGCAATGTTCATGGTATGCCTTTCCTGTTTCCTATTGCCCAACATCGTCCTGCAGGCTCGCGCCACCCCTTTCACCTTCCCCGCGCCGGCCTCAGTTTCGACCTCCCTCCGGGGGTGTCGCGGCCCACGGCAGGTTGCCGCCGGGCCGAACCAGCAAACGATAGAAGTCGCACGTGCCGTGGCACCCCCAAATGCCGATCTTCGTGTTTGGACGCGCGCCGACGTCTCGCAACATGAGCACGTCGGAATCGTCCACTTGCAGCAGTACGGCATTCCGTCGCGCACTGTACCGGCACCGAAAAACGTGCCGCTTGCCGGGGTCCCTCCACCGGTTGAGACGAGCCAGATGTTTGTACGTGGTCTTGCCCGTTTTCGGATCGGTGGTCGCCAACCATGTCGCCACGGTATACGAGGCCACGAACACGCATACGGCCTGATCGAGCACACCGTCCTTCACCGTCGGCGCCAGGAAGAACCCCGGCGCGGTCCCATGCTCCGGCCCAATGCTGAATTCGACCTCGAACTGGGCCTCGGTCAGCCCTGTGTCGAACATCAACAGCACGTTGTCCAGCTTCTGCTTGCGCTGTGCGGCCGTGAAAGCACCCGTCCCGAGCGAATCCTTCCGTTGAATGAACTGCGGCGTGCTCGACTGGTGCGGAAGGCGCAGGGGCGTCCACAGCGAACGGTCCCACGCCCCCTGGGCGAACGAGACTTTCAGGTTCCCCTTCTGTTTGGCGGAGTCCGCAACACCTCCTGGGACCCGAACCCAAAAAACGGGCAGGGCCAAAACCACCACCGCAAATGCAACCGACCGACGCCGGTTGCGACCTGAACAATTCACCTGCCTTCTCCTCTGTTGTTTCGTGACGCCCTCAATGTACCCCGTGGTTGTCCCGTGCGCACCCGACGTCCGTGGTCTTGAAAGTGAAGCTGCCGCAAATTGGGTTCGAACCGACGTTCTCCGCGCGGGGCCCGGGAGTTGGCTGCCGTCGCTCGACGCCAGGAGAATTCGGTCGTTTCCCATTGCAGTTGTCCATTCTTTCAGCTACCTTTCTTCCCGTCTCCGGCAGACCCACGACACCACGCACCTGTTCGCAGTGCACTGGAGGGGCCGGTGCGAGTACCGCCGAGCC
>JAADHN010000118.1 GCA_013151865.1 Kiritimatiellota bacterium
AGGAGCAGGACCTTGGCAGCAATCCGCGAGCACCCGACACGGACGACGACGGCGTGAACGATGCCGCCGAAGTCGCCGCCGGCACCGACCCGACCGACGCCCATGCCCCGTACTCGCCGCGAATCCTTGCGCCCGGCGGCGGATCGAGTGATTACCTCGAATTGCCCGCTCAGTACCGTTTCGTTTTCGACGGCGATTGGACCATTGAGGCGTGGGTCCGCAACGATGGCGATGCGGACGGCGGCGTCATTGTCGAGTGGACTGTCGGAGCCGAGGTCAATTACGAACTGGGTATCGACGCGGACCTGCATCCGTACGTCCGATACGTGCACGTGGCTCCGGGTGCCGGCGTCCCCGTGTACGAGCGCAGAGCGACGGCCGCAGCCGTCACTGTCGCGGACGGCGGCGGCTGGGTGCATTTGGCCGGCGTTTTCGATCCGGCGGCCAACACTCTGGCAATCGTGGTCAACGGGGTGACCGAGTGGACATTGGACGCGGATGCCATCCGCCCGGACGCACTGGCGGTCGGCGTCGTTCATACCCGCCTCGGTCGCGGATTCAAAGGCGCCGTGGACGATGTCCGCTTCTGGAGCACGGCAAGGTCCGCCGACACCATTGCCGCGAGCATGGGCGCCGCGTTGACCGGCTCCGAGTCGGGATTGGTCGCCTGGTACATGTTCGACGACGGCGGAGTGAGCGCCCAAGACGACCTGGCCGCTTCGGCCGCCGACTGGCTGACCGGCTGGTACAATGCCGGCCGACTCGTGGGGACCGCCACCATGCAGGTCGACCAGACCGCTCCCGTCGTCCAGGGACCGGACGACTCGGACGCCGACGGTATCGCGGACTGGTGGGAGCGCGTCCACTTCGGCGACTTGACCACAGCCGACAGCACTACGGACGCCGACGGCGACAACCTGACCGACCTCTACGAATTCTACGCCGGCACCGATCCCAACAACAAGTATACCGTGAACGACGGGGTGCTCGACGGCGACCGCGACAGCGACGGCGACGGACTCACCAATATCGAGGAACAGGTCGACTGGCACAGCGATCCCGGCGCGGCGGACACTGACGATGACGGTATTCCGGATTCATTCGAGTTGAATGGACTCCTGCCGGTGTTCTTCGTGGACGTCGATGCCAGTGCGACTTGGAACGTCGGCGAGCCGGCGTGGGTCGAGCGCACTAATAATACCACCTACAACGCCGGCGAGGATACCCCCATCACTGCCGCGGCTGCAGCCCCCGCCGATGGGGCCGTGGGTCTGCCGCTGGCGACCGACAAACGGTACGTGCGGCCCTCCAGTCCGTTGTACAGTATGAGTCCGGTCGGAGCGTACGGCCAGAAAGAGACCGCCGGTTCCACCGCTCCCGGCGCCCGAAGCCTGAACCTCGTCGCGTTGCCGGCAACCGGCCTCGGAATTCCGGTGGACGCCTCGGAAGTCGGTCAGACGCTCGCCGAATGGACGGTCGAGGCGTGGTTCTATTCCGGCGATGCGGCCGCGCAGACAGGCGCGATTGTCAAACGGCAGGTCGGCGAACACGTGGGCTTCGAACTCGGCGTCGAAACCGGCAAACCCTACATCCGCTACCAGACCGCCAAGGGAACGGAGTGGAAAGTCCAGGCCCGCTCGACGGTCCCCAACAATGCGTGGACCCACCTGGCCGGTGTCTGGGACCCGGGCGCCCGCACTCTGTCCCTGATCGTCAATGGCGGCACGGTGTTGACGCACGAATTCGAAGCGAATGCGGTCGATATTGCACCGGCCGACGGGAGCGCCTCGATAAGCCTCGGCGCAGGGGCGTGGACCGATGCGCTGATCGACGAGGTCCGTGTCTGGGCACTCGCCCGTTCGGCCGGGCAAATCGACCGGCAGCGCCGGGAGTGGGTGTCTTCCATTGCGCCGGGGTTGATACGCGACTTCCGGTTTGACGACGGCGGGCTGAGCATCGAGGATTTCGCGCACGCCGGCTGGAGAAACGAGCGCTACGTCATCCGCGCCGCAGATTACGGTGTTCTCGATGCGGACGCCGACGGGAATGCGGACTGGCTCGACGCGCAGCACGCGCAGCGCTTTTATGGAGCAGACGACGCTGACCTCGACGATATGCCGGACTGGTTCGAGAGCCTGTATGGGCTCGATGATCCGTCCGGAGACGCGGACCGGGACGGCCTGACCAACTTGTACGAGTATCTGTGCGGAACCAATCCGGTCGATACGACCAACGGGAACGCGGACCTGATCGGCGACTCGGACGGCGACGGACTGTCGAATGAACTCGAGCAGAAGTTCGGGACCGATCCCCGGCTCGCCGACACGGACCACGACGGCTGGACCGATGCGGAGGAAGTGCTCGGAGACAACGATCCGGCCACGATTCTCCCGCGCCGACCCAACGAGGATGCGTTTGCCGCCGATCCGCTCAACCCGCTCTCTCCCGCCCATTTGCAGAGCCTTGTCTTCGACGGCTCCGGCTACGTCCGTGTTCCGGACCAAGCCAAGTACGCCCTCCCGAGCTGGACCATCGAGGCTTGGGTGCAACCGGGGGTCGATCCCGGCAGCGGGACGCTTCTCCGTCGGGTTGTCGGGACCGCGGCCGGCACGCCGGTGATCAACTACGAATTGGGTATCGACAACGACAACGGGGTGCTCCGGCCGTACGTGCGCTTCGTCACGATTTCCGGGGATGAGATCAAACTCGGCGGCACGTCCGCGTTCTTCCCGAACCTCGACGTGGCGGCCGATGTCTGGACCCACTTGGCGGCCTCGTTCGACCAAGCCTCTTATACCATGACCCTCTATATAAACGGGATGCCCGTGGCCGAACACATCTTCGACGACGGGGTCGGCGCACCCTCGCAACCCGAGTGTCCCGCCGTTCTCGATGCGGACGCCGGCGTCGAGGCGCAACCGTCCGTGCGCCTCGGCGAGGGCTACAAAGGACGCCTCGACGAGGTGCGTATCTGGGGTGCGGCTCGAGATCCCGGCGATATCTACCGGACATACCGGACAGTCAATGCCGGGGCCCTGGGGCGAGCCAAGCGCTTCGACGTGGACCTTCCGGACGCTGGTGGGCAGGCCCTGAGCGCCCAGGAGGCAGCCGCGAAAGACCACGTGCCGCACGAGTTGTTGGTGGCCTTCCGCTCCACCGTGCAAGCCGCCGACCGTACCCGGCTGCTGGCAGACCTCGGGGCTACGGTCGTGCGCCGGCTCCCGCTGCCTGGACTCGTACTGGTCCGGGTCCCCGACAATGCGGACTTGGCCGCCAAGATCGAGGAGTTCCGTGCGCGTCTCGAGGTGCGATATGCCGAGCCCAATTACATAGTCCAGGCATCTCGCGTCCCGAATGATCCCATGTTCGACCGGCTTTGGGGACTCAACAATACCGGCCAGACCGGCGGGAGCCCGGACGCGGACATCGACGCACCCGAGGCCTGGGAAAGCAGTATCGGGTCAGATCAGGTGATCGTGGCCGTGATCGACACCGGTGTGGACTACACCCACCCGGACCTGGCCGCCAACATGTGGACCAACCCGGGCGAGATCCCCGGCAACGGCATTGACGATGACGGCAACGGCTACGTGGACGACGTCTACGGCTACGACTTCGCCAACGACGACGGGGACCCCATGGACGACCACTTCCACGGGACGCACGTCGCGGGGACCATCGGCGGCGTCGGGAATAATGGCATTGGCGTGGCCGGTGTTAACTGGCGCGTGAAGATCATGGCCGTGAAGTTTTTGAGCGCCAGCGGCGGCGGGACCACCGCCGGGGCCATTGCAGCCATCGATTATTCCGTCCGCATGGGCGCGAAAATCAGCAACAACAGTTGGGGCGGGTTCGGCTTCTCCCAGGCCCTTTACGACGCCATCGCCCGGGCCAAGGCCGCGGGGCAACTGTTCGTGGCTGCTGCCGGGAATTACGGCATGAACAACGACGATCCGTTCTGGGGTTTCTATCCGGCCTCTTTCGACCTCGAGAATATCGTCGCAGTGGCTGCGTCGGACCAAAACGACCGGCTCGCCTCCTTCAGCCATTACGGCGCCACCAGCGTCGATCTGGCGGCCCCGGGCGTCAATATCTACAGCACGCTCCCGAACGGGCAGTACGGCTATCTGGACGGCACCTCGATGGCTTCGCCTCACGTGGCCGGCGCGGCGGCCCTGGTCTGGGGGGAGCGACCGGACGCCACCTGGGCGGACGTCAAGAGTTACCTCATGGCCTCTGTGGACCCGAAGCCGGGACTCCAGGGCTTGATGGTCACCGGTGGGCGTTTGAACGCAGCCCAGGCTCTGGCGATCGCCCGCAGTCGCCGGCTGATTGCCTACTTCCGGTGTGACGACGGCGCCTTCACTACCGCCGCCGGAGATACACTGGTCAAGGACCTGACCGAAACGGAAGATTGGTTGCTCGACGAGAATGGCCGCCATGCAGGCGTGTTGGTCGCCGGCGTTCAGCTCGACGATGCGGACGTTGCGCCTGTCAACGGCGATTCCGATTGGGATGGGATGCCCGACTGGTACGAAACCGCTCAGGGCTTCGATCCGGTCACCGCAGACGGTTTGGGAGACGCTGACGGCGACGGCTTGAACAACTACTATGAATACCTGGCCGGGACCAACCCGTTCGATTCGGTCTCGGACGGGACCACGCCCGATCCGAGCTTGGACTCCGACGGCGACGGGGTCGACAACCTTCACGAACAGATCGCCCAGACTCATCCCGGAGACGCGAACGCCGACACGGACGACGACGCAAAGACGGACAAGGAAGAGGCCGGAACATCGCCCCCGACATCGGCAGTCAACGCGTTGTCCCCCTATGTGCGGAGGGTGCTGGAACTGCAGGCCGGGAGTTATCTGGAACTGCCCAACCAGCCGCGTTTCGATTTGATCGGAAGTTGGACCGTGTCCCTGTGGATCAATCTGGATCCGACCGACGCGGATGGCGGTATCCTCCTGCGACGTGCCATCGACGACAACGGAGACGGCAACTTCGATTCCGTCAACTACGAGATCGGACTCGACGGCGGACTCAAGCCGTACGTGCGTTTCACGTCGGATACGACCACCGGCAACGTCGAGGTGAAAGTCTTGGCGCGACAGGCGATCGAACCGGGCACGTGGACGCATGTCGCCGGCGTGTACGACGCAGCGGCCGGTACTCTGGCCGTCATCGTGGACAATGGCTATCCTGCGGTCGCCAGCACCGGTGGCGTGACGCCGGCGGCGGGGATCGTGGGCCGGGTCGATTTGCGCGCTGGCGACGGGATTGTCGGCAAACTGGATTCGTTGCGCATCTGGCAGGTGGCGCGGACCGGCTTTGACGACAATCGACTCGGGTTCCTCGGCGTCTCCGCCGGCGCCTCGGCGACGAGCGCATCGTCCACCGACGGCACCGTCCCCTCGGTGACCGCCGCCGACATCACGGCCGATGGGATCGATCCGGACCATGTGCAGAAAGTCAAGATGACTCGAGTCGGCGGCGAACCCGGTCCCCAGATGCCCGACGGCCTGAATGTCGCGCCGGCGACCGGAGAGACCGCCCGGCAGACCGGGATCCGGGCCGCGGCCGTGCCGGCCGGCTTGGTGGCCCAGTATCTCTTTGACGACGGCGGTCAGTACGCACAGGACTTCGCCGTACGCCTCGACGACTGGAAGAACGATTGGCAGAATGCCGCCAGACCCGTCGGCGCCGCGGCAACGTCCGCCGCACCCGATTCGCCGGTCGCCCCGATCTCCACCGACACCGACGGCGACGGCATGCCGGACTGGTGGGAGTACCGCAACGGAACTTGGGTCTCCTATCCCGACGGCGATTGGGACGCGGACGGCGACGGTCTCAGCAACCTCTACGAATACTGGGCCGGCACCGACCCGAACAGCGACGATACCGACTTTGACGGCATACCCGATGCCTCTGAAGATTTCGACGGTGACGGCTTGACCAACATCGAAGAACAACGGTACCGGACCCGTCCCGACCTCAAAGACACCGACGACGACGATTTCGACGACAAGGTCGAGATCGACAACTTCTCGAATCCGACCCATCCCATGAACCAGCCCAACCGCACGCCCGGCAACCTGGCCACGGCCAAGAGTCTCGACCTGGCCTCCGGCGGGGCCGAGGGTATCGTGCTGCCGCATCCGGAACGTTTCGGGTTCCGGGACGGACCATGGACCGTCGAGGCATGGGTCAAACCCGGGCAGGACAAAGACGGCAATATCTTCATCTTTACCGGCAGTAACGGGCAGGGCTTCCGGCTCTCGCTGCAAAACGGGGCGCCGCACGGCGTGATCTTCGGGACCGATCCGGAAACCGGTACGGTAAAAGTCCTCGTCCAAGCGGGCGGCGACGGCAAGACGCCGGCACTTCCGGCCGACCGTTGGACTCATATGGCGCTGGCCTGGGACCCCGACAACCTCAGCCTCCGTCTCTACCGCGACGGCGTCCTGGTCATGGCCCAGCGGACCTTGGTCCGACCCAATGTGTCGGGCTACGGCGCCGCGTTTATTGCCCAGGGGTTCGACGATCAGGGCGCGGACAACGGCGGCTTGGCCGACGATGTCCGTGTTTGGGATTTCAGTCGCAACGAAGCCGAGATCGAATACTGGCACAACCGTCTCATCCCGACGATGGAAGAAGTGGACATGGCCCCGGGCGGCGGGTTCTCTTATTTCTTCTTCGGGTTCGAATACCAGTTCTTCTATCGTATGGGTTATGAATACCGCGATGCTTTGCGTGCCTACTATCGCTTCGACGACGGCGGCAAGACCATCGAGGACTTCGCTCATTTCCTCGACCCCGAATATGTCCTCGAGGGCGGCGCGCGCACCACTGACGATGCGGCACGGATCATCGGCATCGACGATGCCGATACCGACGGTGTGCCGGACTGGTGGGCGCGTCTCTATAACCTGAACGAGTATGCTCAGGGCGAATACGGTCCGTATTACGTCTGGAACCAGGCCGGCGACAACGTGGACGGCATTTACTACTACCATGCCTTCACGGCATTCATGTCTATCGGCGATTCCGCGTCTTTCAGCGTCAACAATGAGCCCTGGGTGACCACCAAGTCCGACATGCTCGGCGAGGACACGAAATACGCGTGGTTCGTTAAGTACCTCAACCTCAATCACGTCCCGCAGGAGGCACTCTTCGAGTTCCATCCCCGCGGGGCGACCGTCGGTCGGTTCTATGTAAACGGGACGCTGTTCGCTGTGCCCGCGGGGTTGGATGTGACCGTGGACATTGCGTCGGCCCTGCGTGTCGGCAGGAACCAGTTGGCGTTCGAAATCGAGCGGAGCGTGAGCTGGGTGTATCGGGAGCAACTGATCAAGCCCAGCGATGGTACGGTGCTCGATTACGACCATGATTCGTATTGGGGCAAGATCGACGTCGCCTTGACTGCCGACGGCAAGGTGATCCTGCCGCGAGGCGACGACACCCGCTATGATCCGCGCACTGTCTGGCATGGGATCGGTATTTCCGAGTGGGCCTTCGACAACGGGCGTGCCGACTTCCGTGATATGATCGGACGCGGGCTCGACTTCGGGCCGCAGCCCAACCCGGACTACGGCATAGCCCTCGATCCCGACCAGGACGGACTCGAAAATGTGGCCGAATACATGGTCCTCACCAATCCGCAGGATTCCGATACCGACAACGACGGTATCCCGGACGGCCAGGAGGACTACGACGGCGACAGTTTGAGCAATGCCCAGGAACAAGCCATCGGCAGCGACCCGACCGATGTGGACACCGACGACGATGGGCTCACGGACGGGCAGGAAATCACCCGAAACACGAACCCGATCGACGGCAATATCCCGGGCGGCCTCCTGGCAATTCGGTTCAACGGCGGTGCGAACGACTATGTCGAGCTGCCTCTACAGCGTCGGTTTGCTTTGCCGCAATGGACCATCGAGGCATGGATCCGGCCGGACGCCAAGGATGCACAGGGCACGTACCCGGCCGGCGACATTATCCGTCGCTTTGTGGGCGAGGTGGAGGTGGACGGCAAGTCGTTCGCGTTGGTGAATTATGGGATGCGGCTCACCAAAGACGGCTATATCGAGGCATTCTATACCGACGCCGCCGGGATCGAGGGCGCCGGTACCGACGCCGCCAAGTTCGATGACTCCGGGCAGCGCAAAGGCACGGTCAAATCGGTCCGGTCCATTGTGGCGGACGGCAAGACTTGGACTCACGTGGCGGCGTCTTATGATTTGGCGACGCACACGCTTACCCTGTATGTCGACGGTGCCCGTGTGTACTACAAGACCGCTTCGCAAACACCGGTCACCTACGGACCGGGCCTGGTTTGGACCCGAGTCGGCGGCAACCGGTTCAAGGGGCTCATCGACGAAGTGCGAATTTGGAGCACGGCCCAGGCCGAAACCGACATCCAGGCCCGGATGCTGACCGTTCTCGCCGGGACCGAGCAAGACCTTGTGGCCTATTACCGCTTCGACGATGCGGTCACCAAGGTCGACGCCAACGGCTTGGTGGCGGTCGAAGTGAAGGGCGAAACCGCTCAGGACAGCCTCGCAACATCCGCCAGAGATTGGTTGAACGATTGGTTCAATGCGGCGCGGCTGGTCAATGGGGTCGCCTTCTTCGCCTTGGATCATGCCGGGGCGCCCACCGGGGAATTGGTCGACACCGACGGCGACCGTCTGCCGGATTGGTGGGAACTCAAGAACGGGACGGACCCGGCCGTGGACGACGCGGCGGGGGACCCGGATACGGACGGCTTGACCAACCTGTACGAGTACCTGGCGGGAACGGACCCGCAATACCTCGATACCGACCAAGACGGGAAGCTGGACCGCGACGAAGATCCCGACGCCGACGGCCTCATCAACATCGAAGAGCAAACGTTCGGCACGGACCCGACTTCGGCGGACACCGACGACGATGGGATCAGTGACCCGACCGAACTGTTCACCGACTGGACCGACCCCACGGTCTCTCTCGACCCGATCGTGCCGCGGGTGCTTCGACTCACCGGCGCGGATTCCGTGACCGTGACCGACAGTCCCGATACGTCCCAACCCATCTTCACCTTGGCGCTGTGGGTGAAGCCTGCGGACACCGCAACGCAGAGCCAGGGCATTGTCCGCCGCATGGACGAACGCGGGGAGGACGCCAACTATCGCCTCGTTCTGAAAGCCGGCAACTTTGTGGAATTCAGCTACGACCTCGACCTTTCCGGGCGCACGGTCCTCATCGACTCGGGTCGGGCGTTGCCCGCCAATGAGTGGAGCCTCATCATCGCCCGACTGGATGGAACGGCCGGGCAGGCCGTGATGGACCTGGTGCTCTACATCAAAGAAGGGCGCGAGTACAAGCGTTATGCCACGACCCAGGGCGGTGCGGCCGTCACCACGCCGGCAACTGACGGCAAAGGGAAGCTGCAGATCGGATTTACCGAGGACTCCGGCGCGACCCTCAAACAGGTCAGTGTGCCCGTCGGGTTCGTCGGGGACATTGATGAGGTCGCCCTGTGGGGCCGCCTGCTCACCCTGGCCGAACAGGAAGCCTTGGTTACGGACGCGGCCGTGCCCGACGATGCGACTCTGGCGGCCTACTACAAGTTCGACGATGGCGGCGATACCGCCGAAGACCTTACCGTTGCCGCTGATTGGCAATTCGATTGGCGTCACGCCGGCAGATTCTCGCCGAACAGCACCATTGTGGTCGAGGGGGTCATCACCGGAATCGACGAGCCGGACGTGCTTCCCGATTGGTGGGAGATTCGCTTCCTCGGCTCGCTCAACGCTTCAACCGGCGCCGACGGCGACGACTTCGACGGCGACGGACTGAACGATCTCTATGAGTACCTCGCGGGCACGGACCCGACCCGGGCCGACACCAACGGCGACGGTGTCACGGACCTCAACGAAGACGCCGACGGCGACGGCATCACCAACGGCGACGAACAGAATGTCTACAACACCCATCCGAACAATGTGGACACCGATGACGACGGCCTGCGGGATAATGAAGAAGCCGACCGTCGCAACAACCCGGTCAATTCCCTCGATCCCGAGCGGCATCTGGCGGGCGTGCCGACCGTCCGGGACGACACCGGCGTGGTCCATCAAGGACGCTTTGTGGTGGCGGACCAGGCGCGGCATAAACTCCCGCAATGGACCATCGAGGCCCGTGTTTACATCCCCGAACCGGTCGCAGACGTCAACGGGATCATCCTCCGGCGCGTCGTGCAGAATGCCAATCCCGACGTGGTCAACTTCGAACTGGGACTGGCGGCAGGAAAGCCGTACGTTCGATTCGTGGACACCGAGGGGACGGAGCATCGGGTCGACGCCGCCAATGCCCTGGCGCCGAAAACGTGGACGGCCGTGACGGGCTCTTTCGCCCCGGATGCGCACACCATGACCTTGTACGTGGACGGCGCACCGGTGGCCACGGACGATACGATCGTGGGCAAACAATGCCAGACTCAGGGGACGGCGACGGACCAAGAGATCAGTTTCGGCGCCGGGTACGCCGACGGCGCAGGCGGATTCGAAGACGCCCTGCCCGAGAAAACGAAGATTGACGAGGTGCGCATTTGGAATACGGTCCGTACGGCGTCCGAGGTCGCCGCCGATGCTCTGGCGGACACGTACTTCATCGGGGACGAGACCGGTCTTGTCGGCTACTGGCGTTTTGACGACGGTCTGGGCGTCGAGAGTCATTCGATCGAGGACTTCACGGCTTCCACAATCAACTTCGGCAACCTGCCGGATTGGTTCACCAACTGGGCGCACGCCGCCTATCCGGAAGGGGCCGCAATCGTTGTCGACGAGATCGAACCCGATGACGACGATGCCGACGGTCTGCCCAACTGGTGGGAAACCGCCGCGGGGCTCGACCCGGTCGACAACACAGGGAACGACGGACCGGAAGGCGACCCGGACGAAGACGGCTTGACCAATCTCCAGGAATACCTTGGATTGGACGGCATCGGTCAGACCGTGGGAGGGACCGGCGACCCGGCATTGGGTCTCGGCGACGGCACAAACCCGAACATGCATGACACGGACGGCGACTCGCTCCCCGACGGTACCGAAGTGACGGTCTATCACACCAAGCCCTACGTCCAGGATACCGACGACGACAGTTATTCAGATTTCCAAGAACTCGAGAACGGTTGGGACCCCCTCAATCCGCTCGACCCGTTCAAACTCCGCAGCGTTCGTTTCGGCGGGGCCCCCGGTATTTGCTCCGGGTCAAGGAAAGCGCGCGACATCGTCTCGAACAGTTTACCGTTGAACTCTGGTTCCGTCGAAGCACCGTGGACAAGGCCGGCGTGCTGCTCTCCAAGCGGACCGGCGCCGCGGACGCCGTGAACTACGAAATCGGCATCGACAGCGACTCCTATCCGTTTGCCCGCTTCACGTCCAACGCCGGAACGGACAAGAAAGTCGTGTCCGTGTCCAAAGTTCAGGACATCGATGCCTGGCACCACGTCGCCTTCGTCTATGACCGAGACGGGGGCCAGATGGTCTTGTACGTCGACGGGATTCGCAAGGACCGCGAGTTCACCGGGTTTGTTCCGGAAATGAGCGACGGCGACCTGCTTATCGGCTCGGACGGCGCTGCCGGCTTCAGCGGCTACATCGATGAAGTCCGCATTTGGAGCATCGCCCGCACCAGCGCAGAGATCGCGGGCAGTATGCGAAACGAACTCACCGGCGCGGAAAAAGGACTGGTGAGCTACTTCCGCATGGACGACGCTGAGTGGACCGGTACGCCGAAGTACGGCGCTCAGGACTTCGTCAATCCCAACGACCTCTCGGCCACCGCTCGGGGCGAAGGTGATTATCAATTCGTCGGAGAAGCCGGCCAAATCCCGGAACTGACCCTGGCGGACAACGACAACGATGGCCTGCCGGACTATTGGGAGAACGCCAACGGCCTCTCGGCCAATGATGCCACCGGTGAGAACGGACCCGCCGGCGACCCGGATAACGACGGACTCACCAATATCGAGGAGTACAACAACCAAACCAAGCCACAGGAACCCGATACGGACGGGGACGGCATGGCCGACGGTTGGGAGGTCCTCTACTCGCTCAACCCGACCACCGACGACGCCAGCCTAGATCCCGATGGGGACGGACTGAGCAACATCGAAGAATACCTCGGGGCCGACAACGTGATGGACTTGCTCGCTGTCGACTTTACCGCTACGCCGGTCGTCTGGGGCGACGCCACCAACCCGCAAAACCAGGATTCCGACGCGGACGGCCTGCCGGACAAGTGGGAACGTCGGCACGGACTCGATCCCAACAGCGCCGCCGGCAACGACGGCGCCGCCGGCGACCCGGACGGCGATACCCTCACCAATACAGAGGAACATGATAACCTCACCGATCCCAACGACCGCGATACCGACGACGACGGCTTGCCGGACAACTGGGAAGTCCAGTTCGGACTGATGCCCACCGACGCCACCGGGAACGACGGTGCTGCGGGCGATCCGGATGACGACGGCGCCACCAACCAACAGGAATTCGGGCAAGGGACCGACCCGACGAACCGGGACACCGACGCCGACGACCTGCCGGACGGCTGGGAAATCGAAAAGGGTCTGGATCCGGTCAGTGCGGCTACCCCCAACGGGCGCAACGACGATCCCGACAATGACGACCGCACCAACTACGAGGAATACCTCAGCAATACCGATCCCCTCGTCGCTGAAGACGACACCGTCGATAGCGATGGCGACGGCCTCACCGACGTTCAAGAGTGGCAGGCGGACATCAGTACCGATCCGAACCGGGTCGATACCGACGATGACGGTGTGCCGGACTTCGACGAGGTGCAAGAGGGAACCCGCGGCTATGACAGCCTCTCGAAGGAAGCCATCGCCAATTACGTCGACCTCGCCACTTACAACGGTCTCGACTATCGAGGTAATCTGGTCGCACAGCTTGGACCGGACGACTACCTCGAAGTACCTCTCGTGGACACGGCCGCGCAACGTCTGGCGTTTTCGAGCTGGACCATCGAGGTCCGTTTCCGTGTCCGTGAGCCCGGCGGCGTGGCGCGGAACGGACGCAAGGTGCTGATCAAACGCGGGTTCAAGGACGACGTGGACGTCAATTACGAACTGGGATTGGACGATCAGTACCGGCCTTATGTCGCCTGGAACAAGGGCGGTGAGCAGATCGTGAAAGCCTCCAACATTCAGCCGCTCTGGGATGGTTCCACCGAGCGTGAGCGCGAGTGGGTGCATCTGGCAGGTCGTTTCAATGCCGAGGACAACACACTCACCCTTTTCAAAGATGGGGAAGTCATTGCCCGTCGGGATGATGTGTTCGGGTACTGTCCCACGCAAGAGACGGGAAAAACCCCGTTCGTTCGTGTCGGCGAAGGTTTTGCCGGAGACATCGATGAAGTCCGTATCTGGGGCGTGCCGGACCGCGACCTCGAATACGTCAACCCCGCATCCGGGCAGACCGAATACGTCAAGGGCTTTGTGCGAACCTCGCAGGAGATCGCCGCCAATTTCGACCGGTCGGTCACGCCGACCCGGGGGGTCTACGACGGCGGTATTCGGGACCATTTTGCCCTCACGGGGCTTCCGACGATGGATTACTTGGCCGACGTCCCCGTGACCGATGCGGCCTGGCATACCGTCTCCGGGACGCTCGGTGTGCGGGTCGGCAGAGTGTTTTACGAGGATGCCAACGGCAACGACACTTGGGACCCGGGAGAAGACGTCTGGATCGACCGCGCCGCCGATGCAGCCCAGCAGTCGGCCGGCTTGGTCGGCAACGAAGGCGTGTACGACGACGGTGTGGATACCCAGGTGGCGGCGGGCGCGGACGGTTGGACCGCCGTCGCCGGCACCCAGGGCGTGGCGGTTACGTTGTATTTCCATGACGACAATGGGAGTCGTGTCTGGGAAACCGGCGAAGACGCATGGATCGACTACCGCAATACCGAGTCCTGGTACAAGGCCGGCCCCGAACCGTGGGCCGAGGCCATGGGACTGGCCCTCTACCTCAAGTTCGACGACGCGGGCGACACCATCGAGGACTTTGCGTGGCACGCGGACTGGCGGAACTTCTGGAACCATGCCATTACGCCGCCTGCCGCCGCTACGTTCAAGGTTTACGACGGGAATGCAGCCCCCGAAGATCTGACTGTCGTTATTTACCCGCAGACCAATCTCCACGAAGTGGCCAAAGATGCCGTCCTCCATGTTCGCATCGATCAGGCGGCCGTGGATCCGGACGACGACGCGTTCGTCTACCGTTACCGCTGGCACCAGTGGAACACGGCGGAGAACACGCTGGGGACTGCTGCCGCCGCACTCCGCTTCAGCGACGACAATGGTGACGGGAGTTGGAGCTTCGGCGAAGATGTCTGGCAGGACAACGACGGCGACGGGACCTATTCCACCGGTGACGACCGGGTGACGGACGGCGGCGATATTCGCGGTTGGGCCACTGAGATCGACGCCGGAAAGGCGGGCGTGGCCGGCGACGTCGCCGGGCTCTTTACGAACGGCAACGACGTTTGGCAGGATGATGACGGCGCCGGCGTGTTCAACGCCGCCAAGGACGTCATGGTTACCGCCATACCGCAGCAGACGGCCAGCGTGTTGGATTTGGACGCGCTTGGCGCGGTCGCCGGCGCGGTGTACGCCGTGTCCGTCTACGCCGTTGACGAGTTCGGGGCCGTCGGCGCCCCTGCCACGGACTTCGTGACCACCAACAGCAATACGTCCCCGACCGCGCCGGCTTGGCAGAACTTCCTGCCCGCAGCCGCGCAGCCGGGGCAGCAGATCTCGGTGGAACTGATGAATGCGGACGCCACCGAAACCGTGGCCTTGTACATCCGCTGGTACCGCAATCTCGAGTTCATGTACGAGGATGTCTCCGGCGTCGCTCCCGATGTGGCTCCGGGTGATGCGCACACCTTCACGCTCGATGCGGAACTCCTCTACGGCGACGTGTGGTCCTTCCGGGCTTTTGCCGCCGATGCCAATGGTGGTTTGAGCCGGATGACCGTGGCCGATGAAGTCCGGGTTGTCGGCGGCGCCAGCGTCGCAAATGGTGCGCCCACTGCGCCGACCGGGGTCGCCATCAGTCCGGCGGAACCGCTCGAGTCGGATATCCTCTCGGTCACCGCGACCGGCTCCGTCGACCCCGAGGGCGACGCGTTCGACTACTTCTATGAGTGGTTCCACTACGACGCCGTGGCCGGGGCTTACACCTCGCTCGGCGTTACTGAGCCGAACCTGTCCGAGGCATTCACCGCCGCGGGCGACCAGATCCTCTGTCGTGTCTATGCCATGGACATGTACGGTCATGCCAGCGCGGTGGTCTCGAGCAGTGTGGTGACGGTTCAGGCCGAAGTTACCTCGGGCTTCGACGCCTATGAGGACAACGACACCATGGCCCAGGCCCACCGGATCTTGCCCCATATTGACCCGAACGACGCAGCGGACCCCAACGAGCAGCAGCACGCCATTCTGCCTACCGGCGACGTGGACTGGTTCTGGTTCCTCGTTCCGGCAGAATCCGGTTCGCAAAAGTCGCATGTGATCTTCGAAACGAATAACGGCACGGTCATGTTCGACCGCACGCATACGACGGATATGGACTTCGTCGATACCCAGCTCGAGCTGCACGACGCCGGGGGCTCGAAGATCCTTGCCGTGGACGATGTCGGCACCCCCGGCACCGAAGGTTCTACCCGGTACGCCCGGTTCGAAATGGATCTCGATCCGGGGATCTATTATGTGAAGGTCCGGGCCGCCAGCATGTTCGACAGGATCGACGAATACCATGCGCACCTCATCGTGGCGCCTGCCCCGGGTACCGCCGGACCGACCGCACCGACCTCCGTTACGCTCGGCCCGGAGAACCCCACCACCGCGGACGACCTGGTGTGCGAAGCCGCAGGGGCGACTTCCGCCACCTCGGCCAATGGTCAGGAAGGGATTACCTACCGGTATGTCTGGTATCGTCAGGGGCCCAACGATGCGGCCCCGGCCGTCGTACCCTTCGGCGCCGGCGATTCCCAGCCGTACGAAGGCACCAACTACGAACTCGCTCACAGCACGACCTCCCCGGTGGTCGACCGCAAATACACCCGGGCCGGCGAAGTCTGGACCTGCAAGGTCTACGCCCTCGATGCCAATGGCGAGAGCGAAGGGGTGTTCAGCAATGCCGTCACGATCGGGGAAGCCGCCTGGGCACAGACGATCCGCGTCCTCAAGACCTTCGATGACGGTACTGCCGCCACGGAACAGGATGTGACCATCGGCTGGCAGTTCGGCGCCACCCATGGCTTCGACCTCAACATCGACGAGGAACTTCCCGACGCCGGCAATCCGGTGCCGCCCCCGGCGCCGGGCGCCGGAACCAATCCCTGGTCCACCAACCTGCCTGCGGGCCGGTCCTACTCGATCGGAGCAGATCCGGCGCATCCGGCCCTGACACGGGACATTCGCCCCTACAATGCGCTGACTTCCTGGTTCCTCCGAATCGAACTCGGACAGAACCCGGTCTCAGTCAGAATCCAATGGGACACCCCGGTCCTCCCGGTTGCCGATACCCCGTTGACGATTGCGGAAGTCGATGAGAACAACGCCTTCGATTTTGTCTACGGTTCCACTGTGGACATGACCGAAAGCACCGAACTCATCATTCCGGAAGACGTCATTCAGGCCATGGTGGCGGAAGGCCGGAGAAGCAAGCTGTTCCGGATCAGTCTCGGCGGTGGCGATGCCTTCCAGAAGTTGACCCTCGATCCGGGGTGGAACTTGGTCAGCTTCGCCATTACACCGGTCAATCCGGACCCGGATGCTGTGTTTACGTTCAACGGCGTCAAAGTGAATTCAGGACCGGTCTGGATGTATGAAAACGGCGGGTACGTCGCTGCGACGACCATTGTTCCAAAAACCGGGTACTGGGTCTATTGTCCGTTCGACGCGTCCACCTCGGTAACCGTCTATGGCTTCCAGGCCAGAGGGACCATCCCCGTGGCCCGCGGTTGGAACCTGGTCGGTCCGATCGACAACATGGACAAGCCGTCTCACACTTCCGTACAAGGCGATGTCTGGTATTGGAAGGACGGAGCGTACCACGCCGCCGCGGCGTACGACCCGAATGCGTTGAAGCAGGAGAACGTGGACGCGGGCCGGGGTCTGCTGAAGGGATTGGGCTACTGGATCTACGCGACCCGTCGCGCCGACCTTCCCGGGGAATGACGCTGCCACAGGGTCGATTGACCAGAAGAACGACCGGGGCCGCTTCGCCATACGAGCGGCCCCGGCTCTTCCCGGCTCCAGGGCAGGCGATGTCGGCTGCGTCTCGTCTGTCGGAATGCTGTGTCCCGCCCGCCCCATGGTCGCATCCGCCTTCTTTCATCACCGGCCTCGCAAGGGAGAGTTCTTCTCATGCGTGCAGCGACATTCGTGATGGTGGCCTTGGGGCTTGCCCGTGCCTTGCAAGCCCGGGACGGCTTGGTGCGCAACGGGGGGTTCTCCAGGGTCGCCGGCGAGCCCGCTTGGCCGACAGATTGGTCCGCGGTGGGGCACGCAAGTCGGCAGCGGTTCCAATGGAGCGAGCTGGACGGTTTCAATTCGAACAATTGCCTGACCGTCCGGGGTGAAAAAGGTACCGGCGCGGACGGGGTCACTCAAACCGTCGCCTGCACCGCGCACACGCAGTTCCTCCTGACCGCCGCCCTCAAGGGAAGCGGGATGTGTCGGCCCATGGTGCGGGTGCTGAACGCTGCAACCGGGGCCCCGCTTGCAAAGGTCGAGGGCGATACGTCCGGCGCCTGGCGGCGGCGGGAACTGCGCTTCAACAGCGGAAATGCCGCGAATCTGTTGATTCAGTTGCGTGCCGCGGGAGAAGTCGGGGTTGCTGCTATCGACGCGGTGCAGATCTATCCACAGGCAGCGGTCCCGACCGAGGTGGCGACCGGGACGGGGTTTACGCCGCCCGGATCCAACTTGGCCCGCGGAAAGAAATACACCCTGCGCCCGCGTCCGAATTATGGGTACTGCACGGACCCGGGCGATAGAACTCAACTCACCGACGGGGTCTACACCTCGGGCTATTTCTGGACGCAGAAAAGCACCGTGGGTTGGACTCGCGCTTCCCCGGTCACCATCACTATCGACCTTGGGGAGATCCGGCCCATCGCCGGGGCTTCCTACAATACGGCCGCAGGGGTGGCGGGCGTCACGTGGCCCGCCACCGTTATCGTGTTGGTGAGCGACGACGGCCGAGTCTGGTACAAAGCCGGTGAGTTGGTGCGGGAAACCGTTGCCCGGGCGCCGCCGCCGGAAAAGGGATACCACGTCTATCGCTTTGCGGCCGACGACTGGAAGACCAAAGGTCGCTATGTCCGCCTGATGATCGGTCAGACTCCATACTGCTTTGTCGACGAGGTCGAAGTCTACGCCGGGGACCCGGCCTGGCTGGCGGAGCCCCACTCGGGACAGGCGTTCAATAATACCAAGGCCGTTTTGGATGAACTGTTTCTCCGGCCCCAGATCACCACAGCCGTGGCTTGGCGTCTCCAGACCGATTTGGAGCAGGTCAAGAAACGAATCGAGGCAATCCCGCGCCTCAGTGCCGGTCGGACCCGGCTCTCGACCCGGATCGAAGTGCTTCGTAAGCGCATCGAGGCCCTTCCCGAGGTTCCCCTGGACTTACGCACCATCCTGCCGCTGAACGAGCTGCATCGGGATATCCTGGCTCTCAACGGTCCTGTCTTGCGGGCGCGGGGATTTACTGCCCTGACGGCTTGGAAGAACAACCGTTGGGCCCCGCTGGGGTTGCTCGATGCCCCTGACACCCCTCCCGCTGTGGCCCCGCGGCTCGCAATTGCCATGATGCGCGGCGAGGTGCGGGGGGAAACCTTCAATTTGACGAACCCCTCCGACCGCCCCATTACCGTCGATATCGCGGTGACCGGTTTGCCCGGCGGCGACCCCCCGCTCTATGTATCCGTGCGGGAAGTGCTGGTTACCGACACCAAAGCACGGGTGCCGGTTGCCGCAGCGCTGCCCGAGGCGAAACATGAACAAGACGCGTGGCAGGTTTCCATCCCGGCGGGTTGTACTCGCCAGGTATGGCTTTCCTTCGAACGGCCGCCTCACTCTTTGAAGGGGGGCAGATATGCCGGTGCGGTGTTGGTAACGGCGCCCAATGCCCCTCGGATTCGCTTGGCTCTGGACTTTCGGCTGTTCGCGTTCGATTTTCCCGCCGAACCCACCTTGGCCTTGGGGGGATGGGACTACACGAACGGGGCGGCTTCGTACTATCGCGCCCCCGACAACCTGGACTCACTCCTGGCTCTTTTCCAGGACTGCAATGTGAATACGCCTTGGGCCACGAAAGCAGTCGCCCCGCGAGATATGCAATTCGATAAGGCAGGCGCTTTGCTCAATCCACGGGCGCTCGATTTTTCCCGGTGGGACCAATGGGTCGAACGCTGGGACTTTGCCAGGAACTACCTCGTGTTCCTCGCCGTGGCCAATTCGTTTCAAGGCGAGAAGATGGGCACACCCCGCTTCAATCGAATGGTGGGCGATTGGTTCCAGGCATGGGCCGGGCACGCACGGGAGCAGGGGATTGACCCCGAAAGAGTCGGCGTGCTCCTCGTGGACGAGCCCCACGCCCCTGCCCAAGACGCGGTCATCATTGCGTGGGCCAGAGCGATCAAAGCCGTCGAGACCGGGATTCGAATCTTCGAAGATCCGACCTACCGCGACCCCGGCAAAGGCACGCCCGAAATGTTCCGGCTTGCCGATATCCTCCCCCAATACACCCATGATGGTTAATCAGGGCGAGAAGTTCCGTCGGTTCTATCTCGACCAAAAGACCCGGGGGCGAACACTCTGGCTGTATTCTTGCAGCGGTCCGGCAAAACAACTGGATCCCTGCGCCTATCATCGCGGGCAAATGTGGTGGGCCCTGCGCATGGGGGCGACCGGCTGTTTTTATTGGGCGTTCGGTTGCGGGGGCGGCATCGGGGATTCCTGGCGCGCCTATGCACAGCCGAGGACCGAGTATTCGCCGTTCTTCGTGGGGCAAAAAAAAGTGACCGCAGGCAAACACATGGAAGCCATCCGAGAGGGCGTCGAGGATTACGAGTATTTCGTGATGCTGCGCAACCGGGTTGCCGAACTGAAGAAAGACGGCGTCGCCAACGCGGCCCTCGGTGCGGCGGAACGCCTGCTTGTCGAAGGACCGCGGCGGGTGACGGAAACGATCGGCCCCCAAAGTTTCTCATGGTCCGACAAAGTGGACCACGAGATCATGGACCAAGTCCGGTCCGAGGTCCTCGATCTCCTGGAGAAACTCGGCCGGGCGGCTCGGTAGAGGGCGTCCGAGAAAGGGCTTCAACGGCCATTCGGGCTTTGCCGTTCGGGGTGAGTCGCGGCCGGAAGAAGGGGGTTTGGGGCATGTCCGGCCCGCGGACACTCAAGCCACCTCGAGGTCCGGACCGGCCGGAACCACCTCGAGGAGCTTGCGGATGATATCGTCGGCCCGTACTCCTGCCGCCTCTGCGTTGAAGGTCGTGACAATCCGGTGTCGCAGCACCGGCAGGGCGAGCGCACGCACATCTTCCGTCGTGGCGTGATAGCGTCCGTGAAGTACGGCCCGAGCCTTGGCGGCCAGCATGAGATTGATCCCGGCGCGCGGACCGGCCCCCCACTCGATGTAGTCCCGGACGAAATCAAGCGAATTGTCTGCTCCCGGGCGCGTGCTCCGCACCAAGTCCCTGGCAAACTCGAAGACATGGTCCGCGGCCGGCACCCGGGGAACCAGAGCTTGCAGGGCGAGGAGGTCCTCGGCGCCCAGGATGGGGTCGAGCACGGCTTGGTAGGCCCCGGCTATCCGTTTCATGATCTGGAGTTCCTCCGCGGCGGACGGATAGTCCACCACGATCATGAACATGAAGCGGTCGAGCTGGGCCTCGGGGAGCGGATACGTCCCTTCCTGCTCGATCGGGTTCTGCGTGGCCAGTACGAAAAACGGTTCCGGTAAAGGATAATTCCGTTCGCCCACGGTCACTTGTCGCTCCTGCATGGCTTCGAGCAAGGCGGCTTGTGTTTTCGGCGGCGTCCGATTGATCTCGTCCGCCAAGACCAGGTTGGCGAACAGCGGGCCATGCACGAAGCGGAAAACGCGACGACCGGTGGTGCGGTCCTCTTCGAGTACGTCACTGCCCGTGATGTCGGCAGGCATGAGGTCCGGCGTGAACTGGATCCGTTTGAAACTCAGGTTCAGAACATCCGACAGGGTCTGCACCAGAAGTGTCTTGGCCAGTCCCGGAACCCCCATGAGCAAGGCGTGACCCCGACAGAAGACGGCCACGAGCATCTGTTCGACAACCGTCTCCTGGCCGACAATGACCCGCGCGACCCGCTCCGTCAATTCCGTGTGAGCCTCTTTGAGGGCCCGCACGACCTCGAGGTCGTTCGCCGGGGGAGTTGTCACGGGCGGTTCGGTCTCCGGCGCCGCCGCCGCCGGGGCAAGACCTTCTGTGGATGTGGAAGTCACGGTCCCATCTCCCAAGTTGAGACACCTCGTGTCCCGGCAACTCGTGGAAGCAACCGGAGCGCTCCGCGGTCAGACGTCCTGAATCCCGAGCGCCCGGGCGTGAAATGCCAAGGCATCCCGTATGTGAGTGTCCCAGTAGTCCCACGAATGGCCGCCCGGAAACTCTTCGTATTCATGAGGGACCCCAAGTTCCGTCAATCGCCGGTGGTAGTCACGATTGCTGTCGAGGAGAAAATCTTCAGTACCGCAATCGAAACGCAGGGCGGGGAGGTCGCCTTTCGCCTCCGCGGTACAGGCCAGATGCAGCAGGTCGTGTTCTGTACCGCTCGGGTCCCTGCCGAAAATCCGCCTCATTTCCGCCGGATCCAAACTGGAGATTCCCGCAGGGCGACTGCCGATCATCAACGCCCCGGAGTGGCTGGTGGCCGAAACGTATCGGTCCGGCCGACCCAGCGCCAGACGAAACGCCCCGTAGCCGCCCATGGAAAGTCCTCCCACGCACCGGCCCCGCCGGTCGCGCACCACTGGGAAGACGCGCTCGACGAACGACGGCAGCTCCAGGGCCATGTAATCCGCGTAGGCCGGTCCGGCCTCGTTGTTCGTGTAGAAACCCCGAAACCCGTCCGGCATCACCACGATCAACGGCATTTCTCGGACGTACCACTCGATCCGGGTGCGCCGATGCCAAATCGTGAAATCGTCCGAGAGTCCGTGCAACAAATAGAAGACCGGGAACGGTCCGTCTCCATTGTCCGGCAGAATGACGTTGATGCCCACCTGTTTACGCAGGATGGTGCTGAACCATTGAATCCGACAAAACGACATGCGGGGCCCCCTGATTGGTGTGGGGGTTGACTTGCCTCGGGCGACGTCCGGCCCCGGGGCGATTGCGTCCCGTCGATACCATAGCGCCGCAACACCCGCTCGTCCGCCCGACCAACCTTTTCCGAAAGGCTGCTTCATTCTCCCGATCACAGCACCTCCCGGCAGGCGGCGTGGAGCAGGATTGCATTGCCTCTGGGGCGGTGCCCCGCGGGGCGCTTTCGTCGTCCACGGAAGCGAGGCGGCCTTCCCTCCTTCCGGTCCGCCTCTGGACAGAAGCCGGTCGGACCACCATATTGTCTCGATGCCGCCGAAACGGGTGTTCGTGCCTGTTGCGCAGTGCCGTTTGCTGTCGACGAACGGGGCGGAACGCCCCGTCGAGTGTTGCTTTCATTCATTCCCTTCCCGCAGGCACGTTGCGCCTCGGCGTGCGACAACGAAATATGGCTTGGCATGCGGGAGAAGACCGAGCACGTCTCCTCGGGTGGACGTGTGTGCCGGAAACTGGTACGTGTGTTCGCGCAGGACGGGGCAAGAGCCGAAAGAGGTGCGCAAATGATAGCGGTCACAGTCGAGATGCATGATGAATGCGTGGAACTGGTCAGCGGAGACTTTCGGCTTGCCGTGACCACGAAAGTCGGACCACGGGTCATCGGCGGGTTCATCGCCGGCAGTCCGAACATTTTTCGGGTTATGCCGGACGAACCCTTGCCGGATTGCCCCACCGGTTTCCGGTTATATGGGGGCCACCGCCTCTGGCATTCGCCTGAGGCCATGCCGCGTTCGTACGCCGCCGACAACGCCCCTGTCAAGGTCGTCGAGGGTTCGGGCGGGGCGGTCGAATTCAACAGCGGTGTCGAGGATCTCACGGGCATCGAGAAAAGCATCACGATCCGGCCCTTGGCTGACGGACGGTTCGAAGTCGTGCATCGGTTGGTGAATCGGAGCGCTTGGCCGGTTGAACTGGCCCCGTGGGCCCTGTCCGTCATGGCCCCCGGTGGAATGGCGGTGTTGCCCCTTCTCCGCGACTTGACGGCAAACCGCTTCGCCCCGGACCGATTCGTCATTGCCTGGCCGTACACCGATTTGGACGATCCGCGGCTGACGCTCGGGAACGAGTTCATCCTGCTGCGTCAGGATTCGACGGCCCCCGGGCCCTGCAAGATCGGCTTGAACGGCGAGGCCGGCTGGATCGCCTACGTCAACGGTGGAACGGCCCTGGTCAAACAGTTCACGCATCTTACCGATGCCGAATACCCTGACAACGGTTGCAGCATCGAGTCCTATTCGTGCGCAGATTTCTGCGAGATCGAGACCGTCGCCCCGCTGCACTTGCTCGATCCCGATGACGAAGCGGTGCACGTGGAACTTTGGCAGGGCATCTCGGGACTGCCGCAGATCTCCACCGAGCAGGAAGTGAAGGCCCATCTTCTGCCGCGCTTGACCGACTGAATCCGGCCGCCGAAGAGAATAGGGCTCCGGCGGGACGGCGGCGTCCGTCTGTCGTCTCGTTGCGTTTTTTTCGGCGTCCGTTCCGTGGTCCGCCCGCCCGGCGTTCGCTCGTTTCCGGTCAGGGGCGTCTCTTCCGGTGCACTTCAAGTCCCTGAACCGACCCGTGTTCACTTCGACAGGAGTTTGAGAAAATGCCTTTTGATCGCAGTTCCGTCACCTGCAGTGTATGCCTGCTCCCAAGTGAACTCCCGGAGGCGGCCGTCGAGCGATTCGCCGCGCGGGCCGCCAAGCCGATCGAAAAAGTTGGGGTCGACCCCGAGCTGGGGTGGGTCAGCGGGCGACATCTGCTCGAGACACGGATTGATGAGCAGACCGCGTTTGCGGGTGGGTTTTTGCATCTGGCGCTGCGAGTCACCGAGCGCAAGATCCCGGGCGCTCTGCTGCGGGCACAATGCCGGATGCAGGAACTGGCTTGGGAAGCCGAGAACGGGCGGGAGCCCGGCCGCAAGCAGCGCAAAGCCATTCGGGAGGAAGTGACCGAGCAGCTCCAACCGGGAATGCCCCCCCAAATCCGCGGCATTCCGTTTGTGGTGGACGCGAACGATCAAAAGCTTTACCTGGGCACGACGTCGCTCAAAATGGAAGATCTCTTTCTGGAAAGTTTTCGGGAGACGATCGGGTTCGAGCCTCTGCCGTTGACGCCGGAGAACTACGTGGCCATTGTGCGGGAACTGGACGTGGATGATCTGCGCACCCTCGTGTTTACGCCCGACGCCGACCAAGCCTGCGAACCCGAAAAGAGCGAAGTGGGGCGCGACTTCCTCACCTGGCTCTGGTTCCTTCAGGAGGAAGTGGGCGAGGTCAACCTCCAACAGTACGGGCGTTTTGCGGTCATGATCGACGGTCCCCTCGTGTTCGAGGCCACCGGCGCCGGCGCCATGGAATCCATTGTGCGCCGAGGGAGCCCTACCATCAGTGCCGAAGCCAAAGCAGCGCTCATGGTCGGGAAAAAGCTCAAGAAAGCCAAGCTTTTCCTCCGGCACGACGGCGGCGATATTTGGTCTGCGACGGTGGATGCGGATAGGTTTGCGTTCTCCTCGCTGAAACTGCCGGAGGGCGAGGCCATGGAAGCACACGCCGCCTTCGAAGAACGCATGACCGCCCTTTATTTTTTCCAGCGCGCTTTCTACGGGCTGTTCGATCAATTCCTGGGAGAGATTCGCACCCCGGAGAGTGCCGCGGCCCTGGAAAAACGCCTCCATGGCTGGGTCGACCGGCGGGAAAGCCGGTGATGAAGGTACGGAAGCATGCAGCGAGAACTGATTCGCGCCGTCCTTGAGCGCCAGGTGCTTCGAGGGACCGTACGCGTCGCCGGGTGGGTCCGTACCCGCCGGGACTCGAAGGCGGGGGTCTCCTTTGTCGCGCTCAATGACGGTTCCTGCTTTCAGAATCTGCAAGTGGTTGCCCCGGACAATCTCGACAACTATGCCTCCGAGGTTCGCCGCCTGCATCCCGGCTGCTCCATAGTCGTCACCGGAGAGCTGACCCCATCCCCCGGGCGCGGTCAGGATCGGGAAGTGCGGGCATCGCAAGTCCGAGTCCTGGGATGGGCCGACCCCGAGGTCTACCCGCTGGGTAAACAGCGGGTTTCGTTCGAGCGGCTGCGCGAGATCGCTCACCTCAGGCCCCGGACCAACACCTTCGGTGCCGTGACTCGCGTTCGCAACTGCCTGGCCCGCAGTGCACACCGCTTTTTCCAGGAACGCGCCTTCTATTACATTCACACCCCCATCATCACCGGCAGTGATTGCGAGGGGGCAGGCGCTCTGTTCAGAGTGACGACCCTCGGTCCGGAGGGGGCAAACCCGGGCGAACACGGTGCGGACCTCTACCGTGGAGACTTTTTTGGACGCCAAACGTTCCTGACCGTCAGCGGGCAGCTTGAGGCCGAAGCGTATGCCTGCGCCCTCGGTCGGGTTTACACTTTCGGACCCACGTTTCGTGCCGAAGACTCGAATACGCGCCGGCACTTGGCCGAGTTCTGGATGATCGAACCCGAAGTGGCCTTTGCCGACTTGAACGAGAATGCCGACTTGGCCTGCGATTTCCTCCGGTTTCTGTGCAATGCCGTCCTCGAAGAATGCTCCGACGATCTGGCATTCTTCGAGGAACGCATTGCCCCCGGCGTAATGGATCGGCTCCAGTCTGTTGCAACTTCGGACTTCACCCGAATGACCTATACCGAAGCCGTCGATCTCCTGGCGCGGGACGGGCATCGGTTCGAGTTCTCACCGAAATACGGGTGCGATCTGCAATCCGAACACGAACGGTACCTGACCGAAACCGCCTGCAACGGTCCGGTCGTCCTAACCGACTATCCACGGGAAATCAAGCCATTCTATATGCGGGTCAACGAAGACGACCGTACCGTCGCCGCCATGGACGTCCTGTTGCCCGGAGTCGGCGAGATCATTGGAGGCAGTCAGCGCGAGGAAAGACTGGAGATGCTCTTGGTGCGGATGCGCGAGACCGGCGTCGATCCGGACGATTATCAGTGGTACGTCGACCTGCGTCGGTTCGGGACCGTCCCTCACGCCGGATTCGGACTCGGGTTCGAGCGCATGATCCAATTCGCCACCGGGATGGCCAATATCCGTGATGTCATTCCCTTCCCCAGGACGCCCCGCAATGCCGAATTCTAGCTTCCCGGAGGGCCCCCGCCCCCGCGCCGGGCGTTGGCCTCTGGGCGGTGAGCATGAGCCCGGCCGAAACGAGTGCATGGCCCGCTTTCGGGGAGAGGACCGCGATGTCGTACGGACACGGTAGGGTGCTGCCGACCTCCGTCCCGTCGGCGCCCCCTCGGGTTCGTGGGCACTGACGCGACATCGGCATCGTGTCGTGGTTGCGGTCGATTCCGGGTTCGAGGCGTTTGTCCCCCGCCAACTGACCGGTTGCCCGCCGCTTGCCGGTCCTTGCATCCTCGGTCGTTCGGTGTTACCTTCAAACCGGTTCTTCACGTGCCTGATGCGTGAATACGTGCGCCTTCCACCGGAAAAATGTCGGCGGAAAGGGACGGGGTCGGCGTTCGCAGGGAGGGAATTGCCATGAATCTTTGGTGGATCGTGATGGGACTGCTGGGGGCCGCATGGGCGTTGCCCATGATCGGGATTCGCAAGGCAGGTTTCCCGTGGTGGTTCTTTGTCGGTTTCGCCTGCTTCTGGCTTGTCGTATTCATGGTGGCGGACCCCATGTATGATTGGGGGGTCCGGATTCGCAGAAAATGGGGAATGATGCGGCTCGCAGATTTCGCGGAACGGATGAAGCCCCGGGTGCTCCCACCGGCTCGCTTCGCTCTCCTGCTCATGGCCGCGATCAGTCTGCTCGCCGGCTTGTTGTGAGGTGGGCGTTCGGCTGTGATCCGGCGGCTGACGCCATCCCGGTCTCGAACATGGGGTGGGTCTGACGGAGGGCCTCGTACAATACGATGGCTGCGGCGTTGGCCAGGTTGTGGCTCCGGGCGTGCACACCAGGCATGGGGAGGGTCCACAGCTCGCCGGCATAACGGCTGTAGAAATTCGGCGGCAGACCCCGCGTTTCGTTGCCGAATATCAGACAGTCGCCGCTTCGGAACCGACAAGTGTAGACATTGCGCGATGTCTTCGTGCTGAGAAACACCAACCGTTCGGGACAAGTTGCCTTCAGGAACGATTCCCAGTCGTCGTGGACGGCCAGATCCAGGTACTGCCAGTAATCCAGGCCGGCCCGGCGCACTTTCGATGCATCGAGTGAAAAACCCAGCGGACGGACAAGGTGCAGACGGGCCCCGGTGCAGACGCACAATCGCCCGATCGTACCTGTGTTTTGGGGAATCTCGGGGGCAATGAGAACGATATGGAATTGCGGCGAAGCTTTGTTGTTCATCAGAGCGGGAACCGATTCCATGCACGAATTCGATACGGACCTGGGTGCGTCTCCCCGTTTGCAGGGCGTCTCGGCCTCGTCCGGCCAGACGTGCCCCAAGGCCTGCTGCACCGGCCCTGAGCGAGGGAGTCTCGGCCCGGATGCCGCAGCCACGGCACGTGGCGTTCCAGGTCATTCGGCGGCGGCCAGTCCCTCTTGCGGTTTGTCGTCGAGCGGGGCTTGGCGGCTGATGCAGGCCAGCAGCTCGGCGGCGGCGGTCACAATGTGATTGGCGCTGAACCCGGCGCGCGAAAGCTCATTATAGAAGGAGACCGCCAGCAGGCGGGCGACTTTGCCGGGGTCTTTTAGAGAGGTCACCACCAAGCGGGAGGCGTCGTCCGTGCCGTTTCCATCGCGGCGGTTGGCGTCCATCACCTCCCTCGACCGCTGGGCGAATTGCTGCCGCAGGTAATCATAAGCCTTGGCGTTCTCGAGGATGAGGGAGGCCAGGGCCGCGACCAACCCGAACAGACGGCGTTGCACGGCGGAAAAACCGGTCTCGGGTCGCTGCAACCCGCCCGCGATCAGTACGCCGATACGCTCGCCCTTGACTCGCAGAGGCGCAGCCGCGATCGGAAACTCGATCCCCTCCAGTCCGACCGGCAGCGGACCGATACGGTGCACGAACCGCAGTTTCCAGAGAATTCCCTTGACCCGTGGTGGGACAGCCAGCGGACTGCCCGGACGCACCCCCGGCGCCTCGATCCCGGCACACGTTTTCACGATGAGTTCGGCACGGTCCTCCTCGCGCAACAAGATGACCATTTGACGCGTGCCAAGCAGTTCCCGGGTGATGACCGTGATTCGCCCCAACGCCTCCGCTTCGGTCCCGGGGGTCGTTAAGGCGTCGCACAGCAGATCCAAAACCTTGAGGCTGGTGCTGATGTCCATGACGGACTGTTCCTCCATCCGCCGCAGCCTGCGTCAGACTTGGCGTGGGGACGTTCCAAAAAAGGGCGCTTCAAAACGAAAAAACACAGCGGATCGTCGGTTTGGTGGCGTAACATGCTTAGCCGTGTATGGATAGACCATCGGAGAATACATTCATGGCCCCGGTCAAACATAGCGTGGAGTGAAGCAGTTGCCAACCACACCGGTCGCGTGGGACGGACGCCCCGGAAAAAAGCCGCGTCCACCGCTATGCCCGGCGTCCCCCTGCGCGTCCGCGACGACCCTGCGCCTTGAGAGGGCCCCAGCATGATCGGTGGACTTCTCTCGGGCGTCAAGCCGGATCGGATTCGCCTGCCGACGGCGCGGGTGGAACGACGATTGTGCACGCATGGGGGCCGAAAAAGTGCGGGACCGGCTGGAATCGCGCGGGGCGGGGTTGACGGAACGCGGCACGGCCTGCATCTTGCCGACGAATCATCGAGGTTTGGCGGCCCCGTCCGGTTCCGTGGGAACGAGGCCGAGGCGGCGAACGAAGGGACAGATTGGGAGGTGAATATGCCGGTCGATTTTGACGCCGGCCGCTGGGAGCGGGTCCGGGAAAACAGTGCGCGGTGGTGGGCCGGCGAACTCGATCGTCCATTGGTCCAGGTTCGCGTGGGAGGACGGGAGCCGGGGCGCCCCGCTCCTGCGCTGCCGTTTCATCATTTTACCGCTTTCTACGAGGACGACGTTACCCCGGAACAGATCGTGGACTGTTGGGACTACAGCCTGTCCTGCACGCATTTCCTGGGCGACGCGTTTCCCTCGGTCTGGCCCAATTTCGGTCCCGGCGTTTTGGCGGTCCTGGTTGGGGGGCGGATGGAGTCCGACGGCGCGACGGTTTGGTTCATGCCCGACCGCCGCCGGGACATCCGGGAATTCCACTTCGAGTTTCGAGAAAACGTGCCCGTGCTTCACCGAATCAAGGCCATCTGCCGTGCGGCCTGCGAACGATGGGAAGGACGTGTCCAGATCGGCATGACCGACCTTGGCGGCGCAGTGGACGTGGCGTCCACCTTCCGACCCGGGGAACAGCTCCTGCTCGATCTATATGACCACCCCGACGAAGTCAAGCGGGTGGTGTGGGAACTCCACGACCTTTGGTGGCGGGCCTTCCGCGATATTGACTCCGTTCTCCGACCCGTCAATCCCGGATACACGGCCTGGACGCCGATCTTCTCCGAACAACCCTACTACATGCTTCAGTGCGATTTCTGCTACATGATCGGACCGGACATGTTCGACGAATTCGTCAAGCCGGAACTCGCGGCTTCCTGCCGGAAACTGGTCAATCCGTTTTATCACCTGGACGGTCCCGGGGAAATCCCGCATTTGGATTCGTTGCTCAGCATTCCGGAACTGAAGGGGATCCAGTGGGTTCCCGGCGCCGGGGCGCCGCCCTGCACGGAATGGCACGAATTGTACCGCAGGATCCACGAGGCCGGGAAGTTGATCCAGGTTTTCGGAACGATCGAAACCCTGGACACGATTGCGGAACAGGTCGGGACCGGTAAAGGGATCGTCCTTGTCGGGACGGCCCCAGCGGAACGCATGAACGACGTGCATGAATTCCTCGACAAGTATGGGGCCGCATGAGCGAAAGCCCCATGGTGCTTTCTTTCCACCGGGAAAGTAGTGATGATGGAGAATTGAAACAATGGCGAAACACTCCGAACTTTCTCGTCGTGTGTTCCTGAGGCGAGCCCTGACCGTCGGGACCGTGTTTCAGATTGTGCCGAGCCGTCTGGTGTTCGGCGGCCCGAAAGCCCCCAGCAATACGATCACGCGGGCCGTCATCGGCACCGGTGGCATGGGCATGGGACACGTCACCAAATACCCTCAAACCCTGGCGGTCTGCGATGTGGACCGCAACCATTTGGCCAATGCCGCAAAAAAGGCCGGGGGCCAGGTCAAGGCATACACGGACTGGCGGGAAGTCCTGGACCGCGACGACATTGACACGGTTCACATTCCCACGCCTCCTCATTGGCACGCATTGATCGCGATTGCCGCCGCCCAGGCGGGAAAAGACGTTTACTCGGAAAAGCCGGCCACGCACACCATTGCGGAAGGCAAGGCCCTTGTCGAGACCATGGCGCGCTACGGAACAGTGTACCAAGTGAATACATGGGGACGCCAGATCGGACATTTTGCCCGCAAAGTCGTGGCCAGCGGCATCCTCGGGACCCCGTTGAAAATCTACCTCAATCCCAGCAATTGCCCCACAGGGTTCAAGATCAGGCAGTGGAGCGGCAAGCCGAATCTGCCGGTCCGACCCGTTCCGCCGGAACTCGACTATGGTATGTGGACCGGCCCGGCCCCCGTGAAGCCGTACAACCCGCTGCGGGTCCATCAGCGCTTCCGCGGGTATTGGGACTATGATGAAGGCGGGTTCGGCGATATGGGACAGCACCACGTCGATCCGGTCCAATATGCCATCGGCAAAGATGATACGGCCCCGATCGAGGTGGAAGCGATTGCGCCTCCGCAGCACCCGGATGCCTGCGGACTCTGGCAGACCATCTTTCTGAAGTACGCGGACGGGACTGAAATGACCATCGAAAGCTGGGAATGGGGCGAGAAGACCACCGAGGGGCGTGCCTGGATCGAAGGGCCCAACGGCAAGCTCTGGCGAAACGGCAAGCTGGAACCGGCACAGTTGGCCGAGGAACTCAAACGGTATCCCGCCCCGCCGCCGCTGCAATCGTGGGAGCACGCCGTGCGGACCCGGGAGAATGTTCACGGGTTTAAACCCAACGTCGAACAGGCGACCCGGTCCGCAGAAATCCTGCACCTGGCTTCGATCGCCGTGCGGTTGGGCCGTAAGCTGCGATTTGATCCCGATACGCACCGATTCATCGACGACCCCGAAGCGAATCGGTTGGCCTACCCCCCGCGTCGTGCGCCCTGGGGCCTGCCGGTTGCGTGATCGGTACGAGACGGACGCTTGGCGGGCGAGGTCGGCATTGTACAACCCCGGTGGGGTTGGGGCGTTTTTCTTGACCCCGTTCCCAGGGTCGCACTGCGAGCCCTGGGTGCACCACGAGAACAGAATTGAACCCTGACGGGGTCCCACATCTTCCCCACAATCGCGGAATGCGCCCTTGAACGGAGACGGAAAACATGAACATGAGACAAACGATTTTGGCGTGGACCGCCGCCGGTGTTGCCTGGGCGCTGACCGGGGCAGTCAACGGCCAGGACGCCCTCGATCAACGCGTCGCCGCCGGGATTGCAGCCCTGCAAAAAGGGACTGTCGCGGATGTTTCAAAGTGGTGCGCGCGCTTGATTCCGCCCGAACAACGTCCGGCAAAGGACGATACCGAGGCACGAATGGTGCTGCACGGGGCTGTGATGCGGGCGGGCGCGTCGGACAGTCTGAAGGCCCGACTTGAAAAAGCTTTCCAAGAGACTTTGACGGGCAACGCGCCTAAGCCGGTCAAGGGGTTTATTCTCCAGGAACTGCAATACATCGCCGGGAAGGGCGATTTGTCGGCGGTTGCCCCGCTGCTCGTGGACCCCGAACTCTCGGACGGTGCGGCACGCGTGATCGTGAACATCGGCACCAAGGAGGCTGCGGCCGTGTTGTGCGCGGCCCTGCCCAAGAGTGCCGGGACCGTTCGCCTGAACCTCATTCAGGCCCTTGCCGACCTGTCAGACCCCCGCGCCGTTCCCCTGCTTCTCGACGCCGCAAAGGACAAAGACCCGGTCACGCGGCGGGCCGCGTTCGAGGCACTTGCCGCCACGGGCGACGTTCGTGCGGCGGACGTCCTGCTGGCGGCGACAAACGACTCCCGCCCCTACGCCCGGGCCCGGGCCGTAAACGCTTATTTGAGTTACTTGAGCAAGCTGGCCTCAAACAATGCCGCAGAAGCATTCGCACGGGCAAAAGCGTTCGCGGCGGTTCACCCGAACGATATGCACATCCAGTGTGCGTGCCTTGAACTTTTTGGGAAGACCGGGCGCGAGGCGGCGGTCGCTCCCATACTCGACGCATTGACCGGCGGGGACGTTCGGACCGTCCGAAGCGCCGGAAAGGCGTTGCAGCGGCTGGACCCGAAGCTGGCGGCGCCCCACTTGTTGGCCAGACTCGACAGCACCCCCGGCCCGAAGCGGGCAGCCCTGATCACGGCCTTGGCCGACCTCGGGGTGAAAGGGGCGCTGCCGGCGATCAAGCAACAGGTTGCCGGCAAGGATTCGGTCGTGCGTCGGGCCGGTATCCTGGCCATGGGGCGACTCGCCGGCGCCGGTGCCGTCAATGACTTGATCTCACTGCTTGCTGATCGGCGGGAAGGGGTCGCCCAGGCCGCCCGCGAAGCTTTGGCCGCCATTCGCGCTCCGGAAGTCGGGGCCACCTTGGCACGGCGCGCGACCACTGCCGAGCCGTCTCTCTGCACCGCGCTCCTCGACATCATGGCAAAGCGGCTCGATGTGTCCCAAAGAGGAACTGCATTGGCCCTGACCGAGGCCGAATCGCGTGACGTGCGACTCGCGGCGTGGAAGGCATTCGGAGTCCTGGGGGCGGCCGACCAGGTCTCGTCGGCGGCGGAGCGCCTGGCGAATTGTACGGACCCTGAGGAATTGAAAGCCGCGGGGAAGGCGTTGGCCATGGTCTGCCGGCGCGCCGCCGAGCCGGACGTGACCGGTCCGGGACTGACCAAGGCTTTCCAGGGGGCCGCTCCCGTTGCGGCCACGTTCTTGGTCGAAGTGCTGCCGGCCGCCGGAGGCAGCGTCGCTCTGCAGACCGCCGAGAAGTTGGCGACCGAGGGCAATGGCGACGTTCGCACGGCGGCGGTCAGGGCCCTCGCAGCATGGCCCGAGGCATCGGCCATGCCCGCGTTGAAACACGTCATCACAAATGCGGTCGACCCGGTCCGCCACGTCTTGGCCATGCGGGGCTACGTGCGACTGCTGAATCTAACCGACCTTCCGGTTTCCCGAAAGCTTGAGCTGTACGACGAGGCCCTGCGCCTCTGCAAACGAAAAGACGAAAAGACGCTCGTCCTCGCCGGGCTCGGGGGACTGAAAGACCTTGCCGCACTCCCGAAATTGGAGCCGTTTCTCAAAGACAAGGACCTGAACGGCGAAGCGGCTGCAGCCATCATTCGATTGGCGCAGCAAGTTCGGGGTGACGCTGCCGTCAAGGCCCTCCGGCATGTCCTGTCTCTCGTGAAAAACGAGGCATTGACAAAGCGCGCCAGAAATGCTCTTGCGGACATCGCGAAATACGCCGGTTGCGTGGTGACATGGGAGGTTTCCGGTCCGTACACCGACAACAACAAAGGACACACAGCTATCTACCCGGTTCCTTTCCTGCCTGAGACAGACCCGGCCAAAGCAACTTGGCGTCGGGTCGTCGCGGAAAAAGACGGACGACTCAATTTGCTGAAGCTGATCGGGGGCAACAATCGCTGTGCGTACATGCGGTGCAATATCCTGGTCCCCAAACAGACGGAAGCCAAGCTGTTCGTGGGCAGCGACGACGGTGTGAAGGTGTGGCTCAACGGTAACGTCGTTCACGAAAACAACGTCCCGCGCGCCTTCAGATGGTGCGAAGACAGTGTGCCGGTGGTTCTGCTCGAGGGAACCAACACCCTGATGCTCAAGATCACGCAGGGTGGCGGGGACTGGATGGGCAACGCACGAGTGACCGCCTCGGACGGAACCCCGATCTCCGGGATGGATTTTGCCGTCGGACCCCCGGTCAAGCGTCCGCTCGTCCCGCTCCGCCCCAAGAAACTGGCCGATGGCGCACCTACGGCCGAGAAACTCGGGTGGCGCATGTCAATCCAGTGCTGGACGTTCAATCGCAGTACGTTTTTCGAGTCCGTCGACCGTGCGGCCCGCATGGGGGTCCGTTACCTGGAAATGTTTCCGGGGCAGAGGGTCGGTGGTAATTTCGGCAATGCAAAGACGAACCAGAATATGTCGCCCGAGGTCATGAAAGCCGTCCGGGAAAAACTGGCGTCCGTGGGCATTCGAGTGGTCAACTTCGGCGTGACCGGCATTCCTGCCGACGAGGCGGGGCGCCGCAAACTGTTCGGCTGGGCCAAAGCCATGGGCATCGAAACCATCTGCTGCGAGCCGAATCGGAAAGACCTGCCGGGACTCGAGCCCTACTGTAAGGAATACAACATCAACATAGCCCTGCACAACCACCCCAAACCATCACGCTACTGGAACCCGCAAACCGTTCTCGAGGCTTGCAAGGGGTTGAGTTCCCATTTCGGTGCGTGTGCCGACACCGGCCACTGGATGCGCTCGGGGATCAAGCCGCTCGAGGCGATCAAGCTGCTCAAAGGTCGCATCATTACGTTTCACTTCAAAGACCTGAACAAAATGGGCCGCGGCGCGCACGACGTGCACTGGGGGACCGGGAAAGCGAACATGCCCGCGATCCTGCGGGAACTCAAGACGCAGGGCTTCAAAGGGGTGTTTTCCGCCGAGTACGAGTTCAACTGGGGCAAGAATACCGAGGACGTCGCCGCCTGCGTCCGCAATTTCGAGGCCATGGCCCGAGAGATCGTGCTCGAAGAAGACGGACGCTGGCAAGTGCTGTTCAATATGCGTGACCTGAACGCCTGGCGGAGCGGCGCCGGAGGACCGCCGGCGCCCGGGTGGCAAATCGAGGGCGAGTGTCTGGCGTTGAAAGGGAAGGGCGGCTACATCTGGACACGAGAACGATTCGCGGACTTCGTGCTCGATTTCGAATTCAACACGGAAGGAAACAGCGGCGTCTTTTTCCGTACGGACAATCCCCGCAACCCGGTCCAGACCGGAATCGAAATGCAGATCGAAAAACCCACGCCCCCGGGGAAACACAGCGTCGGCGCCATTTACGACCTCGTTGCCCCAAAACAACAGACCGCCAAGCCGGGGTGGAACCACGTTACACTCACGGCACGGGACAACTTGATTGCCGTTGTCATGAACGGGCAATCCATCATTACAATGGACCTGAACAAGTGGGACACCCCGGGAAAGAACCCCGACGGAACCAAAAACAAATTCAAACGCGCCCTCAAGGACTTCAAGCGGGACGGCCACATCGGCTTTCAAGATCACGGCCATCCCGTCCGATACCGGAATATTCGGATCCGAAAACTGGAAACCGCTCGATAGACACGCGCGTTGCAAAACCGGATTCCTGGCAAACCCGAGTCTCCCCTTCAGGTCCAGTCGACTTGTTGCCCGCGCCCGGAGAAAACACGGCCCACGGACGTTCGCCCTCCATTCCGGAATCTGTGATCTGCGCACTTGGAGAGCGTCCCTGCGAGCCGAACAAAGCGACAGGCCCAGAACACGGAACTCGGACCGGAGCAGCGATCGCCGGACCAATACGGTGCAGGAAACGACTCGTGCCATCCCGGATTGCAGTTGTAATCGAGACATCGAAAGGAACCGTCCAATGTCAAACTCATTGCGATTCGCCGTGACCGCTGCAATGATTGCCGCAGCAACGGAAAAGACGGTGGATGCCGTCCCTCCGTATCCGCTTCGGGACGCGGTCGAGTGTCGCGCGCGTCGCGGATTGCCGAACTTTTTTGGCAAACTCGAAGCCGGTGGGACTGTGCGCATCGCCTACCTCGGCGGCAGCATTACCGCGCAACCCGGGTGGCGAGTCCTCTCCCGGCAGTGGTTCCAAAAGCAGTATCCGAAAGCCAGGATCGAGGAGATCAATGCGGCCATCGGCGGCACCGGGTCCGACCTGGGAGTGTTCAGGTTGCAGCACGACGTGCTCCGCTTCAAGCCGGACCTGCTTTTTGTCGAGTTCGCCGTGAACGACGGGGGCGCCCCCCCCGACCGCATCCAAAAAGCGATGGAAGGGATTGTGCGGCAGACATGGAAGGCTGACCCAACCACCGACATCTGTTACGTCTATACCTCCACGCAAGGTATGCTCCGGGATTTGCAGGCCGGCAAATTTCCCCGAGCGGCTAGCGCCATGGAGGGCGTTGCCGACCATTACGGCATCCCTTCTATTCACATGGGACTCGAAGTGGCCCGCCTCGAAAAGACGGGAAAAGTGCTCTTCAAAGCACCCAAACCCAAAACCGCCGAAGAAAAAGCGACGGTCGCCGGCAAAGTCCTTTTCTCGAAAGACGGCGTCCACCCCTACACGGACACCGGGCACCCGCTCTACCTCGCGGCCATTGTGCGGTCCATGGCGAAAATCAAGCGGCTCGGGACGGCTGGACCCCATTCCCTGCCCGCGCCCCTCCAAGAAGACAATTGGGCGGATGCCCGAATGGTCCCCTTGAGCCGGGCGATGCTCAGCCCCGGCTGGCAAAAACTGGACCCGACGGCGAACAGGCTGGCAAAACGCTTCGGAAAACGCCTGCCGGGACTTTGGAAGGCGAGCAAACCGGGGGAAACTCTCCGTTTTCGATTCCGGGGTAAAGCCGTGGCAGTCTACGACATCGTCGGACCCGATTGCGGCAGGATCATCGTCCGCCTCGATGACCGTGCGCCCGTGGTCCGCCCGCGTTTCGACGCCTACTGTACCTATCATCGACTCAGTAAGCTCCAGATCGCGGCCGGCCTGCCCGACAAAGTGCACTCCGTGGTTTGCAAGATCGACTCGAAACAACCGGACAAGGCCGCCATCCTGGCCAAACGCCACCAGAAAATCGATGATCCGAAACGCTTCGACGACACCGCTTGGTATGCCGGCGCTCTCCTCCTGCGAGGTGAACTGGTCGAGTGAGCAAGCGCGGACATCGCACACGTTCCGCGTTGTCGATTCCGGAAAGTCTTCCGGGCTTGAAATGTGCCAAAATGACACAATATTCCGATCGCCCGACCTTACCTCTTCCCAGAAACAGGGATGACGCGCGCCATGCCCGGAACCTTGATCGAACGGTTGGCAGATCGGCTTGACGAGCTGGACTCCTCCAGTGTGCAGGCCTACATCCTGCGCTTGGTTAAGGAGAAAGGATTCCTGGAGACGGTCTTCAACTCAATCCGGGAAGGCGTCCTGGTGATCGACCAGACGCTTGTCATCCGCTACGCCAACGAGGCCTGCCGCCAACTTCTGGGGCTGCACGAGGAATTCGTCGGACGCCGGATCGACCGATTCCTCCGCGAAGTGGACTGGCCGGGCCTGATGCAGGCCGATCCCGAACAGTGGCAGCGGATTTCCCTGCAGGAAATAGAGGTCTTTTATCCCGTACACCGCTACCTGAGCTTCTACTTGGTTCCGTTGCCGTCGTCTTCGGGGAACGAGATTCGGTTGGCGGCCCTGATCCTGCGGGACGTGACTGCGGCACGCGAAGTCACGGAAAAAACGGTCGAGTCCCGGCGGATCGAGGCGATCACCGCGCTGGCGGCCGGCGTGGCACACGAGATCGGCAATCCGCTCAACAGTCTGACGATCCATTTGCAGCTTCTGCGACGCGCCATCAAACGCAGCAAGGATGCGGACTTGGCCGCCGAGGGGGAGGAGCTGTTGGACGTCGCCTTGCAGGAAGTCCGGCGTCTCGATTCCATCGTGCACAATTTCCTGCGTGCGGTGCGCCCTGCCGCGCCCAGCCTCGAACGTGTTTCCATCGAGCGTGTCCTGACCGAATCCCTCGAATTCATGCGGCATGAAATCGAGGACCGAAACGTCTTGGTCCAGGCCAGTTGGCCCGACAATCTGCCGCGCATCCTCGCCGATCCCGCCCAGCTGAAGCAAGCCTTTTACAATCTCATCAAAAATGCGATCCAGGCCATGTCGGAGGGCGGCGTCTTGCGGATCGTTTGTGAGGAACAACGCGATTTCCTGGCCGTACGTTTCGCCGACACCGGCAAGGGGATTTCCGCCAAAGACATGAGCCGGGTCATGGACCCGTATTTCAGTACGCGTGGAGACGGCACCGGCCTCGGGCTGCTGATCGTGGAGCGCATCGTTCGCAGCCACGGTGGCGAGTTGGCCATCGACAGTCGGCCGGGGGAGGGCGTGGTCGTGACGGTGCGACTGCCCCTTCGTCAACGACAACTCCGGCTGTTGGCGGCGCCGCCGGCTTCCGATGATAACCCCGCGGAGGGCGGGGACAGGGGCGAATCGCCGCCCGACACCGACCCCGACACGGCGGGCGTGTCCGAGGCCCCCAAAACGAAACAGGACGTCAAGGCATGAAAAAGCCGTGCGTATTGATCATTGACGATGAGCGCCATACCCGGGAAGGTCTGCAGCGAGCCCTGAGTCCCAAGTACGAAATCCTGTTGGCAGGCCACGGCGAACGCGGGCTCGAACTCCTCCGGACGCACTCGGTGGACGTCGTCCTGACCGACCTGCGGATGCCCGGCATGGACGGCATGACCTTCATCCGGAGGGCCACTGCATTGCCCATGCCGCCGCTGATCGTCATGCTCACCGCCTACGGGACGCTGCAGACGGCGGTGGAGGCCATGAAAGTCGGCGCCTACGACTACCTGATGAAGCCCGTGGACTTGGACAACTTGGAAATGGTCATCGAGCGCGGCCTCGAGAGTCGGCGGCTCAGGAACGAGAATGAGACGCTGCGGAAAGAACTCGACCGGCGTTACGGCGTCCACAACATCGTCGGGAATTCTCCGGTCATGGCCGAGGTCCTCGAAACGGTCCAGCAAGTGGCCCGGGCGCGTACCACGGTGCTCCTGAGCGGTGAAAGCGGGGTGGGAAAAGAATTGATCGCACAGGCCATCCATCGAATCAGTCCGCGCAGTTCCAAGCCCTTCGTGGCCGTGCACTGTGCCTCCCTGAATCCGAACCTGCTCGAAAGCGAACTCTTCGGCCATGAAAAAGGCGCATTCACCGGGGCGCACGAACGGCGGATCGGGCGCTTTGAGCGCGCAGACGGAGGGACGCTGTTTCTGGACGAAATCGGCGAAATCGACGCGTCCATCCAAGTCAAGCTGCTGCGTGTGCTCGAAACCCACACGTTCGAACGCGTCGGCGGCAATGTCTCCATCGAGGTCGACGTGCGCCTCGTCACCGCTACGAACCGTGACCTGAAAGAGCTTGTGGACGCGGGGCACTTCCGCGAAGACCTCTACTACCGATTGAATGTCGTCCACATTCGCGTACCCCCGCTCCGGGAACACAAAGAAGACATTCCGCTGCTCTTGGACCATTATCTGCGCGTCTTTGTCGAGGAAAACGGCAAGCCCTTGAACGGCTTTACGCGAGAGGCCCTCAAGGTGTTGACCGCCTACTCATGGCCGGGAAATGTGCGCGAACTCCGCAATACCGTGGAGCGTATGGTGGTCATGGCGCGCGGCACCAGCCTTACCCTCAACGATGTTCCCGCCGAATTGCGGCAGGCGGTCGCGGATTCCATCGAGGCTGGGGAGGAGAACGCAAACGGGGAATCGTTCGATCCGGCCCCGGCCCCCACCCTGGACATCACCGAGAACGAACGTGCCCTGATCGTCAGGGCCCTGCGCGAGTGCAACGGCAACAAGTCGGAGGCGGCAAGAAAACTGGGGATCAGTCGTCGGACTCTGCACCGCCGGATTCATCAGTACGGATTGGAGTCGTTCCAGCCGGAATGAGTTGCGCGGGACATGCAGGCTTCCCGTCCTCGCATGAAGGCATAACAGGCCCCCCGCTGCATATCGCGAGAGTGCGTGGTCGCGCGCGCAGATTTTGCTCGAGCGAGATTCCGGGAGGCTTGCCCGGCGAGGCCCCCCGGCGGCAAGCCGGCACGCAGGGGGGGCGGAAGATTTGTCCGAAAGAGCGGTGGCGAACCTGGGCAACAGGGGAGCGTGCCCCCCGCCGAACTCCCCCCAAGGCTCGCCCACTCTTGCCGGACGGACAGGGAATAGCTGCGACGACCAACACGAGGTGCCCAAATGACACCCCCTGAAAAACAAACCGTTGTGGAAATCGACGCCGGCCCGGTGGTTACCCGCCTGGACGTCCCGGCGACCGGGATTGTCCGTGTCCGCCGTTTTCCCGCGGGCGGCACGGCCCCGGAATCGCCGTTGAATCGGTACGGGCTCATCATGGAGTCGGACGCCCCCGCCGCGGTGGAAATGTCGCGGGACGACGCGGGCATCATGGCCCGAACCGGGGCCGGCAGCATCCGGGTCGCGGCGGATTCCGGCCGAATCGAAGTGTGCTCGGCTTCCGGGAAAGACGTTTTTCGGGAAACCGCGGCGCCGGCGATTTCCGACGCCGCCGAAGTGTCGCTGGCGGTGCCGGACGACCTGCAATTCTTCGGCTTGGGGGACCAGACCCGGGACCGTATCGAGCACCGCGGGACCCGCGGGGACCTTTGGGTGCGCAACGTAAAGAGTTACATCCCCATTCCCGTACTCTTCACTAATTCGGGCGTCGGTCTGCTCATCAACACCACCCGGCGTGTTCGTTACGACCTCGCCGCCTCCACGCCCGATAGGATTTGCCTGACCGTTCCCAACGGCGAATGGGACGTGTACTTCTTCCTCGCCGACTCGCTTCCCGGTCAGATCGATTTGTACACGCAGTTGACAGGCCGTCCGTTCCTGCCTCCAAAATGGGCGTTCGGACTCTGGTTCATCAGCCGAACACAGGCAGACGCCCGGGAATTCGTGGACGACTGCCGCGCGTTCCGCCAATACGGCATTCCCTGCGACGCCATCAGCCTCGAACCCGGTTGGATGGCCGGGAACTACGATTTTTCCACCAAGAAAGACTGGCATCCCGAGCGCTTTCCGATACCGCCCTACGCCCCGAGCGGTCCCCACAACTTCCTGCCTGCCGTCCGTCGTATGGGATTCAAACCCGGCCTCTGGCTTTGCTGCGACTACGATCTGTCCTGGGAAGAAGAACGCCGCCTCCAGCGCAAGGCCGCATTGGAATCCGGAAACGCCGAAGCCGGGGATGTCGGAACGTTCGCCGCCGGGTACGAGCAGGATGAACACCTCGGCGGTATCCGCCGCATGGACACCCAGACCATCCCGGAAGAGCCCTGGTTTGAGCACCTGAAAAAGTTCGTGGACCAAGGTGTGTGCTATTTCAAGCAGGACGGCGCCAACCAGGTGCTGAGCCACCCCGACCGGCTCTACGCAAACGGGATGCGTGATGATGAAATGCACAACTTGTACCCGCTGCTCTACTCCCGGCAGATGAGCGAAGGTTTTGCGGAACATACCGGCAGGCGTCCGTTCGGGTTTACGGTGTCGGGCTGGGCCGGGCTCCAGCACTACACCGGCACCTGGACCGGCGACACCGGCGGGGAGGAAGGCCCCCTGGGGGCCTGCCTGAATTGCAGTCTTTCCGGTCATAACATGACCACCGTGGACATGGAGGTGACCACGCCCCGGGGCATCCACTTCGGTTTCTTCCTGCCCTGGGCGCAATTGGACAGCTGGAACTACTGGCGGCACCCCTGGTACCAGGGCGAACGCATCGAACGGATATTTCGGGAGTACGCCCGATTGCGCTATCGGCTGCTGCCGTATCTCTATTCCTGCGCCTGGGAAGCCGCGACCACCGGTATGCCGCTGCTCCGCCCCATGCCGCTGGCCTTTCCCGACGATCCGGCAAGCACGGAACAGATGCGCCAATACATGCTCGGTCCCGCGCTGCTCGTGGGCGCTTTCACCGAAAAACTTCACTTGCCCGCCGGCGCCTGGACCGACTTCTGGAGCGGGCAGCCTGCTCTGGGACCTGTGGACATGGTAACCGACGTACCCGAAAACCGCGGCGGCCCGGTGTTCGTTCCCGCCGGCGCCATTCTGCCCATGGGGCCGGTCATGGATTACGTGGGCCAACGGCCTGACGATGAACTCGAACTCCGGATCTATCCCGGCGCCGACAATGCCTTCACTTTGTACGAGGATGACGGCGAAACCTTTGCCCACCGGAACGGGGAATACCGGACCACGGAAATCGGACTCGAATCCGATCCGAACGGCGGTGTACTTCGCATCGGCCCGGCCCGGGGCGCGTATCCCGGGGCGTGCGAACTCCGCAAACTGGAAATCGTGTTCTGCGGAGTCCGCGGCGCGGTCTCCGCCACGGTGAATGGCGAGAGAGTTGCGGTCGAGCCCGCTGAAAGTGAACGCGGTCCCGAATGGCGGATCACCCTGGGGCGCGTGCCGGTCTCAGCGCCCATCATGCTTGAATTCCGCGCCTCCGATACTCGGTGCGATCGCCGCTGAATTCCCGAACATTACCGGAGGTGCGAGGCCCGTAGAAGACAGTCCCGGCTCGGGGCCGCCCGCGTACCCCGAGCCCGCACCGTCCGCCCCCTCCATGTCTCTGGGCTCGAGAAGTCGCCGGATCTTCGGGGCTTGGCAAAGTCAACTCCCTGCCCCGACAGTATTCCCACGCTCTCGGGTTGGGCCTGACAGGCAACGGCGCCGCTTCCAGAGGAATAGGACGGAGCAGGCCTGGGCGCAAGCCGTTCGAATCAGGTTCGCCGGGGACTGCGGCGGCAGCGTTTGGGATTCACGGACAATCGGGAGAACATCATGCCGAGATTCGAGCTGCTGAACAACAAGGACCTGTCGGCGCTTGCGGATGCGGCGCTGGACGTGCTGGAACAGGTCGGGGTCCTGTGCCAAAACGCGGAGATGCTCGAGGCGCTTGCCGAATGGGGCGCGACCGTGGATCGCGACAACGAGGTGGCAAAGTTCCCCAAATCGCTGACCGCCGGATTCGTCGCCGAGCTGAAGGCCGAGATGGGGGATGAACCGGACGACGTTCCGCGGTCGTTTCCGCGGGTCGGGTTGCCGGGGGTCGGTTGTCAGGTTGCCCAATTCGTCTATGACCACAAAACCAAGGAGAAGCGTCCGGGCAACCGTGCCGAACTGATCGAGCTGACCAAGTTCGGGGATGCGTTGACCGGAGGCGCCTCCGGTCACTGCCTGCTGCTGCGAGAGGTGCCGCCGATGCTCGAGCCCCTCGAAGCCGGGATGGTCCTTGCGGAGTACGCACACAAGCCCGGCAAGCCTTTCGCTTGGCATGTCAAGCAGGTGGACTACCTCAACGAGATGGGGGAGATCCTGGGCATTCGCGACTGGTTCAACTGGGGCGCGTCGTGTTTCGCCCACCCGCTGCGACTGGACAGAGACGTGGCCGACAAGTTCCTGCGCCGCGTGCGGGAGGGCGCTGCGGCCGGCTTCACGCAGATGCCGGTGGCGGGGGTGAGCACGCCCATCACCTCGGCCGGATTCATCGCCGTATCCGCTGCGGAGTTGATTGCCACCTGGATTTGCGGCCGAGCGATCAACCCGCGAGCGCCCCTCTACGGCAGTATGTGGGGCGGATCCATGGACATGGCAACCGGTACCGCTACCTATTTCGCCTTCGACGGTATGCGCAATGCCTTGGCCCTGGCCGAGTTCATGCGCAAATGGACGGGCGTCCGCGTCCGCGCTGGCGGGGCAGACTACTGCAGCGCCAAAGTCCCCGGCTATTTCGCGGCTTGGGAAAAAGCATACAAAGCGATGACCCTCGCGGCGTTCACGGGCGTCAGCCCCGGTGTGGGCGAAGGCATGCTCGAAGACGGCAAAACTCTCAGCCCGGTGCAGGTCCTGCTCGAACGCGACCTCGGCCTCGGCGTGCAACTCTACTCGAAACAAATCGAGGTCTCGCCGGAGACCATCGCTCTCGACACCATCGTGGCTGTGGGCTTCGGCATGGGGACCAACTATATGAACCAAGACCACACACTCGAGCATTTCCGTGACGACACCTGGCTGCCGGCCACCATCGACCGCTCGGGCTACGCGGGGCCCGAGTGGGAGCAAGGCGTGCTCGACCGGCTCCAGGACAAGGTCGACGAACTGATCGCCGGTTATCGGAAACCCGAAGGCCGCGACGAACAGCTCGCCGGAATGCGCGAAGTACTCGAACGCGCCCGGCGCGAACTCGTGTGACCGCGGACTCCGCCCAGATCCATCCGGAATAGGCTGACTCGGCGTCCGGGAAAAACCGGGAGCACCAACATGGCGTACGACGGCGTGATCGATGATGTAAAAAAAGCAATCGCTCTCGAAGAGCCCGGCTGTGTGCCCGTGTTCGCGCTGAGCGAGGAGTTCGACGTGAAGTGGTACGGCAAGTGGGACTACGAGGCCGTCTGCCGGGACGGAGACAAGATCGCCGAAGTCTGGATCGCAGCGGTCGAGGAGTTCGACTACGACTGGGCCTGGGTGCAGGTGGATGATTGCTTCGAGTTCGAACCGCTCGGCGTGGGCTGTCCAGGCGAGGGAAACATCCTGCGGGCCACCAGCGACCATCTGCCGTGCACACGGGAAAGCCTCGAGTCCTGGCCCGTGTACGATCCCCTGATCGCCGGGCGTATCCCAGAAAAGTTGAAGGCAATCCGCAAGATCAGGGACCGCTTCGGCGATACTGTGCTGATCCAGGGTGCCGCTGCCGCACCTTACAGTTGCGTGGGGCTCGCCTGCGGACTTGCCGAGGCCATGATCCTCGGGGTCGTCGACCGAGCGTTGCTCGATGACATGTGCGCGTTCTTCGTCGAGCAGCAATATCGCTTCATCAAAGCACAGGTCGAAGCCGGCGCGCACGCCGTATGGCTCGGCGACTGTAACGCTTACAGCAGCATGATTTCTGTCGATCAATACCGCGATCTGGCCCTGCCTTCCTGCAAAGAGTTGGTGGAACGATGCAAAAACGATTTCGACGTGATCGTTCACCTGCATAACAGCGAAACTCAGGTGCCCTACCTGCTGGCTGAAACCGAAACCGGGGCGGACATCATCAGTGTCGGACCCGACGCGGACATCGCAGCGGTCAAGGAAGCGCTGTTCGGGAAGTGTTGTTTCAGCGGGAACCTGGATCCCATCGAAGTGCTTATGCGCGGTACGCCCGAAGACGTTGCGACCGAGACAGAGCGCATCCTGAACACTTGCAAGCCCGGCGGCGGATACCTCTTCAACACCGGCGAAATGAATCCCCGCGATACACCGGTCGAGAACATGCATGCCATGCTCCGGGCCGCCAAACGCTTGGCGATGTAATCTGTTGGCGCCGTGAAAAGCGTGAAGGATGGCACGAAGAGTCTCTTCCCCCTCCATGCTCTTCATGTCCTGCATGGTGAAACGGACCTGCCACGCTCTGTTCCTCTTGGGGCTCTGTGGTAACAAAACGTCTTCCGGGCTCAATGTGCGGACAGCAGCATTCCCCGTGAAAAGGCAAAACCATGAGCAACCGGAAAGTGAAGGTTGGCATCGTCGGTTTGGGGCACAACGGCGTAGCCCATTTGCGTTCCCACCTGCGAAGCAACAAATCGACGGTTGTGGCCGTTTGCGACCGCGACCCTGACCGGTTGCATAGCGCCAGCGAAGAATTCGGTATCGACCGGGCCTACTCTGATGACGGGATATTCACTGACCCTGAGGTCGAGGCCATCAGCATCAATACCGGGGACAACGACCACCTGACGCCCTTCCTCAAGGCGGTTGGCGCGGGCAAGCACGTGCTGGTGGAGAAGCCCCTGGCCAATTCCGAGGCTGATATCCACGCCATGATCGCCGCCGCGGAACGGGCCTCGCCGAGTCTGAAGATCCAGGTGGGGTACATCCTGCGCTTCAATCCGGTTTTCGAGGCCGTGCACGCATTGGCCCGTGCCGGCCGGCTGGGCGACATCTACTACATGGAAGGCGACTACATCCACAACCTGCTCTACCAGGCGGAGAAGACCGATCCCGTAACCGGGGGAAACTGGTACCTCGACCATGAAATCCCGCTGGTCGGCGGCGGCAGCCATCCGCTGGACCTCCTGCGCTGGATCTCGGGCAACCAAATCACGCGCACGTGGGGGTTCAGCAACCATGTCGCTTTTCCGGCCATGAAAAACGACGACTGCCAGGTCTGTCTGTTCCAATTCGAAGGCGGCGCGATTGCCAAGGTGGCCGCGCTCTACGCTCCACGTTGTCCGATGGCCCCGTTCTACAACTTGCGTCTCTACGGCACCAACGGGACCGTGGAACGCGATACCGCTGCCATTTCTTCAACCCCGGAGGACGTGCACCCCGAGTTCAAACCGGTCGAGGCCGAGCGCACCAAGGGCCACCCTTACCTGCCGGAGATCGAGGACTGGCTGGACGCGATCATCGACGACAGGCAACCCCGGACGCCCCTGTGGGACGGGGCCAACAGCACCATGGCAACCCTGTGCGCCGCACGTGCTATCCGCGTGGGGCACGCAGTGGACGTCCCCATCTTTCGAGCACCCGGCAGCCCACGCATCGAAAGCAGTTTGCCACCACAGCGACTCCAATGAGGTTGTGGCTCGGGACGGCCCGGACCGAGCAGAGTTGTGGCTCGGGACAATTCATCCCAATTCGTGGAAACTACGAAAAACGCGAAACACACGAAAAGGGTTGGTTGACAAACCGATCAAACTCGATCTTGGGATGATACCCGAAGTTGACCCGGAAGCCCTTGCCTTTCTCCCTGTGCAGTCCGTCTAAAAAAAGTTCCGGGGGACGTACAGAGCCTGCCGATTCGACCGCGCTCCTGATCATTTCGAAACGATGCGTAATCGTGGGACGTCAGTCGTCGAGGTACGCCCGGATTTCCGTTTCGACCTCGTCCAGGTATTCCCGGGCGAAGTCAATGTGCAATTCGACCCACATCGGCAAGTGGTCCGACATTTGGTGTGTCCGCCAACTCGCGTAGCTGGAGTAGGAGGCGTCCGAGCCGGGTTTGCGCATGAAGGGGCGATAAATGTCTTCCTCGTCCGCCCGGTAGACGACGTCGAAGAAATCGAAGACGCCGGCGCGATAGGGGAGGATGCGTGTATACGCCTTGCGACGGCTCGACTTCCCCGTCCACAAAGCGATCTGGTCGTAGAACTTGTCCTGCTTGACATTGGAACCGGGGACGGTCTGTAGCGGCTCCGGGATCACGAAGCCGTTCGTCCGGAGTGCGTCCATCGTCTCGTCCTCGGGGCCGACGATGTTGAAGTCGCCGAGCACGATGAAGTACGAGTCGGCGTCCGAGTCACTGTCGCTCTTGGCCCGATCGGCGAGGAGTGCCGTGAGGCGGCGGATTTCCTCTTTACGTCGTTCGATCCCGGCAGAGCCGGTGCCGTAGTAGATGTGCACCGTGGCCAGGTTGATCTTCAACCAGCCGGCTTGGAACGAAGCGCTGAACGGTGTGCGCGCAAACTGCTGCGGACCGCCCACGAGCGAGTTCGGCGGCAGCACGATCTCTGCGGCCTCGGGAAGCGTCGGCGTGGTCGTGGCTTCGATTTCGATCCCGCCGTCGCCGGTGATTGGCACGCGAGCGTTCTTCGCGAAGCGGATCGAGGAGCCGGGCGGCAGAACGACCTTTGTCCCTTCGGGAAGCGGGATTTCGACTTCCTCCTTGATCTTCGTCTGGCCGGAAGCGAGCGTGGAAGTTTTCAGCCCGGTCGGTGACGCAATGGCCTGCCCCGCCGGAAGATCGAGTCGCGCCCCACCCTCGACCATAAAACGATCACCGAAAGGATCGGTGACCATCTGGCCCTTCGGAAGCGTAAGCTCTCCGGCGACGTTGCGGAACCAGACTTTTTCGCGATTGAAGAGGAACGCCATGCGCTCCTTGTTTCCTGACGCGCCCTCGGTCACATCGGTCGCGATGTAGTCCCAACCCGGACCAAGCAGCCTCCTCACGTCCTCAAGTGCGCCAAGGTCGCGGCGGATCTCCTGCAACGCAATCAGGTCAAAATATGAAATGATCTCAGCAATGTATGCTTTCGCCTCTTGGCTCCGGTATCCATAGCTCGGTGAATCAAATTCACGGATGTTCCACGTCGCGATGCGGACGAACCTCGAGGTGTCGGATGGCGGCTCTGTGCCTTCCGGCAGGTCTGCAGCGCCGATGTGTGCCTCGAACGCAGCACCCAAGGCTTTTATCTTCTGCGCAGCGCGCCGCTTGGTGTTCAGGGCATCGACGTCATCGCTTGAGTGAGGACGGAGCCATGTATAAGACGGCATTGGAATCTCCCTCCGATTAATGGGAAGTCTTACACTCCTCAAGCTCATGGATGAACCAAGCCCCATGCAGAGCGGCGGTTCTCTTCCGAACATCCTTCCCTTTAGCGCCTTGTGTCGCATCGGGCACTTGTGGATCTGTGCGGGAATCCGGGGCATTGCCGAAAAATGACTATCCAGGCGCAGACTGCCGCCGCCCACCCCATGGCAAACATTCAGCTCGGAACCAGATGGCTGTGGGCGCGTTGCCCTCCATCCACCATCAGCCTTCCCCCTCCACCCTCCACCCTCCAACTGAACCGTCCGCCGCACCGGCGGGCTTCCACTGTCTTCTTTGCGCCCTCATCTCCCGAACCCATTCCGGAACAGTTGGCTATATGTGGCGATAAGCCCGTCCCAAGCCAACACATTCCTCCGCTGCGGGCTTGTTAACTACTCAAAAGATCGCGGCACCGCGTGATCTTTCCTTACTCGTTGGTACCCAACACGCGTTGAATGGCTCACTTGCGATGGCCGTCCCAGACGCCGCCGCCGTCACGTGATGTACCGTTCCCCCACGTTCCCTCAAACGTGCGTCCTCCGTCACGCGTCTTCAGGAGGGCCTTACCCGAGGAAGAACCCTCATGCCAGTCGAGGAAGAGGGACGCCCGCTGGACGAAACCGGAGACGCGCCCTTTCCCTAAGGGGTATTCGTAGTACCCCGTGACTTGGTCCCCACGTCGGATCAGGATCGTCTGTATGCGTACCAATTGGCCGCGGTTCGGGCCGAAAACTCCCGTGTATTCGCCATGAAAGGCGGGCGCACTGGTGTTACTCCGTCTCTGGCCATTTGCCGGAGTGCGCGAGGGCGTAAGTTCCCCGATCGCACTGGGTTTCAGACTCGCAACATCTCGCGTCCGACTGATGTTTGCCATGGCGCGTTGGACTTCGGGCTTTGCGATAATCTCCGCCAGTTCGTCGATCTGGGCGGCCACGCCACGGACGACTTCAGCCGCAAGATTAGGGTCCGGCTCAAGGCGTACAAACCCAAGAGCATGGGCTCGCATAGCGTTGGCCAAGGCCTTCAAGCGTCGCTCTGTGCATGGATGCGTCGCCCCTTTCAGGTGAGCCAGCCACGATCGGTCGTTAGCGAAGTCACCGCGTAGCGGAGACAAATATGTGACTGCCGTGAAGTACACCGCAACGCCCAGAGGAGCACAGCCAATCCTGCGCATGCACTCCAAACCAAATGCATCAGCCTGCATCTCGTTGGCTTGGCTGTCCTCGCGCGGCACATTGTAGCCTGGATGCCGATAGTAGATGTGTCCGAGTTCATGGCAGATGATGAACATCATGATGGATTTCAAGAAGTTCTGGGAAAGGGAACCCACGCGAGGGTCCTGGAGGGCGTTTCGGGGAATGTGCAGGGCTTCGAGAGGCGGCGGATATGTCGCGCCCGGGAAGTCCTCCGGCTTCCGGTACTTCAACATGCCAAGGTAGTTCAGGACGGTCTCCGGACTGTATCCTTTCATCTGTAACCAGGAGAAGGCGATGCCGAGATCGTCCAGAAACTTGATCGAGAGGATGGGAACGACGATTCGCTTCCCCACAGCGTAGAAGTTAAGGGGATCCTTCGGGTCCACTGCGGTGAGCGGAAACTCCAGGCGGACGCCACTGACAACTCGGCGTTCCTCACCGGTCAGCTTGGGCAACACAACCTTGTCGAAGTTCCATTGCAGGTTTCTCCCGTAGCGCCTTCGCCAATACTCCAACACGTCCTTTGGGTAGTAAGGATTGGTGCCCGGGGCGGCAGTGGCCAGATCCCACGTTGTTAAAGCGAGAAGTCCAACAACTGCCAGTCTTGTCTTCATTTAATTCCCTCCCGATCATTGGCCGCACGAGAACAGCCGCGCCGGTTCCTCTTGTCCCTCGGGCGGCGGGTCTCGACTCCCATTGTAAACCCAACGTTCAAATGAAGCCAAACTGCCCCAGTCCTGCCCCCAAACCCGACTGAGCACGGCAAGTTTGAGCCGCGGAATCATCGAACAGATATCGGCCACCGCCGGAGAATCGGAGCGGAGGGCGGACGGAAGGCGGGCCAGCTGCAACAAGTCGCCCTTCGCATTGGCGCGCATGGCTTCGAGATCCTCCGGGGCAACGGCTCTTTTTGTGCCCGTTACTCCGGAAAAGGTCTCAGCGAGAGACGTTTGTTTGTCTGTCCCGGCCAAGAGGACGTCTTGCTCGGCTTTCGAGAAGGACACCCCCTTTGCAAACGAAAGCGCCAAGATGCAGGCCCCGAATAGGGCGAAGAAGGCCCCTGGGCCAACGCGGCTCAGGTAGATGGAGATGTTGCCCGGCAGGACCATCTTGCCATTGCTGTCTGCCTTGTCCGGTAGGCTGAGAAACAACCGGTAGCCAAGATAGACCGAAACACCAGCGATCAGTACAGAAACGATGCGTTCCAAGAACCGGAGAGCCACAGTGAGTTCCATGATGTCCTCCTTTGCAAGGCCGGGGATTGACAGACTGTCGCGTTCTCCGCCAGAGATGTCGATTGCACGGTTCTTTAGTGACCGACTTGCAGTAGAGCGGGCCCCTTAGACCCGTGAGGAAGAGCGCCGAGAGTCCGCATACGACAAGGAAGAGTCGATATGACTTCCCGCAATTCGTCGGCAAGTCGTCTGCGACTGCGGAATCGGATGTCCCCGTGATCCTGCGCTCCCTTTTGCCAACGGGTCACACCTCATCGGGGCCACCCAGCAGGGTCCGTTGGAGGTGTTTAATGGCGGGCGCCCCGCGTCGCCTTCGAACGACAGCACGAAACGCGACCCGATGGCGCGGCACGGAGCGTCCGCGCCATCAAAGCACTCGGTTGTTTCTGAGACCCCCGCCCGGGCATGCTGCCCGGGGAAAAAACACGCTGGAGCGAAGTCGCAATCCCTTACTCTCCAAACATACGGTAGATGTCATTTGGCGACTTGGCAAATGCGCAAGAAAACATTAACGAAGCGGTCGCGCCACCAAGAAAGCACCGCGCGGAAGTCCCCCCAATTACGATGACGAGCACCGTCCCGCACAGCGGGTCTGGGCACGAGCGCGCCGGAGCTGCGGACCCGGTCGGGATCAGGACGTTAAGGAAAGGGCTTTCGTCCCGTTCGAGGAAAGTTTTCCGGCGCGAAAGTGGCCCCTTCCAATGCCTTTCTCCTTCGCGCTCTTCGGGGCTTCGCGAAAGAATCTGTGCTGGACGGACCGTCTCAGAATAGTCTGGCCAGTTTAACAGAGGCAGCGAGTTCCCCTGCGCTCCAGATTGTTTCGAGACGACGAATAACCCCAAAATTCGGAGTCGGCTCCCTGGAAATGACGTTGCCGGTGCATCATGGTTCCACGGTGGGAAAGCACCCCCTGCTCTCTATGGCCGCCAACACGCCACGGCTGCCAATCCAACCAGATGATTCGTCCATCGTTCTTCAGGGCACGACCTTTGACAGAACGCCTCAAAAGGCGAGGAGACAACATGAAAGCCCGACTGACGGTTGCTCTTGGAATCGCAGGCATGTTCGCCGCACTGAGCGGCCGAACCGCCCCATTTGCAAAGGACTGGCCCCGGGCATGGACCCCGCTCCTCGAGACCCGCAACAGCGTCGTCCGGCGGATGCCGGGCGGCGCGCTCGAAGTGGACGCCACGCCTGGGAAACATGTCTACTACCTGGACGGCGAGGAAATGCGCGATGTGCGGCTGACGGCGCGAATCAAGTTCCTGCGTGCCGACGACAAGTATTCCGGTTTCTCCGTATATCTGCGCTGGAACGGCCGCGTGTGGGGCGAGCGCGCCGGCTTCTGGGTCTACCTCCGCCCCAAGTTCCGGGGCCTGTACATGCAGAAGGTCGTGGACGGGAAGCTGGACAAGGAGTTCGGGCGGAGCATAAAGGCCAAGCGCCCCAAGTCCACCCCCCTCAACGAATGGCTGACACTGCGCTACGAGGCGGTCGGCCGCCGTATCCGAGTCTATCTCAATGATGAACTGCACCTCTCGGTGACCGACGCCGGTCCCTTCCCGATCACCGGCGGACGCGTGGCCTTCGGCGTCGACGACGCGCACGTGATCGTGGCCGATCTGGAGCAGGAGGACCTGGAGCGATCGGACCGCATCCGGAGGATAACCTACCGCTACATGAACCCGCCGAACCGCGGCGACAGCGACCGGCGTATTCTCACCGACGGCAAGGTCAACGCACGCGACAAGCAGGCCTTCTGGCGAATGCTGGGCGCCCGTCCCGAGATCGTGTTCGATCTGGGCGCCGAAACGTTCGTGACCCGCATCATACTCAAGGCCTTCTCTTCGCCGGCGTTGAATATCGCCACGGCCGAAGTGCTGGGTAGCGACGACGGAGAGACATGGCGGAGCTTGGCGATGCTCACCAACCGTGATTCGCGCCGGGCCGACGCCGAGCACGAGATCGCCGGCGAAGTCCGGGGAATTGCACGGTATGTCAAGCTCATTCTGAACCGGCCGGCGGCCGACCAGGACGTGGAATTGGCGGAGGTCGAGTTCTACGGCCGACCGCCCACCGACAGGGACCGGGAAGCGGCGTCCGTGAAACCCTACGACACCGGGCCGCCGTTGCCGAGATTTGCGGACTCCGCAGACGGAGACCCGAACTACTTCTTTCTCACCTCCCCCGCAATGAAAGTTGCAATTCACCGCAAGACAGGCGTGGTTGCCGGGCTCTGGAATCGTGAGCGCAACACCCGCTGCCTCGAACGCCAGCACGATCGCTATCACCTGGCAACGCGTGAAGGCGACGTCGATGCGGACGAGTATGGCGACCGCGTGGCCGAGGTGTTGTCCGGCGGCGAGGATGGAATGGTTCATCTTCGTTGTACGAACGCGAAGTTGCCTGACATCCGCATCGACAAGCGCTATTCCCTGAGTCCGGACGGGCGCCGGCTGATCAAGCGGGCAGGCTTCGTCAACACGTCACCCGCCCGAGACCGGTTCCTCACCCACGTTACCGGCGCGATCGCCGCGGAGGACTTCCGCCGCGGGGGCGTTTACATGGGCTGCGACCGGGGACTCGGCGCCCGCCTCTTCGCCGACGAGGTCACCGTGCCGCGTCAGGTCGGGGCGCTGGGAGCTCGCAATTCGAAGGTCGTGATTCTGCACCGCTATGACCTGGACTGGGGCGTCGGGCAATTTCGGCACAAGATCAATGACGTGTGGTGCCGGCCCCTGACCGCCAGGTACTACGAGAAAGAGAATCACCCGCCCATTTACCTGCCCAACGGATGGGAAATGGGCGTGTGCACCCTGCATCTCCCCCCGAACGAGGAGCAATCGACCGAGATACAGACGGCCCTCTACAACGGGCGCCAGATCGATTTCTACCGTATGTGGCGGTTTCTCCCGGAAACCAAAGCCGCCTGGGACGCGGTCAAGCGCCCCACATGGCAACGTGATTTGAAGACCTCGGCCAAGATCAGCGCCCCCCAGTTCAGCGCCGACCAGGCAACCAATATGATGCCCGTCAGGCGCGGACTTCGCATCGCGGCGACCGGCAACCTTTGGTACCTGGCGCACATCCACGGCGTGTGGGGCGACTGGTTCAGCGACGGCATGGTCGAGACAGGCGTCGGGGCGCGAATCGACACCGCCTGGCTGAAAGAGTTCATCGCGCGAATGCACGCGGCGTCGCCGCGCATGAAAACCGGCGTCTATACATGGGCTTGGGCCGTTCACCCGCGCTCGAACGTCTTCCGCGAGCACCCCGAGTGGTTCATCCAAAAGGATCGCAATGGACAGGTCTTCAACGCCTACTCGAACATGGTCCTGAACCATTTGCGCCTGATGAGCGTGCCCGGGAGTATGGACGAACTGATCGGAGAGTTCGGGGAACTGATGCGCAAGTTCCGCGGCGACTTCTTCTATCTCGATGGGGGCGGAGGGGGCGCCAACCTGATCGACTGGGAACACCTGACCATCGACTACGATACGCATTGGGAAGAACTGTATCGGCGCATACGGCAGGTCGCCCGGGCCTGCGGCGATGACAAAGGCGTCTGGTTCAATGCCCGAACCGGTCCGTGCTGGGACGTCGGTTATTACGAGGGCATCGACCGGTCGCTGCATGCCGCCACCTGGCGAGACTCGGCCGACGGTTTGTCCATCGTCAAAATCCGGCAGGTGTTCGATCCCGATCAAGTCGTTGTTCCCCTGTACTGGCGACCTTCCACGCGACCGTTCTACAGCAATTACTGCATCGGCCTCGGCATCACCCCGGCCTCACCGCTCGGAGCCGACGAACTGCTGCGGAAACTCCCGTTCATCGAAGCGGCCTACGAAACGCGGCGCATGAGATGGATCGAGGCCGACCTCGAGCCGGACTGGCGGGTGAACCCGCGGACGGAAATCGAGGCCTACGCACTGAAGCACGGCCGTGCGGCGGTGATTTCCCTCATCGATCACCGGGAGGGTAACCCCGGCCCAGCGGTCATCTCGGCCGACACTCGGAAGCTCGGGCTGGACCCGGCGAAACCGGTCTGCGTGTTCGTTTTCGGAAATCGCGACATTCGCAAGAGTTGGAAAGCGTTGCCCGAAGGCACTCGGCGAGCGGTGTACCGCCGCACCGGATGGGGGCTGGACACGGTGGCACGGGTCCTGGACGTCCGGGTGATCGAGGCGCCCGGCCCGCGCATCGAGCTGCGCATTCCCACCCAACCGAACCTGTTGCGCATGGCGGTCCTCAGCACTTCGCCCGCCGCTCTCTTCTCCGTGAATGGGTTGCGCGTCAACTTCTGGGCGCCTGAGGTGCTGGGCGCTGCCGTGTCCTGCGAGAAGCGTGGCGACGAGCTGCTCCTTCAGGCGCGTGCCCCGAAAGGAGGGGCCGAGATCGTGGTCTGCGCGCCGCCCGGCAAGCGACTCACCGGCGAGGACGTCCGGCACTTCCATGCGGGTGGCGTATCCATCGCCGTCGTGCCGGTGGCCGCCGGAAAGTCGACGGTCGCGTTGGCGCTGGAGGATGCCCCGGCGGCAGGGGGGACGCTCCGGGTCACCTGTCCAAAGACGGTGGCCGCCGGAATGGAATTGCCGGTGACCGTGACCCCGGCGCCCGCGAGCGCGTCCGTCGCCGTCCGCCGCAATGACGCGTTGGTCGCGGTGAAGAACGTGTCTCTGACGAAGGGGACTTTTGCGCTGTCCGTCCCGGTGCAGGCGCGCAGCGGAACGTGGACCGTGAGCGTAAATGCTGAAATCGGCGGCAAGCTCCGGCACGGCACTGCGGAGTTCGCAACCACGGGGGCCTTCGAGCCCAAGCTGCCCCCAGTCTATCGGCCCAAGAGATACCCGAAGCCGGTCGTCGCCCGGACCGATGTCATGGCCCGCGGCCTGCATGTCATCGGGGCCGCCACGAACAGCCACGACGGCTACGACGGCGCGCACGTGCCCCTGGCCGAGCCGCACGGCCTGCGTTTCGGCGGCGCGATGTCCGCCGCGCCGCGCTCCCGTTACGGGTATGCCTTCGGCGGCCTCGAGTTCGAGAAAGCCCGGGTCCTCACGCTGAAAGTGACGAACACCATCCACAACGCCTGGACCTTCAACCGCGGGCGAGTCTCGTTCAAGCCCCAGTACACGTCCCTGTTCGCGGGGATGTTCATCGATTACCGCACGGCGAAGGGATACACCCGGCGCGTCGCTCTGGGCCTGGGTATTCTCAACCCCAAACGCACGTCCCCCCATCCCAAGTGGGGGAAATCGGCAAAACCGGACCGGTTCGTGATGCTCGGGGACATGGTCCACCGCGAGAACGAGAGCACGTTCACCATCGACCTGGCCCGGTGGGCCCCACCCGGATGGACCGGGCGCTGCTGGCTCAGCGCCGGCGTGCACAGCCTGTACCCGGGGCGCGGCGTCACCGTGGAGATCCTGGACGCTGCGAACTCCGCAAAAGACAAGAAGATCCTCGAAGGCGAGGACCTGGGCGGACTGTACAAGCTCAAGACCTACCGGATTGCCCGGACCGCAACAGCGCCCCGCATCGACGGCAAACTGGACGATCCGGCCTGGAAGAACGCCGAACCCGCAACGGGTTTCTACGTGTTCGGACGAACATCCGTCGCCGAACAGAAGACCGCGGCCTGGATTACGTACGACGATACCAACCTCTACATCGCCTTCGACTGCCCGGAAACCGCACGACCTCTCAACGTTTCGTCTGAAAAGCTTTGGGGGCGTGACGCCGTCGATGTGGCGCTCAACCCTTGCGGCGACCGCAAGACATTCCTGCAAATCATTGTGGACGCAAACGGCGAGTTCGACCAATTCAGCCACAGCCCCGACGGCAAGAAGTTCAAGTGGGACGGCGTCCGTGTCGCCGCGGGCAGGCGACAAGGCGGATGGACGGTGGAGATTGCAGTCCCGCTGAAGTCCATGGACTTGAAGCCTGTCAAAGGCTTCAAGTGGTCCGGCAACTTCGTGCGTTACCGTGCCGGCGATCCCATGAGTACATGGTCGTTCATGCCGGGCCCGGCCATCAACGATCCCGAACGCATGGCAGTGTTCGTCCTGGACTGAGCGCCGGTGCGCGCCAAAGTGGAAACGGCGTCTCGCCGTTTTATGGTAAGCGTCGCATCTGCCCCATCTTTTCCGTGGATGGCTCTGTCCACCTGAAACACTGCGTGCAACGCTGCGGGCGGGGCGTATCGGCTCCGAACAGCCTTCGTCGATGCCTTCGACCGTCGGATCGGACACGAGTATTCTGCCCGCAGTGAAGAGCAATCCACAACCCGCGTGGGCGGGAATCGAACTCGTACAAGACCGATGCAGCAACTTGCGCCGCCTGCTGCCGTACTTCGCCGAGCCCCTTGCTCTTCGTTCAAGAAAAGGGAACCCATGCCTGATGAGAATTCGATTCGGGACTGGTTTGGTGACCGTCATGTGCTTCATCTGTTCAAGCGGGAGCAGGTTGTGCGCCGCCGAGGGTCGGGGTCGGGCCGTCCGGCTGGGCGCTGCCATTGCGCGGATTTCCCGGAAATCCGTCGGGCTCTGCGGCTTGGTCTATGCGGACACCGAGGCCGCCGGGATTGCCGCGGGGCTCGCAGGGGGCAATCGGTTGTTCGTTCACGTGCTTGTGGCGGACTCGGCACTCCGCGATAAAGCCCGCCGGCAACTGACGGCTCGGGGGCTCGCCAAGCGTACATCGGTGGCCGTGATCGAGGCGGACTCCGCCTTCCCCTACGCGGACAACCTCCTGAATCTCCTGGTCGTCGGCGGCGGCACAGGCGGGCCGGCGCTTCCGCCCCTGTCGGAATGTCGGCGTGTATTGGCGCCCGGGGGCACGCTCTGCACCCGTCCGAGGGCCGGGGCCCGGACCGACGTGGAGGCACGGTTGCGACAAGCCGGATTCGTGAATGTCACCGTGCAGAATGAAGACGGCGAGATCCTGGTGTTCGCACGCTCTCCCGTGCCCGACGGCATGGACGATTGGCCTCAGTTCATGCACGGTGCGGACAACAACGCCGTGTCGCAAGACCGGTTTGTGGGGCCGCCGAATTCACTCCGATGGACCGTCGGGCCGCGCTGGTCCCGGGACCACGACGTAACCCCCTCGATTTTCGGGCTCGTATCGACGCAGGGCCGCATCTTCTATATCGAGGACGGTGGACCGACCTGCGTCATCGACCCGCGATTGCCTGAGAAGTGGTCCCTGGTGGCACGCGACGCTTTCAACGGAACGCTCCTATGGAAGCGGTCCGTCAAAGATTGGTATTCGAGTCGCCAGATCTGGGGGCACATCCCGGCCTCAGCCGAACGGCGCATGGTCGCAACCGCGGAACGCGTGCTCGTCACCCCCGGGCTCCAGGCCCCGGTCATCGCCTTGAATGCCGCAGACGGACGGATGCTGCACGAGTACAAGGGGACCGAACGAACCAGTGAAATCGTCCTGGACGGAGATACCCTGCTCCTGGTAATCCGTCGCACGGACCCGCTCGAAGGAAAGACCGCCTCCCGCAATCGACGGCGTTTTCGCCCCGGATTCCGGGGGTTGCCCGACGGCGGCGAGGCCCTCATGGCCGTGCGCTTGGAGGACGGTGCGATCCTTTGGCGAAAGGAGCGCCATTGCCGCCCCCTCACGCTTGCGGTGCAAGCGGGGCGAGTGTTCTTCGGAGAAGGCGAGAACACGGTGTGCGTGGATCGCGTTTCCGGTAGAGAGTTGTGGTGCAGCCCCGGGCGGGCCGACACGGTCGTTGTTCGCGACGGCGTGGTCCTGGTCGGTGCGCGCATCGGTCAGTCACGGAGGACGGAGTTGCGTGCCTTGTCCGCCAGGGACGGCCGCCGCCTCTGGTCAAGACAGGGCAACTACCTGCCCACTTTCATGTTCTTCCAAGTGCCGGTGGACGTCTTCGTGGCCTCCGGACTGGTGTGGGGTTTGGCACAGGATCTCGAGTGGAACAAATCTCCGGGCAGCGGGATACTGCCGGGACTGGACCTGTGGACAGGTGAAGAAAAGGCGCGGCGCGACATGACCGGGGCTTTTACGGCCGGACATCACGTGCGCTGCTACAAGAGCAAAGCGACCGACCGCTATCTTCTTTTCAATAAGCGCGGGATCGAGTTTGTCGAAACCCGTAGCGGCCGGGGGGCGATCCAAGTGCGTTGGGTGCGTGGGGCGTGCCGCTACGGTATCATGCCCGCCAACGGTCTCATCTATGCCCCGCCGCAGGCCTGTTTTTGCTATCCGGAGACAAAACCGGTCGGGTTCAACGCCGTGGCGGCGAGACGCCTGCCGGAGTCCGGCACACAGGAAGGGGCCGCGTCTCGTCTCGAACCCGGGCCTGCCCGGGAGCGAAGCATCGAGCCGTCCCCCGCATCGCCCGAGGACTGGCCCACCTACCGGCACGATCCGCGCCGCACCGGGACCTGTCCCACCGACGTTCCGGCAAAACCGGTGATGTTGTGGAGTGCGGACCTCGGCGAACGCATCACACCCCCCATTGCCGTGAACGGTCGCGTTTTCGTGGCTGGGAAAGACACTTGTACGCTGAACGCGTTGGATGCCGTCGACGGCCGACGCTTGTGGAAGTTCGTGGCCGGCGGCGTGATCGATTCCGCCCCGACCGTGGTTAAAGGACGGGTGCTCTTCGGGGCGTCCGACGGCGCGGTGTACTGCCTGGACGCCGCCGACGGAACGCCCGTGTGGACGTTTCGCGCTGCGCCGACCCGGCGGTTGGTCGCGGAGGAAGGCCGGCTCGCATCCGCTTGGCCCGTGCACGGGAGCGTCCTGGTCTTCCGGGACGTGGTTTACACTGCCGCCGGGAGGTCGTCGGTCATGGACGGCGGCATCGACGTCTACGGCCTGAACCCCCTGACCGGGAGTGTGGTGCATCACACCCGGCTCAGCGGCCCGGGCGAAACCGCCATCCACAGAGCCGGAGCAAAGATCGATCACGTCCGCCGACCCGGCGCGCTGTCCGATCTCCTGCTCACCGACGGGCGGTACATCTACATGCGCCACGTAAAACTCGACCCGGAACTGCCGGAGAAAACGCCGGTCCGCGCCATGACGTGGGGCGCCAAGGGCCCCCGACACTTCTTGGCCACGAGCGGGTTCCTGGACGATACGCTGTTCAACCGGTCGGTCTGGCAATACGGCGCGTATGTGCACCGGAGTCAAATGCTCACATTCGACGACCGTGCCGTATACGGCCTCCGCGTCTACTCCGGCATTTCCTGGAACGCTCCCATCTGGAACGTCGGGGACGGATACCTGCTGTTTTGCCGTCCCTATCGGCCGCCGGCCAAGAAACGGAAAGCGCCGGCCGGGCAGGAACGCTTGCTTTTCAGGGTGCCGTACGGGAACTGGGCATGGTGGAAGCGGGTACACGTGCTGGTCCGCGCCATGGTCACGGCGGGTGTGCGCCCAAAAAACAGTCGCGTCTTCATTGCCGGTGCACCGGAGCAGATTCGCAGGGAAGACCCGCTTGCGGCGTTCGAAGGGCGGACAGGTGGGCGTCTGCTGACATTCGCGGCGGGCGACGGAACTCTTCTCGGCCGAATCAAGCTGCCCGGTCCGCCGGTTTTCGACGGCATGATCGCGGCCCGCGGTCGCCTCTATCTCTCGCTCCGGAACGGTCGGTTGGTTTGTCTCGGACGACCGAAGCAGCGCCAGCCTGAATAATGCACGAACCGCCTGCTGCGATGGGGCATCTCGCGTGCTCGCGGAACATCGCTGTCGTCCAACGAGCGAGGCGACGTTTCAATGCAGCGTCGTTTCGGCGCAATTACCTGAATCCGTATAAGCTGCGTACTCTTGCGGCGACGTTCGTGAATCCATCGAGGAAGTCGGACCGCGGCGGCCTCAGCTCAATTCAGCGGCAGGACCCAAATGTTGCGGTATCTGACTCGATTGTGATGGTCTTGAAGCAGGATCGGACCCGGTTCGGAAGACTCCCTGCTCATCCCGCCGCCGGTCGGGTGGGGAATGGGTTGTTTCTCGTGGATCACGACGCCGTTGTGCCGGGCCGTGACCCACGCGTCCGCCGTTTTCTTGCCGTCCGGCCCGAAACGCGGGGCATGAAACTCGATGTCGTACGTCTGCCACTGCAACGGCGGAGCACACATGTTGACCCGCGGACGCGCCACTTTGTAGATGCCGCCGCACTCGTTGTCGAGCCCTTTGAGACCGTAACTGTCCAACACTTGGATTTCATACCGCGCTTGGAGGTACACGCCGCTGTTGCCCCGAGCCTGTCCCCGGGCCTCCGGCAAGAAGGGCGTCCGGAATTCGAGGTGAAGGCGGAAGTCGCTGAATTTCTTCTTGGTGATCAGCGACCCCGTCCCGGGCACGATTTCCACTGCCCCGTCGCCGAGTAGCTTCCAGCGGGGGCCCGGTGGTGACTCTTCTCGGCCGACCAGCTTCCAAGCGACGGTATCGGGGGCGGATTCCGGCGGAAACGGGGTCGCCAGGAGCTGGTTCGGCGGGACCCCCTTTTTGCGAAACGGACCGGCAGCCTGCCAGCAAAGCACGACGCCGTTAACGCGCGCGCCCAACACGGAGAGTTCGGTCCCGTCCGCGGCTTTGGCGGCGTGGCGCACGACCAAACCGGAAACGGGTTTGCCGTCTTCGCCCGTTACACGCAGCCAGCCGGCCCAGTCGCCGCCTCCCTGACTCACCTTCATCAGCACTTCGTTCCAGCCGCGTTTGAGCCTCACCTGCACGCGATCCTGGCCGGGAGTCAATGGACGAAACACGTTGGCCTTGTGTACTTCTGCGCCGTTGAGCCATACTTTCATGCCGTCGTCGGAACCAAGTTCGAAGCGCACGGTACGAGCGCTGTCGCTGCGAATGGCATTCCGGAGGTAGCCCACGCAGTTTCGGGAATGTCCCAGTGCCTTATTCAGGTCCGCAACACCGTAGGCCTTGCCCGGCTGCTCCCACTGGTCGAGGTTCGTGCCGTCCAGCAGGACCAGTGCACCGGCCGGGGGTCGAGCCCCGAGCGTGGGGGACAATTTCTCCACATGTCGCAGCTCGAACGTCCCGCCGTCGCTCCCCGGCAACGTACCCCTAAAAACGCCGTCGCCGATCTGGGTCGCGGGGCCGAAACGCAGGACATCCTTTTCTGTCGTGCCCTCGAGAACGACTTTCGGTTCGAGGCCCCGGTACAGGGCGTCGAGGAGATTGGCCCGGTACCGACCTTTGCCGAGAGCGATGACCTGTGCCGCCAACGGCTTTTCCACAACGCCGGCCCGCAAGCTCCCCTCCCAATCGCCCATGAACGGGTCGGGAGGCGGGGCCGCCCCGACAAGCAGGACACCCCACAAGACCAGTCCTCCAAAAACGAAATGTGCGCGCAGTTTCGAGGTGTTCATCGGCGTTCTTCCTCCTGATACCGGGTTGTCTGTGAGAAAGTTGGCGACATATGGACGATGGCCAACACGACCGCAGTCAAAAGTACCGCATATTTGGGTAACCGTGTTGGGAATGAAGGCATGTTTTCCCGCATGGGTGAGCGGCCGGCAGTTCCATGCGGGACGCTAGGGCGATTCGCCTTTCATGGAGGGATCGATCACGTCGTGGCCGATAGCCGTCTTCCAGTCGCCGCCGAGTGAGCGGCGAGAAAAGCGAACACGATGGCCAGCAGTCGCATCATTCAATGGAACCCCCGCCTTCGACCCGATAAAGGCGGTTTCCACAGGGGGAACGCAATCTGCGTGCGGGCCTCGCCTTTGGGTACGTGCAACATATCGTGGATTTCGAGGATTGCCCCGGGAATCTGGGGTTGCGACCCAGGGCGCAGGCGGGTAATGTACCGCCCGCATCCCAATCCCATCCCATGATCGGCGCCGTCTGGTCTGATTGATTCTCGAACTTCGTCCCGAGACGGCGCAGCTTATATGGGTTCAAGCCATTGCGTCGAACGCCGGACGAGGCCCTGTTGAAACACCGCCTCGGTCGGTGAGCGACGGTAATGTCCTGAAAGCCTGCGAGATGCGTCATCGCAGCAGATGGCTCATGCATTATTCAGGTTGGGCTACCGTGAAATTCGGACCGTCGCCCTTTCAAGTGCCGAGCGGCTCAAAGCTGTTTGGTCGATTCCGCGGAGGTTGAGTCTCGGCCCGCGCCGCGGATCGTTTCGGATCGAACCATATCTCCGCCGGAGCATTCGCTCGGCAAGTCCGGCTCGGCACATGGGGCGATACGAGAGAACTGCCTGTTACGACCCCGTCGCCACCGAGGAAAGGCACCCCACCGGCATGAAGACGAAATCCGTTCCCCTGACTTCGCGAGACTTGGCTTGGGAAGGCGCTGTTTCAATCGAACTCGGGGACGGCTGGGTCCGTCCTTGGCGCATTTTCCATCGTGAAAAGAGACTGTACCAAGCCGATCTGCGAAACCGGGCAGGCATGACCAGCGGCATCCGCCTCACTTTCCGAAGTCCAACCGAAACCGTCCGCTTGAGCGTCAGACCTTCCGACGAACTTCGAACGTTCGATTTGCTCTGCGACCGCGACGCCGCCCCGCCGTCGACGGTCAAACTATTGCCCGGCCAAACATGGGCTGTCTGGACCGGCCTGCCCGGCCGGGACAAACTGATCGAGATCTACCTGCCGGCACGGGCCGCCGTCGTGACGGGACTCGAGCTGGACGCCGACGCACTGGTAACCGCCGCCGCCGACCTGCGCCCGCGCTTTGTGGCCTACGGAAGTTCCATCACGCATTGTGTCGGCGCTCACAGCCCGGCCCAGACTTGGCCCGCCCTCGTGGCCCGTGCCCGCAACTACCACCTCACCAGTCTCGGATTCGGCGGGCAGTGCCATCTCGATACCATGATCGCACTCCAAATCAAGCAAATGGCCGTCGACTTCCTGGTCTGCTCGTTCGGAATCAATGTGTACGGCGGCAATTCCCTGAACAACCGTACATTTCAGCCGGCCGTCGTCGGTTTCTTGCGGATCGTTCGGGAAGCTCACCCCGAAATCCCCATCGCCGTGTGCTCGCCGATTATCTCGCCACCCCGAGAAACGGTCCCGAACGTTGCGGGCATGACCCTCGTGAAGATGCGCGAACAGATTGCCGAGGCCGTCGAGCTTCTCAAAGAAGACGGCGACGACGCCCTTCATTATTTCAATGGCCTGGACATTTTCGGCAAACCGGAATTGCACTTGCTGCCGGACGACCTCCATCCGAACGGCGACGGGTACAAGAAGTACGCGGAAAATTTCCTGCGCGTCGTGTGCGACACGATTCCGGGTCTGCCGTGATCGGGCGGGCCTCAAACGACGACCACCGTGTCCCGATTGCCCCTGATCGCAGGCGTCGTGACTGTTGGAGAACCCCATCCGTCCATCCTTTTTCGAGGACTGCCCAAATGCGCATCGTTTGCTTCGGCGACAGCCTTACATCCTGCGGCGGTGAAAACGGACGGTACAGCGATATCCTCGCCGACCGTTTCCCGGGGCACGAATTCATCAACCGGGGAGTCGGCGGCGAGACTTTCGAGGATGCCCTGTTGCGTCTCGATACCGATGTGTTGGCCCAACGCCCGGACATCGTACTCGTCGAGTTCGGGGCCAATGACTGGTGGCGGGACGAGCGCCCGCCGTCAGCGTGGGCCGCGGACCTCGACGCCATCGTCGCCCGTATCCGCGATGTCGGCGCGGAGCCGGTGATCCTGGGCGTGTTCGGTCCGTGCGTCGACAGTTCGGGGCGGCGCGTCGAGAAAAACTGCGGGGCCGACGAACGTTCCCGCGAGTTTCGCAAACTCGAAGCCGATATCGCCCGAAAACACCGGTGCCCGCGAATCGCCAACATCCAGGAACGCATCGCCGAGAATCGTTGCTGTTGGCGCGACCGCAACCATCCCAACGAGTTCGGCAATCGGTTCGTGGCCGACGCCGTCGAGTCCGTCCTGACCAAACTGCTCGGGACAACCGCCCGTCCGGTCCGCAAACCCGTGCTCCGGACAGTCCGGGATTTCTGGATCGAAGCGGTCGAACTCGCACCGGATCGTTTGGCGGCCGTGCACGAGCAGCGTCGCTTGAGCTACGCCGAAGCCGACGCCCTGATTCGACCGCTGACCGCCGGTTTGCGCCGGGTGTCCGGCGTTGAACATCCCAAAGTGGCGGTGTTCTTGCCCAACTGCCTCGAGTATTATTTGTTATACTGGGCCGTGATCCGGGCCGGGGGCGTCGTCGTCCCCCTCAATACCTGGCTCAAGAGCGAGAGTCTGACCGGTGTCTTCTCCAATGTGCGCCCCGACCTGCTGGTGGTTCGGAATCGATTCGACCAAGCAGTGCTCGCCGCCGCAAGGGCCGCGTCGACCACGGCGGTGGCCCTCGACCCCGGGGACAGTCCGGAGCTGGTCGGTTTTAAGGCGCTCCTGAAATGTGCCGACCGACTCGGCGACACCGCGCCCGCGCCCGACGACCTCGCGATTATTATGCATACCTCGGGCACAACCGCCGTTCCGAAGGGCGCCATGATGCGTCACTCCGACTTGATGTTCAACGTGATGACCACCGTCAACGCCCACCAATTCGGCCCCGGCGACGTGCACCTGTTGGTGAATCCCATGTTCCATTGCACCGCCCTCTACAGTTCCCTGCCCACCGCGGCGTATCAGAAAACGCCGGTGATCATTACGGCGGATACCACGCCCGAGGGTTTGCTCGCCCTGGTGGAACGCGAACACATCACCACGTTCCTTAGTGTGCCGGCCATTTTTCAGCGCATCGCCGCCGTACCGGAGGTGCAACGCTACGATACATCTTCCCTGCGCCTGCTGGCTTACGCCGGGTCGGCCATGCCGGTGTCCACTGTTCGACGCCTTCAGAACATCTTCCCTTACGTGGACCTGCACAATTTCTTCGGCCTTACCGAGACCATCTCCATGACTCATGTCCTGCTCGGTGAAGACGCCGAGCAGCGGCCGGACTCGATCGGAAAACTCCTGCCGTTTGTCTATGCCAAAGTCGTGAACGAATCGTTGAACGAAGTGCCGCCCGGAACGGTCGGCGAACTGCTTTTCGCCCGCGACAACGTGATCCCGGGCTATTACAACCAACCGGGAAAACTCGAGGAAGCACTGGTCGCGCTCGACGATGGGACCCTCTGGTTCCGCACCGGCGATCTCGCCGCGGTCGATGAGGAGGGGTATTTCTTCGTCAAAGGCCGGAAGAAAGACATGATCATCGTGGGCGGCGAAAACGTCTACGCCTCCGAGGTCGAGGCAGTCCTTATGACCCACGACAACATCCGGGAGGCCGCGGTCAAAGGTGTCCCGGCCACTGGCGTCCGCGCCTCGTTGGGTGAATTGATCCGGGCTTACGTGGTGCGCGGCGACGCTGCTCTCACGGCTTTGGACGTGCGGCGGCACTGTGCCGCACGACTGCCTTCGTACAAAGTTCCGCATGAAGTGGTCTTCCTTGACGAACTGCCTCGGAATCCGTCGGGAAAAGTCGTCAAGACAATGCTTTCCTGAGTGTTCGGCCGGCCGCGCGCTTTCAGCGGGGGGGCAGGGCGCGGTATCGCACGTTGACCCTCGTCCTCTGTGTCCCTTTTGTCCCGTGAGGCTTTTTCGCCCGTTCTGTCGAGATCGCCCCGCCCACGCACGCCTTCCCCGCACGCAGCACCAACACAGCCGCCCGGTCGAACGTTAGAGCCGAAGCCGGGTCTAACATCCCGAATAGGGAGCCGTCGGCATGGAGCATCTGCGCATTTCAGCTTGCACTTATCCGGTTCGCGACCGGCCGCTCGATGTCGTGTTCCGACTCTTCGCCGATGCCGGCTTCCGCAAAATCGATTTGTGGGGCGGTCCGCCGAACTATTCGGTCGACCCGGACGAGTGCGATCCCCGGGCGCTGCGGGACACGGCCGCACAGTTCGGTTTGACTATCGCCAATCTGTCGACATACCCGGGCCGCGAGTTCCTCGCCGACGATTCGAACACGCGCGAATACGAAATGGAAGTCATGCGCCGGACCATCGATCTGGCTCGTTTCCTGGGCGCCCGCTCGATCCGGGTCAGTCCGGGACGCGGAGAAGATCCGGCCATTGTCGAACCGCTGGTTCCCCTCTTCCGGGAAGCTGCGGACTACGCAGAAGAAAAAGAAGTGGGCCTCGGTATGGAAAACCATAAAGGCAGTATCGCCGGTTGCCCGGAGGTGTGCATGGAACTGGTCCGCCGAGTCGGCTCTCCGTTTTTCGGGGTGCTCTATGAGCCGGCCAACCTCATGCAGGCCGGCGTGGATTACCGTCAGGCCTACGAGACGTTCCGCGGCGCCATCGTCCACGTGCACGTCAAGGACAGTCGCGTACGCGGCGGGCGGTACGAGCGCACCGTGCTTGGCCGGGGCGACGTGGACATTCCGTGGATCGTCTCACGGCTTGCCGAGGATGGGTACCGGGGGGATTTTGCGCTCGAGTACGAAATCGGAGACAAGGTGCCCATAGAACACGGCCTGCCCCGGTGGTTTGAGTATTTCGCCGCCATCGATCTAGCCTGAAAAAAACGACATGTCCGCCGCGGACAGGGCCGTTCAATTCGTGAATTCGGGAGACGCAACAACATGGACAACGCCTCGGACCGCCCCTTGAACGAGACTGCAACCGAAAGCGCCCTCGAAAACGGGCCGTGGCCGCGGTGGCTTTTGGTGCTGGCCGGCTTCACGGTTCTGTGCATGGCGACGCAACTGACGCTGCTGCAGCGACTGCCGCTGACTGCCGCCGACCTGTTCCTCGGCCTGTCATTGGTCGGCATACTTTTCGTCATGTGGCGCCGGAGAGCACAACTCCCACTCGCCCGGTCCATACTGTTATTCCTGCTTCTCTGTTGTCTGGCGGCCCTGGCCGCCGGAAGCGGTCGCCCCGGGGCATTGGAAATTGTCCAGCGCACAGAGCAGTTTCTGGCGGCGTATCTCCTGTTCCAGCTCCTTCTCGATAGACGTCCCGGCTGGCTGGTGTCGCTTGTGGGAGTCGGGTTGGCCGTCAATGTGGTCACCGCTTTGGCCCAGGCGGCACATCACGGTCTCGGTCCGCAAGTCACGGGCCTGTTCCGCAGCCGCACCGCCCTGGACTACTTCCTCATCATCTCTCTGGCTTGGCTCCTGCCGTATTGGTTGACCGCCGCCCGAGGTCTGGTGCGTGTGCTGATTCTGGTGGCCGCCGTGGCGCTCTGCCTGGGGGTGATGGCCAATGGCCAGGTACTTCTTCTGGCCGTGACCGTCCTGAGCTTTGCGGCCCTCTGCCATTCGCGCCGGGGTTTTGTGCTGACAGTCGGAGCCGCGACCCTGTTTCTCCTCAGCTTGTGGATCGGCCCCGCCCCCGGCGCTCGCCGTGCCATTCTCGCGGAAACGCTCTCCCCTTTCCATGGCGACCGGCTGAAGCAATGTCATACCGAACTGGTTGCGGCCATGCGCATGAGCGCCGATCACCCGCTGACCGGTGCCGGGCTCGGCCGGTACCAGCAATGGATCGGCACCTATTACCGGGAACTGTACAATCCGAATGAGAACCAGATCGAAACCGATACGCAATCGGGCTATGGTATCCTGTTCGGTTCTTCCGGAATGCTTGCCGGAACTCTCTTTGTGCTCATCCTCCTGGCTGCCGTCGTGCGCGGACTCCGCAACTGGTTCGGGACCGACGCTCGAGACCCGACTGCACTGGCAGGGGCCGCCGGGACCCTGGCCGTATTGGCCGGAATGTGGGTCAGTGATCCGCTCGTGCGTGGGGTCGCCTGGTACGCCGTGCTCGCACTCGCCGCAGCCCATCGCCCCCGCGGCGGCGAACGCTCCGTGGGCCACGTGCTGGGCTGGAAGGGAGTCGTGGTCTGGGGTGCTCTGTTCGCACTTCTGGCCGCTCGAACCGCATTCGGCCCCGACCGCGGGACTGGGGGCCTCGGCAAGCCGGCCGCAGTTGTCGGCCTGCCCCCCATCGCGCCTTCTCAAACGGCGCCCCCCGCCGCAACCTCGAACGCAGGTGGATCTGCGGAGTTCGCTCCTGACCAGAGTTTCTTCAAAGTCGTTGACGCATCGGAAGCCAAAGAGTTCACCCCCCCGGTCGTGAAAGACAAAGACCCGCGCGCCGCGGAGGGGACGATTCTACGCATTCCAGACGACACGGGCAAGCCGCCCGAAGGCGCGGACCCCGACATGAAGTTTGGCGGTATGCGATTCGAGGTGGACATTCCCCGCAACATGACGTGCGCGGTCTGGATGCGCGTTTTCTGGGAGGGCTCCTGCGGAAACTCCATCTATTATCGACATACGGACGGCACCACGCTGGCCGTGGGCAATGACGGCACATACGATATCTGGCACTGGCTCAAGGTGCCCAAGTCGTTCCGATTCAAAAAGGGCCGGAACACGTTCTACGTGCTCAATCGGGAGGATGGGGTGCGCCTGGACCAGATCGTCATCACCGGCGATCTCGAGTACGTGCCCCAGGGCATTGAAGAGGAGTAGCACATGGCCGCCCGCCTCATGCCGCGCCTTTACCCCGGCCCGTCGCACCCAACTCAGCCGGAAATCCCTGGCAGGCGGGACTCCGGCGAGTCGATCCCGCATCGGACGGCGCGAACACCGGCGCGGGTCCGGTTCGGGCATTCGGGCGGCCGCCGGCTCCACTGTCTTCTCATCGCGGGCGTGTTGCTCGTCTCCCCACGGGTGCCCGCGGCCGAGTCGCGAGCACAAGAGCTGCCCCCGGGTGAGTTTCTGAAACTGGCTAGGACGCCGTTCTCGACCAATGCTTGGGTCCGGGCCTCGGGGTATGTGCAGTACCGCCGAAAAGACTCGAAGGGCAAGCTTCCGCTGGCGCTGGCCATCCGTTACGAACCCAACGGAATGCGCGCCCAGATCGTGCTCGATTCGCAGTGGGTCACCACGCTGACGGAAACCCACGGCAATGACGCTATACCAACAGTCCGAATCGCGGAACCGCCGTCGAAACAGGCGGTGCGCCTGGCAACCTTGGGAATCCGGTCCGGGGACATCACGTTCTCGTTTCTCTACTGGAACTTGGTCCGGGAGTTTCCCAAGGATTCGATGCGCGGTCAAGCCTGCCGGGTGCTCCTTCTGGCCAACCCCCGGAACCAGGGCCGCGTGCGGGCTTGGTTTCATGCGAAGTACGCTTTTCCCCTGAAGGCACTGTGGTTCCGGCCGGACGCCGACACCCCATGGCGTACGCTTGAATTCAAGCACTTCAAAAAATTCGGCAAGTTTTGGTTCGTGAAGGAGTTGGTCCTGAACGGCGAGGATTGGAGGACGCGCGTGGTCTTCCGCAAAGTCGACATGGCATCGATTGCCGAGCGCCCCGCGCCCCGGGATCTGTTCCGGCCGACCCCGACCCCGGCATCTGGTTCCCCGGTCCCGGCGGCGCAATGAAAGTGTCCCGCCGCTTTGGCCCTACCAGCGCCAAGACCCAGTCACCGTTCCGTCCTGCAACTGCAGCACCAGACCGTAGCGGAGTCCGCGCGTGGTCACTTGGAACTCGGCGGTGCCCAGGGCCGCAAGGACCTCCGCCAGGATGAGCATCCCCGCTGGAAGCACCAACGCACGTTCGGGCGAAATCCCCGGAAGTCTCCGTCGCCGCTCGAATGGGATGTGGAGTAACGTTTCTGCGGAGTCCGCAAGTACCTCCCTGCGGTCCCGAAACCCATGCACGCGCGCCCGGTCGTACGGCTCCAACCCTTGGCGCCACGCGGCATACGTGGTTGCCGTGCCGCCGCTGGCCACGACCCTCCAGTCACGCCCCCCGCCGCCAATTCCCGCCAACAATGCACCCACCGCGGCGCCCGCGGGACCGGCGACTGCTTGACGCGCGGCACGAACGGCTTCGGGGGCCGGGGAATCGTAGAGACCGAAGCGTTCACCGAACCGGACGCATCCCAGATCGAGACTGCACCGGTACAGGCAGCGCCCCGGGAGGCCGGCGGCCAATTCCGTGCTTCCGCCCCCCACGTCCACAGTAACGACCAAATCGCCCTCGGACTGATCGCTGGCCGCACCGAGGAAAGCGGCCTCGGCCTCCTGTTCGCCGCTCAGCACCAGCGGCGCCCAGCCCAGGGCGACGCGACAGGCGTCCAGGAACTCGGCTCGGTTCGAGGCATCCCGCACCGCGCTGGTCGCAACCGCAACGCCGACCCCGGACCTACTGTGTCGCCTGAGTTCCGCGAGGAACCCCGCCGCAGTCTCGATCGTCCGCCGCATCGGTCCGGGCTTCAGACCTCCCGCCTCCGCGGCTCCCTCACCCAAACGGGTAATGGCGCACCATTCCGTTCTCTCGGCTGGCGCGGCACCGGAATCGTCTTCGGCGGCGAGCAGCAGCAGTATCGAATTCGTGCCGAAATCCAAGACCGCATAATCGCCCATCGAGCAAACTCCTTGCAATGCCGAGCCGAATGGTGCAGCATTTCTCGTGTCTCCGGTCGGGCTCCCTGCCGCTGAAAAACAAGACCGCCCGGTTCTTCCCATCCTTTCGCCGTCGCTCGTGCCGGGCAGGGCGAAGGCGCCTCCGTTCCTTGTCGACTCGCGCCGCGTGACCGGAGGACCGAACTCCCGGGCCGGCGCTACGGACCGCCCGAATGATTGCGGAGTCGGAGCAGGGCGGCAACGCACGCTTCATGCGCCGCGACAACGCGGGCCAGCGCGGACTCGCGAGCCGCTTCTCCCTGCAACGCTTCGTGTGTCAGCGCCAGTGCCGCATCGGCTTCTTTGAAAACGGACTGCGATCCGTCGCCGGTGCGTGCTCCCAATGCCCGGCGTAGACGGTCGATCCGGCGGCGAACGGCTCGCAGCCATTGGGCTTGTTGTCGAAGCAGTATGCCCGCCCCCCGGATACGCTTGCCGGTGTTGCCTGGGGCTGCACAGGCCGCGAGGCGTGCCAAAAAGGCGGCCCGGATGTATCGCTTTTCGGACAGGGCCTGTGCTGCAAAACGTAACAAGTCGCGGCCGGCTGCCGTGCGCCGGGCTTCCGCGCGGCTCTCCGGTAGGGCGCCTCGAGCGATCTTTTCCTGCATGGGACGCACTGCCCCGAAGAAGGCACGGAGCAAACCGCGCATGGCCGCCTTGTCTGCGTCACGGTCGTACGAGTACGCAGAGAAAAAACGAGAGGGAATGTAGAGCACAGTCCCTCTTCGGACGATGGCGGACTCGGCGCACGTCGCGACCGGCGCCGCTTCTGCGGAGAATGTTCCGCGTTCGCATATCGGGGACGCAACGCTCAGTTCGCCCGACAGGCCGAGGCCGGAGAGTTGGAAGGTGACGCGCCCGCGGGTCCGGACAGTCGCAGTCTTGCGGAACGGCGAGAACCGGAGGACGCTGTGCCGCCGCCGCCGACCGTCTAGATAGAATTCTCCTGTGTTGGCTTCCATAACCACGGCGCCGCCGAAGTCGACGTAGGCTTGTAACACGGTCTCGGCATCTTTCGATATGGCGGGATTGTAGGGGACCACCGTCAAATCCGCATCGAAAAGGTCCGCGAGCGTAAACTCAGACACAGCGGCGGCGCGCAGCTGCGTGTCCTCGAGGAGTTCCGCGGCGCCGACGAGCGCGGCCTCGTTGGTGTAATCCTGCTGAGCACTGATCCAATCGGCCCAGGCGACGCTCACGAACACGCCGGTCCTGGCCGGGCCCGACTCCCCTTGGATGAGGCGGTCGGCTTCGCGTCTGGCGCGGGACAAGTCATCGAGGAAATCTTTCCGGCCCGGCATCAGGCCGCGATAGTACCACAAGCCGCCGGCGTGTCGGGCGAAAAGGGGAACGTACCGGGCAAGGTCCCCAGCTTGGTAGCCGCGACCGTGAACGATGTCCATTTCCGGGAAAACCACTCCGGCGGAATGTCGGAGAGCACCGTAATACATCTGTGTGCGGGACAGTTGCTTGCCGGGATGGTCAACTTCCCAGGCGGCGACGGCGTCTTTGCACTGCAGCAGGTCGACATCGGCGCAACGGGCGAGGAAAACGTTCTCCGCCTGAAACACGGGCCAACCGAAGCGCGCCAAGAGAAGTTTTCGGGGGGCAAGCGGGCGGAGTTGTTCGGCGACGCGGTCGACGTACGTCACCCACCAGCCGGTCCGGAATTCCGCCCAGTCACGGTGAGACCGGCGAAAGTCGTTTCCGGGCAGACGGATCGGCGGTACGGCAGTCGCAAACTGAGCCCGTGGATCTTCCCACGCTCTGCGCAGCGCGGTCGCGGACACGTATCGCCGGCGCAACCACGCTCGGAAAGACCCCAGACAGGCGGGATCGTTCGTCGGGCCCGAAAAAGAACTGTCCTGCTCGCCCCCGGCGCTGACCATGTAGCCGAGGACGTTCGGGAGATCGCGGGTGACCGTGACCAATTCCGTCACCAACCGGCCGAAATCGCGCTGGATAATCGGGGAAAGCACGTAGGCCGTTCCGTCGCGCGTTTCCGGAACGTCAGGGTTCTCGAGTTGCCACCATACCGGCGGCCGCGGGCCGATCATGAGGATCGCCCCGAACCCGAGACAACTCGCCGAGCCATTCTTTCAGACGTGCCCATTCCCGATATCCTCTGCGCGGTTCGATCATCCGCCAGTACAGATCCAGTGCAAACGCATTCACTCCGGTACGACGCGCGCTCTCCAGGTATTTCGGGTTGGCACGAGCATCCAACACGCAAAACAAGGGGGTGCCGTCGAGCAACACCACGTTTCGGTCCGATCGAGGGACGATGTCAACCTTGAAAGAGCGCGGGCGATCCGGCAGGGCACGCACCGACGCCGGAATGCCACGACCGAAAACGTGAAGGTCCGTGTGCCGCGGCGCGACCGGACCAACGAATCGAATGGTATCCAACACGACCCGATGGGCACCCAGTCCACCGTCCTGCACAATGCAGAAACGGAGCGTATCGGCAACGTCCGTATCGGTCGCGTTCACCGGCAGTACGACCCGACGGCGGACTGTTCCCGCTGGAAGCGTCCGGCCCAACCCGAACCAGCGTCCGGCCGCTCCCAACCACACCTCGATACGGTTGGACGCCCCATCGCCGCGTAGATAGAACTCGAGCCGAGCATAAGATTCTCCTGCTCGGACCGGCAGATCCACAACCACTTGCCGGCAAACGGAGTCCGGAAACGTGTAATCGATGCGAAGCTCTCGCCGTTCTCCTGTCGCGGTCTTGTCCAGGCGGGCGACGATCGAGGCGCGGGCCGCACGGCCGGACTCCGGCCAGGCAAACGCCCGAACTTCATTCTGTCGCCTGGGACCGGCCGCGAGCTTGTTCAGAATGTCCCATCCGGAAAGGGCTGGCGTTTGCTCCTGGGCGCACACCACCCCCAGCATTCCCCCGAGGACCAGGGCGAACCCGCACCAGAGTCTCCAAAGCGGACGATGGCGTGCTGCCCAAGGGGCAATCATCGGCGGGACGCGGACTGTTCTCGGCATTTTTTCACCCGTGCTGCCAGTTGGTGCCGTGGATCGAGGCCTCCATTCGTCCGGACCAAGTGGCGGCGGCGGTCGAAGATCGAAAGAAAAGGGAGGCGGACCGCCAATGGATTCGGCAGCATACCGGCCAGGTCTCGGACGGGACGTGTTCGAGGGACCATCGGTCGGAGGCATGGCCGCCCCAACGCACCGTCGGCGGAAGGTTGCGCACACGTGTCGCCGATGCTGGTTTTCGCTCTTGCCATTCTTCGAGAGGCCTGAGGGACTTGACGAATCGCCGTGCTCGAGAGATCCATGTGTTGAAGATAACATGAGTCCTGTTCCGGAGTGGGGGTTGCATTTGCGCCCCCCCCGCCTCCCTGTGCCGGTCCCCTCGGCATTGCTCCCTGGATACCGGCGGCTTCCCGTCACACATCCACCCGCAGGAACCGCCAGGAATACAGCGCGGCCAAATTTCCCCC